>CAWIBS010000044.1:0-102663 GCA_963834365.1 Vicinamibacterales bacterium | reverse complement strand
CGCCGTAGGAGGCTCCTTGCCTGGTCCAGTGAAACAAGAAGAACGTTGCGCCGGGCGGGGGCAGACTGACGGCAATCGAAGCCGCCGAGAGGCCCGGTGCCTGCGCGATGGCTGGCCTTTGCAGGGCCCGAAGGAAGTAGCCGCCTGCCAGCGCCATGGCGCTAGACACAATCGCGACGAAGAGCGCTGTTCGGCGCGCACCTGTCATGCCGCCTCCTCGCCCGCGGGCCATGGTCGCGCAACCCCCAGAAGCCACATGACAGCGCCATGGACACTGTCAGACCCATGGCAAACGCGACGAGAGCGCCACCCGAGTCCCACGAGGTCCAGAGCGCGCCAAACAGCGAGGCCGCGACCAGACGCGCCAGTGCGACGACGGTGCTCACCATCGCGAGACCGGTTGTCACTGTGATCTAGGTATACGGTGCTGGCGAGAGCGGGCAGAACGCCGTCGGTCGCCGCATAGTAGGCGCCGAGGACAGCGACACAGACCAAGACGGCAGGACAGTAGTTGAGGACAGCAACAGAACATAGATTGCTCCGACGAACGCGTGGCCGGCCAGAAACAGCCGATGGCGCCCGAGCTGGTCAGCGAGCTGACCAAATGGAAGCGCCAGCAACAAGAGGCCGCCGCCGTGCCGACGAACAACAGGGGCAACAGCGTCGGCGGCATGGCGCTCCTGCGCTGCAGCAGGAGGTAGATGAGCGCGTCGCTGGCTGCGAGCACGGCGAGCAGGCCTCCGGCCACGACCACGGCCCGAAATCGCAAGTGCTCGAAGACATTCGCCAAGCCTGGCCTCGCGGCGGGGGCGGCCGACACGTCAGCGCGCCGCTGGTTGTTCACGAACAGCCAGATGATGGCCAGGCCGATGATGGCGACGGCGAAGCCGATGACGAACACAGCGTCGTAGGCTCCGGGCGCAGCCGCGAGCACCGCGAACGCCAGCAACGGTCCCATCATCGCCCCAATCGCGTCCAACGCCCGGTGCATGCCGAATGCCTCGCCCAGGCGCTTCCAGTCGCTGCTCAATGTGATGAGCGCATCCCGGGGGGCCGTCCGGATACCCTTGCCGAGTCGATCGAGCATCATCAGCCCGGCGATCGGCATCCACGCGCCGCCAACTGCCAGCAGGCCGACCTTGCACACCGCCGACAGGGCGTATCCGGTCGTCGCGACGGCCTTGTAGCGTGTGCCGGCGTCGGCCATCCAGCCGCTGGCGACGCGGACAATCGCGCTGGTCCCCTGATAGAGCCCGTCGATCAGCCAACTGCAAGGGCGTCATGCGGAGCTCCAGCATGAAGTACAGCGGCAGCACCGCGGTCAGCATCTCGGATGAGATGTCGGTGAAAAGGCTCGTCAGTCCGAGAAAGACAACGTTCCTGCTGACCGTTGGCCAACGGCCACGCGCGAGGCTGGGTCCGCGTGCGCCCGCCAGGGGGACGTCACTGCGGACGGACGGAGACACTTCAGGAATGATACCTCAAACAGCAGAGCTGCAGCTCAGGAACCTCGCGACAGGCGCGCGAAGGTTAGACGCGATCTTGCGAGCTGTCGGCCAATCAGGTCCGCGACTAGCGCGCGTATGAAATCGGATGCGCTCCTTTGTTTTTCCCAGCTCGAGGAATTTTGTGGCACGATCGAAGGATTTCGAAAGGCTATGAAAAACTGGAAGCTGCCGACGCGACATGGCTTACGCTAACAGCTCGACATTGGCGTCGTTTGGCGGCGAAGTTGCATCGACTCTCGGAACTTGACTGGACTCCCGGTCTGACGAAGGATCAGCGTCGATGAGAACCGAGCAAGCCCAATTGATTGGCAAGAGTCACGTGATGCTCGAGTTCCGACAGGAGATCGAACGCATCGCGCGGTCCGACGCCAGGTCCTCATCACCGGCGAGAGTGGCGTCGGGGAAAGAGCTCGTCGCGCAGGCCATCCACGTCTACAGTCCGCGCGCCGAGAAGCCGTTCGTCGCGGTGAACTGTGCGGGCCTCCCCGAGACCCTCCTCGAGTCCGAGCTCTTCGGCCACGTGAAGGGCAGCTTCACCGGCGCCTACCGCGACAAGCCCGGAAAGCTCGAGCCGGCTGACGGCGGCACGATGTTCCTGGACGAAGTCGGCGAGATGACCCTGCGGATGCAGGGTATGCTGCTCCGCTTCCTCGAGACCGGCGAGCTGCAGAAAGTCGGATCGGAGCGGGGCGGCCGCCGGTGGACGTGCGCGTCGTCGCCGCCACCAACCGGAACCTGCAGGACCTGATCGCGCAGGGCCAGTTCCGCGAGGACCTCTACTACCGCCTCAACGTCATCCACTTCTGGGTCCCGCCGCTGCGCGAGCGGAAGGACGACATCCCGAGCTCATTCGCCATTTCATGGGCCGCTTCACGCGGAACAATGGCTATCTGGTCAAGGGCGTTGAACCCGATGCGTTCCAGGCGCTCTGCGACTACCCCTGGCCGGGCAACGTGCGCGAGCTCGAGAACGTCATCGAGCGCCTGATTGTCACCGGCCGCCACGAGATGGCGCGCGTCGAGGACCTCCCCGCCGAGATCCGGCTCCAGCGCGGTCTCGCGATGAAGCCCAAGCGCGAGCGTCGCCGGACGTCGCCGACGACCTGTACAAGAAGCTGCGCGAAGAGCGGGAGTCGTTCTGGACCGCGGTCTATCCGCTGTACATGGCGCGCGAAATCACCCGCCAGAACGTCCGCGACGTGATCCGGAAGGGGCTCGAGGAAGCCAAGGGCAACTACAAGATCGTGCTGCAAGCTGTTCAACATCGAGTCGAGCGACTACAAGAAATTCCTGAACTTCCTGAGGAAGCACGACTGCCAGCTCCCGTTCAAGGAATTCCGTCAGTAAGCGAGGCTTCTGGTCATGTACGAGTCCTTCTTCGGGCTGCGCGAGCGACCGTTCGATCTGACGACGAACCCGCGCTTCCTCTTCCTCACGCCGCGGCATCGCGAGGCGTTGAGCACGCTGCGCTACGGCCTCTCGGCCCCGCGCGGCCTGACGATGCTGCTCGGGGATGCGGGGACGGGCAAGACGACCGTGCTGCGCGCCGCGCTCAGCGAAGAGCGCCGCCCCGAGAACCGCCACGTCCTGCTCACGAACCCGACGCTGACGCGGTCCGAGTTCTACGAGTTCATCGCCCGGGGGTTCCGCCTGAGCGAAGACTGCGCGCAGTCGAAGGCCCGCTTCCTGATGGAGTTCCAGCGCGACGTCCAGGAACGGCATCAGGCCGGGGGAATCACCACGCTCATCATCGACGAGGCTCAGAGCCTTCCATACGAGCTGCTGGAAGAGGTAAGGCTGCTCGCGAACATCGAGACCTCCACGGTCAAGCTGCTGAACCTGGTGCTCGTCGGTCAGCCCGAGCTCGCCGATCGGCTCAACGAGCAATCTTTGCGACAGCTCAAGCAGCGGATCACGCTCCGAGCGCAGCTGACGTCGCTGGATCTGCGCGAAACCGCGTCGTACATCGCCGGCCGCCTGCGCATCGCCGGCGGCAACGTCAGCGAGATCTTCACGAAGGACGCGGTCGTCGCCGTGCACGAGCTCTCGACCGGGCTCCCGCGCATCATCAACGTCCTCAGCGACAACGCGCTGATGGGCGGCTTCGCCTCGCAGACGCAGCCAGTCGATGCCCGCATCGTCCACGAAGTGGCCGGCGACTTCGATTTCAACGGGACGCGGCCGACTGCCAGCGCACGGGCCGGGGATGGCCTGGGTCACCTGGCAATCGCGCCCGGCCCGCAGCGGCCCGGCGAACCCCCGCCGTCCGGCTCGCCGGTGGCCATGCTGCCCGGCGACGTCCCGCTGACGGATCGCCCGCCCGTGCCCGGAAGCGCGGATGACCCGGCGCGCGGCGCCCGCACCCCCGCGCAAGAAGCGGTTCCTGTTCTTCTGAGGACCAAATTCCGTTGAGTTGGACGTACGACTATACAGGAAAGGATGACATGGCCGCTCTGACTCGCACGTGCCTTCTTGCCGTCCTCGGTTTACTGCTGGGTCTGCCGTGCACGGCGCTCGGGCAGCCGGCGCCGCGCAACCCGCTCAGCGCGACCCAGCCGCCGCCCCCAGCGCGCCGCGTCCCCCCGGCCAGCCAATCGGGGCCGCCACCGGCCTTCCGCTCCCGAGCGACTACGTGATCGGGCCGGACGATGTGCTGGGCGTCGTGTTCTGGCGCGATGCGGACATGTCGGGAGACGTGACCGTGCGCCCCGATGGGAACATCACGTTGCCGCTGCTGCGCGACGTCAAGGCGGCCGGACTCAGACCGGACCAGCTCCGCGAACAGATTCAAAAGGCAGCCGCCAAGTTCATCGCCGATCCGAACGTCTCCGTCGTCGTCCGGCAGATCAACAGCCGGAATGTCTTCATCACCGGGAGGTGACGCGTCCGGGCCCGTACCCGCTCTCCGGGCAGATGACGGTGCTGCACCTGATTTCCCTCGCGGGCGGTTTGACGGAGTACGCCAACGGCAAGCGGGTGATGATCATCCGGACGGAGGTCGGGAAGACCGACAGCTCTGCGCTTCAACTACAACGACGTTTCGCAAGGCAAGAATCTGGAGCAGAACATCCTGCTGAAGCCGGGAGACATGGTGGTGGTCCCATGAGCTCGGCCCCTTCCCTCGCAACGTCCCGCCTCCTCGGGCGCGTGCTCGCGACCGCTTTGCTCGTGCTCGCGGGCGCCGGGCAGGCTGCGGCGCAGCCGCCCGTGGAGCCACGCCAACGTCCGTTTCGCGGCCTCTTCGGCGGTGGGCCGCCGCAGGATCCCGATCGCACGCGCAGGAGCTGACGCTGACCGGCTCGGTGTTCGGCATATATGACGATAATCTCGTCGAAGCCGCGCCAGGATTCGTCGCCCCTCCCGACCAGGGCACCGTGAGTGGAACCATAGCGCAGGGAGCGCTCCGGCTGCGGTACCACCGCGGCCGTCCAGTACGGTCCTTCGTGATCGACGGCAACGCCTACCTGGTCGACTATGGCAGCGCGGGCGTCGGGATGACGCAGGGGGCAGCCTGAACGTGACGGGCCATACGCGCGTGCGCCGAAGGGACAGTTCCCGGTTCGGACAGCAGATTTCCTACGATCCGCTGTTCTCGCTGGGTCCGACGACGTGATCGAGCCAGTCGTCGATGTCGACAACCTCCCGCAGAACGACCGGCCACTGGTGTGTTCGAGCTCTCGTCCTGGGCCAGAACACGCGGCTCGCGTATGACTTCGAGGCCGGACAGCGCACATCGACTTATCTCGCTACGAGTTCGAAGCCCGCCAATACCAGGACGTCGCCCTTCCAGAAGCCAACGTCGGTAGCGACATGACCGCGCATCGGGCGACCGTCTCAACGATCCGCAATCTGAATCGCACCTGGGGCCTTGTCGGGGGTATACGCTCTATTACGCACGTCCCACCGACCTCGACGGCGTCAGGCCGGTCACCGATCACATGATGGACGCCGGCGTGACGTGGGAGCGCCGAGTGTCCCGCACGCGCACCTTCCGTTTCTCGGGCGGCGCCGGGGCGCACTACGTCCGCTCGACCCTGGGCGTCGGCTCCGGCACGACCCGTCGACTACTGGACGCCATCGGGACTGGGCGCTTCGCCTTCGACTTGAGCCAGCTGGAACCTCTCGGGCGACTACCGCCGGGCCGTCACCGTGACCCGGAATTGACCCGGAAACGTTCCTTACCGACGCGGTGTACCTCGGTGCCCGTGGGCTCATCGGCGACAGGCTCGAGGTCCTGATGAATGCAGGCCGGACAGGAGCGGTGCGGCAGAGCACAGGCAGCACGCGCGTACCGCAGCACTCGGCCGGCGTGCAGCACAATTCGCCATCACTCGCATGGTCGCGCTCACCGCGACGTACACGCTGTTCGACTACGACTTCGACGACGTCAGCGACCTGCCCGCGGGGTTCACGCCCCAGTCGCGCCGGAACTCCGTGCGCGTCGGGGTCACCGTCTGGTTGTCGCTTATGGGCCGGTACGTCGGCCCGCGTACCGGGGTCGTCTCGCACCGTCCAGCCCTGACAAGAGGTCTCGTCATGCTACCTGGCAAACAGTTCTCTCTCGGCGACATCCTGCCGATTCTCCTGCGCCGGCGCTGGTATCTGATCGTCCCGCCTTCGTCGGCGCCTTCCTGGCGCTGCTCGTGTCGCGCGTCCTGCCCAACCGCTACGTCTCGGAGACGCTGATCCAGATCGTCCCGCAGCGCGTGCCGGAGAATACGTTCGCCCACGGTGACGACGGACGATCGACGAACGGCTGAAGATCGATCACGCAGCAGATCATGAGCCGCACCCGGCTCGACGAGCTCGATCGTCGAGCTGAATCTCTATCCCGAAGAACGTCAGACGGATGCCGATCGACGACCTCCTCGGCCGGCTGCAGCGGCCATCGGGGTGCAAATCGCCCCGCCGGTCCGGACCGCCGCGCGGCTGGGGCGAGCCCGACTCGTTCCGCCTGCGTTCACCTACGACGACGCCGAGACGGCGCAGCGCGTCACCGAGCGCCTCGCCGGCTGGTTCATCGCCGAGAACTCCCGCATGCGCGGTCAGCAGGCCGAATCGACCAACGAGTTCCTCGAGTCGCAGCTGGTCGACGCGCGAAGCCGGCTCGAGGAGCAGGAGAAGAAGCTCGAGGAGTTCAGCAGCAGCACTCCGGCCGCCTGCCGTCGCAAGTGCAGTCGAACATGCAGGCCATCCAGAGCACGCAGACTGCAGCTCCAGAGCTCTGGTCGTCCTCGCTCGAAGCCGATCAGCGGCCGAAAGATGATTGACCGAGCGCCTCTACAACGACGCGCAGAGCCGACCTGCGGCGTCTCGCCGACGCGCCGCCGCCGCCGGCGCCCAGCGGCCAGAGCGAGGCGGCACTTGCCGCCGGCGACCCCGCGCCAGCAGCTCGAGACCGCCCGCCAGCAGCTGGCGCAGCTCGAGCAGCGGCTGACGCGCCGAGCATCCGGACATCCGCAACAACCAAGCGCCGCATCGCCGAGCTCGAGCAGAATGTGGCGGCCGGCACCGCGCGCGCCGGAGGGCGGCGCCGGCGCCCCGCCAGCGTCGCCGGAGGAAGTGCCAGCGCCGCGAGCGGGTCAGCAGCCTGCGCGCGGAGCTCGACGGCCTGAGCCGCACATCGCCTTCAAGGAAGCGCGAGGAGCAGCGTCTGCGCGAGCAGGTCGGCGACTATCAGGGCCGCATCGAGTCGGTGCCCGGCCTCGAGTCCGAATTCATCTCGCTCAGCCGCGACTACGACACGCTGCAGGAGAACTACAAGGCCTGCTGCACCAAGAGCGAGAGCTCGAAAGTGGCCGCCAATCTCGAACATTCCAGATTGGCGAGCAGTTCCACGTCCTCGATCCGGCGAGTGCTCCCGACCCGGCCGAAAGCCCGCAGCGGCTGTTCGATCAATCGCGGCGGCGTCCTGCTTCGGCTTGCTGCTCGGGCCTGCCGCTCGCCGGCGCTCCTGGAGTTCGTCGACACGACCTTCCGCAACGAGACCGACGTGGTCGCGGCGCTGTCGCTGCCGGTCCTCGCCGTCGTGCCGCCTGCACACGACGGCCGACCTGCGCGACAGCGCGCCGGCGCCGGCTGCTGGCGCCGCCGTCGGCCGTCGGCAGTGGATCGCCGCGCTGTGCCGGTCTCGGCATGCGCTCTGCAGCTGTGGCGCTACGTGCTGTAATCAGGCCGTGAGCCGACTGGAGAGGCAGCCATGGGACGCATTGACGAAGCCCTTCCGGCCTGACCGCGGCCAAGCAGGATCGGACGTGCCGACCATCGTGCAGCCGGCAGCGAGGACGACGTCGACTTCGCGTCGCCCTGGTCGTTCACGGAGGAGCAGGGCCGCGCCCGGCCGATCGACGTGCGGCGACTCCACGGCGACCGATCGGCCCGGCGCCGCCTCGGTCGCACCGCGGCGTGCCCGACGCCGGCCGGCCGCGCATGGCCGTCTTCTCGCGGCTTCGACCCGGCGATCGAGGAGCGCCTCGTGGTCGGCAAGGCGCCCCGCCGCTGCTGCGCGGAGCAGTTCCGCCGCCTGGCGGCGACGCTGCATCACGCGCAGCTCGTGTCGGGCACCAAGGTGATCATGGTGACCAGCGCCGAGCCCGGCGACGGCAAGTCGCTGACGTCCGCCAACCTGGCGCTCACGCTGAGCGAGTCGTACCGGCGCGAGGTGCTGCTCATCGACGCCGACCTCCGGCGGCCGTCGCTGCACAGATCTTCCGCGTGCCGAACGTCGCCGGCCTCAACGAGGGCCTGAAGCAGGCGAGCGACGCGAAGCTGTCGGCCCTCAGATCACGCGCGACGCTGACGCTGCTGCCGGCCGGGACGGCCCGATCCCGATCCGATGAGCGGCCTGACCTCGGCGCGGATGCGCCACATCCTGCGCGAGGCGGCCGCGCGCTTCGACTGGGTGATCATCGACACGGCCCCGGTCGGCCTGCTCGCCGACGCCAGCATCGCTCGGCGCGATGGTCGACGGCGCGCTCCTGGTGATCCGCGCGGGGCAGACGCCGCACGCGGCGGTGTCGAAGGCCGTCGAGGCCTTCGGGCGCGAGCGCATCCTCGGCGTGGTCCTCAACGGCGCCGACGCGAGCCGGCGCGATCACGGCCTACGGGGCGGACTACTACACGCCGGGCCGGCGCCCGAGCTAGCGCGATCGCCACGTGGCACATGCGGGCTCTCATCAGCGGCCTGACCTGGCGGCTGTCGCGCTCGTCGTCATCGACCACTTGCTGATCGTCGCGGGCGTGCTGGTGGCCTGCGGCCTCCGGCTCGGCGTCGACCAGCCTGGGCTCATCGGCTGGCCGCATGCTGTGGCGGGCCAGCCTCATCGCGCTCGTCCTGCAGATCGCGCTGCACTACTGCGACCTCTACGATCTGCGCGACCGCTCACGACCGGCGCGATCGCTGATCGTCGGCGCTGCTGCAGGCGTTCGGTGCGGCCTCGCTGCTCCTGGCGGTGCTCTACTACTGGATGCCGGCGCTCATCATCGGCCGCGGCATCTTGCTGGTCGCCGCCTCGCTCATCGCTGCTGCTCCTCGTGGCCTGGCGGCTGCTGTCTTCGAGTGGCTGTCGCGCCGGCGTCGGCCCGGCGCGAGCGCCTGCTGATCGTCGGCACGAGCAGCGCGGCCATCGAGCTCGCCCGCGAGCTGTTCGATCGGCGGCACAGCCTCGGCGTCGAGCTCGTGGGGTTCATCGACGCCGACGAAGCGCAAGGTCGGGATGTCCGATCCTGAATCCCGGCGTGATCGGCACCATCGCGCGACATCCCGGCGCATCGTCAAGGACGCATCGTGTCGATCGCGTCGTCGTGAGCCTCGCCGACGCGCGCGGCAAGTTCTCGATGGACGACTTGCTGCGAGATGAAGCTCAACGACGGCGTGAGGTTCGATCACCTGGCCTCGGTCTACGAGCGGTACACGGGCAAGATCGCCGTCGAGAACCTGCGCCCGAGCTGGCTGGTCTTCTCCGAGGGCTTCCGAAGACGCGGACGCTCTCGGCGCCAAGCGCGCGCTCGACGTGATCCTCGCGGCGCGTCGGCCTCGTCCTCGTCGGGCCGATCATGGGCCTCGTCGGCCCTGGCCGTCCGCTACACGTCGCCCGGGTCCAGCGCTCTATCGCCAGGCGCGCGTCGGCCAACAGGGCCGCTTGTTCATGGTGCACGAAGTTCCGCTCGATGCGGCAGGATGCCGAAGCCGGAACCGGCGCCGTCTGGTCGCAGCAGAACGACCCGCGGGTGACGCCGGTCGGCCGCGTGCTGCGGCGGACGCGGCTCGACGAGCTGCCGCAGCTCTGGAACGTGCTGCGAGGCGAGATGAGCTTCGTCGGTCCGCGCCCGGAGCGCCCCGAGTTCGTCGCCATGCTCACCGAACGCATCCCGTTCTACGGCCAGCGGCACGCGATCCGGCCCGGGTCTGACCGGCTGGGCGCAGGTGCGACACAGCTACGGCAGCTCCATCGAGGATGCGATGCAGAAGCTGCAGTACGATCTCTACTACATCAAGAATCTGTCGGTCGCCTTCGACTTTTTCATCGTGCTCGAGACAATCAAGACGGTCGTGGTCCGGCGTGGCTCCTAGCGATCCCGTGTACGACGTTCGCCCCGCTCCCCGTCAATCCGGCCGCGGGCGCGGAGCCTTTCCACATGCTGTCGGTCGACGTCGAAGACTACTTCCACGTCAATGCGTTCGCGGGGCGAATCACGTCCGATCAGTGGGCGAGCTTCGAGAGCCGTGTCGTGGCCAACACGGATCGCCTGATCGATTTGTTCGCCGAGCACGACGTGAAGGCGACGTTCTTCGTGCTCGGCTGGGTGGCGCATCGACATCCCACGCTGGTCGCTCGGATTGCGGCCGCCGGGCACGAGCTCGCCTCACACAGTTACTGGCATCGGCTGGTCTACAGGCTCACCCCGGCGGAGTTCCGCGACGACTTGCGGCAGGCGCGGGATGCGATCGAGTCCGCGTCGGGCGTCCAGGTTCGCGGCTTCCGCGCGCCGACCTACTCCATCGTGAGCGAATCGCTCTGGGCGCTCGATGAGCTGATCGCCGAGGGGTACGCGTACGACGCGAGCATCTTCCCAATCCGCCACGACGTGTACGGGATCCCGGCCGCGCCGCGGGCGCCTCACCTCATCAGACGCCCGGGCGGCACGATCCTCGAGCTGCCCGGAGCCGCCGGACGGTGGGCCTTCCTCACGGTGCCCATCGGGGGCGGCTACTTCCGCCTGCTGCCGTACGACGTCACGCGCCGGGCCATCGAGCGCTTCAATCGGACCGAGCGGCAGCCAGCCATGTTCTACCTCCATCCCTGGGAGCTCGACGCCGATCAACCGCGCATGTCCGCTCCGCTCACGAGTCGCATCCGGCATTACACACACCTGTCGGACACGGAACGGCGACTCCGCCGGCTGTTACGGGATTTCCGGTGGGACACCGTGGCCGCCACGGTGCTGCCGGTGGCGCAGGGTGTCGACACTGGCTCGCGCGCGAGCGCGAGCCTCTCGCCGGCGTCCGACGCGGCGCAGCGCCCCACACTGTCATGACCATCGTCGAGTGTGACGAACGCGTGCGTGCGGCGTGGGACGATTACGTCTCGGCCTGCCCTCTCGGGTCGCTCTATCACTTGTGGGGATGGGCAGACGTCAACCGAAGGGTGTTCGGGCATCGCACTCGGATGCTCACCGCGATGGAGGGCGACCGCCTGACAGGCGTCTTCCCCGTGGTCGAGGTCCGGTCGCTCCTGTTCGGTCGTCTCGGGTGCTCGATGCCCTTCGTCAATTATGGCGGACCGGCGACTGAAAGTTCCGAGGTCGAGGTCGCGCTGCTCGAAGAAGGAGAGAAGCTGGCGGTGCGCGAGGGCCTGAAGTACCTCGAAGTCCGAAGCATGCGGCCGTTGGCCGGCTCCTACCCTTCCACCTCGCACAAGGTCAGCCTCACCGTCGACGTGCCCGCCGATGCCGACGACATGTGGAAGGCATTCCAGTCGAGCCATCGCCAGCAGGTCCGGAAGGCGATCAAGTCGGGCTTCGAAACACGCCGGGGCGGACGCGAGCTGCTCGACGACTTCTATCGCGTGTTGTCGGAGACCTGGCGCGACCTCGGGACACCCTTTTACTCCAAGCGCTACTTCGAAACCCTGTTCGACGTCTTCGGCGACCGCCTGTTCATCACCGCCGTTTATCTCGGCGGTGAAGTGGCGGCCGCCGAGATGCATGGGGTGTTCCGGCAGACCGGAGAGGGCCTCTGGCTCGGGGTGCGCGAGCCGTTCCGCCGCCAGGGCGTGGGCTACGTGCTCTATTGGGAAATCCTGCAGCGCGCCAGCGCCGCTGGCCTCCGGAAGTTCCATCTGGGCCGGTCCACGGCTGACTCCGGGGCCGAGACCTTCAAGAAGAAATGGAACGCATATCCCCTCCCGCTGCACTGGTATTACTGCGGAAACGGGGACCGGCCGCTGCCGGGCTTGAACGTCGCGAACCCGCGTTTTCGCCAAGCCATCGCGATCTGGCGCAAGCTCCCGCTCGGCGTCACGCGCGCCCTGGGTCCGCTCATCGCTCGGGGTATCCCGTGAGCCCACTGCGCTACGTCGCCCCAGCGGGGACACCGCTGGACGCCCGCACGTTCGGCGCGTGGGCCGTGGGCCTCGCCAGGCGGACGACGGCGGTCGATGAGCTCTCGCGCGCGATATGCGTGCGCCAGAGCGTGCGCAGCTGCTTCCCCGTCTCGACGGGGCGTGCCGGGCTGGTGCTGATCTTGCGAGCGCTCGCGCGGCTCTCTCCCCCGCACCGCCGCCGGGTCGTGATTCCCAGCTACACCTGCTACACGGTTCCTGCCTCCGTCGTGATAGCGGGCCTTTCCCCGCTCGCGGTCGACATCGATCCCGCCACGCTCGATTTCGATCGCGCGGCGCTCGACCGCACGCCCTTCGACGATGTGCTGGCGATCGTGCCAACCAGCTTGTTCGGTCTGCCGAGCGATCTGCCCTACCTCTCGGCCCTGGCGCGCGCGCACGGCGTGCGGCTCGTCGACGATGCGGCGCAGGCGCTGGGTGCATCGACCGCCGGACGTCCCAGCGGATCGTGGGGCGATGCGGGCCTCTACTCGCTCGACAAAGGCAAGAACATCACGACGATCGACGGGGGCCTGATCGTGACCGCGGCTGCAGACGTCGCCGCCGCGCTCACGGCGGAGACCGCACGCCTCCCGGAGCGGACTGGCGCGGCGGTCGGCCAGGACGTCGTCAAGATGGTCGTCTATGGGATGCTGCTGCGTCCGTGGCTCTACTGGATTCCCAATGGCATCCCGCAGCTGGAGCTGGGCACGACGCGCTACCCCACCGAGATTGCGGTCGAACGCTACCCCGCAGCCCTCGCAGCCATGGCCCTCGTGATGCTCGAACGTCTGGATCGCGTGAACGAGGCGCGACGGGCACTGGCGTCGACCCTCGAAGGTGCGCTGGCGGGAACAGCGGGCTTCACGCCGGTTCGATCGCACGCCGAGACCAAGCCCGTTTACCTGCGCTATCCGCTGCTTGCGGACACGGCGGCGCTGAGGGACGAGGCCATCCGCGCCCTCACGGCTCGCGGAATCGGTGCCACGGGCTCGTACCCCAATGCCATTGTGGACGTCCCGGAGCTGTCCTCGTACATGACCGCGGCGCGGGAGTCCTGTGCGAATGGCCGGGCCGTTGCCAGCCGTCTGATCACGCTGCCGACGCACGCGTACGTCTCGCCGGCCGACATTGCGACGATCAGTGAGGTGCTCCACGGCCTGAGGCGAGAGCCGACTCGGAGAACCGGACCGCCGTGACCTCGACCCATCTCATCGCGTCATCGCGGCCGGCGGGCTCGTCGCCGTGGAGCCGTCGACCTTTGTGTCGACGGATGGCCTTTTGGTCGAGGTTTCGGTTACGTTCCCCTTGGCCCGTTGGTGGTAGTCTGGGGGACCATCGTGGAAGACCACGCCTCATACAGATGAGCTAATATATATGGCGTACCTCGCGCCGGAACTGCGGCGCTTACTCCGTGGTCAGCCGGAATTGTTCCCCGAGGTCGGCGTCGGCGCCGAGGATCAGCCAACGACAGGTTTGTCATGTCAGCGACAATATTGGTTACGGTGTGCTGGTGAGCGCTGTGCCCGGCTGCCAGACCCGCGAGGCACCGTGTAAGACCGCGACGGTCCGCGTCCGTCATCGCGGCCATAATCGTGGATGCCCTCATGGCATGTCACTTGCTGAGGTTCGCAGCGCGATCCGGCTTTTTTTGAATCATCCGCCGACGGCAACACACAGATCGGCACGGTCAACGACGAATTGCAGGGAGAGTTAGATGCACGTGTTCGCCAATGTCAAGATTCTCGGTGCCGTGGCACTCGCGGTGCTGATGGTCGGCAGTCAGCCGGTCCTGGCAGCCAACTATCCGCTGACCATCACCAACATCAAGCCGGCCGGCACTGGGGGATTCCGCTCGAACCATCGAATCTTCCGGGCCTATCCGGGCTCGTGTACAACATCCGCGCCGCCGTCGTCGGTGGCGGATATCCCTACGTCTACTCCCTTCCGGCGCTCCCGCGGGGATGACGATCAACGCCCAGACGGGCGAGATCAACTGGCCCTCGCCGCAGACCAACGCGAGTCCGACTCTCACGTCGTCGACTCGGAAGGGACCCGCGTCGAGGCGACATGGGCCATCACCGTTGGCACGGCCGGCTTCAAGTTCATCGACGCGGTCAACGGCCGCGCGAGTCGACGAACGGATGTTCGTCGAGCCTGTGGTACAGGCACCGTCGACAACCCCTGGCGCACGCCGAGCGATTCCACCGCAGCCCCTCGTCGCGCGAAACACGGTGTCTACTTCAAGCAACGGCACCTATCAAATCACCGACCTTCCGCGAGCGGATGTCGGAGGTGCCTGGGAGCGCGTGGACTTCGCGACCGAAACAACGTCGGTTTCCTGGATCGCCTACCCCGGCCAGACGCCCCTCATCGACTTCGGCTACACCGGAAGCGGAACGGCGCCGTTCATTCGGATCTCTGGTTCGACGTGTATGTGGACGGTTTCGAGACTCGGCACTCGCGAATCATGGCGTTCCAGTTCTCTTCCGTGGGGCACCCCGGTCCGACGTTCCGGAAGCCGGATGCACGACCACGGCACGCCGGAACGACCACGGCACGAATGCCTCGCTCATCATGACGACGCGCGGGCTGTCGACATACATGGTCATTCAGAATTACGAGTTCTCAATTCGGCCATGACGTGACCATCAAGATCTACATGCAGCGAAGCTGCTGATCGAAGACAACGTCTTCCACGATCGTTCAACGGCATCGAGCTGAAGGATTCGATCCACAATTCACGGTTCGGGGCAATCGTTCTACAACATTTCCGAAATGGCCATCGGCGGCAACATGGCCACGATTCCATCAGCACGTCGGGCGAGATGCTGTTCAATAACGTCCGCTCGCAGGCCATGGCGCTCGACGTCAACCAGAACGGTTGGCCCGGGAGATCTTCTTCTACCGCAACACCTTCGTTGGCCGTGTTCAGGTGCGGAACGCATCGGACGACGGCCCGTTCACCTTCAGAACAACGTCATCGTGAACGGCGACTGCGGCACCCCCAGTGGTTCGCACATCTGTCCACTCCGAGGTCAGCGGTCCGGAGCGTATCATCCGCGTCGACAATCTGGTGGGCACCCCGACGACAACATCGTCGACGCCAACGGCACCTGACGGCGGCATACGCTACGTATCGTGCCACCCACGGCCACGGGACGACCTCACCGACGCCTCAGCCATCGAACCCACCAGCCACACCGACCAACGTGCGAATCGTCGGGAGCTGAAAGAATGCCGCCGGGAGGACCCCCGCGTACCGAGTGTGAGCGGCGCGCCGCCGCCTCAAACGGGTCGCGCGGCGGGAGTCGAGTGCGGCGCCCGGCCTCGAGTCGTGATCGAGGAGACGGCCGAGAGTAACTCGTCGTTCAGGTGCGCGATGTTGTAACGGCTTCGTGCATAAACGTTCCCGGCCTCGCCCAGCGCCCGGAGTGCGGCTGGATCGAGTTCCTTCAGGCACCCGATAGTCTTCGCGATCGCTGCGCTGTCCCCCGCCGGAAAACTGAACCGTCGAAGCTCTGGTGCGGTCGATTCAGGCACGCCGCCCGTCGCGCTGGCGGCCACCAGCGTCTGCAACAGCATCGCTTCCTGCACGACGCAGGCCTGATTCTCCTGCCAGGTCCCTAGTACAATGCTCGGCAGCAGCAGGGCATCCGCGAGCCCGAGCTCGTCGTGCAGACGCTCGAATGGGACCGACCCGAGGAACTCCACGACACCGCCGAGCCTGCGCTCCACAACGACGGTGCGTAGTGCCCTCGACAGCGGCCCGTCGCCGATGATGCGGTAGCGCACGTCGGTCACTCCTGCCTCACCGAGCTGATCCATCGCCTCGAGCGCGTGGATGATGCCCTTCTCCTCGCTCAGGCGGCCTATCGACACGAGATTCAACCACCCGTTGCGGCGATACGTGCGGTTCGGCTCGGGCCGGAAGTCCGCGAGATTGAAGCCGACCGGACATACGACGATCCGGTCGGCGGGACATCCGCGATCGATGGCATGCCCGCGTGAGCTCTCGGTGTTGGTGAAGACGACGTCTGCCGCCGCGAACGCGCGGGCGGCATCCCGATCCGAGACCGTCGGCACACCGGGCACTTCCCCGCCGTGGTAATAGAGCGCGACCGGCACGCGTGGATACAAGTGCCGCATGAACGTGATGTGTCCCTGCGTGATGAGGTTGTGAACCAGGCAGAGGTCTGGCGGCTCGACCGGTAGCAGCGTGCTCCGGACCACGTTTGACAGAGTCTGCTTGGCCGAAGGCCGATCGCTCAGCACCCGCACCGCACCGCTGAGCCGCGCGAACGGATGCCTGATGAGATTCCTCGCTGACGCCCCCGCGAATCGGGGGATGGTGTGGAGTGTCGACGGAAGATATCTGGTGGCCCGATCCAGGCCGAGCTCGTAGACTTTCGACGCGATTTGCCCGTCCCACTGCCCGAACGCAAAAATACGCAGCTCGTGACCATCACGCACGAATTGCTCGAACTGCGTATCGAAGTACATCTTGTCAGGACTGGGGTAATGCTCGAGGAAGGCGTAGATCGTCATGGGCCCGTCGCCGCAAGCCCCGCCGCACCGGGACGCCGCTGACGACCCTCGAATTTTACCACTGCTGTACCGCTGCGAAGCCGGCACAGTTGCCCGCGGCTGCCCGTCGTGGCAGGGCACGCTTCAGATGAGGCCCGAGGGAACTCGTGATGCCGGCAAACGACGAGCGACGGCGTGGAGGAACCGCTCGCGCTGAGTTCGCAGATTGAGCTCGCGCTCGCAGCGAGCGCGTCCCGCCTGTCCGAGGGCTCTGGCGCGCTCGGGATCGTCCAGGAGCTGCTCGATGGCGTCGGCCAGGGCCGCGCTGTTCCCCGTCTCGAAGAGCATGCCGGTCTCACGATCCAGGACGGCTTCCTTGAGCCCCTGCAGCCTCGACGCCACGACCGGGAGAGCCGTTGCGGCCATCTCCACCGCGCTGCGCGGAAAGGAGTCCCACCCCGATGACGGGATCACGCCGCAGAACGAGCTCTGGTAGATCTGGAGCATGTCTTGACGATATCCGGCGAAGCGGATCCATTGGTCGATGCCGAGCCCTCGGTACATCGCTTTCGTACGGCGCTCTGCTCGGGCGTGTTGCCGCAGATCAGGAAGAAGACGTCATCGCGTCGACGCTGGCCCAGCAGGATGATCGCCGCCTCGATCAGCGTCTGAATGCCTTTGCGCGGCGTGCAGTGTCCTGCGAAGACCGCCACCCTACGGTCGCTGGGAATCTCGAGCGCCGTGTAGACGTGCGATGACTGCGCCGGTCGGAACCGCTCGATGTCGACGCCGAGCGGCACGATATCGATCATGTGCCTCGGCACGCCCCGCCCACGGATTGCGAAGTCGGCCATCGCCTGCGATTCGAATATCAACCCGTCCAGACGCGAGCGAGCCACCGCCAGCAACAGGCGCTTGACGGCGAGCTTCCAGGCCGGCATCAACGACGACATGGGCGCGCCCCAGTAGGACACGATCGCCGAGACACCGGCCTCCCGCATCACGCGGTAGACCGGATGCTCCGGCTGCATGTCGAACGTGATGACGAGGTCGATGTCCCAGGCGCGGATCGTGTCCCGCACGTGAGACAGCTGGCGCGGCGACGTGTCGTTGAGGTCGAGCGCCGAGACGTTGTCGAACCCTGGCGGCAGCGACGTCGGTTTGCCGCCGGACAGGCTGCTGTACACCATGCGCACGCGATCGGCCCGCCCATCGGCCAGAGTCAGTCCCGTCTCGACGAACAGGCGCTCGAGCGGTGCAATGGCGTAGCCGACGTTCGAGGGCCAGCGGAGGACGGCGAGCGTGGAGATCACGGAGAACGGTGTTTGCGATGCCACGGGCCGGACGGGTCACGCGGCTGCCGCGCGGGGCGGTGCCAGCCGTCGAACACAGGCACGACAGAACGCGCGTGTCACGCGTGGGGTCGCGTGAATCTTTCGGACCGAGGACCCGGCCACGGTCAGCGATTCCAGGTACATCGCAACGCCGTCCCGCAGCCGGCCCGCCGCCAGGCTGACGCAGGCGGCGTCGATCAACCCCTTGACCAGCCGCTGCCGAAAGCAGGACTGCCGAGCCCGGCCCGTCACGTGCGGCGCCAGCAGCCGCAGAGCCTCCAGCTTGTTCAGCGCCATCCGCGTGTAGTCTTTTGTGACGTTCCGATCATGCCGGCGATCTCGGCCAGAACCTCGCGGCTGAATCCGGTGCCCCCGCACAGCAGCACGCGCAACACGAAGTCCATATCCTCGCACAGGCTCAGACGCGAGTCGAAACGCAGGTGGCCAACCGCGGCCCGGCGGAACATCATCACCGGTGTGAACGCCGGCACGTCGCCAAACTGTACGAGGTGGCAGAAAGCGTCGCCGTCGATGTAATACGTGTTGGGCTGCGGCCCGGAACGGCACGGGGTGGCCGGCAGCTCGGTGTAGCAAGGGAACTGGTTGCCCATTACCCGTCCAGTGGCATCCTCGAACCGCACGAAGTCGGCGAAGGTGCAGACGATCCCCGGCTCGTCCTCGAGCAGCGCCGCCTGTGTGTCGAGCATGCTCGGCCGCCAGCGATCGTCGGCATCGAGGAAGGCGATGAAGTCCCCCGTCGCCAGGTCGAGTCCGCGGTTGCGCGCCGACGAGGCCCCCGCGTGCGGCTGTCGGACGAACCGGATGCGTGGGTCCGCTACGGCGGCAACCTCGCGGGCCGAGTCGTCGGTCGAGCCGTCATCGACCACGATATCTCCGTCGCGTGACGCCTCTGCGCCAGAATCGACATGAGCGCTTCCCGGACATTTACGGCGCGTTGTTGAAGCATGGGACGATGACGCTGATGGTCGGCTGTGACACGACAGCTCCTCAGAAACCCAGCAACCGAGCCGCGAACATCGCCTGGCTCCGCGCTAGCCGGCTGGACACGTCTCGCCCTGTTCAACTGGTAAACGTCCGATCCGGCTCGCACGAACCCGCTCTTTGCGGTAATGCGCTCACGGCGCCCGCCTCCTGCACGGCGTGGCGGACACCCGCGTCGTGGCTGCCATAAGGATAGGCGAAGCTCTCTGCGGGACGTCCGGTCTGTTCCGCGATGGAAGCGTGTGCTCGCCGGACCTCGTCGACCACGTCACCTGTCGTTACGCCGCGAAGATCAGGGTGCGTCACGGTGTGGTTGCCCAGCTCGATGCCGGCCGCGGCCAGGTCGCGGGCCTGCGCCCACGTGATGAACGGTCGCGCGAGCTGGGGATCGTGCCGCACCAGGAGAGCCTCGAGTGTCTCCATCGCCGCCGTCCGCTCCTCGACCGCGAGCCCACGCAACTCGTCGACGAGGGGGACAAGGCGCTCTGGAAGGCCGTCGTCTGCCACACCACTCAGCCTGTCCCTCCATTGCTCGATTCGAGCCGGCAGGCCGGCCGCGTCCCGGAGACTGGCCTGCGACGCCAGCCCGCTCAGGCAGGCCAGCAAATACTTCGCCCGCTCTTCCCAGAACCATCGCCCGTCTTCGATTTGGCCCCGTCGCGAGGAATACGGTGGCCGGAATCGCGTAGCGACGCGACAGCGGAAGGGCATGCTCGTGAACGTCTCGCCAGCCGTCGTCGAACGTCACGGCACAGAGGCCCGGCACGAAGGGCTCGTGTCCGCGGGCTGCGGCGACAATCCGAGTGAGCGGAACGACTTGGTACGCGCGGCGCAGGAAGCGGAGTTGCATCTCGAACTCTTCCGGCGTCACGACCATTCCCACCGCTGAGTAATCTGGCGCACCCGCGCCAACGGGTGCCACCCGATGATCGAGGAGAGCCACCGCGCGCTCGCGTGTGTCCGCGTCGACGCAGGAGCGACGAGCAGTCCGACGTGATGCAGCCCAGCGAGCAGCCCGCGTTTGCAGGCACGGCGCATTCCAGCGTACAACCGGCATGCTCAGAATGAACGGGCCACCTTATGCCATCGGATAACGGCTGTCCAGGACGAGCAGAAACTCTGGCGAACAATCACGGCCGGGCCACTGTCGACATCCGCCCAGGGAGGCAGCATTGGTAATGCTATACAAGCCACTGCCACGCCCCCGAAGGCATCTCTCTGCTTAGCTCGGCCGGAGCGCGGTCAAGACCCAGCTCAGGTCGCCGTGCGTCACGCGCGTTTCGTCGATCACGGCGAACCGTCGCTTCAGCGCCTGGAGAATCGACCGTCCACGGGGCGATTGCAGCCACGTGGACACGATCAACACGCCGCTGGCCTTGAGAGCCGTGGCAGCATAGCGGGCCACGACCCAGGGGGATCGGGAAAGTAATACAGGACCTCGTTGAAGACGATGGCATCGAAGGTGCTCTCGGGCTGATAAACGGCAGCATCGCCGGCGACGAACTCAGCCTCCGGGCGTGCCCCTTCAGCCGCCATGGAGACGGCCACATCGCTCATGTCGATCCCGACGTCCCGCTCACAGCCGATCGGGCGGAATCGCTGATAGAGGACACCGTCGCCGCATCCGACGTCGAGAATCGTCGCCGAGGGCCCGCGCTCCGCGAGCAGGCCGACAATCACGCTATATCGCGCGCGCTCCCGAGCGCTCTGCAGATACGCCCATTCGCCACTCGCGTATTGTGCCTCCCAACGGTCCGCTGTACGGGGCAAATCGCCACGGCGTCGGCGCGTCTCCCAGCGAGTCACACGCGCGGCGAGGGCCGCCGGAAGCTGCACGCGCCCGAAGATCGAATCGATAGTAGAACGCTCGCAAGAGCCGGTCGCCCTCGCGGCTCGCAATTTTCGTCAGTTTCGTGAGCAAGCCGCGCATGGGTGCGGTCGGTCTCTGGTGGTCGTGCGTCAAGCTGAGCGTCTCATCCGTGGTCCTCTCCATTATCTCTCGACTCCTCCTGCTACCGTGGCGTTAATTCACCCCGCAGACTCCCCAGTCGCGTCATCAACGCCGCGTCGAAGGCCGACGGTCCAGGCCGACTCGCCCTGGGAGCGGCCCGCAAATCAAGCTGGACCTCACGGCACGGAGTCGAATCAACCTCGGGCCCACGACAGGCCTCCGTATTACAAAACGTCTCAGGAGGCTCGGCGAACGTAAAGAGGATTCTGAGAAGATCAGCGGGATCTGCCTTCGATTCCCGGAAAACACACGGGAATTACGGCGGCGTCGGAACTGTCAGCGCGAGCAGCGCGCCCATCGGGGCGACGGCTGCCGAGGCTGCAGAGCTCGTCAGGACAACGTCATAACTGATGAGCTTAAAGCGATCCGGCGCACGAGCGTAGGAGGCGGCGCCTGCAGCACAAACGCGACCTGCGTCACTTCATCGGCGTACGACGACAGCTCAGCACGTATCGTAGTCGGCCGCGAACCGCTCGCGATCGGCGGGCGTCTTGTACGCGAGATTCGGCGAATTCGTCTTCGGAACGATCGGCACACTGTAGGCCTGCCGCTCTCGCGGCGGCTATGGCTCGCAAGGATGCTTCAGTATCCGTGTCGCGACCGCGCTGCCCGTGTGCTCCATGGCCCAAGCCCTGGGTCTGAACTCGCGATACCGCGAAAGCACGTGCTGAATCGTCCCGGCCAGACCAGCATCTGATGTCAGCACACCCGTCGCCTCGTTGACTCGACTGACGGCGCCGCCGATGCTCTTGTCGTAAACGATGACGGGAACGTCGCTGAACATGGCCTCGACGAGCGCCTTGTTGTCTCCTTCCTTCCGCGAAAGGAAGACGAAGGCCTTGCACCGGCTCACGCGCTGCGCGACCTCCGCCGCGGGGATACGCTCCACAATCTCCAGTGAGACGTGCCCGTTGCCGAAGGCCTCGGCCTCGCGCCGGATGTCGTCGGCCGTCCGGCCGCTCCACGGGAAACCGATCAGGAGCACGCGGAGGGGACGGTCCTGCAGCGTGCTCAGTGCACGAAACAGCTGCGCGTGCCGCTTGTGGGCCCCCCAGTTCGCCACCATGACCAAGTCGTGCGTCTTCGGGGCGTCGGCGTCGGCCGGTTGGAAGATATCGGCGTCGACCCAGTCGGCCGGACCGAGGGCGATGGGTACAAACGGGTAGCCCACTTCCCGCACGAAGTCGAGATCCTCGCGCGTGAAGCACTGCACGATGACTGGCTGCTGCGGGCAGAGAAACATCAGGAGGCTTGGCAAGCACAAGCCGGCCCAGCAGGGTTCCAGGACGAAACGGTAGCGCGCACGAAGCCGATCCAGATCGAAGAGCGCCACGACGGCATCGAACGCGTCCGCGTACTTCAGGAGGATGACGCCCGACTCGGACGCCGTCGGGCTCTTCAGGACGATGAGGTCTCGGAACAGATCGTTCGATCCGCGGCCCGTGAGCGCATAGGCTTCGGCACAGGCCTGCGACTCGGGGCCCGCGCGGTACGAGTCGATGAGCGTATTGGGCCCCGAGCGGAACCGGCGAACGTAGCGGAAGACGATCCCGCGCGCGAGCGGTCCCCACGGCCACAGCGCGGCAACTCGCA
This sequence comes from Vicinamibacterales bacterium, assembly GCA_963834365.1. Classification (GTDB taxonomy): domain Bacteria; phylum Acidobacteriota; class Vicinamibacteria; order Vicinamibacterales; family Vicinamibacteraceae; genus CAWJAP01. The sequence continues at coordinate 80,088 of CAWIBS010000044.1, read as the reverse complement.
CGCACCGGCAGATATCTGGAGCCCGCGATACTCGTTGCCGGCCCACAGGTACAGCGTGCCGCGTGTGAACAGCCACAGGCCGACCACCCACCGCACGGCTGAAAAGCCGACCAGCCGCTCCTGCAGCGCCCGGCTCGTCACTTTCGCGTCTCGAGAAGCAGGGTGCGCCCGAACGCTCGAGGGGCCGAGCGACCGTGTGGGAACCACGCGGCGTTGAACGCGTGGACCAGCCGACACACGAGATGCCATTCGTGCATGTTGCCCTCGCTCGGAATCTCGTTTCAGATGCCGAGCGGCACTTTCGAGATCACCCACTTGAACTTTCCGCTGCCCGTCGTCTCGAGCCGGTCGACCTTCTCGATGTCGATGCGTCACGCCAGCCCCCAGCCGCGCCTGCAGCTCGCGCGACCAGATGCCGGTCAGCGCGTCGTCGAACCCCGGTCCGGGGACGATGCGGACCGGTCACGGGATCGAGCGCCGTCTGCGACGATCTGCGAGCCTTCGATGCAGTCGAGCGGCTTGAACGGATGCGTCAGCACCGACGGCGAGATCAGCCGGCCGTCCTTCAGCGTCAGCACGTCCTCTGCCTTGGTCGTCACGTCGTCCATGAGCTCGAGCGCCCGGCCGCAGGCGCACGGTCCGGCAGGCAGCGCGGTCATGTCGTTGGTCACGTAGCGGATCAGCGGCATCGCGAGGTTGTGCAGGCTGGTGCCGACCAGCCGGCCCGTCGACGCCGGCCGCCAGCGGCTGCCCGTCGTCGTCGACGACCTCCGTGATGCCGTATTCCATCGCGAGGTGATGGCCCTCGTGCCGCTCGCACTCGCCCGAGAACACGACCCGCTCGGCCAGCGCGTAGTAGTCGAACACGCGGCACTGGAAGCGCTCCTCGATGACCTCGCGCTGGAAGTCGTAGAGCGTCTCCGACGACGTGATCGCGGCGCGCAGCGGGAACGTCTCGCCTCGCGGTCTGCAGGAACTTGGCCAGCACGTACAGCGTCGAGGGATAGCCGTCGAGGACCGCCGGCCGAAACTTGCGCGAGCGCCTCGAAATAGGCCGGCAGGTTCGTGCGCGACAGGTGGAACGACGACAGCAGCAGCTGGTTCTGGACGCGGTTGTACGCGCCAGAACGGCGGCCGCGCTGCGCGAGCGGCACGATGACGTTGCCGCGCGCGACCGCGACGCGGTCGCCGTCGCGGCCGAGGCGGCAGCCCGGCCCAGCGGTAGTGGCGGTCGAACACCGCGTAGGTCATCCAGACCGTTTCGTGGTCGTAGCCGACGGTGAGCGGCGTGCCGGTGGTGCCGCTGGTGTGGCCGGTTCGCATCGCCGCGCGGCGACGCATCGCGCGAGCGCAGTTCGTCGAAGTGCGTCCGGATGTCGTCGCGCGTGAGCAGCGGCAGCTTCGGCAGGTCGCGCGTGCCCGCGGATGTCGGACGGCTTGACGCTGGCGCTCGTCGAAGCGGCGCCGGTAGAACGGCACGGTGTCGTAGGCGTGCGCGACGATCGCGCGCAGCCGCTCGTCCTGGTACGGCCTGCGAGCTCGGCTCGCGCGAGCGCCATTCGCGTCTGCGCGAGCAGATCGCGGAACTCCGCGTAGCGGCCGCCGTAGCGCTCGCGCTCGAGCAGCGCGCTGAAGCCCGACAGCATCAGGTTCTGCCCCCAGACCGGCGCGACGCCGGTAGAGCGCCGCGGCGTAGCGGTTCATCGACGGCTCGTCCTCACGCGCGATCGCGCGCTCGTATAGCCGTCGATCAGCTGGCCGCCGACGAGCTGCCAGGCGTACTGCTGCCTCGACCAGGCGCGCGCGCGGCGCGCGCCGAGCGCCTGCGCGCCGCTCCGGGATCGCCGAGCAGCGCGACCGTGCGTCGGCGAACGCCTCCGGCGTGTCGGCGACGCCAGGTGCTCGCCGGGCGCACGTCGATCCCCTCGCATCCCATCGACGTCGAGACGATGGCCTTGCCCATCGCCATCGCATCGAGCACCTTCAGCCGCGTGCCGCCGCCGACGCGCAGCGGCACGACGTAGACGGCGGCCTGGCCGACGAGACGGCCGGATGTCGTCGACGAACCCGGTCACGACGATCCGCGGGTCGCGCTCCGGCCTGCGCGCAGCTCCGCTGGCGGATGCCTGCCCGACGGCGAAGAAGCGCACGTCCGGCACGCGCGGCGATGATCGTCGGCCAGATCGTCGCGGAGGAAGTACATGACCGCGTCGCGGTTGGCGAACATGTTCATGCCGCCGGTGTAGATGAGCGCCGGCGTCTCCTCGATCGCCGCGCGGCGTGAAGTACTCGACGTCCACGCCGTTGGGCACGACGGCGGCCCGCACGCCCGGCGCGAGCCGCGAGCGCCGGCTCCGTCGCCATCCGACACGACGATGTTGACGTCGAAGCGCGGCGACTCCTGCGCGTTCGTAGGCTCGAGCTTGGCGGCCTCGCGCGCGAGGAAGCGCCGGGCGATGCGGCCGCGTCTCGACCTGCGGCGCGCCGCGCCATCAGCATCGACTCGATGTTGTGGTGGGTCAGCACCGCGGCCGGACGCGCGATCGTGGTCGACGAACTGGCTGAGGGCGATCGTGTCGACGTGGACGATGTCGAAGCGCGCCGTCACGCCAGCAGCGCCGACACGCGCCGGCGATAGGCCGACGAGCGGTGCGCGATGACGCCGAACGGCGTCGCGCGAGACGGCGCTCAGCGCCGAGGCCGGCCGCCTGGTGGAGCCGCGACTGTCTTCACCCACAGCGGAAAGTACTCGACCGCCGCGCAGAATTGCTCCGAGCGCGCGGCGGCTCTCGTCGAGCGTCGCCGGCGTCGGCAGCAGGTTCGGGTGGACGAACGCCAGCAGGTGCACGCGAGCTGACGCGACAGCTGGCGCAGCACGTTGTAGCCGCGCTGCAGCACGCCGCCGTGCGGCGGATACGGAACGACCTGCGACAGGAACAGGACCTTCACTCGAACGATGTCCTGGTAGATCCGCTCGTAGGCGCGCGTCATGTGGTCGACGGTGAAGCTGCGCTCGGACCTTCGCGCGCGCGGCCGTTGCCGAGCCGCCGCCGCAATGCCTGGTCGCCGAGCAGCGCGCACCAGTGCCTCGGCCATGGCGTCGACGTCCCGGGAGGACCAGACGAGCCCGTCGACACCGTCGCTCGATGATGCGCGGCGCCTCGCCGACGCGCCGTGACGACGACCGGCTTCGCCGCGGCCATCGCCTCGAGCGTCACCACCGACATCGCCTCCCAGAGCGACGGCTGGAAGAAGATGTCGAAGGCCGGCAGCGCGGTCTCGGCGGCGCTGGTTGACCCAGCCGGGCAGCGCGACCGCATCGTCGAGGCCCAGCTCGCGGCGCCGCGCCTCGAGCTCCGGCCGCAGCCGTCCCTCGCCGCAGATCGACGAACTTCGACGTCGAACCGGCGTCGCGCACCCTGCGCGCCGTCTCGCAGCAGATCGAAGCAGCCCCTTCTGCTGATCAGCGTCGCGATGGTGCCGACGAGCAGCCCGGCCCTCCGCACCAACGCGCCTGCCGAAAGTCCGGATCGCCCGTGTCCGACGCCGAGGCGTACCCCGTTCCACACGGTGCCGATCGCCCGATCGCCGAGGCCGATGCACACGCTCGAACCTGATCGCGCTGGACCTCGCCGACGGCCAGCAGGCGATCCACGAGCCGCGAGCAGATCCGCTCCATCCAGAGGATGCCGCGGCCGGGTGTGCGGATAGTTCCCGAAATGAAACGTGTGCACGACCCGCAGCCGCGGAAGGACCATCCGGCAGAGGCGCCGCGTCGACCAGGCCGTGCGGCGTGTGGGTGTGGATCACGTCGATTCCAGCGGCCCGCACGACGCGCAGGAGCTTGACCGACGTCAGATAGTCGACCTCCCCGGGACTCGACGCCTTCGAGCCGTGCGACGTCGATGCCCGTCGCGCTCGAGCTCGTCGCCAATCTGGCCCGCCTCCTTGATGTACCGGACGAGCACGTTGAAGCGACGGCGATCGATGGTCGTCGCGAGATGCTGAATCACCGCTCTCCGCGCCGCCGATGCAGAGCGACGACGCGAGGATCAGCACGTTGAGCTTCCCGGTCTGTCTTCCCGTTCTCGATCGGCATCTCGCGGCGTGAATCAGACGCTGCAGCGCTCATGACACGTATCGGCCTCGGGGAACGGGCCGCAGCGCCGGCGGACGGGCGACGGCCGGCACGCGTCACCGGCGCAGCCGCGACGCGGAACCGCGACGGTCGCCGCGTGCAATCTGCCGTGCGGCCGCGAGCATTCCGGCCAGGACGAACATGTGCGGGTAGTAGACGGCGCTCAGGAACGCTCCGCGCGACCGCGAAGGCGATCAGGCTCGCGCTCAGACGAGCCGAGCAGGCGCACTTCGGAGCTGCGGGCACTGACACCCTGTCCTCGGAGCTGTTTGCTCAATCGCCGGTTCGCGTCCAGGTTCCACCCGATGAAGTAGATCAGCAGAAAGAAGCCGGGCAGCCCGAGCTCGCCGAGAATCAGGAAGTAGATCGAATGCGCGGTCTTCCACCGCCCGACACCGCCGGCGCCCGGCGCGAACCGCGTGAAGTTGGGCGGAAAGTTGCCGGCGCCCACACCCAGAAGCGGGTTCGAGAGCATCATGCCCACTCCCGCCTTCCACGCCGTGATGCGGCCCTGCGCCGAGCCGTCGGTCTCGTAGGTCACGATCGTGCCCATCCGCGCGAAATACTGCGGCGAGGCGAGCGCCATCACCCCGACCAGCGCCGTCACCGCCAGCGCGCCCGTCAGGACCTTCCGGTCGGTCTTCCACCAGTAGTAGATCACGACGGCGATGAGACCGAGGCTGCCGCCGCGCGACTGCGTCGCCGACGATGGCGGCCACGAGCAGCAGCGAGCAGCGCAATGTAGAACAGCCTTCTGACGCCACTTCGGCGACTCGAACAGCAGGAAGAGGGCGAAGGGCACGCGAATGCAGACCGACAGTGCGAAGTCGTTGCCGTCCCCCAGGAAGGCGCCGGCCGGAATGTAGTGCCGGGTGGACGCATCGGTCACGATCTCGGGGGCGATGGCCAGGATGACGATGTGGATCGCCGATCATCGTCTTGAAGAGTCCCTTCAGGCGCGAAACGTCGCCCATCTGCCGCGCCACGACCCAGGTAAACAGCACGTAGCCGAGGACCATCGTGAACGCCTCGAAGGCATAGGCCGTGACCCGCGCCGTCAGGACGGACATCGTGATCAGGCCGAGCAACGCCAGCAGGATGGAGAAGTTGCGATCGCGGAAAACGTCGCGGTTCGGGACCGCGCCACTGACAGCGGTCAGGGCCAGCACCAACAGCGGGATGATCGTGTTCAGCCGGAAAACGTTCACGACCGGCCACACGTTGCCGGGCCGCAAGTACTCCACGGCGAAGAGCAGCAGTACCAGGTAGTAGATCATCGGACTCGCTCCCTGACCAGGTCAGTGTAGATCTCCTCGAGCCGCCGTGTACGTGTTTCGAAGTTGAAGCGCACGCGGACGTCCTCGCGGCCTCTCCGCGCCATCTCGATCCACTCGCCGCGGTGCGCCAGGAACGACAGGATGCCCTCGGCCAGCGCGTCCGGCCGGCCCGGGTCGACCAGCCGGCCCGACTCCCCATCCCTCAGGACCTCCGGCGTGCCGCCGACCCTCGTGGCGAGAACGGGCACTTCCATCATGAGCGATTCCAGGACGACGTTGGGCAGGCCCTCGGTGTAGGACGGCAGGACCATCAGGTCGGCATCTTCGAGCAGGCGCTCGGGCGCCGGCAAGTAGCCGGGCAGGTGCACGCGATCGGCCAGGCCGAGCCCGCGGACCTGTTCCTCCAGCCGCGCCCTCTCGGGGCCGTCACCGATCAGGACCGCCGACACCCGCGCGCCGCGCGCCGCCACGAGACCGAGCGCGGCGACGAGGTCGCGATGGCCCTTCTCCGGGCTCAACCGCCCGATGCTGATGAGAACGGGGCTCTCGAGCGGACGTCCCACGATCCCCTCGAGCGCACCGCGTTGTCCCGTCCGCCGGTAGCGCTCGACGACGATGGCGTTGTGCAGCAGCGTCACCTTGTCGGGCTTCATGCCCGAGTCCAGCAGCTGCTGGCGGATCCGATCCGACACCGCGATCACCCGGTCGAAGCTCCGAACGATGCGCCGATCCAGCGCGATCAACGCACGCTGGCGGGGGCTGTTCCCGATCCATCCGTGGAGCGTGGTGATCGTAACCACCCGCCGCAGCCGGGCGGCCAGAAAGGCCACCGCATCAGACTTCGTCTCGTGCGCATGGACGATGTCGATCCCTTCCGCCGCGGTCAGCCGGGACAGCCGGAGCGCCAGCCTGGGATCGTACTGGTTGAATCCGCGCAGCACGTGCACGTTCATTCCCTGGTCGCGTGCGGCGCGGACAAACGGCGTCTCCCCCGTCTCGTGTGCGGTCGCGAACACGGCGAGATGGAGCGTGAAGCGCGACCTGTCGATCGCGCGGTGGGTCTCCAGGATCGTCTTTCCCGGTCCTCCAATCTCCGAGGTGTCGCGGAGATCGAGGACCCTCGTCGGGGCCACTACGCTTTCCGGCTCCGCCGTGGGCCCGGCGAGTCGGTCTGCACCCGGGCGGCCGCCAGATTCTCCGCATGGATCGCGCGAGGCGATCGCCCGACGAGCCGGCCGTAGGCCCCGTGGATCTGGTCCATGTACTTGTCGATGGTGAACGCCTCGATCAGTCGCGCATAACCGGCCTCGCCCATCCGCGCGGCAGCCGCGGGATCCCCGAGCAGTGTGCGGATGTGCCCCGCCAGCGCCTCGTGGTCCCCCGGCGGGAAGGTGTAGCCGGTCACCCCTTCGATGATGATCTCCGTGGGCCCGCCGGCACCCGAGCCGATGACGGCCTTGCGCTGGGCCATGGCCTCGAGGACCACCATGCCGAACGGCTCGGGATTGCGCGACGCGTGGATCACGAAGTCCATCATGTTCATGAAGCTGCTGACGTCCTTCTGGTACCCCGTGAACCGCACGTTGCGCTCGATGCCGGCCTCCCGCACCAGGCGGTGCAGCTCCGCCTCGAACGCGGCGTCCTGCTTGGACGCCGCACCGACGAAGAAGCAGACCAGGTCGGGCCGCGATCGCACGACCTCGATGACGGCGCGGACGACGATGTCCTGTCCCTTCCAGTCGCGGATGTTGCCGACGATGCCGATGACCGGCTGTCCTGGTTCCACCTGCCACTCGCGACGGAGGTCGTCGGCGGAACGGGTGACGGTCACGGCTTTCGGATCGAGGCCGTCGTACATCACGCGGATGTTGTGGGGGGCGACGCCGCCCTTCACCATGTGGTCCGCGATGCACTGTGACATCGGCACGAGCAGCGCGAGACGGCTGCCGAGCCAGCGCGAGACCGACGAGTACTCCGGGAGGCCGCGCTCGTGCGAGACACATGGCACACCGGCGACGAGCGAGGCCAGCTTCCAGTCGTGGTGCCGGACGATGGAGTTGTTCAAGTGCACGAGGCCGATCCGGCGCTCCTTGAGGAAGCGGACTTGCTGGCGGAACACGCGCGCGGCCTTGACCGCGTTGATCGCCCGCCGCGCCATCCGCACCGGCAACATCAACAGCCCTCGCTGCCCGGCCGCCCACCGCGTCGCCGGGGGCTTCGGCTTCACGAGCGTCTCCGCCGCGCTGCCAAACCGGGGCACCGAGCGGGTGATCCTCGTAGAACAGCACGATGGGATTGAACGCGCGCCGATCGAGATTCTCGACGAGATACAACAGACAGTAGTGCGATCCGCCGATGGTCCCGTCGACGTTGCTCTCGCAGTACAGGACGTTGACGGGAGTCGTGTTCACACCCATTCGTACCTCGAAGAGCGGCCGGTGGTCCAGTGGTGCGCCCGATCAGGCACGGCCGCGGCGCCGGACGAAGTCCTGCAGGCGCGCCTGCTCCGCGCCAGACAACGCGATGAACCATGCCGGAATCAGGTAAAACGGCAGGGTGGCCACACCCCACACGAGGAAGCTGGCCAGGTTTCCCGGTCCGACGAAACGCTCGACAGCCCAGCAAGCCACCCAGAACGGCACCGAGGCCAGCAACGGGCGCACGTAAGTCCCGACGTAATAGTCGCGCATTCGGATGGGTAGTCGCGCTGGCAAGAGCCATGGCAGCACGCCACCCACCATGAGCGCTTGCGGAACCGTGGTTCCGATCGCCACGCCCAGGAGCCCGTACGGCTTGATGAGCGCGATGCTCAGCGCCAGGTTCGCGGCGCCTTCCACGATTCTCGACAGCGCGACAATCCGCTGGTCGCCAACTCCGTAGAAATACCCGGAAATCGTCAGATACGGCAGCCCCGCGATCGAGCCGAGGGCTAGGGCCGTCAGCACCGGCGCCGCGGTCCCGGCGAATTCGGGGCCCATCCACAACGCAATGAATCGCTCGCCCAGGATGATGAAGCCGACGCAGAACGGGAGCCCCATGAGGACAGCGAACTTGGTGCCCGTCTGCACCATTTTCGTCAACGAATGCATTTCCTTCGTCGCCTGGAGCCTGCTGCTGAGAGGATTCACCACGGATGCCATCGCCGAGACGATGGACCGCAGGTTTGTGATGAGGGTGCCAGCAATGGCGTAGTACGCCAACTGCGACACCGGCAAGAGGGCTCCAATGACCATCGCGTCCGTCGAGAAGATGACCTTGTCGCCGAGGTTGGAGACGAGCACCCATTTGCCGTAGTTGAACAATTGGGCCACCGTCTCGCGCTTGGGCCGAATCGGTCGCAGCGAGAGGTTCGGCGCCTGCACTCGACAATGCGAGTACACGCGCCAGCCGTTGAGCACGCTCATCGCGAGGCTCACGAAGGCGAGCGCGATGATGCCGTAACCGAGCTTCAGGAGCAGCACGATGACTGCCGCCCGCGCAATTCCGATGAAAATGCTCAGTCGGGTGACGAGATACAGCTTGTGAAGCCCCATCAAAACGCCGACGTACACGTTGAAGACAAAGCTCAAGGAGACCGTGGCGCCGGTGAGGAAGGCCGTCGCCCGCGCGATCGTGATCGTCTCGGGCGGGATGTTGAAGATGTACGGGAGCGCGAGGGCGATTATCGCCGACGCCACCAACCCGCCGAGCGCGATCAGCGTGTAGATCGTCACCGCGGTGCCGACCACGCGGTCGAGCGCCTCCTGGTCGCTCGTGGCGTCGTACTGGGCGACGTACTTGACGACCGATTCCCGAACACCGAGGTCGAACAGCCAGAGGTAACCGGTGAATTGCTGCAGCAGCGTCCAGATGCCGTAGTAGACGGTTCCCAGGCTGTTGACGACGATGGGCGCCAGGACGAGCGACAGCAGCGTCCCCACCACGAGCCCCACCCAGTTGGTGGCGACGTTCTTGGCGATGAGAGAGGCCTGTTGGCGCAGCGTGCCGCCGGGCGGATTGGCGGTCGTGGTCGTCATGGCCGGTGCGTCGCCCGAATGAAGCGGGTTGCGGCGCGCCACCCGGTCATGCAGCCCCCCGCGTTCCCACGGGGCTCACGAGCCCGTGGAGGGCCGCTCGAGCCGCTCCGTCCGCCTCGCCGCCGAAGCGGCGCAGCCAGTCGGCGCAGTGATCCACCATATGCTCCTGCCAGTCGCGCGCGAGAAGATGTGGTTGGCGTCCGGCGTCACCACGATGTCGTATCCGTCGGCATGCCGCTCGAGCGCCGCGTCGATGCCTGGCGACGAACTTCTCCTCGAACTCCCAACGCAGCCGGTCGGCGCCGCCGAAGACGAGGAGGATCGGCCGCCCTGCGGCGAGCACACGCAGAAAAGCGGGCGCGAAACGAGGATTGGTGTTGTCTTTGCACGGGCGCCGCCGCCCCTCGCCGGCCGCGGCCCGCCGCTTCAGCCACGGCTTGAACAGCGAGTGGCCGATGAGCGTGTAGTGGCTCTGGAACGTGAGGAAGCGCCACCACGACTGCCAGACGCGTCGGCTCCCAGATGCGGAACTTCGACAGATACCGCGAGCGGGTCCCCGCCAGCTGCTGCGTCGTCATGTACCGCCAGTCGTCGATCCCCGGATCCCGTCCAGGATCACGGGCATCCCCAGCCCGAGCAGGCCGACGATGCGGCGATCGCTCTCGCGCCGCGAGGAGCGCCGTGATCGCGCCGCCGCACAGCCCGGCCGCGATGAAGCGCGAGATGCCATGCGTCCGCTGCATCCAGTCCATCGCCTCGAGCGTGTCCGCGACGTAGCGCCCGCTCTGGATCGCGCCGTACAGGTCCGCCATCTGCCGTTCGGGAATCTCGCCCTCCGAATCGCCGAGACCTGGCAAGTCGAAGCCGCAGGACGGTGTAGCCGAGCGCGACGAAGCGCTCCGCCATTTCGTCGTACAGGCGCTGCGGCCCGACCCGCATCTTCATGCCCGCGACAGCAGCAGGATCGCCGGCAGCGCAGTCGGCTGCTCGGGCCGCGACAGGATGCCGAACAGTCGACGCCCGTCGCGGCTGCGAGAACGTGACGGGCGTGTGGCTGCGCGGACATCAGGGCCTGTTCCTCTCCTCACCAGGCTCAGCGCTGCGATGGCGTCCAGATTTCCTGCCGGACGCCCCGGCCGTACTGCACCCAGGCCGCGAGGATCGCGACGTTGACGTTCGAGAAATAGAGCGCGATGCGTCCGACGAGCGAGTCGTCGCACGACCACCGCGCTCGCGAGAGCGCAGCGAGCGCAACGAGATAGAACACGACCTGGGCGACGCCGAACGCCAGCGCGTAGAACGGCCGAGTCGAGCAGCGCCAGCGGCGCTGACGAGCGTCAGTCACGAGGAAGAACGGCGCGAGCCACCGCAGGACCTTGTGCGACCAGCAGCGCGAACGCGAACCGCCCGTAGCGGAACGGATTCAGCAGCGACGACGTGCGCGAACAACGTCGTCATGCCGCGGATCAGCGTGCGCACCTTGCGCTCGAACTCCTGCCGCGGGATCCTTCGAGGCTGGTCATCGAGCCGACGGCAGTCCTCGCTGACCGCGCGGTAGCCCTGCTCCACCGTGCGCAGCACCGACAGGAAGTCCGGCGCCATGCCCTCCGTGAACGGCTGGCAGAGCGACCGCCGCTGGGCGTAGAACGAGCCGCTCGCCCCGACGATCGAGTGCACCCGCGACTCGAGCCGGCGCAGCAGCAGCTCGTAGCGGCCGTACAGGCCCTCGCCGCCGGCGTCGGCGATCCGGTCCTCGCCGGAGACGCAGCCGATGTCGGGATCGGCGAACGGCCGCGACGAGCTGCGCAGCGGCGTCGGGCTCGAGCTCGATCGACGCGTCGGTGAACACGACGATCTCGTGGCCGCGGCGCGCGCAGCCCGGCGTTGAGCGCCGGCGCCTTGCCGCCGCGCGTCGGCAGCTCGATCGAGCCGCATCGCCGGGCCGCAGCTGCGACCGCGCAGATGTCGACCGTGCCGTCGGTCGAGCCGTCGGAGACGAACATCACCTCCAGCCGGTCCGGCGGGTAGTCGAGCGCGGTCGGTGTTCTCGATCTTCCGCTCGAGGCGCGAGGCTTCGTTGTGCACCGGCATGATCATCGAGACGCGCCGGCAGGTCGCCTGCGCCTCCGCGCGCCGTCGCTTCGCGCGCACGCGCGCCCACAGCCACGAGCACCAGCGGATAGCCGACGTACGGATACACGACGCCCGCGACGCCGATCCAGAACAGCAGCTCGATCACCATCGCCTCAGCTCACCATAGCCCCACGAGCCTCGCCAGGAACATCGGCGCCGTGTCGGTCATCGCCTCGTGGATGTTGAGCCGCCGCATCGTCAACGGATCGTCCTCGCACGTCACGCGGCCGCGCCGTGTGATGAACGCCAGCCGATAGCCCGCTCGCCCGCACCTCCTCGACAATCGCCCGTCGTTCAGATATCCGTTCGGATAGCTGAACGTCAGCAGCGGCTCGACCGAAGCGCCGCGCAAGCCGCTCCTCGAGCCCTCGAATCTCGTGTCCGCACGTCGTCGGGCGAGCACGTAGGTCAGCAGCTGATGCTCCGCGCCGTGGCCGCCGAACGCGACCCCCTGTCGGGCCATCTGCGCGACCTGGTCCCAGTCATGAACCCGTCGCGCGTCCGCGAGCGCGTCGAGCGGACACGCCCAGCTCGTGCGCCAGATCGACTCGACGAGCGCCGTGATCTGGGCCCGCGTCGTGTGCTTCAGCGCATCGATTGCGCCAAAGATCGCGTCCGGGGACGTGTCGGCATCGGCATGCAGGAGACGCCCAGCCCATCGAGGGCGCCAGCAGCGTCCCGAGAGCCGTGCGACGGCGCTCCGGTGGCGCCCGCCGCCTCGACGGCCGCGGACAGCAGGTGCGCCAGCGCCTCCTGCCAGAAGAGCGCGCCGTGCCGATGTAGTTCACCGGCAGGAACACCAGCGCCGGCAAGCCGTGCGCCCGCAAACATCGGCAGCGCATTCGTGAAGTTGTCGCGCCAGCCGTCGTCGAACGTGATCACGCAGGAGGAGTCTCGGAAGCGGCACCCTGCGCGTCAGCCGATCGGCCAGAACGCCTCGACGACAGACGCGGACGAACCGCGCTTCAGCAGCGCCATCTGCATCGCGAAGGTCTCACGATCACGACCAGCGCGGGATGCGACGCCGGCCGCCCGCTGCTCGTCGGCGGTCAGCACGCGGTGATACATCAGCACCACGGCCCGGCCGGCGCAGGACGATCGCCTGCCACAGCTGCAGCACGCCCAGCGCCGTACAGCACGTGCGCCACGGCGAACTTGCACCAGTAGGCCATGCGCGGTGCAGCGGCATCGCGCGAAGGCCAGTGCGCGTGCTCACCGTCGCGCTCCTCTCGACGGGCCGGCTCGCGTCGCCGTCCGAGACCGGCACCAGGAGCCTTCATGGTTCCTGCCCTTGTGCGGGCCGGCGCGACGCGACAGCAACTGGGCGCACCAGCGACGGGACTCGTAGAGCCACGGCTCGCAATCGTCCAGCTTCGGATTCTCGTAGTAGAGATCACGTCCCCAGAACTTCGCGAACTCGACGCACGGCCGCGAGGCGGTCCGGCGCGGTCTTCGACGGCCCGCTCCGGCCGCGCAGCGTCAGGAGCAGACTGTCCACGTCGCCCCAGAGCCATCGGTTGCGGACGCCGATTCGTACGGCGTCTGCGGCTGGAACGGCGAACGGTCCACGAGCTTCGACGAGGAGCGCTGGGAAAGTCTACGCCGGCGTCGATCGCCAGCTGCAGCGAGCCCCAGAAGCGACCGTTGATCTCCATCAGCTGCGGCACGCCGTCGCCTCAGTCCCGCTTGAACTCCACCATCGCCACGCCGTGCCAGCCCGAGCGATCCAGCAGCGCGGTAGCGGACGCCGCCGCCTGCGGACAGAGCGGCGCGCTCTCGGAGAGCACGCTGAACGCCGCCCCAGGGCGGACGCTCGCGCACGCGACGATGGCTGAAAAGCGCGACCGGCGCGGCCGCGATCGTAGCAGGCAAACACGCCCACTCCGGGCCCCACCGACTCGTTCCTGTAGCAGCAGCGGGAACTCGAAGGCCGGACGCTCGGCCAGTGCGCGGACGAGCGCCGGACGGTCGACCGCGTACCCGACCGACGTGGACCTCCACACGCCGTCGACCAGGATGCGCGAGCGATGGGGCTTGACGACGACAGGAAACGGGAAGTCGAGAGGACGGCGGTTCTCCGGCGTCGCGACGACGACCGAGCGCGGCGCCGCCACGCCCAGTCGCCCGCGCCGTCTCGACGACCGCGCTCTTGTCCGCCGCCCGCTCGATCGAGGCCGTCGCCGGGAGAGGCAGCGCGCAAACTCCTTCGAGCGCGGCGCGATGGCGCAGCACGCGAGAATGTCGTGATGTCCGACATCGGAATGCACGCGTCGGCGCGGTGTGCTGCGAGCACGCCGAAGCAGCGCCTCGACGAAGGCGTCGCAGCGAGTCACCGGATCCGGGTACGTGAATCGTTCGGCGCAGTAACGAGACACCTGCGCCAGCGCAGGTGACCGCCGCTCTCCGACGATGACGTGATGGCCGAGGCGACCGAGGGATCGCGTCACGGCCAGCGTCGCCCGGTTGTCGCCGTCGGTCACGACCACCCTCATGCCCGCCCTCGCCCGGCGGTCGGCAGCACGGCGCTTCGCCGATCCCCTCACCGACCCCCCAGCCAATCCACCGTCGCCGCGGTCAACCGATCGGCCCGCGCCGCAGAACACGGGCAGCTCCTTCCAGAACGGATCCTCCTGCACCCGTGCGAACGTCCCCCGCGCGAACGACGAGGCGAAGCTCTCGAGATCCTTGGCCGCCGGGCCTTCCCCGGACGGCTCGACTTGCACGACGAGGCAGCGGGCCAGCGTACGAAGGAATCCGGCTCGTGAGCGTGACGGCCGAGCACTGGGTGTACATCGCGTGCGACAGCTCATAGCCGTCGATGTTCACGGTCTGGCCCTGCTCCATCTGGGCGACCAATGCCGCGCGGTCGTACCGGATCGTCTTGTAGGCGGCCAGCTGTGTCGAGAGGTTGCCGCGCAGCAGCTCCTGCATGTAGCGAGCCCCGTCGAGGATCGGTGCCCACAGGACGAGTTCTCGGACGTCGGGCATCTCTTCGGCCACGAGGCTCGCGATGGCTGCACCGAACCGGACGCCGATCAGACTCACGGTTTGACGGTCGGCGAGCACCCGCACCTGCTCGATCGCGCTCCGGACGTCCGCCTGCACGGTCTCCAGCGTGGTGGAGGAGAACGCGCCAGCACTGTCACCGCTGCCCCGGCAGTCGAAACGCAGCACCGGATAGCCTTCTTGTGCCAGCGTTCGCGCCGCGGACACCAGGACGCGGTGGGCCCAGAGCTTCTCCTCGAGAAAGGGCGGGCACAGAACGATTGAGGGGCGCGCCGAGGGCGGCGCCTCGTGAAACACGCCGAACAGCTGGCCCCCGTCTGTGGGGAAGAAGAATGGCGTCTCCTTCATGACGAGTGGATTGAACGGCGGCCCGTCGAGAGCCTGGCGAGCGTCCCGCAACGGATCGGGGGACGCCGCGGCCCTGGATCCGCACGCCGTTCCGCGGCCTGCTTGTCCCGCACACGTATTCCTCGAACGTTAGTATCGGACGAAAGTCCAGCGTTTGCGAGGCTATTGATGGTCTGTGGCCACGGGGCGGGGGTCCGCCGCGGTCGAGATGCGGTCGACGAGGGTTCGCAAGCGGACCGGGCGCCCTTTCGGCCGGCGCCGAATGAAGCCGTCGTACACGAGCTGTGTCGAGAGAAGGCCGACGAGGGCCATGTTGTCGGCATTGGAGAACTGTCCGGTTGCGCCGCGAGCCAGGCACTTGTCCAGGAGCTGCCGTGCCGGCAGGGGCGCGAACACCCCGCAGGCCTCCAGGGCTGCGGTGCCGGCGACCTCCTCTATCCAGTCGGCCTCGGGCGCCGATGCGAACGCGAGGGCGTCCGGGGCACGATAGGGTTGCTTCTTTCGATCGAAGATTTCGGAGGGGATCAGATCCCGGGCGGCGCGTTTGAGCACGTGCTTCTCGTCCAGCACTCTGAGCTTGTAGGCGGCCGGCAGCGAGTCCGCGAGCGCCGCCACCCCCCGATCGAGGAAGGGAAACCGGCCTTCGACCGAATTGGCCATCAGCATGCGATCGCCCTGCGACGAGAGCAGGTATCCCGACAGCAGCGTCCGAATCTCCAGGTACTGGTCCTGGGCAAGCGGCGTCCAGCGCGAGAATGCCTCTGGGAGATGCCCGAGCAGCTCGGCGCGAACGTCGTGGTCCGCGAGGACCGCGGTGATCTCGGGCGCGAAGAGTCGCTGAAGCGCGCCGGTCGATCGCCACCGCATGTCATGGCCGAACCCCGGCTCGCGCCACTCGTCGAGCCGTTGTCCGAAGAACTGACGGCTGATTGCGCGCTGCGCGACGGGCGACCGCTGCAAGTAGGGATACATCCGCTCCAGGAGAAGTGGACGGGCCGATGACCCGGGCTGACGTCCCCAGAAACGCCGAACCTTTGCCTCGCGGAACAGGTCGTAGCCGGCGAACATCTCATCGGCGCCCTCGCCCGTCAGCACCACCTTGATCCCCGCATTCCGCACGAGACGCGACAGAAGGAAGAGCGGCGCAGGCGCGGTACGCAGGATGGGACGTTCGGTGTGGGCGATCACCTCGGGAAACACGTCGACGATGTCCTGTCGGCTGACCGAAACCTCGTGATGGTCGCTGCCCAGGCGCGCTGCCATCAGCCGCTGATATGGCGTCTCATCGTACTCGTCATCCTCGAAGCGGAGCGAGAACGTGCTGAACCGCTCGCCCTTCGCGCGCAGTCCCAGCGCGGCGACGATCGAGCTGTCGAGCCCTCCCGACAGGTAGCTGCCCACCGGCACGTCGGCACGCAGCATCCGGAGCGACGGTCGCTTCCTCGAGCGCGTCCCGCACCGCGTGGACGGCGTCATCCAGCGAGCCACGGAACGCACCATCGTCGCGGGGATCGGCGACGGGATACGATGGCGTCCACGCCCAGTCGGTTGTGACGCCGGCAGGGCCGAAGGTCCGCACGGCACCGGGCTCCAGCTCCTGGATGCCGGCGAAGGGCGTTCGCGGCGCGATCGGCGCCCAGAACGAGAAGATCTGCGCCAGACCCAACGGATCCCACGCGCGCGGCATCGTCGCCGACGCCGCAAACAGGGCCTTGACTTCGCTCGCGAACCACAGACGTCCCTCGTGCTCCGTGTAGTGGAGCGGGCGAACGCCGTAAGGATCGCGCGCGAGCACCAGGACACCGTCACGGCTGTTCCAGAGGGCGAGGGCCCACTGCCCGTTGAAGCGCGCGAAGGCATCCGCGCCCCACTCCTCGTAGGCGTGGACGATGACCTCGGTGTCCGATCGCGTGCGGAAACGATGTCCCCGCGAGACGAGCTCGTCACGGAGCTCGACGTAGTTGAAAATCTCGCCGTTGAACGAATCCAGAGCGACCCGTCTTCGTTGGTGAGGGGCTGCTGGCCAGTCGCCAGGTCGATGATGGACAGGCGGGCGTGCGCCAGGCCCGCTCGGGCATCGCGGTACACGCCGAACTCGTCGGGGCCGCGATGGCCGAGCGCGCCGGCCATGTCTGTCAGTTGTTCGAGCGTCGGCGACGGCGCGTCCGCACGTAAGCCCACGATCCCCGCGATACCGCACATACGAGACTTTCTAGGTCAAGCCTTTGAGTCGTTTGCCGGGCCTCCTCCGCACAGCCTCATCCGGCAGCCCTGGCACGGGGATCGGCATTGCCATCGAGGAACCGCCTCGGACGGATTCACCCTACACAGTGTGATGTCGGCCGTCAACGGGCGCCCGTTCAACGACAGGCCTCGCACGCACGATCATCACCCGGACGGGCGGCTTCCTCGGCACGTCCGCCGCGGGTCTTCGTCGTCCGGTGTTAGTGTAGAAACGAGATGGATCTCCATGGTCTACCGGCGACGCGTTCGTGAGAGCCCTGAAAGATCGGGGCGAATGCAAGGCGCATTCCCTTCGGTCGGGTTTGTCAAGCCAGGCTCGGAAGTCGCCGAACGGCGCTCCCTGCAGTCCGAGGAATCAGCTTCTCGGATACCTAAAGCCTCCGCGGTGGCGAATTCAGTCGCTGGGCGCCGGTCATGTGGCGCTCGCTGAACCCTGCGCGGTGGCGGGGGACGGAAACGGGTGAGACGGTCCGCCCGAGACGCTCCCGATTCTGGCTGGGCGTTCTGTGCGGCCTGGTGGGCGTGACGGCCGGTCAGTACCCTGATCAATCACACCACTGCGGCCAACTACCTCGTCACTCCCCTCATCAAGAGCGACACTGACGGCCGCGGCGATGTCCTCGTCGTGCTCGGCGCGGGGATCAACCAACGTTGCGCACCCAACAGCTTCGCGATTCAGCGCGTCCTGCTGGCCAGCCGCTTGTACGCGGAAGGACGGGCGCCTCACGTGCTCATCACCGGCGGACGGCCGCGGGGGACACCCTGCAGCGTGGCCGGCGCGATGGCGGCGATGGCCACCCGACTGGGCATCCCTTCTGACCAGATCAGGCTGGAGGCTGCCGCGCGCAACACGTGGCAGAACGCGGCGTTCTCGCATCCGATCCTGCAATCGATGGGTGCGCGCCGGATCGTGCTCGTGACCGACCGCCTCCACATGCCGCGCGCGGAAGCGTGCTTCCGGGCCTTCGGCTACGATGTCGAGCGGGCGTCGGTCCAGACGCCGGACTCGCATCCCGACCACATGTCGATGCTCTACCTCGCCGTCCATGAAACGGTGGCGTGGGGCTACTATTGGGTCAAGTTCGGTTTCAAGCCGCATCGGTCGGTCGTGGGGTCGCCCCCCGCGCTGGCTCGGGACTCTGATGTGCCGGTCACGCGTCCGCCCGCATTTCCCAACGGTCCCATCATCATCCTGGGAGCTTCCTACGCCGCGGGCTGGAAACCCGTCATCCAGGGCAGGGACGTCCTGAACAAGGGCGTCGCGGGCCAACAATCGTTCGAGCTCTCGGCCCGATTCGATGCCGACGTCGCCGCCCATCGGCCGAGGGCCGTCGTGATCTGGGGCTTCATCAACGATGTCTTCCGCAGCCCGCGCGATCGGACAGAGAGCGCCCGCGCGCGGGTCCGGCAGGAGATGGCCACGATGGTCGAACGAGCGCGGCGTCTCGGCATCGAACCCATCCTGACTACGGAAGTCACCGTGCGCGGCCCCGCCGGCGTGACGAACACGCTCGCGGATTTCGTCGGATGGCTGCGCGGCAAGACCAGCTACCAGGACTACATCAACGGTCACGTGCTCGACGTGAACCGCTGGATGCGCGCGTTCGCCGCGCAGGAGGGCCTTTTCCTGCTCGACCTGCAGCCTGTCCTGTCCTCCGCGGATGGCCGGCGGCTCAGGGACTTCGCGGATGCGGACGGCAGTCACATCTCGCCCGCCGGCTATGCCGTGCTGGACCACTATGCGGTGCCCCTGCTCGAGGGCCATCTCGCCGCGCGCTGATTTCCATGAGACAACGCGGTGTCGCCTCGGAGTCCGGGTGGCTGGCCAGACTCGTGGGGGCAGTTCTGCGGCATCCGCGAGCGCAAAGGGTCAAGGGGTTTGCCAAGGATTTGGCGTGGGCTCGTCAGGCTCGGAGCATTCGGAACCCACCCATGCCGGATGTTCCTCCTCGGCGCGTGCTCTTCGTATGCAAGGGCAACATCTGCCGCAGCCCCTTCGCAGCGCTGCGAGCCAGGACGCGATTCGACGAGGCGGGCCTCACCGATATCATCTGCCTCTCGGCGGGGCTCCGCGCCTCGCAGGCTCCCGCGCCGCCCCCCTTCGCCGTCGATGCGGCGGCGACCTTCGGCATCGCACTCGAGCACCATCGCGCCGCCGACGTCACATCGGGCCAATTTTCCGGTTCCGATCTCATCGTTGTCGTGATGGAGCCGAGCCAGCGAGAGGTCGTACGGCGCATGGCACCCCATCTGACGGAGCGGGTCCATCTGCTGTCCCTCTACGAGCCAGACAACGGCCGCTATGGCGCCCGCGAACGGGTGAACCTCCTCGACCCTTTCGGACATGAGCGCGAGACGTTCATGCGCTGCTACCGCAGAATCGATGCCGCGCTGAGCGGGCTGGCCGTCGCACTGGCCGAGGCCACGGCCCGCGCACGCGTCGATTCGGGCTGATCGCGTGTCGATGTTCTTCTGGGCACTCCCGGCACGTTAGTCCAGGCATGCGCGCCGTCTCGGGCGCCGAACAAGGATATGACACAGTCGTCGAACGCCATTTCGGGATTCCCAACCGGAAGGTTGACGAGCCAGATCCGTCGCGGTCGCGCCAGGGGTGGTGAGCCCGCGCTGACCCGCACCGAGCCAGGGAGCGGCGGCGGTGACAACGTCGTGTCGGCGGCGAACCCCGCACCGGCGGCGGCGATGCGGAGCTGACCAATCTCGACTTCATGCGGGCGGTCGCAGTCCTCCTGGTGGTCGCGGACCATGTGCTCGAAACGGCGGGGCACGCCTCGGAGCGGATGTCAATCCCCTCGCGTGGCAACTGGGCCGGATGGGTGTGCTCATGTTCTTCGTGCACACGAGCTTGGTGCTGATGCTCTCGATGGACCGGAGCCGGCATCGGGGTCGGCCTTTTTCATCACGTTCTATATCCGGCGTCTCTTCCGCATTTTCCCGTTGAGCATCGTATGCGTCGCCCTGGTCCTTGCGGCCGGTATTCCTCCATTGGCGTGGGGCACGAGCACGCCCGACTTCTCGACTCGCGACATCATCGCGAATGTGCTCATCGTCCAGAACCTCGTGAATGCCGAGCTGGTCCCACCCCGCTGTGGAGCCTGCCTCTCGAAGTGCAGATGTACGCCCTGCTCCCGTTCCTCTTTCTGCTCCTCCAGGGGTCGCGCGGTGCGCGTACGGCCTGGGGCCTCTTTCGGGCTGGCCGTCGTCGCCGCTATCGTGCAGCCCCTCGTGCCGGGCCTGGGACGCTGGGGGTGGCGCGGTTCGCGCCGTGCTTTCTCGCCGGCGTCCTCGCCTACGTGCACCTGCGGCGCGTCGAGCCGCGCTGGCGTCCCGCCGGCTGGATTGTTCTACTCCTGGGGGTGACCGCGGCCTACCTGGCGGTCGCGTCGGCATCGTCCGTCGTGCATCCGGCGTGGCTCGGCTGGCTGGTACTGCCTCGTCATCGGCTGGGCGATTCCGCGATTCCGTCATTTCGGTCCGGGACTGATTCAGCGCGCATCCCATTGCGTGGCGAAATACTCGTATGGCGTGTATTTGTTTCACATGATCGCGCTGTGGGTGGGGTTCGGGCCGACCAGCCCGTGGCCGCTCGGCCCCTTCGGCGGCACCGTGGTATGCCTGATCGCGCTTGTTGCCTGCCCGTCTGTCATTCCATTTCGTCGAGCAGCCACTCATCGACTACGGAGCCCGAGTCGCCGAGATGACCGGGCGCGTGACGAAGCGCTTCTCGGTGCCCGTCCGCCCCTGATTCGAGTAAGCCAGCCCGGCGCCGGTTCCGACGCGGATTCCGCAAGCAACCGTTCATGTCTCGGACCCCTGGGGTCTGCATGGCGACGCGCCGGGGCGGGCGACGCCCTGCCTGGGGCGCTTCGACGTAAAGCTGGTCAGCCGTTCAGTCGTGCTAGCATCACTTCCCGTGTTTTCGGCCGATGTCCTCAGCATCGATGCGCCGGTGGTCGCCGAGCGCGTTCAGGCAGCAATCAAGGAGCAGGTGCTCGGCACGCTGCGCCGCAAGGGCGTCGTGCTCGGCCTTTCGGGCGGCATCGACAGCTCGGTCGTCGCCGCGCTCTGCGCGCGCGCGCTCGGCGCCGGATCGCGTGCTCGGCCTGTTCATGCCCGAGCGCGACTCCGTCCGGCGACTCGCTCGCGCTCGGCCGCCTGCTCGCCGTCGCATCTCGGCATCGCAGGCCGTCGTCGAGGACATCGCGCCGGCGCTCGAGGGCGCTGGCTGCTACGCGCGCCAGGACGACGCCATCCGCGCAGGTCTTCCCCGAGTACGGCGACGGCTGGAAGTGCAAGATCGCGCTGCCGTCGATCCTCGACAGCGACCGCTGCAACGTGTTCCAGCTGACGGTGCAGAGTCGCCGGCCGGCGAGCAGCGGACGCGCGCGCATGCCGCTCGGCGCCGTATCTGCAGCTCGTCGCCGCCACCAACTACAAGCAGCGCGTCGCGCAAGATGACCGAGTACTACCACGCCGATCGGCTGAACTACGCCGTGGCCGGCACGCCCAACCGGCTCGAGTACGACCAGGGGTTCTTCGTGAAGAACGGCGACGGCGCCGCCGACTTCAAGCCGATCGCGCACCTCTACAAGACCCAGGTCTACGCGCTGGCCGAGCACCTCGGCGTGCCCGAGGAGATCCGGCGCCGGCCGCCGACGACCGACACGTACTCGCTGCCGCAGACGCAGGAAGAGTTCTACTTCGCGCTGCCCTACGACCGGATGGACCTGTGCCTCTACGCGCACAACCACGGCGTCGCCGCCGCCGACGTCGCGCCCGTCGTCGGGCTCACGCCGGCGCAGGTCGAGCGCGTCTTCAAGGACATCGAGGCCAAGCGGCGGACCACGCGCTATCTCCATCTCGCGCCGCTGCTCGTCGAACCAGTGCTGGAACGCTGATCCCGCCCGCCGGCGCGCCAGTCCGCAGAACCGCGCAGCGCTCACCCACTGCCATGTCCGACATGCACGGCCCGTTCCGCTCCTTCACGACTATCTCGAGCACGCCGCGCGACGCGCCGGCGACAAGGTGGCGCTGGTCTGCCAGCGGCAGCGCCTGACCTACCGCGAGACTCGATCGGCGGGCCAACGCGCTGGCGCACGCCCTCATCGAGCGCGGCGTCGCGCGCGGCGATCGCGTCGTCGTGTTCGCCGACAACACCGTCGAGGCCGTCGTCGTCGTTCTGGGGCGTGCTGAAGGCGAACGCCGTCGTCTCGATGGTCAATCCGCAGACCAAAGAAGACAAGCTCGACGTACCTGCTCAACGACTGCCGCGCGCGTGGCGCTCATCAGCGACGCGCACCTCGACGCGGCGTCTGGCAGGCAGCCGCGCCGGCCGCGATCGCACGTGGCTCGAAGGCGACGCATCGTCGGCGCCGGCGCGAGCCGCGTCCTGCAACAGCGCCGACGCCGACGACGCCGCCGCCGCGCCGCGAACATCGACATCGATCTGGCGTCGATCATCTACACGTCGGGCAGCACCGGCGATCCCAAGGGCGTGATGCTGACGCACCGCAACATGCTGACGGCCGCGACGTCGATCACGACCTACCTCGAGAACGTCGAGGACGACGTCATCCTCGGCGTGCTGCCGCTGTCGTTCGACTACGGCCTGTATCAGATGATCATGGCGTTCCGGATGGGCGCGCGGCTGGTGCTCGAGCGCTCGTTCACGTATCCGCGCAGGTGCTGAACGCGTGGTCGACGAGGGCGTCACCGGTTTCCCCGGCGTGCCGACGATCTTCGCGATCCTCGGCGGACTCGAAGACACTCGAGCGAGTACGATTTCTCGAAGATCCGCTACGTCACGAACACTGCGGCGGCGCT
The DNA here is from genome assembly GCA_963834365.1 of Vicinamibacterales bacterium. Lineage (GTDB taxonomy): Bacteria > Acidobacteriota > Vicinamibacteria > Vicinamibacterales > Vicinamibacteraceae > CAWJAP01. The sequence goes on along the minus strand of CAWIBS010000044.1, from coordinate 57,085 downwards.
GTCGATCAAGCACATCGACGATGCTGCGCGAGCTGTTCCCGCGGCGAAGGTCTTCTCGATGTACGGGCTCACCGAGTGCAAGCGCTGCACGTACCTGCCGCCCGAGGACATCGACCGCAAGCCGACCAGCGTCGGCATCGCCATTCCCAACACCGAGCTGTGGATCGTCAACGAGAAGCGACGAACGCGCTCGGCCCAGGCGAAGTCGGGCAGCTCGTCATCCGCGGCGCCACGGTGATGCGCGGCTACTGGGAGAAGCCGGAGGAGACCGCGAAGAAACTGCAGCCCGGGCCCGCTGCCGGGCGAGCTGGTCCTCTACACCGGCGACTACTGCAAGCTCGACGAAGAGGGCTACCTGTACTTCGTCGGCCGCATGGACGACATCATCAAGTCGCGCGGCGAGAAGGTCGCGCCGAAGGAAGTCGAGAGCGTCATCGTCAACATCCCGGGCGTGCACGGAAGTGGCGGTCATCGGCGTGCCCGACGAGATCCTCGGCCAGGCGGTCAAGGCGTTCGTCGTGCTCGAAGAGGGCGTCGACGATCACCGAGCAAGGACATCTCGCGCGAGTGTCAGGAGCGTCTCGAGAACTTCATGGTGCCGAAGTTCGTCGAGATCGTGGCGGAGCTGCCGAAGACCACCACCGGCAAGATCAAGAAGACGGACCTGAAGTGAGCGGACGAGGACGCGGCATGTCCGGGCGACTCTGACGCCGCGCGTCGAGCGTGGCCATGGCTCGACGGGCGCACGACCTTTCTGGGCGCTCGAGCTCTCGTGCGGTCCTGGCGCGCTGGTGCCACGACCCGAGACCGAGCTGCTCGGCCGCGCCGCGATCGAGCGGGCGCGGGCCGGCTGCCGGACGGGTCGCGCGTCGATCGACATGTGCTGCGGCGCCGGCAACCTGGCGTGCGCGATCGCCATGCCACGTCCCCGGACGTCGCGCGTATGGGCGACCGATCTGACCGACGGCTGCGTCGGCTGGACGCGCCGCAACGTCGAGCATCTCGGCCTCGCCGATCGCGTCGACGGTCGCGCAGGGCGATCTGTTCGGCGGCTGGCCGGGCTCGGGCTCGAGGGCACGATCGATCGATCGTCTGCAATCCGCCGTACATTTCGACCGGGCGGCTGGCCGGCGAGCGCGCGACGCTGCTCGAGCACGAGCCGCGCGAAGCGTTCGATGGCGGGCCCTTCGGCCTGACCATCCACCAGCGCGTGCTGCGCGAGGCCGTGCCCTTCCTCAAGCCGGGCGGGTTCCTGATGTTTGAAATCGGCCTGGGGCAGGACCGGCAGATCTCGCGGCTGTTCACGCGGGCCGAGGTCTACGAGGGCCCCGACCTGCTCAATGACGAAGCCGGCAACGCGCGCGTGGCGGTTGGCCGTATGAGGGAACGGTAGCCATGGACACACGCCGAGATCAGGGACCCAGGTGCGCGAGTTCATCACCAAGAACTTCTACGTGGCCAACCCGGCTTCGCTGACCGACGAGGCGTCGCTGCTCGACCAGGGCATCATCGACTCGACCGGCGTGCTCGAGGTGATCGGCTTTCTCGAGAGCACGTTCGGCATCAGCGTCGAAGACGCCGAGATGCTCCCCGACAACCTGGATGGCATCGAATCGCATCGCGGGTACGTCCGGCGAAAAAGTGGCCTAGGCCCGGTAGCGGCGCGGCGTTCAGGGAACTTCGGCTCCAGCCAGCGACAGCCCCGAGCGTCGAGCCGGCGCCCTGAAGCGCCTGCCGCGTGTCGTCCGCACCCAGGCTGCCGTAACCAATCCAGGTTCCCGAAAAAGGAGGTGGCCGCGCGGCTCATTCACACGCGCCGCGCCCGCGCGCGCCAGACGCTCGTCACCATCGACTGTACGGGCCGGCCTGAGACGCTGCTGGAGACAGAGCTCTTCGCAGTGCCCGCGGAGCTTCACCGGCGCCCACCGTGACGAGGCCACCCTGCTGCGAGCTCGCGCCCCGGGGCACGATTTTTTGGACGAAGTGGGCGGAGATCTCCCTGCGGATGCAGGCGCTTCTGCTCCCCTTTCCTATCAGGCGCGATTCGGCTGCTCGTGGAATCACGTAGGAGCGCCGCCGTGGCGTCAGAAGTGCTGGCTGCGGCATAATGTGGTGTTTGGGCATGGCAGTCGGGAAGTCACGGGCTGGCGGTCTGAGGACCCAGCCAGATCGGCGGTCCCCGGCGGCGCATGGTCGACACCGAGAGCGATGGCAAATAGAGAAGACGCGGCGGCGTTGTCGAGGCCAGTGACGGTCGGCCTGATCGGCACCGGCAAGATGGGCCTGCACCATCTCAAGGCGATTGCCGCACGTCCCGGGCGCTCGCGTGGTCGGGCGTCGCCGATCCCGCCGCGTCGGCCGAGGCGCTGGCGCGATGTGCTCCCCGCCGGCGCGCGCCTCTTCGAAGACGCCGGCGAGATGCTCGAGACGCGCCAAGCCCGACGTCGTTCACATCGTCACGCCGCCGGCACACGCACGCGGCGCTCGGCGCGCTCGCGCTCGAGGCCGGCTGCCACGTCTACGTCGAGAAGCCGTTCACGCCGACGCGAGTCGAGGCCGAAGTGCTCCTCGCGCTCGCCGCCGAACGCGGCGCTCAAGGTCTGCGCCGGCCACCAGTGCCTGTTCGAGCGGCCGGCGCTGCTCGCGCTCGAGATGCTCGCTCGATCGGCCGCGTCGTCCACGTCGAGAGCTTCTTCTCGTTCCGGAAGGTGCGGCGGACGATCACGCCCGGTCGATCAGGCGAACGACATCCTGCCGCACGCGGTGTATCCGCTGGTCGAGCAGCTGCGCGCCGGGAGCCGGCCTGCACCGACGCGCCGGTCGAGCTCATCGGGCTGGACGTGCGGCCGAGCGGCGACGTCTACGCGCTGCTCCGGCTCGGCGACTGCACCGGCATGCTCATCGTGACGCTGAGCGGGCGGCCGATCGAGCAGTACCAGCACATCGTCGGCACCAACGGATCGCTGCGCGCCGACTACGTCACCGGATCGGTCACGCGGCTCGACGGGTCCCGGGACCGGGCCCGGGCGTGCTGCTCACGCCGTACCGGCGCGCCTTCCAGACGCATCACGGGCGCGACGAGCGGATTCGCGTCGCTCATCTTCGGCGAGCACGGCTCGTATCCCGGCCTGCCGACGCTCGTCGGGCGCTTCTACGACAGCATCGCCGACGGCGGTCCGTCGCCGCTGTCGCCGCAGTCGATCCTCGACACCGTCGACGTCTGCGAGCGCATCGGCGCGCGCGCTCGCCGAGGCGGAGCGCGCACGCGAGGCGCGGCGCGCAGGCGCTGCTCGCCAGCGCAGTCGGCGACGCTGCCGCCGCGTCCACCGCACGCCGGGACCGTGCTCGTCACCGGCGGCACCGGGCTGCTTGGGCCGGCGGGTCGTCGAGGAACTGCGCCACGCCGGGTTCGCGGTCCGCGTCGCTGGCGCGTCGCCTGCCGCCGTGGTCGGCGCGCGTGCCGGGCGTCGAGTACGTGGCGGCCGATCTCGCGCGCGCCGCTCGACGCCGACGCTCATGAGGGCGTCGACGATCGTCGTCCATTGCGCCGCCGAGACCGCCGGCGGCAAGGACGAACACGAGCGCAACTCGATCGCCGCGACGCGGCACGTCGATCGAAGCGCGGCGCGCGGCCGGCGTGAAGACGGTCGTCCACATCAGCAGCCTCGCGGTGATCAAGCCGGGCGAGTCGGCCGCATCGTCGACGAGACGACGCCGGTCGACGCCGGCAACCTCGGCCGCGGGCCCTACGTCTGGGGCAAGGCCGAATCCGAAGTGCTCGCGCCAGCGTCGGCGCGGAGCGCGGAGCTGCGGCGTCAAGGTGGTCCGGCCCGGTCCGCTCGTCGACTTCGACGACTTCCAGCCGCCCGGACGGCTCGGCCGCGAGCTCGGCCCGTGTCTTCGTCGCCATCGGCGGCAAGCGCACGCCGCTGAGCGTCTGCGACGTCCGCACGGCCGGCTCGCGTGTTCCGCAGCTATGCCGCAGGATCCGGACGCGGCGCCGCCGCTGTTGAATCTGGTCGAGGCGCCGGCGCCCACGCGCGCGCGAACTCGTCGCCCGACTGCGGCGAGCGGCGGCCCGACCTGCGCGTGTTCTGGTTCCCTGGCTGGCTGCTCCGTCTTCTGAACGGTCCCCTCAAGCTCGCGCAGCGCCTCGCGCTCGGATCGTCGATCGATCTTGCGGCAGCCTTCGCAAGCGAGCGCTATCGCACCAATTTGGCGGCGGCCACCATCGATCGAGCAGGATCGTCGCGGGTCGTCTCGCTGGCCGTCCCCGACTCATCCGAGAGGATCACCGTTTCTGCCACTGGCGGATGACGCATACCCCCGCTGAGCCAGGCCCCGCCGCCTGAGCGTAGCGTCGGGACCGTGCGACCACGCTAGCTGGCGCGGGACTCGCAGGTCAATGTGCCCGTGGCGTACGCCACGGGCAGGCAGGCTGGGGAACGAAGACCGACAGGGCGCAGGAATGCGGTTCGAGTTGCGCCCGCAGACGCTGAATCAGGCCGACGCCCGGTGCAGTCCCGTCACCAGTCGAGGGGGACCGGACGGTTCCTCCAGAGTGTCAGCTTCCTCGGTTTTCGTGTGCTGAAACACCTGGCCGTTCGTCGTCGCGATGCGAACGGCGTAGGATATCGGCATCGAATCGAGGAGCGCTTTCACGGCGGCGAGGACCAGCGGCGCGTAGCGGGCCTCGTCTTCTGGGGTCAACGTCGAAACGAAGTGGATATCCATGGTTGCTGGTGTTTAGAAAGCAAGGGTCGTTCCCGACTCGTATCCCGCTCAAGATCAACGTCCTTCGGGCCGATTTCCGAGAGCGACTGCGGGAAAGTCGCCGCTGCATGAGTCTTTTGACCGACGTTCTTGCGACCCTGACTCCATGCGGCCCGTCGCCCCACCTGCGCCGCGATTCAGGACGGCCGGACTCATGCCGATTTCCGACTCCATCGTGACTGACCTGCCCGCTCTCGTTGGCCACAGTGCCGCCACCCGTGCGCTCGACGGCGATCTGGCCGAAGCCGCGCGCTGTGACGCCAAGGTGCTCATCACGGGAGAGAGCGGCGTCGGCAAGGAGGTGGCTGCGCGGCTGATCCAGGGCCGCAGCCTCCGCGCACACAGGCCGTTCGTCACGGTCAATTGCGGCGGACTCCCGGACTCACTGCTCGAATCCGAGCTCTTCGGACACGTCAGGGGCAGTTTCACCGGCGCCTATCGTGACAAGCCGGGCCTGCTGCAGATGGCCCACCAGGGAACGGTGTTGCTCGACGAAGTCGGGGAGATGTCGCTCCGGATGCAGGCCCTGCTGCTCCGGTTCCTCGAGACTGGCGAGGTGCAGCAGGTCGGGGCGACCCACCTCGCCGCGCCGGTGAACGTGCGCGTGATCTGCGCGACCCACCGGGAGCTCCGGACACGCATCGCCGAGGGTCTGTTTCGTGAAGACCTCTTCTACCGGCTGAACGTGATTCACGTCCACATCCCGCCGCTGCGGGAGCGTCGCGAAGACATCCGGCCGCTCCTCGATCACTTCCTGGACGCCTACGCGGAACGCCACGCGGTCGCCGTTCCGCCCTTCGACGCCGACGCGATGGAGTGCCTGCTCGAGCACGACTGGCCCGGCAACGTGCGCGAGTTGAAGAACGTCGCGGAGCGCCTGGTCGTCAAGCGCCGCGAGATGGTCGGGCTCGGCGATCTTCCGATGGAGATGCGGCTGCCGGTCGTCGCGCCCAGGGCCCAGGATCGGCCCGACCTGCCCGACGAGGGACCCCACGCCGTGGCACGACGGCTGCTGTCGCGGATGCTGCAGGACGGCGAATCGTTCTGGACCGTGGTCTACGAACCGTTCGCCAGCCACGACCTGACGCGCGAGCATCTGCGGCTCGTGGTGGGTCACGGGCTCGAGCAGGTCCAGGGCCGCTACAGCGTGCTCGTGGAGCTGTTCAACATGAAGAAGACCGACTACAAGCGCTTCCTGAACGTGCTCAGGAAGCACCAGTGTCTGGTCCCCTTTCATGGATTCCGGATGGCTCAGGGTCCAGGGCTCAAGGCTCAGGAGCCTCAGGGCTCGGAGCCCAAGGTCTAGGCCAGCTAGCCTGAGCCCCGCCCTCAGTCTCGAGCCCTGAGCCCTGTGCTAGGGTCGAGCAGTGGCGGTTTCGTTCGTCCCGCTCGTCCAGAGCGCGCCGAGGTAGTTCCAGTAGATCGATCGCTCGACGGCGATGGGCTCATCCGAGTCGATCACCACGCCGAACCGTTCGCCCGACGCCAGGCCGAGCGACGAAGCCGCCACGGTGACGCGCGATCGCGGCGGAACGCTGCGCGTGATGGCGACCGGGGCGCCCGAGGTCGGCAGGAACGTGAGCGTGACCTCCGCCGTCGTGCCCCCGGGATTCGCGAGCAGCACGAACGTATCGGCGCCGTCCTCACCGCCCACCTCGCCTTCGGCGAGCGCCCACCGGGTGCCGAGGGCCGGAATGCCCACGCTGTTATGGCCGCCGTACCAAGGCCCGAACCCGGGCCAATACATCGACCGCTCGACGATGATGTTGGCGCTGGCGGAGATGGAACAGGAGACGTCGGTGTTCTCGAGGCCGGGCAGCGTGTCCACGGGAATCGTCGTGCGGCTCGATGCGGGCAGCGTGCGGGTTTCTGTCCGGGCGACTCCCGACGGGGTCAAGTACTGAATCGTGGCCGTGACCGGTGAGCTGTTCGGATTGCTGATCAGCACGAAGGTCTCGAACCAGTCCCCGGTGCTGCCCTCGGCCAGGAACCAGCTGCGAGCGCCAGAGACCACTGCAGCGGACGAGTGGCCGCCCTCCCACGCGCCGTTCGGTCCGCGGAAGTACATGGCCCGCTCGACCAGCGCCGGCTGTGTCGTGCGGATCGTCGTCGCGAACGAATGGCCGACGAGCTCGGGGATCTGGTTGGTCCAGATGGTCAGCCGCTGGGTCGGTGCCAGGGCGTAGGTGCGCTGCACCACCCCGCCGCCATCGAGCAGGAAGTCCACCGTGGCCGTGGCCGCCGCGGCGCCCGGGTTGGCGATGAGCACGAAGGTGTCGAAGAAGCCGGCGTCCCCCTCGGCCAGAAACCATTGCGTGGCCCGGGTGGGCAGCGCTTTCGCCGAATGTGCGCCGTCGGAGCCGTTGACCCGCCAGCGCATCGTCCGCTCCGCCACCACCGCCGGCGAAGTGAGCACGGACGCGGCAAACGAGGTTCCGATCAGTTCGGGGACGTCGGAGGCCGCAATCGTCGCGCGCCCGCTGGCGGGAAGCACGTAATCGCGATACACCGGAGCCGCCCCTTCGCGCAGGAACGCGACGCTGGCGACGCTCTCGGTGCTGGCCGTATTGAGGAAGGCGAGGCGATAGGAGAAAAACCCTGCGGCCCCTTCGGCGAAGAAGGTCTGCGCGGCGCCCGGCGGCACGGCGACGTTGTCCGTCGCGACGCCCGAGGCGCTGGCCGAGGCGGGACTGTCACCGGCGAAGTTGAAGGCCACGACCCAGACCGTGTAGCGGCGGCCGGCATCCAGCCCCTCGATGCGTCCCCACGTGACGGAACCGGGCAAGGTTCGGATTTGGGCGTCCCCACCGCTCTCAGGGCGATAGTGCAGCCGATAGCCGGTGACACCCGAGCTCGCGTCCCAGGCCACCGTCAGCCCTGCTGCGTGCGCGAGGCCCGGCGCCATCAGCCCGACCCCTGCGATGCAGGCGAGCCTGAGCCAGCGCCGTGCGCGGACTGCCCTCTCAGGGCTTCGCTTCCCGCAGCTCATCCCCTGCTGCCCTCCGTCAAGAACATCGTCGTCGAAGATTGTGGCCGCTGGCGCTGGCCCTTCCGAGCCGGGTAGCTGCCGGGGGCTCCGGGTGAGCAAAAGTCAGACCGACTGCGCAATCCTGTGAACTTTGTCGTGGCTCGCGACGCGATGGGCGATTCGTACCCGCGTTCCGGCGCTCCACGACAGCATAAAATCGTCACGCTGCGATCCAACGACTTGGAAGTATTTGCACGGCGACAACCAAAACTACATGCTCGGACCTCCAGACGCGACCCGCGCTTGACGCCGCCGGGGTTGCCGGCAGATCGTGGTGCGCTGTTCTGAAGTAACGTCCGGACCGGTGGAGGAATGAACGTGTGCTGAAAGGAATAATTCTGGCGGGCGGCAGCGGAACCCGCCTCTACCCCATCACGCGGGGGATCTGCAAGCAGCTCGTTCCCGTCTACAACAAGCCGATGGTCTATTACCCGCTGGCCACGCTGATGCTGGCGGGCATCCGGGACATCCTCCTCATCACGACCCCCGAGGACCAGGACAGCTTCAAGCGCCTGCTGGGATCGGGCGAGGATCTGGGGTTGCGGCTCGCGTATGCCGCGCAGCCCCGGCCCGAGGGGCTGGCCCAGGCGTTCATCCTCGGCCGCGAGTTCGTCGGCGCCGACCGCGTGGCGCTGGCGCTCGGCGACAACATCTTCTTCGGCCACGGCTTCCCCGACGTGCTGCGGGCGGCGCGCGCCCGCGAGCACGGCGCGACGGTCTTCGGCTACGCCGTTCGCGACCCCGAGCGCTACGGCGTCGTCGAGTTCGACGCCGCCGGCCGGGCGATGAGCATCGAGGAGAAGCCGGCCCAGCCGCGGTCGTCGCACGCGGTCACGGGCCTGTACTTCTACGACAACCGCGTGCTCGACATCGCCGCGTCGCTGGCGCCGTCGCCCCGCGGGGAGCTCGAGATCACGGACGTCAACCGTCGCTACCTCGAGGCCGGCGAGCTGGTCGTCGAGCGGCTCGGCCGCGGCATCGCCTGGCTCGACACCGGCACGCACGAATCGCTGCTGCAAGCGTCGCACTTCGTGCAGACGATCGAGGAGCGGCAGGGCCTGATGATCTGCTGCGTCGAGGAGATCGCCTTTCGTATGGGGTACATCACCGGCGAGGACGTGCGGCGCATCGCGGAGCCGATGCGCAAGAACTCGTACGGCGAGTACCTGCTGCGCATGCTCGACCACGATCAGCAGGGAGACGCGCGGTGACGGTCACCCCGACGGCGATCGCAGAGGTCCTCCTCATCGAACCGGCGGTCCATCGCGACGATCGAGGGTTCTTCGTCGAAACCTACAATGCCGCGCGGTACGCGGCCGGCGGAGTCGGCGTCACCTTCGTGCAGGACAACCATTCGCGCTCGGTGCGCCACACCCTGCGCGGGCTGCACTGGCAGGTCGGCCCCAATCGCGCAGGCCAAGCTGATCCGGGTCCTCGCGGGCGAGATCTTCGACGTCGCCGTGGACATCCGCACCGGGTCGCCGACGTTCGGCCGCTGGGTCGGCGCGCGCTTGTCGGCCGAGAGCTTTCGACAGCTCTACGTCCCGATCGGGTTCGCGCACGGCTTCTGCGTCCTCAGCGACGTCGCGGACGTGGAGTACAAGTGCTCGGCGCCCTACGATCCGCCCGCCGAGCGCGGGCTCGCCTGGGACGATCCGGATGTCGGCATCGAGTGGCCGACCGGAACGCCGATCCTCTCGGCACGAGACCGGGCGCATCAGCGTTTGCGAGATTTGCGGCGGGGCTGAAGCCCCGCCCTCCTGCGGAGGCCGTACGCCGGTCCGGCTGAAGCCGGACACTACGGCTGTTCGGCCTGAGACTGCGCCGTTCTGGAGTTGGGGTTTTCGGCGTAGTGTCCGGCTTCAGCCGGACGGGTGTCGGCGATCGTGATGGCGCGAGGATCCCTACGCCACCGCGCCTCGGGCGCGCAACAGTTCCATCAGCGCATCGACGCAGGCGTCCACTGACTGCGTCGCTGTGTCCAGCACGAGGTCGGCGTCGGTCGGGGCCTCGTAGGCGCCCGTGACGCCGGGATAGTCCGGCACCTCTCCCGAGTCCGCCCGGGCGTAGACGCCGTGCTGGTCGCGGGCGCGGCAGACCTCGACCGGCGCCGACACGTGCACGAGGAGGAAACGGTCGGCGCCGATCGCGTGACGCGCCTTTGCGCGAACAGCCGCGTCCGGCGCGAGGAAGGCGCAGATGCACAGCAGTCCGGTGTCGTTCATCAGGCGCGCAACATCCGCCGCGCGGCGCAGGTTCTCGGACCGATCGCCCGGCGTGAATCCCAGATCCCGGCTGATCGTCTGCCGCATCTGGCGGCCGTCGAGCACCGCAGACCGCGCGCCCTTCGTCGAACAGCCGCCGCTCCAGCCGTGCGGCCAGCGTCGACTTCCCGGACCCGGCAAGGCCGGTGAGCAGCACGGTGACGGGCCGCTGGCCGTAGCGCGCCGCCCGCTCTTCAGCGGTCACTGTCGTCGCCGCCGCGGAGGCCGCCGCCTCACGCGTATCGCCGGACCAGTGATCGCCCGTCTGCTCGAGCGCGGTGCGGCGGTCCACGACCATGCCGGCACCGACCGTCCGGTTGGTCATCCGGTCGATGAGGATGAACGCGCCCAGGGCGCGATTGTGCCGGTACGGGTCCACCGGCAGCGGCCGGCTCACCGCGATCGTGCAGCGCGCGACGTCGTTCATCGACAGCCGCGTCGCCGGCTCGCGGCGCAGCGTGTTGACGTCCACGCGGTAGTGCAGGGTCGTCACGCTCCCGTTGACGATGTTCGCCGTGTGCTTGACGAGATACGCCTTGCCCGGCACCAGCGGTTCCTCGGCCATCCACACGACCATCGCCTCGAAGGTCTGTTCGAGTCGCGGCAGGTTCGCCGGGATGCACGAGCATGCTGCCCCGGCTCACGTCGATCTCGTCCTCGAGCACGACCGTGACGGCCATCGGCGGGAACGCCTGCGGCACGTCGCCCTCATAGGTGACGAGGGCCTTGACGCGGCTGCGCTGTCCGGACGGCAGCACCATGACCTCGTCGCCCTGCCGGACCACGCCCGACGCCACCGTGCCGCAGAACCCACGGAAGTCGAGGTTCGGTCGATTCACGTACTGAACAGGCAGGCGGAAGTCGATCAGGTTGCGGTCCGAGGCGATGTGCACGGTCTCCAGCAGCCGCAGCAGCGTCTCGCCCTGGTACCACGGCATGTGGGCGCTGGGCTCGACGAGGTTGTCGCCGAGCAGCGCCGACAGCGGGATGAAGCGCAGGTCGCGCATGTCCAGCCGGGTGGCGAAATCCGCATACTCGTGCCGGATCTCGTCGAAGCGCGACTCCGACCACCCGACGAGGTCCATCTTGTTGATCGCGACGACGACGTGGCGGATCCCGAGCAGCGAGACGATGAAGCTATGGCGGCGCGTCTGCCGCTGCACGCCGTGCCGCGCGTCGATCAGGATGATCGCCAGGTCGCAGTTCGACGCGCCCGTCGCCATGTTGCGGGTGTACTGCTCGTGGCCCGGACAGTCGGCGATGATGAACTTGCGCCGGCTGGTCGAGAAGTAGCGGTAGGCGACGTCGATCGTGATGCCCTGCTCGCGCTCCGCTTTGAGTCCGTCCATGAGCAGCGACAGATCGATCGCGCCGCCCGTCGTCCCCTTCCGCTCGCTGTCGCGCTTCACCGCCGCGAGCTGATCCTCGTAAATCAGCTGCGTGTCGTACAGCAGCCGGCCGATGAGCGTGCTCTTGCCATCGTCCACGCTCCCCGCCGTGAGGAAGCGCAGCAGCTCCTTCCGTTCCTGCGCGGCCAGGTAGGCGCCGATGTCCTCGGTGGCCTCCACGGCCATCAGAAGTACCCTTCCTTCTTCTTCTGCTCCATGGAGCCCGACTCGTCGTGGTCGATCGCCCGCCCCTGCCGCTCGGACGTCGTCGCCACCAGCATCTCCTCGATGATGTCCGGAACCGTGGCGGCCGCCGAGGCGACGGCGCCGGTGAACGGATAGCAGCCCAGCGTGCGGAACCGCACCAGCCGCTGCTGCACCACCTCTCCCGGCTGCAACGGCAGGCGATCGTCGTCCACCATGAGGATCATGCCGTCGCGCTCCACCGTCGGGCGGACCGCGGCGAAATAGAGCGGCACGACCGGAATCTGCTCGAGATGGACGTACTGCCAGACGTCGAGCTCGGTCCAGTTCGACAGCGGGAACACGCGGATGCTCTCGCCCCTGTCGATCCGCCCGTTGTAGAGATTCCAGAGCTCCGGCCGCTGGTTCTTCGGGTCCCACTGGTGGTTGCGGTCGCGGAACGAGTAGACACGCTCTTTCGCCCGCGATTTCTCCTCGTCGCGACGGGCCCCGCCGAAGGCGGCGTCGAACCGTCCGGCCTCGAGCGCCTGCAGGAGGCCCTGCGTCTTCATCACGTCCGTCCACTTCTTGCTGCCATGCGTGATCGGGCTCAGCGCGCGCGCCTCGTCGCTCCGGTTGACGTGGACGATCAGGCGCAGCCCGTGCTCGGCACAGAACCGGTCGCGGAAGCTCACCATCTCCCGGAACTTCCACGTGGTGTCGATGTGCAGCAGCGGAAACGGCAGCGTGCCGGGATGAAACGCCTTCATCGCCAGGCGCACCATGACCGACGAGTCCTTGCCGATCGAATAGAGCATCACCGGGTTCTCGAACTCGGCGACGACCTCGCGGATGATGTGGATGCTCTCGGCCTCGAGCTGCCGCAGATGGGACAGGGAATACTCGCTCATCGAAGAAGTGACTCTCGACTATTCTCGCAGAGCCCGTCTGCTCTGGAGGGCCTGGGTCGCCTCAGTCCGATCTTGTCGAGATCTTATCCGTGGCTCAGATCTTATCCGTGGCTCAGATCTCGTCCGTGGCTCAGATCCTATCCGTGGCTCAGAATGGATACACGAGAGGGACCAGCGCGATGGTGACGGCCATGCACACGAGATCCAGCGGCAGGCCAATCCGCGCGAAGTCGGCAAACCGATAGCCTCCAGGACCATAGACCATCAGATGGGTCTGGTATCCCAGGGGCGTCGCGAAGCCGGCCGAGGCCGCAATCGCCACCGTGACCGCAAACGGCAGCAGGCTGACGTCCAGCCGTTCAGCCGTCGCATACGCAATCGGAAACGCCAGCGCGACCGCCGCGTTGTTCGTCACCAGCTCGGTGAACCCCAGCGTCAGCAGATAGATGCCCGCGAGCACCCCCCAGGGGCCGAAGTCCGACACGGCTCCGATGAGCACGGCCGCCGCGTGGTCACCGAGCCCGCTCTTCTGGATGGCCTGTCCGATGACGAGGGCACCGACGATGCCGACGACGACGGCGAGATCGACGCTCCGCCGGGCAACTTCCGCCGACAGGCAGCCGGCCAGGCCCATAGCGGCGGCGGCTATCAGTGCCGAATGAAAGACGCTGATCCCGAGCCAGGACTCGAGCGACGCCACGATGACCATGGCCGTCATGATCGACACCGACAGCCAGCCACGCTCGTGCCGCAGCGGCCGCGCATCGTGAATCGCCGACACGAGGAGGAAGTCGCGATCGTCGCGGTGACGGTCGGCGAACTCGGGATGCGCCTGGAGCAGCAGCGCATCGCCGGGCTCGAGCCGCATGTCGCCGATCTTGCCCTTGAGGAGCTGACCGTTCCGCGACACGGCGATGACGGCCGCGTCGTAACGCGTGCGGAAGTGGCCTTCTCGAATCGTCTTGCCGGCGAAGGGTGACGTCCCGCTGACCACGGCTTCGACGAGCAGGCGGTCGAGTCGAGACGCGGTCAGCTTGAAGACCTCGTCGGTCGCCGGCACCAGTCCCCGCAGCCGCTGCAGATCGACGATCGACTCGACGACCCCGACGAAGACGAGCCGATCGTGGGCCCGCAGCACCTGGTCCGGCCCCACCGCGACGAACGTCTCGCCGCCGCGCTCGATCGCGCTCAGAAACGCGCCCGCCAGCCGGCGCAGACCCGCCTGCTCGATGGTCTGCCCGACAATCGGGCTGCCTGGCTGCACCATCATTTCAACGGTGTATTGCCGCGGGTCGGCCACCTGTGCCCGGAAGGCCTTGCGCTCCGGCAGCAGGCGGCGCGAGGCCAGCAGGATGAACGCCACTCCGATCAGCGCGACCGGCACGCCAATCGGCGTCAACGTCCACATCCCCAGCAACGGGACGCTGGGATCGACCTTGCGGGCATCAACGAGCTGCGCCTGGACCACGAGGTTGGTGCTGGTGCCAATCAGCGTACAGACCCCGCCGAGGATGGCGGCGTAGCTCAGGGGAATGAACAGCTTCGACGGGCTGATGCCGGTCTTCTTGCACCAGGTGTTCACCACCGGAATGAACATCGCGACGACGGGTGTGTTGTTCAGGAACGCGCTCACCCCGAGGACTGGCAGCATCAGCCGCGCCTGCGCACTCGTCGTATGCCGCGGCAGTCCGAGCAACCGCTCGGTGACGATCTGCAGCCCCCCGGTCTCGGTGAGCCCGGCCGCGACGATGAACAGGACGGCCACCGTCAGGACACCCTCGTTGCCGAACTGCAGCGCGAACTCGCGGGGCGCCGGGAAGCGAGCGCTGGCGAGACCCAGCGTGGCTGACGAAGACGGCCCCGCCCAGGAGGATGACATCGGGCCCGGCGAGGTTCTTCCACAAGGCCACGAAGACGACCGCGACGGTGCCGAGCACGACCCAGGCTTCCCAGTTCACGCATGCCATAATACCGGGCTGCACTTCGGCCCGGCCGCAGCCAGCCCACGCCGGCCACTCGCCGTCTCTCACATGCCCCCGTTTCCCCCGGCGCCGCTGGGCGGCGTTCTCGTCAATCGACAGGCGGCACCGGATCGCATCGAGGCCCTCAGGCGCGCCCTCCAGGACTGGCCGTCATGGGCGCTGACGGACGCTCAAGCCGCCAGCCTCGAGCTCGTGATGAACGGCGCCTGCTCACCACTTACGGGCTTCATGCGCCGCGACGAAGTGGCGGGCGTGACGAAATCGTTACAGCTCCCGGATGGCACGCCCTGGCCGGTGCCGATCGCGCTCGCCGTGACAGAGGCCACCGCAAGCGCCGCGGGGACTGCCGGACGACTCGTCCTGCGGGAAGGCGAGGGGCGGGCGCTCGCTGTTCTGCTCGTCGAGGAGCGGTGGGACGCCGGCGGTGAGCACTTCGTCGGCGGCCCGGTGGACGGACTCGATGCGCCGACGCATTACGACTTCCTCGACGGGCGACGGACCCCGGCTGACGTCCGGCACGAAGTCCGGCGACGGGGATGGCACGCGGCACTCGCAATCGTCGCGGAGGGCGCCGGTCCGCCAGCGGATCGCCCGGCGCTGATCGACGCCGCCCGCAGCCTCGACGCCGGCGTCGTCCTCTTCGTCGCCGACACCAGCGCCGGTCCGGCCGGTCTCGCCGCCTACCGGCGGCTTCGATGGCTTCACGACTGGATCGCGGCGTTTCCCGTGGAGCGCCGGCTGTTGTGCGTTCTCCCGTGGGTCCCGGCCAGCGACTCTCGCCGCTCGATCGCGTTTCAGGCGATTGTCGCCCGGAACTACGGCTGTTCGCATCTCGCGGCCGTCGGCGAGGCCGTCAGCGACGTCCCGGGGGGTGGGGCCGGGATCGTGCGCCTGCCTGCCGCGACCGAAGAGGGCGCGGCGGCTGCCGGGTCGAGACCCGGAGGCACGGTGTTCTTCACGGGTCTCTCGGGTGCGGGCAAGTCCACGATTGCCAATGCCCTGCGAATCCGGCTGCTGGAGGAAGGCCGGGAGGTCTCACTGCTCGACGGCGACCTCGTGCGCCGGCATCTGTCATCCGAGCTCGGGTTCTCGCGCGCCCACCGGGAGCTCAACGTCCGGCGCATGGCCTTCGTCGCCGCCGAGATCGCGCGACACGGGGGACTCGCTATCTGTGCGCCGATCGCGCCCTATGACGATGTGCGGCAGCAGGCCCGCCGGATCGTGGAGGAGGCGGGAATCTTCTTGCTGGTCTATGTAGACACCCCGCTCGAGGTGTGCGAATCACGCGACCCCAAGGGCCTGTATGCCCGGGCCCGGGCCGGCCTCGTCCCGGAGTTCACCGGGATTTCCGATCCCTACGAGATACCGCCGGCGCCCGACCTCACGGTGCACGCCGCCCACGGATCACCGCAGCAGGCCGTCGATCAGATCCTGGCGCTCCTCCGCACCAAGGCGCTTTTTTAACGACGGCTGCAGGTCCGGCTGAAGCCGGACACTACGACGGAGCTGACCGGAAGCCCGTCGAGTCCGGCTTCAGCCGGACCTGGCACGGTGAACCATCTCTCGCGATTTCTCAGGGGAGGGCCGGACTCACACGGCCCCGGCATTCGCCCAGGCCGATCCGGGGCCGGCCGGCGCACGTCGCATGGCCGCGAAATATCACTTCGTCGCCATCCTCGAGGAAGCGCCGCGACTCGCCGGTCGGCAGCGTCAGCGGCTCGGTGCCGCGCCACGTGCGTTCGAGGAGACAGCCGCGACTGTCCGGCGTGGCGCCGGAAACGGTGCCTGACCCGAGCAGGTCGCCCGGCCGGAGATTGCAGCCGTTGCTCGTGTGATGCGTCAGCAACTGCGCCGGCGTCCAGTAGAGATCGCGAAGATTGCTGCGGCTCACCAGGATCGCCTCGAGGCCGGCGTCCCGCATCGCGGCGCTCGACAGCCACACCTCGAGCTGGAGGTCGAGCATGCCCGAGAGCCTGCCGCGAGCCCCGTCCAGATACGGCAGCGGCGCCGGGTCCCCGGCCGGCCGCGGCGTCTCGGGCACGCGGTAGGGCTCGAGCGCGTCGAAGGTGACCACCCACGGCGAGATCGACGTCGCAAAGCTCTTGGCCAGAAACGGTCCGAGCGGCTGGTACTCCCACTGCTGGACGTCGCGCGCCGACCAGTCGTTCACGAGACAGATCCCGAACAGGTGCTCGTCGGCGCGGTCGATGGTGATCGGCGCGCCGAGCGCGTTGCCGGGCCCGACGAAGAATCCGACCTCCAGCTCGTAGTCGAGCCTGGCCGTCGGCTCGAAGGACGGCGGCTCCTCGCCACGCCGCACCTGACCGCGCGGCCGGCGGATGTCGGTGCCACCGACGACAATCGATGACGCGCGCCCGTGATAGCCGATGGGCACGTAGGTGTAGTTGGGGAGCAATGGCTGATCGGGACGCAGCATGGTCCCGACGTTGGTCGCATGGTGGCGCGACGCGTAGAAGTCGGTGAAGTCTCCGATCTCCACCGGACAGCGGAGTGTCACCTCCGCGGCCGGGATCAGACACGGTTCCACCTGTCGGCGGTGGGCGCGCAGGTCGGGATGGTTGGAGCGGAGCAACTCGCTGATCCGCGCGCGCAGCGCGGTCCCCGAGCGATGGCCGAGCGCCATCAGCGCGTTGAGGGGCGGCGCTGCGCAGGCCTCGGCGGCGCGCGCCGCCCGACCCGAAAAGAGCCCGCGCTCGTGGCACGCGACGACGTCGAGCACGAAATCGCCGATTGCGACGCCGACGCGGGCGCGGTCCTCGCCGTCGCGCTCGAACACGCCCAGCGGCAGGTTCTGGATGGGAAAGTCGCTGTCGGCGCCGTTCGCCGACGTTACCCAGCTGAGGGCGTCGGGGTTGTGGGTGTCGTCGAGGTACATGTGCTGGAGCTGGCAGGAATGATCCCCAGATCGGCCAGCTCCAGCACGGGCTCGTCGAACGAGCACGACCCGAAGCTGCGCGCGCCCACTCTACGCGAAGCGGCGAGCGCGTGCGAGTCGAACGCGTGTGTCCGCCATCGGATGCCTGCCTCGTTCCAGCCGAACGCGCGAACGTCGTCTTCCTCGAGCAGCGCGACGATCTCCGCGTGCGCCTCGGCGTCGGGATACCGCTCGCGGCACACGCGCCCGGCCAGCGCCCCCGCCAGCAGCACGTTCAGGAAGCCATGCATCGACGCCCGCGGGCTGTCGTCTGCGTACGTCACCCGGAAGCTGCCGCACAGTGCATGGTGCAGGCCGGCTGTCGCCTTGAAGCGGACTCCGGCCTTCGCGCAGGCCAGCATGAAGCGGCCGACATCGACCGCTGACGGAAAGGCCCGCTGCGTCACACCGCCCGTTCGGATCTTGGCCGACCCGCCCACACCTCGAATGGCGTCCAGCGTGCTGCCGAGAGCCGGGCCGACGGCAACTTCGAACCACCACTCCGGCCCGCGCGGCAACGCGGTGGCGGTGCGCTCGACGTCCGCCGCGGTCTCAACCCTGAGATCGACGCCGTCGATCAGCAGGGATGGACTCAGTGGTCCGGCAAGCAACGCCGGTGCGCGGCTCACCCGTCCCGAACCCTTCGTCCAACAGGACGGTCAGCGGCCAGGCGACTCCGCTCGGCTCGTCCCGCGCGGCGACGACGGCTTCGAGCTCGTTCATGCGCGCCGCGGGCACCACGAATCGGCCCAGCATCCACCCGTGGGGACCCAGCCGCGCCGCGGCAAAGCGATCCACCGCGTCCCGCATGGAGAGGCCGGCCGGCGGGAACAGGCCGGCGTAGTCGATGACGCTCTCGAGCAGCGCCCGGGCCGCTGCCGTCATGAGGGCTCGACCCAGGACTGGTAGTAGCTGGTGTCCTCGACCGCCAGCGCCTGCCGGCTGACGTGCAGCGTGTGGAACGTATCCACCATCACCGCCAGCTCATTGGTCTCCTTCTGCCCCAGCGACTGCTCCACCCGCCCGGGATGCGGTCCATGTGGCACGCCGTCAGGATGGAGCGTCACCGACCCGTACTCGATTCCCTTCCGGCTCATGAACTCGGAACTGGCGTAGTAGATCACCTCGTCGGACATCACGTTCGAGTGGTTGTAGGGCACCGGCACGGCGCGGGGATCGAAATCGTAGGGTCGCGGACAGAACGAGCAGACGACGAAGTTGTCGCCCTCGAAGGTCTGGTGGGTCGGCGGCGGCAGGTGGACCCGCCCGACCCTCGGCTCGAAGTCGTTGATGTTGAACGCCCACGGAAAGTAGTAGCCATCCCACCCGACGACGTCGAAGGGATGGTGATCGAGCACGAACTCGGTCAGATGATTGTCCTTCTTCACGACCAGCCGGAAGTCGCCCCGCTCGTCATGAACCTCGAGGCGGTCCGGCCGCCGGATGTCGCGCTCCGAGTACGGCGCGCTCTCCATCAGCTGCCCGTGCTCGTTCCGATACCGCCTCGGCGTGCGCACGTAGCCGCGGCTTTCGATCACCAGGCAGCGCACGGGTGTGGCCGTGAAACGGAAGCGGTGGAGGATGCCGCGCGGAATCACCAGGTAGTCGCCCCGTCGGAACGCCAGCTCGCCGAGCTGTGTCTCGAGCACGCCCGCGCCGTCGCTCACGTAGACGATCTCGTCGCCCTGCGCGTTGCGATAGAAATAGTCGTCCTCGGCCGACGGCTGGACGAAGTCGAGCGCCACGTCCGCATTGAACAGCAGCGGAATGCGATCGGCGGTGATGCTCGCCGACCCCGGCAGGCGCGCCGTCCGGAAATGCCGATGTCGGAAGGTCTGTTCAGGGTCGGTCTTCGCGCCAGGGTCTTGACGAGCCGCACGCTGCGCACCTGTGTCGGGTGCTGCACGTGATAGAGCAGCGACGAGGGGCCGACGAAGCCCTTGTTCCCGATGAGCTCCTCGTAGTAGAGCCCGCCCCGTCCTTCTCGAAGACTATGTGCCGCTTCGACGGCATGCTTCCCAACGCGTGGTAGATGGGCACGGTCGCCTCGCCTTCACAGATTCCCTCGTTCCGCCTGTTCGCGCTCGATCGCTTCGAAGAGCGCCTTGAAGTTCCCCTTGCCGAAGCCCCGGCTGCCCTTGCGCTGGATGATCTCGAAGAAGAGCGTCGGCCGGTCCTCGACCGGACGCGTGAAGAGCTGCAGCAGATAGCCCTCCTCGTCGCGATCGACCAGGATGCCGAGCGAACGGATCGTCTCGACGGCCTCGTCGATCTCGCCGACGCGTCGCGGCAGCTCGTCGTAGTAGGTCTCGGGCACGCGCAGGAACTCGACGCCGCTGTCGCGCAGCGCCCGACACGGTGGCGCTCGATGTCGGTCGTGAGCAGGGCGATGTGCTGGACGCCCGGCCCGCCGTAGTAGTCGAGATACTCCTGAATCTGGCTTCGCGCCGGCCCGCCGCCGGCTCGTTGATCGGAAACTTGATCGCGTGCGAGCCGTCGGACATGACGATGCTCATCAGCGCGCTGTATTCGGTCGAGATGTCCTTGTCGTCGAAGCTGATGATACCGCGTGAAGCCCGAGCACGCGGCTGTACCAGTCCGCCCACTCGTCCATCCGGCCGAGCTCCACGTTGCCGACGATGTGATCGACGCGCAGGATGCCGGCGTCGGCGCCTCGGCACGTCGCGCGGCACGAAGCCTGGGAGAAACGGGCCGTGTAGTCCCGGCGTCGGAGATGAACGAGTGGATCGTGTCGCCGTAGGTCTCGATCGCGGCACGCCGCACGCGTCCGTGATCGTCCTCGAGGGTGCGCGGCTCACGCGCAACGCGGCGCCCCGCGACGTACCGCCTCGTTGAACGCCCGGTCCGCATCGTCCACGTGGAAGGCGATGTCGACGCACGCCGTCGCCGTGCGCATGCAGATGCGCCGCGGCCACGTCCCTCGCTGCGACAAGCGGCGTGGACAGCAGGAAGCGGGTCTTGTCCTGCGCAACAGCGTACGACGCCATGTCACGCTGGCCGGTCTCGAGGCCGGCGTAGGCGAACTGGGAGAAGCCGAACGCGTGGCGGTAGTAGAAGGCCGCCTGCTGCGCGTTGCCGACCAGAACTCCACGTGGTGAATGCTCTTCAGCCGCAGTGGATTCTCGGCCATCAGCCTCTCGAATCAGTGATGATTCTATTAGCTGCGGCGGCGACCGGCAATCGAGCAGGGCGCCTGAGGCGCGCCGGATTCAGCGACTCAAGGTCGAGCTGGCGCGATCCCGTGTGATAATCGCCGCACCCCAGACCACGTTATGACCTCATGATGGCCCTCGGGGATGTCCTTGGAGCCGCACGTATCCTCGTCGTCGACGACGAGCCGGGGAACGTGCGGATGTTCGATCGGCTGCTGAGCAGCGCTGGCTGTCAGCACGTGCGCGGCGTCACCGATCCGCGCGACACGATCGCGCGGCTCGCCGAGGTCCGGCCTGACCTGATCATCCTCGACCTCCATATGCCGCACATGGACGGCTTCGAGGTGATGCAGGCCATTCGCCCGCTGCTCGCCGCCGAACGCTACCTGCCGGTCCTCATCGTGACCGCCGACGACGCGCCGACGGTCAAGCAGCGCGCGCTGGCGATGGGCGCCCGCGACTTCCTCGCCAAGCCGTTCGACAGCGTCGAAGCGCTGCTGCGGATCCGCAACCTGCTCGTGACGCGCCAGCTCTACGCGCAGCTCGAACGCGAGCAGCAGCAGCTCGAACAGGCCGTCTTCGACCGGACCGAGGCGTTGCACAGCACGCATCTCGAGATCGTCGAGCGGCTCGCGCGCGCCGCCGAGTACCGGGACGACAACACCGGCGAGCACACGCGACGAGTCGGCGGGCTCGCGGGTCTGCTGGCCCGGACGCTCGGGCTCTCCGAAGTCGATGCCAAGACGATCGAGCGGGCGGCGGCGCTTCACGACGTCGGAAAAGTCGGCGTGCCCGATGCCATCCTGCTCAAGCCGGGCGGGCTCGTCCCGGCCGAGTTCGACATCATCAAGACCCACGCGGTCATGGGCGCGAGGATCCTGTCGGGAAGCCGCGTGCCGCTGCTGCGGATGGCGGAGGAGATTGCCTTCACGCACCACGAGCGCTGGGACGGACGCGGCTACCCGAACGGCCGGATCGGAGAGGGCATTCCCGCTGGCCGGCCGGGTCGTCGCGCTCGCCGACGCTTTCGACGCGATGACGCACGATCGTCCCGTACCAGCGCGGCATCTTGCCCGAGCAGGCGCTGGAAGTCATCCGGAGCGATCGCGGCGCGCCACTTCGACCCGCAGGTCGTCGACGCGTTCGGCGACGTCTTCCCCGGCTATCTGCTGACCATCACCGTGCCGGCCGACGGCCACGCCAAGGCGCATGGGTAGGTCTGCGGTCTGCGGTCTGCGGTCTTGCGGTCTTCGGTCCCCGTCGGCGGGGCTGAAGCCCCGCCCTACCGATCTTGCCGCGGCCTCACCGGTAGGCCGGACCTTCAGGTCCGGCGTGCATTGACCCCTCGGTCCGGCTGAAGCCGGACACTACGTCAACACAAGTGAACTCCGGGCCTCTAGGGCCCGGACGCGACGTCTTGCAGGTGCGGCCCGAGCTCCTGCAGCAGCGTGTCCGAGAAGGCTTCGGCGCTCTCTTCAGTCAGATGCGAGCCGTCGATCGTCTGCGGGTTTTCTGGCTCGGGTGCGACGACCGGGACCCCCAGGACTTTGCCGAGCGCAAACGCCCGCGCGCGTGGCGTGTCGGGCGACGGCACGAGGCACAGCACGAGTTTGGTGCCCCGCCGGTCGAGATCGGCCTTGAAGGCCTGCGCGCGCGCCACGACTGACGGTTCGATGTGCACCAACTCCCGCGGCTCGCCCGCCACCGGCAGGGGCCCGCTCTGCGCGAACTGCGTGCCGACGTCCCAGGTGCCGTCCACGGCCGACCGGTGGATGATGAACTCGGTCCGGTTGGCGATGACGTCGGGCCAGTGCGGCACGATCCGGTGAAGGCGTCGGCGCACGGCATGCGCCGCCGTGTGCTCGAGCCGCAGCTTCATCGCGTCGAACCACCCATCGTCGAGCACGCGCTCGGCCCACGGGCTTCGATCGACCGAGAAGAAGTTGTCGACGTTGGCGACGACGAGGCGCGGCCGGAGCCCGAAGCGCTCGATGATAGCCCTGGGGAAGGTATGCCCCTCGTCGTGGCCGAAGCCGAGCACGTAGTAGCGCAGGCCAAGAGGGCTGAAGGCCTTGACGAGCTCCCGCTGATCCAGCCCGAACATCAGCCGCGAATTGCCGAGGAACAGGACGTCGGCTTCGGTGATGCGCTGCCGCGCGCGGCGATCCAGCCCATGGAACAGCACGTGGTGATCGACGTGTCCGCCGCGGTCGTGCGCCAGGTAGGTCGTGGCCCCGGACGCCGGCGCCTCCGCGGTCGCGATGTCCATCGCGGGCATGCCCGTGACTCGCCAGACCAGCGCCATGCCCGCGAGCACGATCGCCATCGTCGCGAGCGCGAGCGGGAAGGGCCACCACGCACGACGCCGAGTGGCCGGGGACGGGAGCCTCTCCACGTGCCACGAGAGGCTCCCGTCTCCATCACCCGGTCCCGGTTCGTGGTCATGCAAGGCTCCTGGCACCGTCAGAACTGGAAGTAGATGAAGGCAGCAGTCGATCCGTAGGAGGTCGCGATGGCGGCGAGCATCACGCCGGCGAGCATCGCCCGGCTCGGCACGTTCATCGGCCGGCAGAGACCCCGTTCGACCGCCCATGCAAACGCGTGCATGACGACGACGGGCAGCAGGAACAGCAGCGCGGCGAGCGCCGAGGTCGGCAGCGGGGCGATGCGGACGTCGAGCAGGTTGCGCACGAATTGCCAGGCGCCTTCGAGCGTGTCGCTGCGGAAGACGATCCACGTCAGGAGGACAATCGCCTGCACCAGGACGAACCACCCGAGGCGAACCAGCCATGGACGCCGGCCGCCATCATCGCGATGAAGCCCCAGGACGCGCTCGAGCGCGAGCGCCGTACCGTGCAGCGCACCCCAGACGACGAATGTCCAGGCCGCTCCGTGCCAGAGGCCGCCGAGCACCATCACGAGCAGCAGGTTGCGGTAGGTGAAGAGCCGCGACTGTCTGTTCCCCCCGAGCGGGAGGTACAGGTAGTCACGCAGCCATCGCGACAGCGTGATGTGCCAGCGCTCCCAGAAGTTCTTGAAGGAACCGGCGATGAACGGGGCATTGAAGTTGATGGGCAGGCGATAGCCGAGCAGGTACGCCAGGCCGCGCGCGATGTTCGAGTAGCCGGCGAAGTCGCAGAAGATCTGCCCCGCGAACATCAACGCCAGGGCCAGCAGCAACGCCGAGTTGGCGCCATCGGCATACCCGGCTTCCCAGTGCGCGTCCACGTAGGTTCCGAGGTTGTCGGCACAGACGACCTTCAGGAAATATCCGCAGACGATGAGAAACGCTCCCTCGCCAGCGGCGAGGGCATGAAGCCGCCGGACCCGCGGCATCTGCGGCAGGAACTCCGAGGCTCGGACGATCGGCCCGGCCACGAGTTGTGGAAAGAACACGATGAAGAGCAGGAACGGCACGAAGCCTCGAACCGGGACCAGCGTGCCCCGATACACGTCAATCGTGTAGCTCATCGATTGGAACGTGTAGAAGCTGATCCCCATCGGCAGGAGAATCCCCGCGGCAAATTCGGCGAATGGCTCGCCAGCCTTCCCGAACAGGGCGACCGCATTGCTGCCGAGGAATCCGGCGTATTTGAAGAAGGCGAGCAACCCCAGGTTCAACCCGAGGGACATGACGAGGACGCTGCGCCTCGCCGCGGGGCTGGACGCCCAGGGGACGGCACCCGGCTCGGAACCACCGAGCAGCCTGCCGGCGATGTAGTCCACGCCCGAGCTGACCAGCAGAATCGCCAGGAATGCCGGGATGTGCCACGCGTAGAAGACCAGGCTGGCACCGAGCAGCAGGGCGACGTAGGCAGGTTCCGTCTTTTTCCGACCAATGATCAACCGGCCGGCCATGACGATGACGAAGAGTGCGAGGAAGCTGAAGGAAACGAAGTTCATGCGAAACGGTACGGTCCCTGGCATCGTGCCACAACCGTCGTGCCGAGCGTCGATGAATCTCGGCCGATGCCGGACGTTGAGTCTGCCCCGCTTGCGCGATTACACTTTTCTATCGGCGCTTGCTCCGGATTCCGTTGACACAACATTCCACCTCGACCGTGACCGCCATCGGCGCGGAGCCGATGACACGGCCACCGAACGAGGTCTGCCGACGACCGCCCACTCGTCGAGGCGGTATGCGCGCACGCGCGCTGGCGTGGACCTGCGTGCTGTGGCTGTCGGCGGTCGCCTGGCCCACAGCCGCTCGAGCCCAGACCGATTCACAGCTCCGCGGCTTCTGGGTTGACACCTTCAACACGCGCCTCAACACCCCCGACGACACGGCGTCGATCGTCGCCCGTGCCGAGGAGGCTCACGCCAATTCGCTCTTCGTCCAGGTTCGGCGGCGCGGCGATGCCTGGTATCTCGACGCCCGCGAACCGCTGCCGGAGAACGTCGCCATCGCCGAAGGCTTCGATCCGCTTCTCGACCTCATCGCTCGCGCGCATGCCGCCCGGCTCGAGGTCCACGCGTTCGTCGTCGTCGGCGCGATCTGGAATCAGAGCACGCTGCCCGCGAACCCGACCCACGTGTTCAACCTGCATGGCTTCACAGCCGGCGGGCCTCATGAAGCCGGCACCAACTGGCTGACTCGCACGCTCGTTCCGGACGGCACCTCCACGTCATTCGGCGGGTTTCGCTTCGGGAGCGATTTCTGGATCGATTTCGGGCATCCCGACGCCGCGGCCTACACGGTGAACGTGTTGATGCACCTCGTCGATCGGTATGAGCTGGACGGTCTGCACCTCGATCGAATCCACTATCCGGAGATCGCCCAGAACGGCCAGGACGCGGGCAGCGGCGCGAGTGTCGGCTACAACGACGTCAGCCTCGAACGCTTCCGCCGGCGGTACAACCTTCCCGCCGGCTCCGTGCCCGCACCGGCCGATGCCGCGTGGAACGACTGGCGGCGCGACCAGGTGACTGCGCTCGTCCGGCGGCTGTATCTCGAAGCCCTCGCGATCAAACCTCGCCTGATCGTCTCGGCGGCGGTCGTCGCCATCGGCGACGCACCGGTAAACGAGGGGGCGTGGGCCGCGAGCGACGCCCACGGGCGCGTGTTCCAGGACTGGCGCGCCTGGACCGAGGAAGGCATCGTGGATCTCGTCGTCCCGATGGTTTATCGGGCGGAGCACACGCAGGCGGGCGCCGAGAGCTTCGACGGCTGGGTAGCCTGGACGCGCACCCATCAGTACGGCCGGCACGCGGCCATCGGCCTCGGCGCGTATCTCAACTCGGTCGAGGGGACGGTGCGCCAGGCGCGTCGCGCACTCGAGCCGGCTGGGCACGCCACTGCGTGGCGTCGTCCTCTACTCGCTCGGCGCGCACAATGCTCCGGTGACCAACAATCCGTTCGCCGGTTCGCGCGATACGCCGTACCGCGCGTTCGACGATGTCGCCGCGGGCCTCGCCACGGGCCGCACGACCTCGGGACAGCCGATCGAGCCTTCGACGTCGAACCCCGCCGTCTTCGCCCAGCGAGTGCCGGTGCCGACGATGCCCTGGAAAGCCTCACCGGATCGCGGTCACGTGAAAGGCGTCGTCGTCTCCGGTGATCACGCGATCGACGGCGCCGAGGTCACGCTCGAGAGCGAGGACGGCCGCACGCGCGATCGGGGCGCCGCCAAGCGATGGGAACGGATTCTTCGGGCGCGTCGGCGTCCCGCCCGGGATCTACCGCGTGGTCGTCGCGCCACCGGGAGACGGCGTGTATCGGAGCCGCTGCACCGTCGCGGTGACGCGCAGGCTCAGTGGCCTCGGTCGCGCTCAGGATCGATCCGGGGGTTCCGGCGGTCGCGACCTGCTCGACGCGCTGCACCGGCCACAGCCACGCGGCGCCCCTGACCCCGCTCGAGTCGCCGTGCGCCGCGCGGACCAGCCGCGTGTCGACGCGATCCGAGAACACCCAGTCGCTCCACAGCGCCGGCACACGCTCGATACAGCCGCGTCGATGTTCGACATGCCGCCGCCCAGGACGATGACGTCTGGGTCGAGGACGTTGATGATGCTGGCGAGCCCGCGCGCCAGCCGATCCTCGTACCGCGCGAGCGTCTCGCTGGCCTCCGGGTCGCCCGCCGCGGCGCGACGTGCAAATCTCGTGCGACGAGAGCGCCTCGCCCGTGCGCCGGGCGTGCTCGCGCTTCGAATCCCGGACCCGAGAGGAACGTTTCGATGCAGCCGGTCCGGCCGCAGTAGCAGGCCGGGCCGGGCCACTCGTGCTCTCGCGGCCAGGGCAGCATGTTGTGTCCCCACTCGCCGGCAATCGCGTTCGGCCCCGAACACAACTGCTGGCGCACGACGACGCCCCCGCCGGTCCCGGTGCCGATGATGACGCCGAACACCGTCGCGGCGCCGGCCGCCGCGCCGTCGGAGGCCTCCGACAGCGCAAAGCAGTCGGCATCGTTGGCCACGCGCAAGGGCCGGCCGAGGCGCGTGCTCAGGTCGGCGTCGAACGGGCGGCCGTTCAGCCAGGTCGAATTCGCGTTCTTGATGAGGCCAGTCGCGGGCGAGACCGCGCCGGGCATCCCGACGCCCACGGTGCACGGCGCCTGCACGTCGCGCTCGAGCCTCGCCACCAGCCCGGCGATGGCCGCAAGCGTGCCGTCGTAGTCGCCGCGTGGCGTCGCGACACGCGCCCGCGCGAGGGCCAGACCCGTCGCGTCGATGACGATGCCTTCGATCTTGGTTCCGCCGAGATCGATGCCGATGCGATGGGACATATGGATGGAGCGGCTGGAGCGGATGGAGCGGCTGGAGCGGCTGGAGCGGCTGGCGACTGGCGCTGGGCGACTGGGCGACTGGGCGACTGGGCGACGCTAATACGCGAGCAACTCCCGCAGGGCCGGCAGCAGCCGCGACCGCGGCGAGAACATCTCTTCGAGCGTCTTGCTGAACGGCACCGGTGTATCCAGCGCGCCGAGCCGCGCGACCGGCGCGTCGAGCCACTCGAACGCCTGCGCGCCAATCGTCGCCGCGACTTCCCCGCCGAACCCGCCGCCGACCGGCGCCTCGTGCAGCACCAGCGCGCGGCCGGTGCGCTTCACCGATTCAAGCACGCGATCGACGTCCCACGGCAACAGGCTGCGCAGATCGATCGACCTCGATCTCGTGGCCCTCGTCCGCCAGCGCCGACGCCGCCTCGAGCGCCCAGGGCACGCCGACCCCGTAGGTCACGATCGTCGCGTCGCGTTCCGGCGCGCGCGATGTGCCCGCCTCCGATCGGCACCGGCGCCATCCTTCCTGAACCGGGCCGCGGGTCGAGCGATACAGCAACTTGTGCTCGAGAAACAACACGGGGTTGCCGTCCTCGAACGCCGCGAGCAACAGCCCCTTCGCGTCGGCCGGCGTCGCCGGCGCCACCACTTTGAGCCCGGCGACCTGCGTGAACCAGGCTTCGACGTTCTGCGAGTGAAACGGGCCCGGCGCCGGTACCGCCGCCGATCGGCACGCGGATGACGACCGGCACGCCGGCGCCCCACCGATAGTGCGTCTTCGCGAGATTGTTGACGATCTGGTTGAAGCCGCAGGAGATGAAGTCGCCGAACTGCATCTCGACCATCGGCCGGAAGCCTTCGAGCGCGAGGCCCAGCGCCGCGCCGAGGGCCGCCGACTCGATGATCGGCGTGTTGCGCACGCGCGACTTGCCGAACTGCTCGACGAGGCCGTCGGTGACCTTGAACGCGCCGCCGTATTCGGCAATGTCCTGGCCGATCAGGATCACCTTCTCGTCGGCCGCCATCGCCTCGCGCAGGCCTTCGGTAATCGCGTCGAGGTAGCGCAGCTCACGGGTCGCCCCGGCCGGCGGACGACGCGCGAGCGGCCGCGGCGGCGCATGGACGTCCGCCACCTCCCGCTCGGCGCGTGGACACGGGATCGGGCGCCGCGACCGCCGCGTCCGCCAGGCGATCGATCTCCGCCTTCATCTCCTGACGGAGCGCGTCGCGCTCGGCGCCGCCGATGACGCCGCGCTCGTCGAGCAGGCGCTCGAAGCGCAGGACCGGGTCCTTCGCCCGCCACTCGTCGAAGAGCGCGGCCGGGACGTAGTCGGTCCCCGAGGCCTCCTCGTGCCCGCGCATACGGAACGTCTGGAACTCGATCAGCGTCGGCCCTTCCCCGTTCCGCGCCCGCGCCGCCACGTCACCAACCGCCGAGACGACTGCGAGCAGATCGTTGCCGTCAGCCGTGACGCCCGGCATCCCGTAGCCGACGGCGCGATCGGCGAGCGCACGACACGCATACTGCTCGCACACGGGCGTCGACAGCCCGTACTGATTGTTCTCGATGACGAAGACGACTGGCAGCTTCCACACCGCCGCGAGGTTGAGCGCCTCGTGGAAGTCGCCTTCGCTCGTCCCGCCGTCGCCCGAGAACGCGACGGCGACGCGACGCTCGCCCCGCAGCTGGAACGCCAGCGCCAGGCCGTCCGCCACCGGCAGCATCGCGCCCAGGTGGCTGATCATCCCGACGATGCCGCGGTCGAGCGCACCGAAGTGAAAGGTCCGATCGCGGCCGCGGGTGAACCCGCCGTCCTTGGCGAGCAGCTGCCGGAGCAGCCGATCCATGTCGAGACCGCGCCCGGTGAAGACGCCGAGGTTGCGGTGCAACGGCAGGATAATGTCGTCAGGACCCAGCGCGAGCGTCACCCCGACCGCTATGGCCTCCTGCCCGATGCCCGAGAACCACTTCGAGAGCTTGCCCTGGCGCAGCAGGCGCAGCATCTTTTCTTCGACGAGGCGCGGATACAACAGCGCGCGATACCACGCCCGCAGCTCGTCACCCGACGGGTTCAGCATGGCCACATTATCCGCGACGTGCCCTCGGGCAGGCGCGGCCGATCGGCGCGCGCCGATCCTCGACTGACCCATGCCCAGGTTCAAGCTCACGCTCGAATACAACGGCACGCGCTACAGCGGCTGGCAGATGCAGGCCAACGCCCGGACGATCCAGGGCGAGCTCGGGCGCGCGGTGCGCGAAGTCACCGGACGCGACCGCTTCGAGATCTACGGCTCCGGCCGCACGGATGCGGGCGTGCACGCGCTCGCCCAGGTCGCGCACCTCGACGTCGCCACCGGGCTCCCCCCCGCCAGCCTGCTCACGCGCCTCAACGAGTCCCTGCCAGCCGACATCAACGTGCTGCGCGTCGACACCGCGTCACACAAGTTCCACGCGCGCCACGACGCCACGGCGCGAGCCTACGTCTATCAGATCGCACGCCGGCGCACGGCCTTCGCAAAGCCGTACGTCTGGTGGGTTCGCGACCCGCTCGACCTGGCGCGCATGCGCGCCGCGGCCGGCCTCCTGACCGGGCTTCATGACTTCGCGTCCTTCACCGACGATGACGAGGACGAGAAGTCGACGAAGGTGAAGGTGAGCCGGGTGGACGTCGAGGAAGACGGCGCGCTCGTGCTCGTTCGCATCGTCGGCTCGCATTTCCTCTGGAAGATGGTCCGGCGAATGGTCGGGGTCCTGGTCGCGGTCGGCCGCGGCGAATCTCGAGGTCGAGGCCGTCGCGAAGCTGCTCGTCGAACGCTCGCGCCTGCCGGCACGGCTGACCGCCCCGGCGGCGGGCCTGTTCCTCGAGTGGGTCAGCTACGACCGCGCTACGCCAGGCGCGTCGTCTCTGCCGGTGTCCCTCCGATGATCGAAGGTCCAGCCCGCCGGGTCCGCCACGATGACTCGCCTCGACGACGTCGCGCCGGGCGCGCACGGCATCGTCATCTTCGACGGCCTCTGCCATTTCTGCGACCGCTCCGTCCAGTTCATGCTCGCGCACGACCGCCGCGGCGTGCTCCGCTTCGCGCCGTCGCAGACCGACGTGGCGACGCCGGCTGCTCGCCCGCTGCGACCTTCCGCCTGCGCCGGGCACCATCGTGTTCATCGACGAGGAGGGATGCTGGATGCGGTCCACCGCCACTCTCCGCATCGCCCGGACGCTCGGCTTGCCCGTGGTCGTTGTTCGGCGCGCTGCTCTGGCTGCCCGGCCCGGCTGCGCGACCCTGTCTACGCATTCGTGGCCCGGAATCGTCTGCGGTGGTTCGGCCGCCGCGACGCGTGCCGCATCCCGACGCCGGAAGAACGCGCGCGGTTTCTGACCTAGAACGAACGAGGTCCGGCTTCAGCCGGACCCGATCGAGTTCTTTTTCTGGCTGGGCTCTGGTTATAGTGGCCCGTCACCGCGTCCGAGCGGTTCGGCAAGCACCGATGCGCACCATCGTCTGCCTGGCGTCCTACTTCAAGGGCGGCGATTTTCTCCGTGAGTGCCGCGCACGTGGCGCTCGCGTCGTCCTCGATCGTGCGCGACGCAGGTTCGCGCCGAGGACGTGGCCGTTCGACTGCATCGACGACCTCCTGACCGTGCCCAGCCAGGTGACCGTCGGACATCTTCGTCGAAGCGGTGAGCGCCCTCGCCCGCCGCACGCGCATCGACGTCGTCGTGGCGCTCGAGGAGTTCGACGTCCTGCACGCGGCTGTCGTCCGCGAGCACCTGCGTCTCGCCGGGATGGGGACGAGCACGGCGCGGCTCTTTCGCGACAAGCTGGCGATGCGCGTCAAGGCGCAGGAGGCGGGCATCACCGTTCCCGACTTCGTCCACGTGCTGAACGAGGACGACCTGCGCCGGTTCATGCGCGAGGTGTCCGCCGCCGTGGGTCCTCAAGCCGCGATCCGACGTATCGGCCGTCGGCATCCAGAAGATCGATGGCGAAGAGCGCCTCTGGCAGGCGATCGAGGGGCTCGACCAGCGGCCGGCGCTGAACGAACGGTCCTCGTACTACCTGCTGGAGCGCTACGTTGCCGGAGAGGTCTTCCACGTCGATGCGCTGGTCGAGCAGGGCCGCGTGCTGTTCGCCGGTGTGCACCGCTACTGGCGCCCGCCGCATGGACGTCGCGCACCATGGCGGCGTGTTCGTGACGACGACGGTCGAGCGCGGAACGGCGGACGAGCAGCGCGCTGCTGGCGATGAACGAGGCGATCCTGACGGCGCTCGGACTCGTGCGCGGCGCGACGCACGCCGAGTTCATCCGCGACGCAGCGACTGGTGAGTTCTACTTTCTCGAGGTCGCCGCGCGTGTCGGCGGCGCGTTCATCGCCGAGACCCTCGAAGCGGCGAGCGGTCTGAACCTGTGGCGCGAATGGGCACGCCTCGAGCTCTCGACGCCGATCGGAGCCGTATACGCCTCCCGCCACTGCGCCACGACTACGCGGGGTTGGCGCTCGCGCTCGCGCGTCAGGAATGGCCCGACACGTCGGCTTCGACGACCCCGAGATCGTGGAGCGCGTACGGAAGCGCCACCACGTCGGCCTCATCGTCCGCTCGCCCGACCACTCACGCGTTCAGGCGTTGCTCGACTCCTACAGCGCCCGCATCCAGGACGAGTTCCTGGCTGTCCTGCCGCCAAGATCGTCGATCCCTCATTAGATCGGGCTACGGGCTGCGGGCTACGGGCTACGGGAAGAGCGCTTGCAGTCGCCCGCAGCCTGTAGTCGCTGATCCTTGGTCGCTGGTCGTTGTTCGCTGGTCGCTACTGATCGCTCGTCGCTGGTCCTTGGTCGCTGGTCGTTGGTCGTTGGCGTTTCCACTAGACTATCGGCCGACGCGCGTGGAGCAGAAGCCCGAGGAGCCGCCGATGAAAGAACACCCCGATCACCATGACGCCGATCTCGCCCTGAAAGTCTACGACCTCCGGCGCGAGCCGGTGATGCGCGAGGCACGCAACGCCATCAACTTCACGTTCTGGCCCAGGTCGTTCGAGGACGTCGCCGCGGTCATGAAATCGGATCACCCGCTGAACAGCGCCTGGCGCCAGACGTCCACCTACTGGGAAATGGTCTATGCGATGCCGAAGCACGGCATCGTCAATCCGGACTACTGGATCGAGAGCAACGGCGAGGGGTTCTTCCTCTTCGCCAAGGTCGCCCCGTATCTCGATCAGGTGCGGGCGAGCTCGTCGGCCACCGCATTTCTCAACGCCGAGTGGCTGGCGACACAGACACCCGAGGGCCGAGCGCGGTTTGCGATCATCAGTGAACGCGTGCGCAAGCTCATTGCGGCGAGGCCGGCCTAGATGCGGGAGCCGATCGTCGCGGCGGTGATGGTGCAGCCGCGGGCGCCGATCGAGCTGCGTGACTTCGCCGCCCCCGACCTGCCGTCCGGCGCGTCATTGCTCCGCACCGAATACGCCGAGAGTCTGCGGCACCGACGTGCACCTGTGGCACGGCCGGTTGTCGGGCGTCCCCTATCCCATCATTCCGGGGCACGTGGCGATGGGAACCCTCGAGGCGGTTCGAGGACCGGTGCACGCCCTCGACGGACGGCCGCTGCGCGAGGGCGATCGCGTGGCGTTCTTCGACGTGCACCGGACGTGCGGGCGGTGTCATGCGTGCGCCGTCGCGCGCACTCCGACCCGCTGTCCGTCGCGGCGGGTCTACGGCATCACCGACCCGGCGGCGGAGGGGCTGCTCGGCGGCTGGGCCGAAGCCGTCTATCTCGAGCCAGGCGTCGCGATCGCACACCTGCCCGCCTCGGTGAGCGCCGAGACCTACATCGGCGGCGGGTGTGGCCTGCTGACGGCCGTGCACATCGTCGAGCGCGCGGGGATTCGGCCGGGCGACCGCGTCCTGATCCAGGGTGTCGGAGCCGTTGGCCTCAGCGTCGATCGCGCTGGCGAAAGTCGCAGGGGCGACCTGGGTCGGGGCAATCGGCGAGCCCGATGGTCGGCGGCAGCTCGCGCGGAAGATGGGCGCGGATATCGTCTTCCCGCTCGCCGGGACGTCGTCTGCCGACCGCCGGGCCGAGGTCGTTCAGCAGACTGGCGGCCGGGGGCCCGATATCGTGGTCGAAGCCGCCGGCTCGGCTCAGGCCATCGAGGAGGGACTCGACCTGGTGCGCGACGGCGGCATCTATGTCGTCGCCGGGCATTACACTGATGCGGGTGACAGCCGCATCAACGCGCAT
Source organism: Vicinamibacterales bacterium (assembly GCA_963834365.1). Classification (GTDB taxonomy): domain Bacteria; phylum Acidobacteriota; class Vicinamibacteria; order Vicinamibacterales; family Vicinamibacteraceae; genus CAWJAP01. The sequence continues at coordinate 23,492 of CAWIBS010000044.1, read as the reverse complement.
CGGCACATCAATCGCAAGCACCTCGATGTGCGCGGCTGCTGGGGTAGCGAAGTACGTCACTTCCTGCAGGCCATCGAGCTGCTGGCCTCTCACCAGCACCGCGTGCCGTGGGCGGCGATCGGCACCGAGACCTTCCGGCTCGATCAGCTGACCGACGCCCTGGCGCGGGCAGAGCGGCTGGATTCCCGAAGGCGCTCGTCAGGCCGGCGCTCCGGCCGTGATCGGCGGTCGCGGACTGGTGTTCGGAACTGGGACAACACGTTCCGCGCACGCACAGAACGGGTCAACTTTCGGTCGGCAGTCCTCGTCAAATCGCTGAGGAACCACGGGCTTGGCCGCTCCCGCCTCGGCTGGCACGGCCTTTGGTTCTGGGGAGGACGTCATGGTCGATATCGCGCGTCCGGAATCGGTCGTCCGCAACAAGAAAATCAAGCGCGTGGCCTATGGCGTGGTTGGTCTCGACGGTAGTCCTCCTGATGACGGTCTTCGTGTCCCGGCTGAAGCCGGCGGCGCCGTCGGTCGAGAAGGGCACGGTCTGGCCGGGCGTCGTCGAGCGCGGGCCGATGGTCCGCCAGGTCCGCGGGACGGGCACGCTGGTGCCCGAGGACACGCGGTGGATTCCGGCGTCCACCGCGGGGCGCGTCGAACGCATCCTCTTGCGTTCGGGATCCCAGGTCAGCCCGGATTCGATCGTGGTCGAGCTCAGCAATCCCGAGCTCGAACAGACCGTCGTCGAGGCGAGATTGCAGCTGGAGTCGGCCCAGGCCCAGCTCACGAATCGGCGCGCCGAGCTCGACAGCGCCTTGCTCACGCAGCGCGCGGCGGCCGCCAACATCGAGTCCGAAGCGCGTCAGGCCAGGATGCGGGCGGAGGCCGATGCGCTGCTCCTCAAGGAGGGCCTTGTCGATGCGCTCAACGCCAAGATCAACCAGGCGAAGGCCGACGACCTCGCCAACCGGACCGGCATCGAGCGAAAGCGTCTCGAGGTGGCCGAGCAGACGCTGAAATCGCAGCTCGCGGTCCAGGAGACCGAGGTGAGCCGCCTTCGCACCACGTTCGAGCTCCGGCGCCAGCAGCTCGAAAAGCTGAAGGTCCGCGCCGGCATCGAGGGGGTGCTGCAGGTCGTCCCGGTCGAGGTCGGGGCCCAGATGACCGCGGGCCAGAACATCGCCCGCGTGGCCGACCCGACCCGGCTCAAGGCCGAGCTCCGGATTCCGGAAACACAGGCCAGGGACATCGAGATTGGCCAGATCGCCGAAGTGGATACGCGGAACGGGAAGGTCAACGGGAAAGTCTCGCGCATCGACGCCGCGGCGCAGAACGGCACGGTGACGGTCGATGTCACCCTGGCTGGCGAGCTCCCCCGCGGCGCTCGCCCGGACCTGACCGTGGACGGCACGGTGGAACTCGAACGGCTGGACAACGTAGTGTTCGTCGGGCGCCCCGCGTTCGGGCAGGAGCACAGCACGATCACGCTGTTCAAGGTCGTGGACGGGTGCCGTGTGCCGCAGATGGACTGCGAGGCCCACCGGACCCAGGTCAAGTTCGGACGCAGCTCGGTCAGCACCATCGAGGTGCAGGAAGGGCTGAAACCGGGCGACCAGGTCGTGTTGTCCGACATGTCGCAGTACGACGCGCACGACCGCGTCCTGCTCAACTGAGCCGTCGGCGAAGCCGACGGCCTTGAGGGGTGAGCCCTCGCATGCGGGCGAGGGCGAAGCCAACTGAGCCGTCGGCGAAGCCGGTCGACAAACCACTGGCCGCTGCATCTCGTCTATCCGTCGTTCGAAAGTCCGGCGTTCCAGGCTGTCGCCACTCACATCGGAGCATCCATGACCGAAACAGGCACCGCGCTGATCAAGCTTGAGGCGTTGAAAAAGGTCTTCTACACCGACGAAGTGGAGACCCATGCCCTCGCGGGCATCCACCTCGAGATCGAAAAGGGCGAGTACGTCGCCATTTCCGGTCCGTCCGGCTGCGGCAAGTCCACTCTGCTCTCGATTCTGGGCCTCCTCGACACGCCGACCGAGGGCAAGTACTGGCTGAACGGGCGTCCGGTCGAGCAGTTGTCGCTGTCCGAGCGGGCCCGGACGCGGAACCGGGAGATCGGCTTCATCTTCCAGAGCTTCAATCTGATCGGCGATCTGACGGTCTTCGAGAACGTCGAGCTGCCGCTCACCTACCGCGGGATGCGGGCGTCGGAGCGCAAGCAGCGCTGCAACGCCGCGCTCGAGCGCGTCGGCATGGCTCACCGGGCCAAGCACCTCCCGAGCCAGCTGTCGGGCGGTCAGCAGCAGCGCGTGGCCGTTGCCCGGGCTGTCGTCGGAGAGCCGCTCATCCTGCTGGCCGACGAGCCCACGGGAAACCTGGACTCGAAGAACGGCGAGATGGTGATGGAGCTGATGCGCGAACTGCATCGCGGGGGCGCCACCATCTGCATGGTGACGCACGACCCGCGGTACGCCGCGCACGCGGACCGCAGCGTCCATCTCTTCGATGGCCGTGTCGTGGACGAAAACGTCGAAATCGGAGCGTAGCGGCCGGCGCGGCTCTCGAGTGTCGGCGGGGCTGAAGCCCCGCCCTACCGTTCAGAATCTGCGGTAGGCCGGACCTTTGGGTCCGGCAAGCAGATCGGCGGTAGGCCGGACCTTTAGGTCCGGCGAGCAGGATCGGCGGTAGGCCGGACCTTTAGGTCCGGCGAGCACCGACCTCGAGGGATCCGAGCGCTCGAGCCAGAACGGAGTTCGACCATGCGGACGCTGTTCGCGGATCTTCGGTTCGGACTGCGATTGCTCGCGCGCAGCCCGTCGTTCTCGCTGCTGGCAATTGGCTCCCTCGGGCTGGGCATTGGCGCCACGACGGCCATCTTCAGCGTCATTCATGCGCTCGTCCTGACGCCGCTCCCGGTCCGCGAGCCGGGCCGGCTCGTCGCCATTCACACGAGCGACTTCAGCGGCCCGCCGCTCGGCTCATCCTCGTATCCCGATGCCGAGGACTTTGCCGCAGGGGCGCCCGCCCTCGAAGGCATCGCGTCAGCCGCGCCGACGCCGCTGACCCTGACGGTTGGCGGGGCGGCCGAGCGCGTCTTCGCGGAGCAAGTCAGCCCGAACTACTTCGACGTGCTCGGCGTCGGCGCGTCAACCGGCCGGGTGTTCACGAGCAGCGAGGCGTCGCAGCCCGACAAGGCCGGCATCGTAGTCCTCAATCACCGGTTCTGGACCCGCCGCTTCGGCAGCGATCCATCCGTCGTCGGCCGCGTGCTGGTCCTCAACGGCCAACCCTTCGTCGTCGTCGGCGTGGCCAGCTCGACTTACCCGGGGCTGCTGCGTGTCGTCGCCAACGACCTGTTCGTTCCGTTGACCGCGGACAAGCGCCTCAATCCCACGTCCTCGAGCATGACGTCGCGCGGGGACCGCGGGCTGATGCTCGTCGGCCGCCTGCGCGGCGGCGCGTCGATCGAGCAGGTCCGGGCACAGCTGGCGGTGGTCGCCGGACAGCTGCAAAGCGCCTATCCGCAGGACTGGACGGACGTGCAGAACCAGCGGCGGCGAGTGACCGTGCTGCCCGAGAGCGCGCTGCGGCTGCCGTTCGGCGTGGGGAACCCCGTCACGGCGTTCCTGGCGGTGCTCCTCGGCGCTGTGACGCTCGTGCTCCTCGTCGCGTGTGCGAACGTGGCCGGACTGCTCGTGGCCCGCGGGGCCGCGCGGCGTCACGAAATGGCGGTGCGACTGTCCCTTGGCGCCGGACGCTGGCGCCTGGTCCGGCAACTGCTCGCCGAGTCGAGCGGCCTCGCCGTGTTGTCGGGCCTCGCCGGCATTCTGATTGCCCAGTGGACGACGGCGTGGCTGACGAGCGTGAAGCCGCCGGTACCCGTCCCCATTTCGATTGAGGCACCGTTGTCCTGGCCCGTGCTGCTCTTCGCGGCCGGCCTCGCCGTCGCGACGGGTTTGGTGTTCGGCCTGGCCCCCGCGCTCTCGTCCACGCGCGTGCCGGTGATTGCCGCATTGCAGCGACAGCTCGTGACCATCGGCCGCGCACGCCGGCTTACGCTTCGCAATGTGCTGGTCGTGACACAGGTCGCGCTCTCGCTGCTCCTCCTGATCGTCGGCGGCCTGTTCGTTCGAAGCCTCCAAAGGGCGGCGGGCATCGATACCGGCTACGACACGCGCAACGTCGTCGTGGCCAACGTCGATGCGTCGATGCTCGTCGGGCGCGACACCGAACGCGGCCGCGTGGTCCTTCAGTCGATCCTCGAACGGCTGCGCGCGATTCCAGGCGTGACGAACGCCTCGGTTGCCCAGGTGGTGCCGCTGTCCCTGGAAGGCGGCCGGCGCCGGATGAGGCCCGAGGGTTACACGCCGCGTGAAGGCGAGGACATGGAGGTCCCCTACAACATCGTCTCGCCTGGCTACCTGGAGACCGTCGGGATCCGGGTGACCCGCGGCCGCGACTTCGCGGATGCCGATCGCGACGGCGGCGAGCCGGTGATTCTCGTGAGCGAAGGCTACGTCTCCAAGTACTTTCCCGGGCAGGACCCGCTCACCCGGCGCGTCAACGTCAGTGGTGACAGCGGGCCGTGGCTGCGGGTCGTCGGCGTGGTCTCGAACACGAAGTACATGTCGCTCGCCGACGAGGCGCGGCCGATCATCATCATGCCGCTCGCGCAGCACTTTCGCGCCGATGTGACGTTCCACGTCAAGGGCCCGCTCGGCGGCGACCTCGGAGCGTCGGTCCGGCAGGCGATCCGCGAGGCCGCGCCGGGCCTGCCGGTTCTCACACTCGCCACGCTCGAAGAACGAACGAGCCTCTCGCTGCTGCCCCAGCGGATTGCGGTCTACCTGCTCGGCAGCCTCGGCACGCTGGCGCTGGTGCTGGCCGGCATGGGTCTCTACGGCGTCCTGGCCCAGCTCGTCGTGCAGCGGACCCGCGAGATTGGCATTCGCGTGGCCCTCGGGGCGACACGCGAGTCGATTACGCGGCTCATCGTCTCGCAGGGTGCGGGCCTCGTCGCCGTTGGCGCCGGGCTCGGGCTGGCCACCGCGATCGCCGCCACGCGATTCCTGGCCGGGTTCCTGCACGGGGTGAGCACGCTCGATCCACTGGCGTTTACCGGGGCCTGGGTGGTCATTGGCATCGCGGGCGCGCTGGCGATGCTGCTTCCGGTGCGCCGCGCGCTCGCCATCGAGCCGGCGGCTGCACTGCGGTATGAATAGGATCGCGAGAGCGAATATCGAGATGCCTTCTACAGATACGCTGATCCCTCCCCGCACCGACGCCGGCGACGATCGCTCGGGACGCGGCTACCCGCTGGCGCCGCGTCTGCTGGTGGCCGACGATCAGCCCGACGTGCTCGAAGCGCTCCGGCTCCTGCTGAAGGCCGAGGGCTACCAGATCGAGACCGCCGCCTCCCCCGCCGGCATCCTCGCGGCCGTGGACGACAAGGAATACGACGTCCTGCTGATGGACCTCAACTACGCGCGGGACACGACTTCGGGTCAGGAGGGGCTGGATCTCCTGCACACGATTCGCAACGTCGATCCCACGCTGCCGGTGGTCGTGATGACCGCATGGGGCAGCGTCGAGATCGCCGTCGAGGCGATGCGGCGTGGCGCGCGCGACTTCGTGCAGAAGCCCTGGGACAACGCGCGGCTGCTGGCCATCGTCCGCACGCAGGCCGAGCTCAGTCGCGCGCTGCGCCGCGGTCAGCGGCTGGAAGCCGAGAACCTGATGCTGCGCGGCGAGGGTCAGCCGCACATCATCGCCGAGTCGCCGGCGATGCAGCCGGTGCTGCAGATGATCGCGCGCGTCGGGCCGTCGGACGCCAACATTCTCATCGCCGGCGAGAACGGGACCGGCAAGGGACTGGTCGCGCGGGCCCTGCACGCCGTCTCCGGCCGCAACCAGCGGCCGATGATCACCGTCAATGCGGGCGGGGTGTCGGAGGGCGTCTTCGAGAGCGAGCTCTTCGGCCATGTGAAGGGCGCCTTCACCGACGCCAAGGCCGATCGCGTCGGCCGATTCGAGCTCGCCGACGGCGGCACGCTGTTTCTCGACGAGATCGCCAACGTGCCGCTCAGCCAGCAGAACAAGCTGCTCCGGGTGCTCGAGACCGGCGAGTTCGAGCGGCTCGGATCGTCGCGGACCCGCCGCGTCAACGTGCGGCTCGTGTCGGCGACCAACGCCGACCTCCACGAGGAGGTCGCCACCGGCCGCTTCCGGCAGGACCTGCTGTTCCGCATCAACACGATCGAGATTCGCGTGCCGGCGCTGCGCGACCGGCGCGAGGACATCCCCCCCCTCGCCAATCACTTCCTGCAGCTGCGCGCCCGCCACTATCGCAAGAAGCTGTCGGGATTCGATCCGCACGCGATGCAGGCGCTGCTCGAGCACGCCTGGCCCGGCAACGTCCGCGAGCTCGATCACGCCATCGAGCGTGCCGTGCTGATGGCGCAGGGAGCCACCGTCAAGACCGTGGACCTCGGCCTGCGCCCCGCGCGCGAGCATGCGGCGCGCCTCGAGGACATGAGCCTCGAAGACGTCGAATGCTTCCTCATCAAGAAGGCCATGAGCCGCTACGATGGCAATGTCAGCCAGGCCGCCCGCGGCCTCGGCCTGTCCCGAAGCGCTCTGTACCGTCGCCTGCAGCGTTACGGACTCTAAGCCCAGAGTTCAGGTGTGTTGACGTAGGGTCCGGCTTCAGCCGGACCCGGAGCCGCCTGAAGGCGGCCACGACGAGTGCCGGCCCAGAGCCAGGACATCACGCCAGGCTCAGACCCAGGGGGCTCAACGCGCGGCGTCTCGACGCGGTATTGTGCTCTCGAGCCACGCATCCTTGCGCTCCCTGACCCCAAGCACTTGAGCCCTGAGCCTTCTGCATGCCCGCACGGCTGACCCACGACCAGCGCGTCGTGCTGTTGTCGCTCGCCGCCGCGTCGCCGGGCACGATCATCTCCCTCGTCATTCTCTGGACGGGCGCCTACTCCGATCGCCTGCGTTGGACGCTCACGGTCCTCATCATCGGCTGCCTGTTCGGGTTCATCTCCGCCATGCGGACGCGGGTCGTCCTGCCCCTGCAGACGCTCTCGAACCTCCTGTCCGCGCTGCGGGAAGGCGACTTCTCCATCCGGGCCAGGGGCTCCCGCCGGACCGATCCACTGCACGAGGTGAACGTCGAGGTCAATGCCCTCGCCGAGATGCTGCGAGGCCAGCGGCTCGATGCCCTCGAAGCCACGGCGCTGCTGCGAAAGGTCATGGCGGAAATCGACGTCGCCGTCTTCACCTTCGACGAGCGCCATCGGCTGCAGCTCGTCAACCGCGCCGGCGAGCGTCTGCTCGGCGCGCCGGCCGAGCGCCTGCTCGACCGGACGGCGGACGAGCTCGAGCTCGGGCAGTGGCTGAAATCGGACTCCCCCCGCATCACCGCCATCTCGCTGCCGGGAGGCAGCGGCCGCTGGGAGATTCGGCATTCGACGTTCCGCCAGCACGGCCTTCCTCACCACCTGCTCGTGCTCTCCGACGTGAGCAAACCGTTGCGCGACGAGGAGCGGCAGGCGTGGCAGCGGCTGATTCGCGTGCTGGGACACGAGCTGAACAACTCGCTCGCGCCCATCAAGTCGATCGCCGGGAGTCTGGGCACCATGCTCCGGCGCCATCCGCCCCCGCCCGACTGGCAGGACGATCTCGGCCGCGGGCTGTCGGTGATCTCGACGCGCGCCGAGGCGCTCAGCCGGTTCATGGGTGCGTACGCGCGGCTCGCCCGCCTGCCCGCCCCCAGGCTGGCGTCCGTGGACATCGGCAGCTGCGTCGATCGCGTCGTCTCCCTCGAGACGCGCCTGCCCGTCCGCATCCAGACGGGCCCGGCCATCGCGCTCCAGGCCGACAGCGATCAGCTCGAGCAGCTCCTGATCAACCTGGTCAAGAACGCTGTCGAAGCCGCGATCGAAACCGGGGGCTCGGTGACGATCGGCTGGACACGCCGCGTCGCCTTCGCCTCGTTCGTGGAGATTCACGTGGACGATGAGGGTCCGGGGCTCGCGAACACCGGAAATCTGTTCGTGCCGTTCTTCACGACCAAACCCTCCGGGTCGGGCATCGGCCTGGTCCTGTGCCGTCAGATCGCCGAAGCGCATGGCGGATCCCTGACTCTTTCGAACCGCCGCGACACGCGCGGCTGCCGGGCGACGCTGAGATTGCCGGCCTAGGACAGCTACCAACGACCAGCTACCAGCTACCGGACTGACGGCCAGGTCAGGTCGGTCGCCGGTGCTTCGGGCTTTCGATCCGTGACATTCTCCGACGGCGACGATACGATTCGCGATTGCCGTCGCGGCTCGTGGCAGCCGTTCACGCCGTCGAGCCAGTCGCTGGTCACTGGTCACTGGTCACTGGTCGACGGATTCGTACTGCGTACTTCGTACTTCGTATTTCGTAATTTCTTTATGCATCCCTGGCACGACATCTACGTCGACGACCACATCATCGCCACCGCCTTCCCCGTCGTCATCGAAGTCCCGATGGGGAGCAAGAACAAGTACGAGCTCGACAAGGAAGTCGGGCCTGCTGCGGCTGGATCGTGTGCTGCACAGCGCCGTGTACTACCCGGCCAACTACGGCTTCGTCCCGCGGACGTTCTGCGACGATGGCGATCCGCTCGACGCGCTGGTGCTGGGCCAGGAGCCCGTCCATCCGCTGACCGTGGTCGATGCGCGCGCCATCGGCGTGATGCGGATGCGGGACGAGAAGGGGCTCGACGACAAGATCCTCGCCGTCAGCGTCAACGACCCTGCCTTCGTCGACTACACGACGCACACGCAGCTGCCGGCGCATGCGCTGCGTGAGATCCGGCGCTTCTTCCAGGACTACAAGACGCTCGAGAACAAACAGGTCGTCGTCGAGGATTTCATGGGACCCGAAGACGCCGTCCGGATCCTCGAAGAGGCGCTCGACCTCTATCGCAAGCTGCGGCGCGGCGAGGTCGATCGTCGAAAGAGCATGAGCCCCGCGCCGATGCTGTTCGCGACCTATCCGCTGTGGTTCAACGTCACGACCGTCGTCGTGTTCGTGATCGCCGCCGCGTATCTCGTGGCGCAACTGGTCGTGCGAGCGGTACGGCTCGCCGCACGGGCGCTCGTCGGGCACGACTTCGAGCGCGATCCGCGGCGGACGGGCACTGGCCGCACCGTTGCGGCTCGTTCGGGCGATCGTCTTCCTCCTGCGTGGCCGCCGTGCTCATGTTCCCGGCGCTGAAGATCGCGGGCGTCGAGACCAGCGTGGGCCTGCGTCCGGAGGCGCTGGTGCGCTGGCTGCTCGAGTCAGGCCTGCGCATTGCGCTCGTCGTGCTCGTGAGCTGGCTGCTGCTCCGGATCATCGGCATGATCGTGCTGCGCTTCGAGCAGCAGGTCGGCGAGGCCGGAAGCGCCGACGCGATCGAGCGCGCCAAGCGCGCGCGCACGCTCGGCACGCTCGTCCAGAACACCGTCGGCGTTCTGGTCGTCGGTCATCGCGCTGCTCATGATCCTGCGCGAGCTCCATCTCGACATCACGCCCATCCTGACCGGCGCCGGCATCGTCGGCCTCGCCGTCGGTTTCGGCGCCCAGTCGCTGGTGAAGGACGTCATCAGCGGGTTCTTCCTGATTCTCGAGAACCAGGTGCGCGTCGGCGACGTCGCCGCGATCAACGGGACCAGCGGGCTCGTCGAAGCCATCACCCTCCGCACCATCGTCCTGCGCGACGGCAGCCGGCACGGTGCATGTCTTCCCGAACGGCAGCATCACCACGCTGTCGAACATGAGCAAGGACTTCTCCTACTACGTCATCGACCTGGGGCTCTCCTACGACGAGGACACCGATCGCGCGACCGCGATCATCAAGGAGGTGGGCGCCGCGCTGAAGGCGAACCCGACCTACGCGCCGCTCATCCTCGAGCCGATCGAGATCCTGGGCGTGGACGCCTTCACCGATTCGCAGGTCATGCTCAAGTTGCGCATCAAGACGCTGCCGCAGAAACAGTGGGACGTCGGCCGCGAGCTCCGCCGTCGCATCAAGATCCGTTTCGACGAGGAGGGGATCGTCTTCGACCACGCGTGCCGTCATGCTGCGAGTCACGCGGACGGAGGACCACGCCGAGGCGGCGCTGAAAGCCTCGTCGGTCGAACCGCCGACGCCGGCGAGCTGAAACCGGGCCACCACCCATGCACAACGCGTTCATCCCCGAAACGGTCGAAGGCTGGAGCCTGCTGCACCAGGCGTTCCGTATCCGCTGGAGCGCCTTGCGCCCCCTGTCGCCGGCGGCGCGCGCGGAGCTGGCGCAGGAGGCGGCCGCGCAGTTTCGCGGCACGGGCGACCCGGCGGCCGAGGGTCCGTCGGCTCACAGCATCCTCGTCCAGATGCTGGGCCACAAGGGGGATCTGCTGCTCGTGCACGCGCGGCGCAACTTTGACGAGTTGAGCCAGGCGCAGCTCGACTTCGCCCGCACCCGTCTGGCCGACGTACGTCGAGCCCGCCATGTCCTACGTGTCGATCGTGGAGCTCGGGATGTACGAGATGACGGCGAAGCTCCACGCCGAGCTCGCCGCCAGGGGACTCGAGAGCGGAAGCGAGCCCTTCGAGCGGGCCTTCGACGAGGAGATGGCCGTCCAGGCACGCCGGATGGCCGGCCGGCTCTGGCTGGACCTCCCGCGCCGCCGGCACGTGTGCTTCTACCCGATGAACAAGCGGCGCGGCGAAGCCAGGAACTGGTATGCGGAGAGCTTCGAGGCCCGGGCGGCGATGATGCGCGAGCATGGCCACATCGGCCGGCAGTACGCCGGGCAGGTGACGCAAATCATCTCGGGGTCGACCGGGCTCGACGACTGGGAATGGGGCGTGGACCTGTTCGCCGACGACCCCCTGGTCTTCAAGAAGTTGATCTACGAGATGCGCTTCGACCGCGCCAGCGCGGAGTTCGCCGAGTTCGGGCCGTTCTACGTCGGGCTGCAGTTCGCCAGCGAGGAACTCGGCTCCTTCCTCGAGGGTCGGACGCCCGGCTGGCGGTTACAGGGTGCCGAGTGAAGAAAAAGGTGGTCACGAGTAAGAAATCCCTGGCGCCAATCCCATTTCTCGCCATAATTGGGGCGTTTTAGTCGCCGCCAGCCTGTCCGCGGTGGCATCACTCGTGCAGTGAGGCGGCCGTTCCCGTGCGCACATTTCGATTAACGCAGAAGAGCCGAAGTGGTTCGCGGCGGTCGCCGATGGCGGCGGCCGTCCTCCTGACGCTGGCCGCAGCCTCGCTGGCCGGCGCCCAGACGACCAATCCCCGGATCGCCGAGTTCGTGGCGTCAGCCGATCACAACACGACGCTCCCCGATGGGCGGCCGGCTCTCAGCGACTACGTCTTCGAGGTCTATTACGTCGGAGCCAGCGCGCCTTTTCACACGATTCCCATCGGGAAGCCGACTCCTGGCGCGGGTGGCCTCATCCAGTACGACTTCAGTGGCGTCCTGACGGGATGGGCGCTGCCGGGCCCGGCCTATGAATCGCGCATGGCCGCGAACGGGCCTTTCGGCACGACACGCAGCAACGTGTCGAACCAGTTCGTGTTCACGAGCGGCGCCTGCACCTACACGGTCGCGCCCAACACGGTCCCGTTGCCGGCTGCAGCCGGCTCCGGCAGTGTCACGGTGACGACCACCTCCAGCTGCACCTGGCAGGTCAGCGAAAATGCGACCTGGCTGACCCCGTCCACGACGAGCGGCACGGGCACCGCCACGGTCTCGTTCGCGGTCACCGCCAACACGTCGCAATCGGCTCGTTCCGCCCAGGTGACCGTCGCCGGCACCGTGGTGACGGTGACGCAGGAAGGCGCCGCGTGCGCGTACACTGTGGCGCCTGAGACGCTGACGCTTCCCGCAGCCGCCGGCTCCGGCAGTGTCACGGTGACGACCACCTCCGGCTGCACCTGGCAGGTCAGTGAAAATGCGACCTGGCTGACACCGTCCGCGACGAGCGGCACGGGCACCGCCACGGTCTCGTTCGCGGTCACCGCCAACACGTCGCAGTCGGCCCGTTCCGCGCAGGTGACCGTCGCCGGCACCGCCGTGACGGTGACGCAGCAGGGCACATCGTGCACGTACGGCGTCAGCCCGACGACGCTGACGCTCCCCGCGGCCGCCGGCTCCGGCAGTGTCACGCTGACGACCACCTCCGGCTGCACCTGGCAGGTCAGCGACAATGCGACCTGGCTCACACCCGCCGTGTCGAGCGGCACCGGCAACGCCACCGTCTCGTTTTCAGTCACCGCCAACACTTCGACGTCGGCCAGGTCCGCACAGCTCACCGTCGCCGGCACCCCCGTGACGGTGACCCAGCAAGGCGCTGCGTGCGCGTACACCGTGGCGCCTGCGACGCTGACGCTTCCCGCAGCCGCCGGCTCCGGCAGTGTCACGGTGACGACCACCTCCGGCTGCACGTGGCAGGTCAGCGAAAATGCGAGCTGGCTCACCCCGTCCCTGACGAGCGGCACGGGCACCGCCACGGTCTCGTTCGCGGTCACCGCCAACACGTCGCAATCGGCCCGGTCGGCGCAGGTCACCGTGGCCGGCACCCCCGTGACGGTGACGCAGCAGGGCACATCGTGCACGTACGGCGTCAGCCCGACAACGGTGACGCTCCCCGCGGCTGCCGGCTCCGGGAGCGTCACGCTGACCACGGGCTCGAGCTGCTCGTGGCAGGTGAGCGACAACGCCTCCTGGCTGACTCCCGCCGTGTCGAACGGTACCGGCGGGCGCACGATCTCGTTCTCGGTGACGGCCAATACATCGACCTCGTCCCGCACGGCGCAACTGACCATCGGAGGCGTCACAGTCACCGTCACCCAGGAGGGCGCCGCCGGCTGTTCGTATTCCGTCACGCCGACGGCGCTCACGCTCACGCCGGCCGCCGGGACGGGAAGTGTCACCGTGACGACCGGCGCTGCCTGTGCGTGGCAGGCCGCGACGAACTCCGGGTGGCTGACGCCGGCGGTCAATGGCGGCTCGGGGCCCGGCACCCTTTCCTTCCTCGTGAGCGCGAACATTTCGGGCGCGTCGCGCACCGGCGAGCTCACCGTCGCGGGAACGGCGATCGCGGTCACCCAGGAAGGCAACTCCGCGACCGATGCCGACGGCGATGGCATGCCGGACGCCTGGGAGACCACGTTCGGACTGGATCCGTCGAACCCCGGCGACGCCACTTCGGACACCGACGGAGACGGGCTGTCGAACCGTGACGAATACGCGCGCGGGTCGCATCCGCGCGGCTTCCACACCCGCTATTTCGCCGAGGGCGCGTCGAACAGCTTCTTCCATACTCGTTTCGCCCTGCTGCACCCGGGCGCCGGAGCTGCCAGTGTCCTGATTCGCTTCCTGAAGTCGGACGGCACGACGATCTCGCGGGCTCTCCCGATACCGGGCCGGCGCCGCATGACGCTCGACGCCGACACGGTCGCCGAGCTCGACTCCGCCGACTTCTCGACGGTGATCGAGTCGGATCAGCTGCTGATCGCCGACCGGACGATGACATGGGACGGGCAGGGGTATGGGAGCCACGCCGAAACCGCCTTGCCGGCACCATCTCTCAGCTGGTACCTGGCCGAGGGCGCAACGCACGGCGGGTTCGATCTCTTCTATCTGTTCCAGAATCCAAATGCCGTGGATGCGCTGGTCCGGGTCCGCTACCTGCGGCCGTCGGACGCGCCGATCGAACGCACCTACACGGTAGGCCCCAACAGCCGCATGACGATCTGGGTCGACCAGGAACAGTTCCCGGAGGGCTCGGGCAGCCAGCTGCTGCACGAGACCGACGTGTCCGCAGCCATCGACGTGCTGAACGGACAGCCCATCATCGTCGAGCGTGCGATGTATTTCTCGCGCGGCGGCGAGCCGTTCACGGCCGGCCACGAGAGCGCGGGGGTCACGCAGCCATCAACGCAGTGGTTCTTCGCCGAAGGCGCGACCGGTCCGTTCTTCGATCTGTATCTGCTGCTCGCCAATCCGGGCCTGGCCGACGCCAGCGTCCGTCTCAGGTACCTGCTTCCTGACGGCCAGACGCTCGAAAGCGATCGCATCGTTCCCGCCAACAGCCGCGTCACGGTCTCGGTGGACGCCGAGGAATTCCCTGCCGGTTCCGGCGAACGCCTCCTGGACAATGCGGCCGTTTCGACCATCGTCGAATCGCAAAATGGCGTGCCGATCATCGCCGAGCGATCGATGTGGTTCCCCGCGACGCCGGCAGGCGCATGGAGCGAGGCGCACAATTCGCCGGGAGCGACGGCGACGGGACCGCGATGGGCCGTGGCGGAGGGCGAGGCCGGCGGACCGGCCAGCGTGCAGACATACGTGCTGATTGCCAATACGTCGGCGTTTGCCGGGTCGGCACGCGTGACGGTCATCTACGAGGATGGCACCAGCGAAGAGCAGGTGATTCCATTCCCCGCCAACAGCCGGACCAACGTCGATGTCGCCACCACATTTCCCGCCGCGGCGGAGAAGCGCTTCGGCGTGGTGGTCGAGAGCCTGGGCGCGACGCCCGCCCAGCTCGTCATCGAGCGCGCGATGTACTCGAACGCCGGCGGCGCCCTCTGGGTGGCAGGCACCAATGCCCTGGGCACGCGTCTGCCCTGAACTCGCGTGCGGCTCACGCGACGCGGCAGACTCGTAGTGTCCGCCTTCAGGCCCGGAGTTCACTTCTGTTGACAACGGGCCCGCCAAGGTGGCGCCGGGCTTCAGCCCGGCCAACGCGGGCCCGGGCAGGCCTAAAGGCCTGCGCCACATCACCAACACAAGTGAGCTCCGGGTTTAGGCGGACTCCCGGGTCCGGCTGAAGCCGGACACTACGTCCGGGCGTAGTCAGTATCCAGTCACGGGTTGTGCGGTCTTCTCGCCTCGCGACTCCCTGACGATCTTCACCCCTGCGCTCGCGCCGACCCGGGTGGCACCAGCAGCCTGCATCGCCTTGAGCTGCTCGTAGTCACGCACCCCCCCGGCCGCTTTCACGCCCATGTCGGGCCCCACGACCCGGCGCATCAGCTCGACATCGGCGACCGTGGCACCACTCTTGGCGAACCCGGTCGAGGTCTTCACATAGTCGGCGCCGGCGGCCTTGGCGAGCGTGCAGGCGGAGACCTTCTCTTCATCGCTGAGCAGCGCCGCCTCGATGATGACCTTGCTCAAGACGCCGGCATCGCGGCAGCTTTGCGCGACCCCCTCGATGTCGCGCTCGACCGTGCGCAGATCCCCCGACTTGAGGGCCCCGATGTTGATCACCATGTCGATCTCGGTGGCGCCGTCGAAGATGGCGCGCCGGGTCTCGTACTGCTTGACGTCGGCCGTGGTCGCGCCGAGGGGGAATCCGACGACCGAGCAGACGCCGACGCGGGTCCCGTGCAACGCCCGTGCGGCGGTGGCAATCCAGGTCGGGTTGACGCAGACCGTGGCGAACCCGAACTCGGCGGCTTCGCGACAGAGGGCTGCGATCTCGTCAGCCGTCGCGTCCGGCTTGAGCAGCGTGTGATCGATCAACCCCGCCACCTCGCCCGGCCGGCCGCCGGCGGCGTGGAGCCCGAGGCGGCTCGCGCCGGCGTCGAGGACTCCCCGGACCTGGGTCGGACAGCAGTCGTACAACAGCCCGTGGCAGCCGCAGTGCACCGGCGCCCCGGCCACAGCCAGGTTCGCCATCACTTCAGCGGTGATGCGTTCGACGAGCCGCGAGAGGTCGGGCGTCAACAGCGTCATCGCCCCCAGCCTTCCTCGATCGCGCGGATGCCGGCGAGCCGTCGGATGTACCGCGGCTCGGTCATCGACGTCCCCAGCCATGTGTCCACGATCGCCGCAGCCTCGTCGGTGGACAGCAGCGTCGCGCCGAGCGTGAGGACGTTGGCGCCGTTGTGCTCGCGGGCGTAGCGCGCCAGCGTCGGGGTCGAGCACATCGCCGCCCGCACACCCTTGACCTTGTTGGCGGCAATGGCCGAGCCAAGCCCGGCGCCGTCGATGATGATGGCGCCGTCCACCTCGCCTCGCGACACGGCGAGCGCCGCCGCCGCGGCGATGACCGGATAATCCACCGGGTCCCGGCCGGCGGGCCCGCTCTCGAGGACCGTCAGGCCCCGCCCGCGCAAGCGCGAGACCAGCGCGGTCCGCAGCGCCACGCCGGTATGATCGCTCGCCACGGCGAGACGCTGCAGCGAGGCAGGCGGCGCATCCATCGCCACGTCCTTGCCGTCCGCGCGCACGATCGTCACGCGTCGCTCGCGAAGGGTGTCGAGCGCGAGCGGCGTCACGTGCCCGCCCGGAGCGAGCTCCACCGACGTGCCCGGCTCCAGCCGCCGCGCATCCGCCTCCGTGATGATGTCGAAGCGCTTCATGTTAGGGTGTTGGCCGACCTATGGCTCTGACGCCGCTCCGTGCGCTGATCTCCGCCGACGCCATTGCCACGCGTATCCGCCAGCTCGCCAGTGAGATTGACGCCGACTATCCGGGTGACGACCCGGTGCATCTCATTTGCGTCCTCAAGGGCGGCTTCGTCTTCCTCGCCGACCTCGTCCGGTCGATGCGCCGGCGCGTCACGCTGGACTTCATTGCCGTCTCCAGCTACGAAAAGGGTACGACGAGCTCCGGTGAGGTGCGCTTCCTCAAGGATCTCGACGTCGCCCTCGACGGCAAGGACGTCATTATCGTCGAAGACATCGTCGATACCGGCCTGACGCTGAATTACCTGCAGGGGATCCTGCGGGCCCGCGGGCCCCGCAGTCTGCGTACGGCGTGTCTGCTGAGCAAACCGTCACGGCGCAAGATTGACGTCCCCGTCGAGTACATCGGGTTCACCATCGAGGACCTCTTCGTCGTCGGCTACGGCCTCGACTACGCCGGCAACTACCGAAACCTTCGCGACATCTCCGTGCTCGAGGGCTGATCTTCGGTCGTCGGTCGTCGGTCTTCAATCCGGGCTCCGGACTGCGGACTGCGGACTACAGGCTTGCGAAAAGCATAGTGGCGGGCCCGTAGCCGGTAGCCTGTAGCCGGGACACGGCGTTGGTCTTCAGTCTTCGGTCTTCAGTCTTCGGTCTTCGGTCTTCGGTTCGATTCAGTCTTCTGTCGGCGCGGCTGAAGCCCCGCCCTACCGATTTTGCCGCCGCCTCACCTCTTCTCACTTCTTACCTCGTCTTTCGTAATTCCTACGGCTTCACGCACTTTTTCGGCTGCTGCCCGCGCTTCCCGCAGGACCTCGCTCTCGTCGAGCGTCAGGACCTTCCGGTCCCGCATCAGCACCCGGCCGTTCACGATCGTCGTCCGCACATCGTCGCCATGGGCCACGTAGACCAGGTGTGACACCGGATCGTACAACGGCGTCTGTCTTGCGCCCTGTACCGACACGAGGATCAGGTCGGCTGCCTTGCCTGTCTCGAGCGACCCGATGCGCTGCTCGAGTCCCAGCGCCCGGGCGCCTCCCCGCGTCGCCAGATCGAGGACCGTCGCCGCCGGCAGTACCCGCGGATCGTTGCGCTGCAGCTTGTGCAGCAGGGCCGTGATGCGCATCGCCTCGAACATGTCGAGGTCGTTGTTGCTTGCGGCGCCGTCGGTACCGAGGCCCAGGGTGATGCCGGCGCGCAGGTAGTCCACCACCGGGGCGGTGCCGCTGGCGAGCTTCATGTTGCTCTCGGGGTTGTGCGAGACGGCAATTCCGTGCTCCTTCAGCACCGCGATGTCGTCTTGAGACACCCACACGCCGTGCGCGGCCAGCGTCCGCGGCCCCCAGACGCCGGTCGAGGCCAGGTAGACGGTCGGCGTGCTCCGGCCGAGCGAGAGCGCAGCATCCACTTCCGCCCGGGTCTCCGCGAGGTGGATGAGCAGCGGCACCTGGTGGCGATCGGACAGGGCTCGCGCCGCTTTCAGTGTCGGGGGCTCCAGCGTGTACAGCGCGTGAGGCGCCACGGCCGGCACAATCAGCGCGTGGTTCTTCCAGGCCGTGATGAAGCGTTCCGTCCTCGCCAGACCCTCCTCGGCGGTCTTCGCGTCCGGCACCGGGAACTTGACGATCGTCTGGCCCAGCACGCCGCGAATGCCGGCCTCGCTCGCCGCCCGCGCCACTTCTTCCTCGAAGTAGTACATGTCGGCGAACGCGGTCGTGCCCGACTGAATCATCTCGAGCGCCGCCAGCCGCGTTCCCGTGCGCACGAACGCCGGCGAGACCGTCTTCGCCTCTGCCGGGAAGATGTACTTCTGCAGCCACTCCATCAGCGCGAGATCGTCGGCCAGTCCCCGGTAGAGGACCATCGGCGCGTGCGTATGCGTGTTGATCAGTCCCGGCAGGACGATCTGTCCGGCGGCATCGATGGTCTCCTTGGCCTCGAACGCCGCGGCGATGGCGCCGGGCGTGTCCACGGCCACGATGTCCTGGCCGTCGATGGCGACGGCGCCGGGCGCGAGCACGCGGTGGGACGCGTCGGCCGTGACGATGATGCCGTTGGCGACGATGAGGGAGATGGAACGGCGCGTGCCGGGCGTCTGCGGAGTCAGACTGGAACCTGTCGTCACCAGTCCGGACGCCAGGAGCATCAGGGTCGCGCTGATTCGTCGCACGCCTGGATTCTACTCAGTTCTTCGCTGGCTCCGGCCTCACTTCCGCGGCTGCCGCGGCTACAATCGGCGCGTGCCTCTCCACCTCATCGACCATCCGATTGCGCAGGACGTGCTCCTGTCGCTGCGCGATGCCACGACGCCGCCCGAGCCCTTCCGGGAGATGGCCAGGCGCGTCAGCCTGATCCTGGCGCTCGAGGCGACCCGCGATCTTCCACAGCGGCACGAGCAGGTGCGGACGCCACTCGGCATGGCGGCCGGCACCCGCGTCGCGGCGGAGGTGGTCGTCGTGCCCGTGCTGCGGGCGGGCCTCGGCATGCTCGATGCGGTGCTGTCGTTGCTGCCTCGCGCGCGGGTCGGCCATATCGGTCTGCAGCGCGACGAGGAGACGGCGGTGGCCCTGAAGTACTACGCCAAGTTCCCGGTCGGTCTCGGCGAGTCCAGGGTGCTGATGATCGACCCGATGCTGGCGACAGGCGGCAGCGCGGTGGCGGCCCTCGATCTCCTTCGGGACGCCGGCGCCACCGACATTCGCCTGTTGTGCATCGTCGCCGCGCCCGAGGGTATCGCCGCAGTGAGCGCCCATCACCCTGGCGTCCACATCTATACCCCCGTCGTCGACGAACGCCTGGACTATCGAAAGTTCATCGTCCCGGGCCTGGGCGATTTCGGCGATCGCCTCTTCGGCACCTAGTCCCCTGGAACGGTGACGGCCCGATCCGATCGCCACGCCCTGTCCCATTGCGCACCATGCGGATCGACGCCCACCATCACTTCTGGCGATACGAGCCGGCGGCCTATCCCTGGATCAGCCCGGACATGGGTGTGCTCAGGCAGGACTATCTGCCGGACGACCTCGCGCCCCTGCTGACGGAGAGCGGGATCGACCGCACCGTGCTCGTGCAGGCGCGGCAAACCGTCGCCGAGACCGAATGGCTGCTCGACATCGCGGACGAGTGCCCCTGGCTCGCCGGCGTCGTCGGATGGGCCCCGTTGACGTCATCCGATGCCGCACAGGCCATCGCACGACTCGCCGAACGGCCAAAGCTGCGGGGATTGCGGCACATCCTGCACGACGAGCCGGACGATCGTTACGCGCTTCGCGACGACTTCAATCGTGGCCTCGCGTGCCTCCGGCCGCACGGCCTCGTCTACGACATCCTCATCTACGCGCGGCATTTGCCGCACGCCATCGCGCTCGTGGATCGCCATCCAGACCAGAGGTTCGTGCTCGACCACATCGGCAAGCCGTTCATCGCCACGCCGCAGTTCGACGGGACGTGGGCCGCCGGGCTGCGAGCCCTCGCGGAGCGTTCGCACGTCGTCTGCAAGCTGTCGGGGGTCGTCACCGAAGTGCGTGACGCGGGCTGGTCGCCGGCGCTCATCGGACCGTACCTGGACACGGTGCTCGAGGCGTTCGGTCCCTCGCGCCTGATGTTCGGCACCGATTGGCCGGTCTGCCTGCTGCGGTGCGGCTATGGGGACTGGACGCGAGCCGTGGACCAGTACGTCGGTTCGCTGAGCGTGGATGAGCAACAAATGATCATGGGCGGCACGGCGGCGCGCGTCTACGCGCTCTCGTGACCCGCTGAGGCTGAGGCCTGGTGCCTGCGATGAGGATGTGGCGATGAAGCAGGTCGAGCTGACGGCGCCAGGCATCTTCGCCCTCCGCGAAAGCGACGTGCCCGAGGCGCGCGCTGGCGAGGCACTCGTGCACGTGCGGCGGATCGGCATCTGCGGAACGGATCTGCATGCCTATGCCGGACGTCAGCCCTTCTTCGCGTACCCGAGGGTCCTCGGCCACGAGCTCGGGGTCGTCGTGGAACGCGTGCCCGACGGCGAGACGCGTGTGCGCGTGGGCGACAACTGCGCCGTGCGGCCGTTTCTGAACGATCCCGAGTCGCGGGCCAGTCGGCGCGGGCGGACGAACTGCTGCGAGCGGCTGCAGGTCCTTGGCGTGCACATGGACGGCGGCATGGGCGAGTGGCTGGCCATCGACCCGCGTTTCCTCCATCCGGTGCGCGACCTTTCGCTCGACGCCCTCGCCCTCATCGAGCCGCTGAGCATCGGCTGCCATGCGGTGGGGCGCGCGGCAGTCACGCCGGCCGACGACGTGCTCGTCATCGGCGCCGGGCCGATCGGCCTGGCCACGGCACAGTTCGCGACGCTCGCCGGCGCGTCCGTCACCGTCGTCGAACAGTCGGACGCGAGGCGTGACCGGGCGGGCGACCTGGTGGCTGGCGCGACCATCCGCAGCGTGCCACCGGAGACCAGTATGGACGTCGTCTTCGACGCCACAGGTCATGCGGGATCGATGATGAAGGCGTTCGACTTCGTCGCCGCGGGAGGGCGACTCGTCTACGTGGGCCTGACTCGCGACCCGATTACATTCGCCGACCCGGACTTTCACCGCCGGGAGATCTCGCTGCTCGCCAGCCGCAACGCCACCGCCGACGACTTCGCGATCGTGATCGACGCCGTCCGGTCCGGCGCCGTTGACCCGATTCGGTGGATTACGCACCGGATGGCGCTCACTGAGCTACCGGCTCGATTCGACGCCGTGCGCAGCGCCCCTGGGCTGCTGAAGGCGATCGTCGAAGTCGAATGAGCGGTCGAGACTCCTGAGCCCTGCTCCGCGGGGTGTGTTGCTTGCCGGTTCGGGGTCCTTCGGCTAGCATTGGAGTTTCGCGGCCGCCGCATGGGCGGTCCACCACACTTCCCGGGCGCGCTTGGCTCAGTGGTAGAGCATCGCCTTCACACGGCGGGGGTCGCTGGTTCGAATCCAGCAGCGCGCACCACCTAAACTCGGGACAGGCGCTGGCTCACGCGGATGCCACGTGGCTGGCGCGCCTCGTGTCGCGGCACCAGTGGCCGGAGGCGTTCATGAACGCGTTGCACCGCCAGCCTGACGACATCAAGGTCGTCATCCAGTTCGCCGAAGCCTGACGGGCGCGATCAGCGCGGGCCCGCAGACACCGTCTGCTGCGGAAATGGGAGATCGCCCAGGACCGGCCTCTTGACGCGATAGGCCCGGGCCACGGCGCCGTTCAGGAACTGCAGGGGCAGGTGCAGCCGCGTTCCCCAGGCCGTCTCGCTGTGCTCGGCCTTCGGGAAGCACAGGTGCAGCAGGTTGCGGCCGTACTCCCAGCCGCGCGAGATGAGCGCCATCGCCATCCCGACGGTGACCTCGTAGTTGTCGCCGGGCCAGCCGCTGTCGAGGTAGAAGCCGACGTCCCTGAACGGCTCCGCGAACACGCGGTCGATGAGGTCGTCGCGGTGGGAGAAGGTGCTCGACATGCAGACGGCGCTGCCGAAGACGTCGGGGTGCTGCCAGACCGTGTAGAACGAGACGACGCCGCCGAGCGAAGAGCCCCAGACCGAGCGGTGCCGGCGATGCCGGCCGCGCGAATGCCGCGGCGCTCGACCTCGGGCACGACCTCCTCGACCAGCGACCGGGCGTACCGCTCGTAGCCCGGCTTCGTGTACTCCGCCATCCGGTCGCCCGAGTAGACCCCCAGGATGATGAAGTCCTCGACGGCGTTCATGGCGCGCAGAACGTCGCCGGTCTTGTCGACGTTCCAGTCCTGTCCGATGAACGCCTCGTCGGGGAAGAAGAGGTTCTGCCCGTCCTGCATGAAGACGACCGGGAACCGGCTGAGCGTGTTCTCGTCGTACCCCGGCGGCAGGTAGCCGCGGATCTTGTGGTCCCGGCCGAGGATCTTCGACGGGAGCTCCACGAGCGGGGAGAACCGCCCCACCTCGGGGTTGAAGAAGTGCGGGTACGCGACGCGCACGTCCTTCTCGGTCATGATCACGAGCTTGTTGGGCCCGACCGCCCAGTGCGTCGCCCCGCTCTCGACCAGGCAGGGCTTGAAATACAGGAAGGGCTGATCCGCCTCGAGCGCGAAGGTGGACACGTTGCCGTCCTCGCTGACCGTGACCGGCTCGAGTTCGCGCTCCCAGTCCTGCTCGGTGCGCAGCACCATGCGCCCGCGGCCCGCGGGGTAGGCGACCCGGAGGGTCCGGTGAGCGTGCGCTCGGTCCGGTAGAGGCGTGTCTTCCCGGGGGTGCTCATTCGTTCCACTCTACTCGCAAACGACGATGCTGTATCGGCTTGCGGTCAGGCATGAGAAAAGAGAAGAGTTGCCAACGGGCGACGACTGCGGTCCGTCAGGCCCTGCACGCCACACTCCTTGTCGCGGTCCTGGAGACGCGCGCCCGCGAAATTCGCGAGTCAACCGAGAGCGCGAGAAGAGCCCGCGTGACGCGACGACCAATTCGCCATCGAGATCAGGGAGAAGGTCGCCACCGCTCAGGCTCATCAGCAAGAGCGCGGAGTGAAGCTGAGCCGACCTCCCGATGCGGACGGTTAGCATTACCAGGACTCAGTGGATGTCGTGGCCCTGTAGCGCCATGCGCGCCGATCGGCACCGCCTCTGCCTTGTTAACCCCCAGATCTGCCGGTGTCGCGGGGCAAGCTGTTGCGTTAGGCTTCGGAACAAGTGCCGTACTGTGTCAGGCCGCAGTAGCAGGACCTCAGTGTCCTCGACGGCAACGGCCCGCGAGTCAGCGGAGTGCGTGCCATGCATACCGGCTTCGCCGAAGAACTGGCCGGGGCCCACTGCCGCGATCTCCCTTCCGCGATTCCTCGGCCTGTCGCACGAGCTGCATCGAGACGGCCCCCTTCACCAGAAGGTAGACGCTGTCGAGCACCTCCCCCTCGTCGAACATGACCTCGCCCTTGCCGAACGACAAGGCGCGGATGACGCCGTGTTCACCCTCGGGCAGCCGGGGCAGGTGGGACAGCCGGCTCAGGATGTCGGCCGGCGCCGCCTGGACTTCTGGAACGGCGCGTCGGTCTGGTGCTGGATGTTCACGCTCGACGGGGTAGGGCAGCGACAGCC
>CAWIBS010000043.1:0-185546 GCA_963834365.1 Vicinamibacterales bacterium | reverse complement strand
GGCTCCCGGGCCGCTTGGCCCAACAGGTGCGACGGGGCCCAGTGGAGTAGGACCGACTGGCCCTATCGGTGTCACCGGCCCGACCGGACCCACGGGTCCAACAGGAGCAACAGGAGCGATTCTACCACTCCCGGCCCTACGGGTTCAACGGGACCGACCGGCCCTACGGGTTCGACCGGGGTTCAGGGTCCGACAGGGACAACCGGGGTTATTGGCCCGACGGGTTCTACTGGACCAACTGGGGCGACCGGAGTCATTGGCCCGACCGGGGCTGTGTCCACCACCCCCGGTCCGACTGGTGCCACTGGTGCATCCGGAGTCGTTGGACCCACGGGCGGTGTCGACTACTCCCGGCCCGACAGGCCCGACCCGCCCCAGCCGCCCACTGGGGCAGTGTCTACAGTTCCGGGCCCCACGGGTGCCTCTGGTGTCGTTGGAGTCACTGGTCCGACGGGACCGACTGGAGCGTATGGGCCTACTGGGACGACAGGGGTTACTGGTCCAACAGGGGCCACGGGTCCGACAGGGACAGGCGGGTCTCTGGGACCAACCGGAGCCACGGGCCCAACTGGGGTTGACGCACAGGCATCTCCACCGGGCGCGGGTGGTATCCCGCTGGTCTGGATCGACACCGATGATCTCTCAGTGGCGGACAGTCCGGTCTGGCGGGCTTGGACCGGGACGGCTGCTGCTTATGCCGCCATCGTGACGAAGGACGCTGGCACCCTGTATGTGGTGAATCCGATGCCTTGACTCGATGACGCCACCGCCTTGTACGTTGGGGATGCTCCAGCGTCGAAGGCGTACCTCGGGAGCACGCTGGTCTGGGAGTCGCCAGCGTGGACCCCGGCCTCGATCGCCGGTCTGGTGACGTGGCTGGACGCTGCCGACTACACGCCCGGCTCTTGGCCCAACAAGAGCACCGGGCCGACACCGACCATCAGCGGCACCCCGGTGATGTTGCTCGGGTCGTCGCTGAACGGCCTGCCGACTGTCCGGTTCAAGACCAACGAGGGTCGGCTGCGCTCGACCTTGCCCTACCCGGTCCACGACTGGACGCTGGTCTACCTCGTCCGCTGGGTCGGTCCCGGTGTCGGCAGGGCGTGGACGGTGCAGTACCCGCCCAGCAACCTGCTGGTCGGGCTGCACACCTCCCAGCCTGACTGGCTGTACGACAACGGGACTGGGACTCACTCCGGGTACCGGCTGGAACGAGTGGCAGCCCCTCCCGGCCCGTGGCGGATGTACGGGGCGGACTCCCAGCCGGGTCAGGGCGTTCGCCTTCTTCATCGACGGCACACAGGTCGGCGTCGTACCTGGCGCCTTCCGGTTACGGGCTGGACAGTCGGCTGGGGACTTGTCGGGCTATGGGACCTGCACCGAGGAGACGCTGGACATCGAGGTCGCTGAACTGGTGCTGTACAACCGGAAGTTGTCCGACGCGGAGCGGCAGCAAGTCGAGAGTACCTCCAAGACAAGTGGTTCGGGCCGCAGTGGGACTCCGACACCAGGCCTACCTCACAGCGACCGGGCTGAACGAGTCCTTCGCCCCGGCGCTGGACGGGCTGGTGCGCGGGCTGAAGGACGAGGGGCTCTGGGCGAAGATGCAGGCGATCTACCCGTTCATCGGCGGGACTGAGGCGCTGCACAAGTGGAACCTGAAAGACCCGCGTGACCTTGACGCTGCCTACCGGCTGACGTTCTCCCGGCGAGGGCACGCACTCCACGGCTTTGGGCTACCGACCCAACGCGCGGGGAGCGCTGTCTACGGCAGCTCGGGCCGACACACACTTCGTCCCGTTGGGCGTGCTCAGTCTGGACTCCACCCATCTGTCCTCTACTCCCTGCGCGACGTGCCACCGGCTGCTCGGTGCGAGATCGGCTGCTACAACTGGGCTGGTCGGGGCTCCGGTTCCACATCATCGCCCAGTACACCCCGGAACGGCTCTACTACGGGCATGGCCGAGGACGGGGCCACGCAGCACCGTCCCCGCGTCATCGGGGCTGTTCGTGACCACTCGTACGGCAGCAGATGCTCCAGGCCGGGTACCGCAACGGGACAGTTGCGGGGTCGTCCGTGGCTCCATCCATCGGGCTTCCTCCGGTGTCGGTCCTGCTCGGTGGACTTCAGGGGTACCCACAAGGCACATCCGACCTACCGTTCGGCTTC
The DNA here is from genome assembly GCA_963834365.1 of Vicinamibacterales bacterium. Classification (GTDB taxonomy): domain Bacteria; phylum Acidobacteriota; class Vicinamibacteria; order Vicinamibacterales; family Vicinamibacteraceae; genus CAWJAP01. The sequence goes on along the minus strand of CAWIBS010000043.1, from coordinate 183,376 downwards.
GCCTCCATCGGCTCGGGCCTCGAACCGCAGAACGTCGCTGACCTATATACCGTCGTTCAGGAGTTCCAGACCGCACTCGGTAGGCAGGTAGGCCCATGAGCGTTCAGCCAGAGAGCGCGCCGTACCGTCCGGCGTATGTCCGTGATGCCTCCGGCTTGTACTACAAGATCGGCGGAGCCGGTGGCGATGGCGGCGGTGGCGGAGGCGGTCTAGATCAGGCCACTGCTGACGGACGCTACGTCAATCAGACCGGCGACGAGATGACCGGGGACCTCGACGTAGCAGGTTCCGTGGTAGCGGACACGATGTGGTCTCACGGTGACTTCGGCGGCAACGGCAATCTGGATGTCTCTGGCTACAGCACGTTCTACAACGGCATGGAGTCCTCCGGCATCAAGTCCACCGATGGCTTGACGGTAGATGGCGCTGGAACATCATCCGCAGCGTCCCGTTTGGCTACTCCGGTGGCTTCGTCATCGAGAGCAGTTCAGACGACACCAAGCGTTGGTCGCTTCTGACGGACAACGGTCAGACCAAACTTGACCTCACTGCATGGGATGACTCCGGCTTCACGCCGACTGTGGCACTCACCATCGACCGGGCCACCGGGGACCTCGCGACTGACCACAGCATCTATGCCGCTGGCGGGTTCAACGGAGGCTCAGCAGGGTTCTTCAGTCTGGTTGTCGAGGACACCCTCTCCGTTGGCAGCAAGATCACCGGGGGCTCCATTCGACTCTTCAACGGCACGACGACTGTCGGGCACGTCCTGACTGTGACCAACGCGGACGGTACGGCGACGTGGCAGGCACCCAGTGGTGGCGGCGGAGGTTTGGATCAGGCCACCGCTGATGGCCGGTACGTCAACATCACTGGAGACACTCTGACTGGGCCGCTGATCGCTACCAACGCGAGTCAGTTGATCACCCCGTTCGTCATCAATCGAACCGCCACCTCCACATCCACCTCGGACGCGGACACCTTCGTCGTCAACTACCTTGCTGAGCGAGCGACGTGGACCAACGAGAAGGGCAACCTGCGCACCAGCAACAAGGGTGCCAAGGGCGAGGTCGCGATGAAGATCATCGGTGCGTCCACCGCCGAGGGTGGCACCGGCAACATGATGGAGGTCCTCGACATCGCCGGGAACATGCAGACCCGGATCGGCCCGCTCGGTCGGCAGAACTTCAACAAGGGCATCCGGATGGTGGGCGACACCATCCAGGTCCGCGACTCCACCGAGGTCGACACCGCAACGATCAGTCAGGCGCTCGGCGGTCCGCTGCTCGATCGCACCCAAGACCAGCCTGTCGTCAACAGCAAGAAGATCACCAGCCTTGCCGATGGTGCCCTCGCCTCCGATGCGGTGAACAAGGGTCAGATGGATCTGATGCTGCCGAAGGCTGGCGGCACGATGACCGGGGCGTTGACGATCAACGCCACCACTGATGTCACCATGCTCAAACTGACCAACTCCGCTCGGAACAACGCCACGCCGATGATCGACATCGGGGGCTCCACCACTGCTCAGGCACTCAATGACAACTGGCTGTCGGTGGGAGTGACTGGCGAGGCGTTCCATCGGTTGCGCTGGTACTTCGATGGTGCGATCGGCTGGGGCCCCGGCTCTTCCTCTCGGGACACTTGGTTGTATCGCTGGGCGACGAACACGCTCAAGACAGACGGTTCTCTCATCATCACCGCCAATGCCAAGGTCAACTCGGCGGCGGGAGTCATCGCTGATCTGGAGTTCGACTCGGCCAACTCTAAGCGGTGGAACTTCGGCAAGGACGCCACGGCTGAGAGCGGGAGCAATGCGGGATCCAACTTCGCCATCTCTCGATGGAGTGATGCTGGGGCGTATCTGGACAGTCCCATCGCTATCGCTCGCTCGACTGGGGCAGTCACGGTTGCCGCTGGTCTGAACGCTGCGGACATCGGGGCCAACACCGTGTCCGCATACACGGCTCCGACCATCGCGGCTCATGTCACTCGCAAGGACTACGTGGACGCCCGGACGCCGGTTATCGTGAAGAGCACCACAGCACCGACCGACCTGACCGCCGTCTGGATTGATATCAACTGATGGCTGGGTCATGGGTCGGCGGAGTAGGTGCGTTTCGAACCACTTCAGGTTCTCTGACGCTCACCCTGCCCGCGTTTGGAGTGGGGGATCTGGCCGTTCTGGTGATTGGAAACGACGCCGGTACCGACCCCAACTACGTCACGCCCTCGGGCTGGACGTTCCGGGGTAAGACCGCTGCCACGAACATGTACTCCTACATCTACTCGCGAGTGCTTCAGACCGGGGATGTCTCCGTGTCGTTCACGCTGGCCGCAGGCGGGAACGCGGCTATCGGCATCTGGCGGGGCGTCACTTGGGGTTCACTCGGCACGTTCGGCGTTCGTAGCGGAACAGTGACTACGGTCACCGCCCCGGATCACGCGACGGCCACCGGTATGCGGGCACACATCTTTTCCGACCGGAGTATTGCGGCTGCGGCGGGTGAAGCAGACACGCTCCCCACCGCGTTGACCTATGGCACCGCGCGTAACTTCTACCCCGGCGACACAACCCTCAACGCGGCGGTGGGCGTCAGTGCGGTGTACTTCGCCGACTCGGCGTCGGGCAGCGGAGCCAACACCGCGACCCTGAAGGACTCCTCCACCAACGCATGGGGCGTGCAAGTCGATCTTGTCGCGCTGCCGAAAGCGGCCACGTTGACCGACACGTTCGACACCTACGACGCGGGGAAGTGGCCGGACCTCTATGGCACCGTCGCTCTGGAGGGTGGCCGTGTGGCGGTCACCGAAGGGGTTGGGCAGTACGCCGGGTTCGCCACTGCGGTCGGCGCTTACGACCTGACGAACTCATCGGTGTTCGTGAAGGCGACCCGGCCCACGGTGGAGAAGGCTAGTACCGAGACGACGCTGACCATCTACGGTCCAACCACCGCCAACGGGCTGTGGTTCGTTCTCTACTACGACGCCGGGCAGCCAAACAAGCAGCAGTGCGTCATGCGGCAGCGGATCGCGGGCGTCGATGACAACGCTTGGATGCCGTACGACCCGGCGACGATGGCCTACATCCGGATCCGACACGCCGCAGGCACCGTCTACTGGGATACCAGCCCGGACGGAGCGACGTGGACGAACCGGCGCACTTTGGTCTCTGCGATCAACGTGAATGCGGTCCGGATCGAGTTGTCCATCGGACAGTGGCAGGTTGAGGCCAACCAGTCCAAGGGCTATTTCGACAACGTGAACGTGGGCGGAGGTAGACCGAAGGCCAATCTCGCTGGGAACTGGGTGCTGAAGCCAGCCAAGTTGTTCCTAGGCAACACGCTGGCGACGCCCGGCCTGACTGCCTTCGGAATCGGCGGGCCATCGGTCAAGACCGTCTCGGTCACCATCCCTGCTGGTGTGACGGTGGGCTCGCAGTTGATGCTGGTGATCAGCGGGACCACGGGCAGCGTCGAGAACTGGAACACCGCTGTGCTGTCAGGTGCAGGAGGATCAGGTTGGACGAGCGTCCCACCAGTGGCTGGCACCTCGGGGATCCACCTGTTCCTGTGGCGGAAGGTGGCGACGGCAGGGGATCGCGGTGCTGTGGTCACCTTCACGGCGGGAGCAGCAGCGACAGCCAACGGCATGATCGCGGGGATCTTCGAGGTGAAGGATGGGCTGTTCCACTCGGCTGTCGGTGTCTACAACGTGGGTGCTGCCTACGGTGGCGCAGCCGGTGGGACTGACGTCCCCATCGGACGTCAGATCGTCGCTTCTGTGGGAGTCAGGGGCACCACTGATGTCGGCACCACGTACACGGCTCCTTCGGGATGGACGGTGGTGGGTTCGCAGAACACCAACGCTTGGGCTTCAGCCAAGCAGTACCTGATGTTCGCAGTGCGAGACGCGGGAGTGAGTGGCACCGTCCCTGCGATCACGGCATCACCCGGCTTCGATGACGACTCCGGGGCCACCTTCAACCGGCTCTCTTGGTCGATGTTCACCGGAGCGTGGGTCGAGAAGCCGATGAAGCGGTATGTCGGTGGGCAGTGGAGGAGTTTGGGAGACAGTCCTCCTGCCTTCTCTCCAGCCAGCCTGACCGGGTTGGTGGGCTGGTGGGACGCCTCGACGCTGGGGCTGGCCGATGGGCAGATGCTGACCGACTGGCCCGACCTGTCAGGTGCGGGGACGTCACATGACCCCGTACTTCGGTGCAGGCAAGGGCCCGACGTTCAAGGCCAATGAGCAGAACGGCAAGGGCGTGGTTCGGTTCAATGGGCTGGACCAGCAGATCGGTGCCTACACCATCGGCACCTACATGCACTTCTTCATCGTCGCCAAGCACCGGCTGCCCCAGTTCATCAACTACAACGGGCTGCTCGGCTCCTATGACAACCTGATCCTCGTCGGCGGCGGACCGGGCACGACGGACTTCTACCCGTACCAGACGTATGGCTATCACAAGAACGGAGTGACGACTCCAGCCCTTGCGGGACCGATGGCTGCGTGGGCGGTCATGAGCATCTCTTGGCCCTCGCAGTGGGTGAACTGGCTGACGTGGCTCGGATCTGACCGGGGTTTCGCCGACCGCTGGTGGGATGGTGATGTGGCGGAGGTGATCGGCTATGACCACGTCCTCACGGACCCGGAGCGGATTCAGGTTCAGGACTACCTGAAGACGAAGTGGGGCACGCCCTGACATGATTCGCACTGCGAGTCGCAACGACGATGGAGGAACAGTGGGAGAAGGCGTCACCATCAGCCCAGAAGCAGCGGACTTCCTGCGGGATCTGCTCAACCGACAGCAGTTGTCAGCCAGCGATCCGAATCTCATGGACATCGCCGCGCTGGTGACTCGGGTCCGTGGAGAACTGAACGGAGCATCGGAGTAAGTCCAGTCATCATGCGCCATCCCCGGCAATACTGGGGAATGGCAGAGACCCCGACTCCGCAGCCGACCGTGACGGTCGTACCGCTTCCAGACATTCAGGATGACAGCCTCGATCGGATCCTCGGGGTCAGCGCCGCTGGGGCGGTCGTGCTCGCACTCGCCGTGACGCTGGTGCTGCTGTCGGCGGCGCTGATCGCGTGGGCGATCCTGCGCGCCGCGAAACTACCACGCACCCACCGCGCTGATCACCGCACTCGCGCTGCTGTCGCTGTTCTCGGTCGCGGGCGGCATCGCGACGAACAATGACGCCGCGTGGACCATCGCTGCTGCAGGAGTAGGTGCGTTGGCGTCCTCGGTCACCACGATCTTCCAGCAGGGGAAGTACACCCCGGATCAGGTGGAGAAGGCGGTCCAGTCGTGCAGGAGTTGGAACGTCAGGAGGTTCCACCTCCGCCTACGCCTGAGGATGAGATCTACGACGAACGAGGTACCTGATGACATACCCGCTGAAGGCTCCGTACAACAAGATCACGACCGCCTACGGCAGACGCGGGAAGTCGTGGGGCTGCAACAAGAACGCGGCTGGCGAGGGCGTCCACACCGGGGCGGACTTCGCTGCGCCGAGAGGCACTCCGATCTATGCCCCGTGTGACGGGCAGATCCGGCACCGGAACTATGGCAGCCTCTCGGCAACCATCAGTTCGCCATCAGCCCTGACCCCGGTCAGGCGTTCGCCAAGGGTGAGGTGTTCTTCGCGCACACCACCACCCGGCTGGCTGACGGGGTCTACGTGAAGATGGGCCAGAAGATCGCGGAGGTCGGGGATGAGGGAAACGCCACCGGCGCCGCACTTACACATGGAGTACCACCCCGGACACCAAGAACAAGTGGAACTGCTCGGTCCATGCCGACCCGAAGCCGGTGCTCGCTCCATGGGGCGGTGGCCGCCAGCGGGGGCCCCTTACTGCACGAAGCACGTCTACCGGTGAAGTGTGGATATGGCGAGCCCACCAACGGTGACGCCAACAGCGACACCGTCAAGGAACTCCAAGAGCGGCTGAACCGGGCGAAGTCTGACCGGTGGGCTGAAGCTGGCCGTCACCGGCAAGTACGACGCCAACACCGACATGATGGTCCGGCTGTGGCAGGAGCAGAGTCGCGACGACACCCCGGACACAGCGCGGAAGTCCTACCTTGGGCCCAACCAGTTCAAGGTGATGTTCCCTGACGACCGACTACGACGCTGCATGACGATGGCAACCCGCTGATCGCCTCCCCGCCCGCACCAGATCTCGGCGATGGGCAAGCGGTTCCAGCGTGTCAACAAGTACGTCACCGCGCGGGTCGTCTACGAGCCCAACTGGGACAACGACCTCATCGCGGGCAACGGCCCGTGGGACCCCGAGTTCTTCCTGCTCGCACCACACCGCGATCCCCTCGGACCCGGACAAGGGTGCATCCTCGCTGGGCCTACATCCTGTCCGGCGCTGGCTATGCCCCAGTCCGTCTGTGCAACTGGCTGGTGGACCGGGACGGCACGCTGCGTGTGATCGCTGCCCGGAAGTCGTACCACGCGGACTGGCAACGGCTTCGGTATGGCGTGTCGAACAAGCCATGAACGACCACTCCGCTGGGGTGGAGATCGAGTCCATGGGCAAGACCCAGGATCTGACCGACGCCCAGATCCTGCACGGTCGCTCAACTGGCGACCGGCTGGTTCGAGGAGTTCAAGGTCACCGACGACAAGGCGCTGAACCACAAGGACTGGAGCAACAGCGGCAAGACCGACACCCTCTACACGATGGCGTGGTGGCGCACTCAGTTCAAGACGTGGAACATCCGCCGACATTGTCAAGCCGCCACCGATCATCGTCATCGAGCCCCCGCCGATTGTCATCGAGCCACCCATCATCGTCATCGAGCCCCCGGAGCCGACCGTGCCTGAGCCCTCCTCCCGAGAGCATCTCCTTCCCGCTGGGGATCGAATATTGGTACAGCGGAAAGCCCGCTGGCGACGCTTACCTTGTCCGGGGCCTACAAGAAGCTCTGGACGTTCGGTCGTGGGCTCCGAAGAAGGACGGCCTCACCTTCGGGATGCTGTACATCAACGTGGTCCCGACGTTCAGAGCGGCAAGACGATGGGTGTCGTCCGCGCCCGGCTGATCCGCGAGGACGTACAAGGGTCAGGCGGAGGACCCCACCGCGTACCAGGACTTCTACTGCAGGCCGGGACAACTATCTGATGACCCATGTGTGGTTCGAGGCTGGGGAGGCTGACCGCAAGCTGCACTGGGAGTTCTCGCTCGATGGACTGTCACCACGCACACGGTCGACCACGCGCTACGCGAAGTTCGTGACCATCCCGTGGATCGTCACCATCCCTGCTGCTGGGCTCGCGAAGAAGTTGACCGCACTGTGACGAGACGGTCAGAAGTTGGAGGGGACCGATGAGGAGACGCTGCTGGAATGACGACCCTGTGGCAACTCGTGGCTATCCCGGTCATGGTGGCGGGGATCCTGGTTGTCACCATCCTCTGGTGGACGGTCTCCTTGATGAGCGAGGGATACCATCTGGTCACTGCGCTGATTCGCAGTGCGAACTGAGGTAGCCCATGTCTCAGCGGTCCTGATTCCGACCAACCTCTTCTACCACTGGGCTGATCCGTGGCCCAATCCGGACTCGAGGGTTCCCGCAGCCCAATACGGGTGACGTCTACCTCAACATCTCGTCCCAGACGCTTCGCGTCTTCTACGAGGGGGCTGGCATGACGCGGGACGGTCGCGGGTGGCGAGACGGCGAGCAGTGGAACTGACCAGCGGCACGGTGACGTTGACACCGCCCTCTTCGGTGTTCCCGCCGGGCGGCATCGTCGGCATCGTGTAGATCCAGTACTGAGGAGATGAGTCGTGCCCATCTGTGTGTACGACGCGGACTGGCTCATATGCCCGGCCAAGACCGTTCAGGTCTGGAAGGACATGGGCGACGCCACGGGTGCTGGACTCCCGCGAAGAAGGCGAAGGTCTGGAACGGGGCGGCGTGGATTCTGGCGTGGGTCCATCCGGTGGTGAACGCATCTCTGGCGCTGTCCAAGTCCAGGGTCATCGCCAATGAGACGTACAACGTGACCCTGACCGTCCGCCGGTGGATTCCCCGAAGGGGCAGCCGTGACCTTCCGGCGTACTGGTTCTCCCTCACGACGAACCCTGCGGAAGGTGCCACGACAGCGACGCTGACTGGGCACTCCCACCGGCACCTCGGGACCTACGCGTGGTACGCCGACGTGACGACCAAGGGCGGGGACACCACCTTCGGTCCGGTGACGCAGTCGGTGGAGGCCGTCGCCACCAACACGACGGTGACCTTGACCGCCCCGGCGTGGGTCCTCTCCGCAGTCAGTCTGGGGTAGGCGGCACTGCCACCATCCAGCCGGGCGTCTTCACCGTCGCGCTGTCCAAACCCGGCGATGGTGTCGACGCTGTCCCTCCAGTTGCTCTCATGCGACCGGAACGTAGGGGCGTGGGCGGAGTACAAGACTTGGACCAGCCCGGTGCGCACACAGATCCACTCGATTCTGTTCAACACGACGGGGGCGTGGTCAGTCCGGGCGGTCGCCACCCAGACGAACGCGGTGGTCATCTACTCCGCCACGAAGGTGGTGACCTGTTATAAGAAGAGCCTCGTTGCCGCAGGGAGTCCGGCCAGTCCTGTAGCAGGCAACCCCATCACCTACTCCGCCTCGCATTCGGGAGACGCGCTCGGTTACACGCTGGGGCGCTGGCAGTATCATGCGTCCAGCCGATGCTGGGGTCTGGCATGACAACTACGCCACCGCCAACCGCCGTTGGTCTGGACGCCGGGCGGGGCGGACGACATCAACTGGAGGTGGGCGGAGACCTTCGCTGAGGGATCGATCATCTACTCCAACAACGTCCACAGTGTCGTTGCGGCGGCACCGCCAGCCGCGTGGTCGTGAACGGTGGGCACTGTCACAACATCCAGGCCGGGATGGATACGGCAGCGGCGGCAGGGAAGAAACTGATCCTCACCGGGACGTTCTACCTGTACACGAACGTGTACATCCCCTCCAACCTGTACGTCACGGCGACCGGGGCGACGTTCTACTGCAACTCCAAGTCGGCGACGCCGGGAGCCGCGTACGACGCCAGGCGGTTCAGGAACGACCCGAAGGGCAACGCGGCGGGATATGGGCAGGCTGGTGGGTTCACCATCGACGGTGGGACCTTCGACGGCAACGGCGAGGGCACCATGACCTACTCGCACTCGCCTGGGTACACCATCAAGAACGCGCGGTTCTATCGGTACTGCTCCTCGTCCAACACCGGGCATGCCATCGAGATCAACTCCTCCGGCGGTGCGGACAACGTGAACGGTCCGTACACGGTGCAGATCCTCAACAACACCTTCCATGGCACCGACCGGGGTCAGCGGTCCAACTCCAACGACGAGCCGTGTCACTACGACTGGAACTGGGGAGTCCACAAGGCGGGTGGTACCGAATCCGGTGCATCGGATCCCTTGTGGCAGTCGGGTGACCCCATCTCCGAGGCGACCCAGGTGATGTGCCACAACGTGCGGTCGCGGGCAACACGTTCCACCGTGCCGAACACGAGACTGTGGCGTTCGCCATCTGTGCCATCGGCGGTCACGATGCCAACGCGCCACGGGGAAGCCGAGATCCGTCCGTCCTATCGGCACAACCACTTCCTCATCGAGAACAACGTGATCCACGGTGCGATCGGCAGCACTGGCACCTCGCCCAACAAGGGTGCGATCCACCTGTTCCGAGGTCGGCAGATGACCGCGAAGAACAACACGCTCTACGGCGGGGTGACGAAGCGGTACCTCACGGCTGAGGACACTGGGGACGTGCGTACCTCACGGCGACTGGCAACGTGTCAGCCAACCCGACCCTGTCGAACCCCAACGCCATCATCGTCGAGGGCTAGACCGGACGGGCGATGGGTCCGCCTTCTACGCTGGGGTCATGAGGCACTCCGACCCCGGCGGTCGGTTCACCATCCCGTGGGAGCAGATCGCCATCTTCGACGGGATCGACGGGGAACTCCGGTCCCCGGTCGGACACCATGTCATGTGGATCGAGTTCGACCCGGACAAGGCGGGTATGGACCCGATCTACGACGTGGCGGACAGCGTCACCGGGCGTGCGTGGAAGGAGCCGATCCGGATCCCGGCCTACGCCGCCTTCATCTACCAGGGCCCGACGATGCACAACGACCGGGGCTTCTACAACACCGACATCCTGCGGGTGAGCGCGGCGATGGATGTGATGGAGCGGATCTTCCCTGATCTGGTCTGGAACCCTGATGACCACATCCGTGACCGGATCCTGTACCGGGGCAAGATCTTCATCCCCACCCGGATCTATCTGCGTGGTCTGCTGCGGAACTCGCACACGATCCTCACGGTGGATGCCAACGAGGTGAACCCGGAGGAGTACGTCAACGACCCGCAACTGGGGGTGTGGGCGGAGCAGGACAAGATCTACGAACCGCAGATGTCACGGGTGAGCACTTCGCGGTAGTCTCATCTTGTCCGTTCTCCCAAGGGACGACACCTGAAGAGCCCCTGACTTGCTCCCCCGTCGGTCAGGGGCTTTTCGTTGTCGTTCACCAAGACGCGCCCCACCCGACAGTCCTACCGTTGGCTCAACGAGGCACCCACTGCGGGGTGTCTCCGTGTTGCGAGCAAGGGGCGGTGCGAAATGCCCGTGGTTCCGGAGGCTGTGAGTTCAGCCTTGGATCGCGTTGCCTCACGCATGACCCCCGCCATCCAGAATCGCGCTCTTGAAGCAGGCTGGCCGGAAGAGGTCGCCTCCCGCATGTCCATGATTCGCACTGCGAACGGTCTCGGCGTCCACGTCGATGAGTCGGTGCGTCAGCAGGCGGAGGATCTGGAGTTCGGGTCCGCGACCGGCGCGCCTCGGTCGGCGCTCTCCATGCTGCACTCCCCGAAGATGAAGCAGGAGATGGCGAAGATCGCGGGCAACTCGATGGATGAACTTCTCGATCGGATGCGGGGGATGTTCAAATGACGATGAGTCTCCAGAGTGAGATCCCGACCTACCAGTCCGAGGGCTTCCTGCTGGATGAGGACCGGGCCCTTCGTGATCGGATGAAGGGGATCATGGTCTCCGACTACGCGAACGCGGAGCGGAACGTCGAGGCGTGGTTCGGTCACCCGGACCTGGAACTGCGCGAGCAGAAGTACCCGTACATCACGGTGGACCTCTTGGAGATCCAAGAGGGGGTCGACCGGGTCCACCGCGGAGACCTCTTCCTGACCGACGGTCCGCCTCCGCACGGCGTTCCGGCGTGGTGGGGGCACCCACCGCTCCCGACCGAATCATTCGTGGCTGGGTGAGATGACCACCCCGGTGGACCTGATCTATCAGGTCGGGACGTGGGCGCGGAACCCTCGGCACGACCGGCAGATCCTGCGCGCCTGCATCACGAAGGGAAAGACGAACCTTCGTGGCGGGGTGATCGCGACAGCGGATGGCTACACCCGGCGGCTGGACTTCCTCGGCCACATCAAGCGGGATCGTGAAGAGGGCGGCAAGCGCCTGTTCAACAACGTCTTCCGGCTGCGGATGTCGGCTGAGGTCCCGTACGGGGCCCTCCTGAACTACCCGGACGTCGACCTCGGTGCATTCAACCTCCGCACCAAGGCAGACGAGTGGCGGGGGAACGTGATCGACAAGTAGTGATCACAGAGGAATAGAGCGGACCAATGACTGGCCTGTACGCATACTCGAATGGAGACCTCTGATGGTGGTAACCGGTACCCGTCCTGGCGTCTACGTCAGCGAAGCCCCGCTTCCTCGCGTAATCGCGAACCCCAACTCCTCCGAGAGCCTCGGTGGGTTCTTGGGGACCGCACTACGTGGTCCCACCTCTCCTGTGCTGGTCACATCGTGGTCAGACTACGTGTCCAAGTTCGGTGGCTTCGGCTCTACGCAGACGCTGCCGTAGGCGCTCTACCAGTACTTCATCAACGTGCGACTCGAACGCTTACGTCTCGCGGGTGCTGGCATCTGACGCGGCTGCCAGCGCACAACTTGTACACCCCGGCACCGACTCGGCTGGAGTTCTATGCCATCTCCAGGGGCGCGTGGGGAAACGCGATCACGGTGGACGTCGCGATGAGTACGGACCTCACGACCTTCAACCTCTCGGTTCGTGAGTTGTATCGCGGAGTGGAGCACGGTCATGGAGCAGTTCCGTGACCTCTCGATGCTGCGGACCAGCCCCAGGTACATCACGAGCATCATCAACTCGCTGACCATCGGCAGCCAGTACATCACCGTCACCGACCTTATCAAGAACGACGCGAACCTCACGGCTGGTGGGGGCAGCACGGCCTTGGCCAGTGGCGCGGACGGGGTCGCTGCCATCACCGCTGGCGACTACGGTTCCGCCTTCGACCAGTTCGATGACATTCGACGCGAACTTCGTCTTCAACGCTCCCGGTGTCGCGGACGTGACCGGTTTGGTGATCGAAGATCGCGGCCGGCGGTCGGCAGGACTCGATCATCGTCGCGGACACCGCTGAGAATCAGTCGGCGACCATGGCCGGGGCCACCCTGCCCACCGGGGCCTACTCGGCGGTCTACTACCCGTGGATCTACATCTCGGATCCGGCCCCGGACGCAGTCCGTGGTGGGATCAAGAAGGTGCCGCCGGGTGCCTCCGTGGTCGGGATGATCCTCCGCACCGACTACTTCGCGAGGAGTCTTCAAGGCTCCGGCTGGGATCGACGCCACGCTGGCCGGAGCGGTCGCCTCAGAGCCTCGACTGACCAACGGTCAGTTGGACTCGCTGGCAGCACATGAACGTGAACGTCACCCGTCCGGTGCCCGGCTCGGGGATCACCGCCATGGGTGCTCGGACGAGGGCCTTCGGCACCGTCGACCAGTACATCTCGGTTCGTCGGACGATCAACTATGTGAAGCGGCGGGCGTCCGACGTCAGCCGGTTCGCCCTCTTCGAGCCCAACACCCCGTCCCTCTGGGAGCAGTTGCGGGTCGTCAATGGCGCGTTCCTGTCGGAACTGTGGTCGGCTGGTGGGCTCTCCGGTCGAGCCTTCAACGAGGCGTTCTACGTCAAGTGCGACGGCGAGAACAACACCGCCTGCCACCATCGCGAACGGTGAGGTCCACATCGAGATCGGGATCGCTCCCGCGTTCCCGGCAGAGTTCGTCGTTATCCGCGTCGGGGTGTTCGAGTCCGACGCTTCCATCATCATCACCGAAGGAGTCTGATCTGAATGCCCGTGTACTCGACAGCCAACGCGAGTCGCTCTCCGATCAATGGTCGAGAGAACCTCAACTCTGACCCGACGAGGAACTTCCGCTTCCTCGTAGAGTTCTTCCCCTACAACACCAACCATCCGATGAAGGATCCGATCAACTTCGGCTTCACCTCCGTCGCGGGTCTGTCCATGGCGGTGGAGTCCATCCCCTACCGCGAGGGCGGGATGAACACGACCCTGCACCAGATCCCCGGTCAGGCGACGTTCTCCCCGATCACCCTCACGCGCGGCGTCCACCTCGGGAACCAGTCAGGCATGGCGATTGGATCAATCGGCTCTTCACGGCGGTGGGTCCCGGCGATGCCAGTGGCTACGCGGCCTATCAGTTCCGCTCCTCGGTGACGATCCACGTCCTCCAGCACCCGGTGAACATGGGCAACGACACTGGCGTCCCGGCCAACGACACGATGAAGATGACGCGCAACGATCCGGTCGCGGCGTCGTTCCGGGCCTACAACGCGTGGATCTCCTCGCTGGCCTACTCGGACCTGAACGCTGGCGACAACGCCATCATGGTGGAGCAGATGACGCTGGTCCACGAGGGTCTGGACATGTACTGGGAGAAGACCATGGGCACGCAGGTCCGTCGACGCGAGAGCCAACTTGGACGATGACGATGCACTGATCAACGATCCGCAGGTCCAGCGTCTGATCGCGGACGCCAACCGGGGCGAGGACGCCGACTCTCGGATCAGCCGACGATCATCGAGCCCCCGGAGACGGTGTTCCAACTCGCTGCTGGGTACATGCAGGACGACGGACGCTGGACCAAGGAGTTCGAGGTCCGCGAACTGACCGGGCGTGACGAGGAGGCGATGGCTCGGATCCCCGACATCGGGCGGAGTCTCGCCGCGATGTTTGACGCGGAACCGTTCGTCTGGGCGGCACGACCAGTGCTCATCGCAGCGCGGTGGACAGCCTGATCGCTGGGGACTGGGACACCGTCCTGCTGGCGGTCCGGACGGTGACCTTCGGGCCTGAGGTCGAACTCAAGCCGACCTGTTAGTACGTGCGGGACGAAGTACGAGGTGACGATCAACATCCAGACCGACCTCACGATTCGCACTGCGAATCCGGAGGATCTGTCGTGGACGGTGAAGGGGAAGCGGCACATCTATGAGGTGCGCTCTACTCCGGGGCCACCCAGCGCAGGATCTACGAACTGATGGCGGACGACACAACTCGGTCGCCGTCCATCAACACGGAGATCCTGAACGACAGCGTCAACAAGATCGACGGGATGCCGGTCACTGGGTCGGGATCCGATCCGTGACATCTCGCGTCGCGGACCGGAGACTCCTGCTGGACTCGATCAATGACCACCGGGTGGGGCCAGACCTGCAGGGGGTGACGATCAAGTGCCCCACTTGCGGCCACGAGCAACCCAATCCGCTCAACGCCGCCGCTCTGTTTCGATGGCACTAGGTACTCCTATGGATCACTGACTCTCCTGTATGACGCACTGGCTCGGAAGTACCCCGGCTGGACCCTGAACGAGATCAGAGACCTCACCGTTCGGGAGCGTAAGAACTGGTTCGAGATCATGCGTTGGCGTCGTATGAGAGAGGAGCACGTCGTGGCTGAGGATCCGTCCTTCGGAGGCTTCAGCAGTGGAGACGCTGCTAAGACCTTCGCCAAGGTCATCGCCAAGATCAAGTCGGACATGGCCGCGATCGAGGCCAGCGCGAAGAACATCGAGGCCAGCCTGGGCAAGGCGTCCAAGCATGCGACCGGGTGGTGGCGCACAGTTCGGGGCCCAGAGTTCGGCGGGGCACCGGCTTCGCCAAGCCTGCGGTGGCGGTCATCGCTGGGCGCGATCACCAACCAACTCGGTGGGGGAAGAGGTCGGCTACAGCCGCTGCGTTCGGTGTCGGTGCAGCCATGGGCGGCTTGGGCATCGGTGGCGGTGGAGCCATCGCTGGTGGTCTCGCGCTAGCTGGTCTGCCGGATCTGATCATGCGCCCGGAGCAGGCGCTGGATATGGAGGCTGCCCGGTTCGGGATGGCTCAGGCCACGGGCGACTTCGGCACCTTCAACCGGATGATGGGTCAGGCCAAGAACTCGTTCAACGTCCAGAATCATGAGGCGTTCCAGAACACCATCGTCTATGGCACCCAGCGTGCGGGCATGGTGGGCCTGAACGGTGGTGGCACGGTCGGAGAGCGGAGAGCCGCCTCCCAGATCGGTGGCTACAACACCATGGCTGGGATGGCTGGGATCGATCAGAGTGCCGTGCCCGGTGTGATGCAGTCGATGATGGGGGCGAAGGCTTACTACTCCTCGATGGCTGCGGGGATCCATGACGAGGAACCCGGTGACCGGGGAGACCATCGGCATCGAGGGTCAGACCAACCAGTTGTGGACACGCCGGGCTTCAAGGGGATGAACCAAGCAGAAGGCCCTTGACCAGATCGACATCACCTACGGCGCGGGCTCGGGCGGGTACCAGCAGTTGATGGAGCAGTACGGCAATGCCGACGCCGCGGACACCGTCGTGGAGGGTCTGCGGATCCGGGCTCGCAGGGTGGGAAGCCCCTGAAGGAGAATCAAGTCCAAGATCAGGTGAAGGACAGGCAGGTGGTCCTCGGTACGGAGAACACGCAGGGCATGCGAGGGTGCCCGCGCTCTGGAGTGCGCGCAAGACCGGCCTGAACATGGAGTACCCTCGACGCTGCGACGGCTGGTATCGAGGAGGCCACCAAGCACATCACTAATGCGGTGGACTACCTCGCCGATCTTGAGGGCCCGCTCGAGACCATGCGTGGACGCTACATCACCATGGCGAACCAGATGGGTGTCTTCAAGACGGAACTCCCCGGAGCCACCTGAGGGATCACCTGCTTCTTCTCCGGGCTGCCCGGTCTGCTGACAGGTCTCCTGATGGGCAAGGGTGGTGGTGGTCTTGCCGCTGGTCTCGCTGGTAGGGCTGTCTCCGCAGGAGCAACAGCTCTACCGTCTGGCTGCGGCGGGCCTTGGACTGCGGCGGCGGTGGCAGCTGAGTAGGGCTTGCTGCTGGTGCTGCAGTGGCTGGTGTAGGTATAGCCGGGAGGGTAGTGGGCGTACCGCAACACCGACTATCTGGAGCACAAGGGATCCACAGGCGAACGCAGCCATCGCGCGGAACGCCGGGCGATCAACGGGAGGAGGCCCATGGCGGTCCGCCCCCACCAGTGGGTACGGCGCGGGGTTACGCCAAGGGTGACTGGTTCGTGGAGGCGGATCAGGATGCCGGCATCCATCAGGGCGAGATGATCCTTCCGAATCGGATCGCTACCGCCGTACGGCAGGAACTGGGCGTCGCGAAGACCGACGGTGGACAGGGCCACCGAGAAGAGCCGGGGCGACACGACCGTCAACATCTACCTGACGGTTCAGAAGGCGTCTGACCAAGAGGCGATGCAGCTTCGCCAACCGGGTCAAGAGAATCATCGACGGCGATCGCGAACTCATGGCGATCGGTGCTGGGAGGTTCGCCAATGGCGACGATCGATGAGGAGGGCAACGATATGTCACCACTAGGACAGCACCGAGTGTCAGCCCACCACCACGGGCAGCACCGACTCCTCTGGTGGCACGGCTCTGGTGAGGTCGAGTCCTTCGACATCTCTGGC
Organism: Vicinamibacterales bacterium; assembly: GCA_963834365.1. Lineage (GTDB taxonomy): Bacteria > Acidobacteriota > Vicinamibacteria > Vicinamibacterales > Vicinamibacteraceae > CAWJAP01. The sequence goes on along the minus strand of CAWIBS010000043.1, from coordinate 166,515 downwards.
CTCCCCTTCAAGTTCAACCCGCCGCTGCACAAGGATCTGCGCTTCGTCCGTCACGAACCTCGGGGAGTCACGGGTCCCGAAGCACGGAGACTGGTACGACGACGCCAAGAACCAGTACGAGGCAGATCTCGCAGTGCGAGACAGGTACCGAGAAGACCGGGTTCGAGAAACTGCGGCTGGGCCGCATCATCATGGACGACGTGGCGGTCTCTCGAGGGTGTCAGGCGAGGGTGGGGTGAGGTACGGGTTCCGGTTCCTCTACAACCCGACGCAACTCAGTGGGTCGCTTGAACGTCGGCACGGACTTCATCCCTGATCAGCGGACCGCCACTACGTGCGGTCCTCCAGTAGGGGATCGAGAGATCATCCGTTGGAGCTCCTGCTCAACCGCATCCCTGATGTCATCAGCGGTGCGAAGAAGGGCGGACTACCTCCCGGAGATCTCAACGACGACCTGAAGCGCATCAAGGAGCAGGGGACGCACTACGACATCGACTTCCTGTACCGCTGTGCCAACGGCATCCACAACACGCGACAGCGCAGCAGACCGGAGACATCGGGGTGCTTCTACCCAACCCCTGTCGTCTCATCCTCGGGCCCTACACGTCACGCGGCGCGGTCGTCAGCGTCTCGGTCAACGACCAGATGTTCTACGGCAACATGGTTCCGATCCTGTCGCTACGTCAACATCACCTTCTCCCGGTTCCTCAACATGGCCCAGACGGACATGGACAGATTGCAGTCCTACGGGATCAAGCGCGAGGGCAGTGATTCGGACTCAGGTGGTGACTCCAGCGATGGCGATGGCGGTGGCGGTGACGCTGGTGGCGATACCGGAGATCCCATCCCCAAGCATGGGAAGAGCCCGAACGTATGGGATCATCTTCTCCGGCGGGTGAGAGGAACCAGTTCGTACGGGCACGAGGTCCACGCAGCAGCGGTCGCCGCCTTCCCGTGGCTGGACAAGCCGGGCACGTTCAGCACCTACGCAGGTGGCGGCAACCACGGCACTGGTCGGGCGCTGGACTGCATGGTGGATCGGTAACCCGAAGAACTCCGCCAACCGGGGCTGGGAACTAGCGCGGTTCTTACAAGAACCACGCCAACGCTCTTTCGATCACACAGATCATCTGGCAGCAGCAGATCTGGACGACTCAGCGCAGAGGGGAAGGCTGGCGACCCTACGGGAACCAGGGCAACGACACGTCCAACCACTAGAACCACGTCCATGTGTCCTTCGGACCCGGCTCGGGGCAATGACGACTTCGTCCAAGAGCCTGACGCTGACCACCAGTCGAGAGTATTGGAAGTGACTGCATGGCGACGATTGACGAGCGAGGGCAGACAAGGTCACCGCAGGTAGCACAGGTGATCCCATCGTTGAGACGGCAGCGGATCAGTCTTCTGAGTCCGCTGCTCGAGATCGAGCTGACATCTCCGGCAAGACGTTCCGGTACAACCCTCCGATGCACTCCTCCAACCTCTCGAAGCGAGTGGACTTCGGGAAGGCCGGGATGAAGTCCGTGAGTTCTACGACGAGGAGGGCGCCAATCCTACACGGAGGAGTGGGCCAAGGAGGGACTGAACACGCTGCGGCTGGGTCGGATCATCCAGCACTATCTCGCACCCGGTCAGGTGTCGCTGATGGATGCACCGCTGGGGCTTCCGGTTCCTCTACAACCCGACGACCGTCTCCTTCATGTCCTCGCGGAACGACTCGTTCATCATCGACCCGCGCAGTGAGACCAACAACGTGCTCTCGGGTGTGAACCAGAACTTCCAGAACATCTCGTTCACCGTCCTCCTCGATCGGCTTCCGGATGTGGTGTCAGGGATCCCCGATGTCGGGTCCGTACTCCCCTGCGCTCAGCGCAGGGGACAAGAACGGCATCAAGAGGTACGGGACGCACTGGGACATGGAGGCACTGTTCAAGGTCTGCAACGGCGAGTGGGAACTCACCGATCGTGGGAAGACCTCCAACATCGGGATCCTGATGCCCAGCAACGCTCGGCTGGTCCTCGGGCCGGGGATGCAACTTCTTCGGGTTCGTCAGCAACGTGACGTGGAAGGACGAGATGTTCTCCGGCGACATGGTCCCGGTCCGGACTCGGCTGGACATCATCCTTCAGCCGTCATGTGGACATGACTGCGTCGGACGCCGAGAGCGCGTTCCCCGGCATCGCCTCCTCCGATACATCTGGGGGTGACAGCGGTGGTGACAGCGGTGATGACAGCGGCGGTGGCGGCGGGGGTGGTCCCAGCCTTGGAAGTGGTTCTCTGCCCTCTGGCTACAAGAACGGTCGCTCGAACTCTGCCGCTGCTGACTATGCGGAGTCCCGTGTTGGGAAGGACGGCGACTTCAACAGGCGCTGTCTGGCGTGGGTGAGCAGGCAGGTGTTCCAACCTCCGGTTCACGGCATCCAAGAGGCCCACCATGTGTGGGACAACTCCCCCAGAAGCATGCATCACTCAGGCGACTACAACGCTCCTCGTGGATCAATCGTGCTGTGGAACGACAGCATCGGTGACGGATCGGGGCACATCGCCGTCAGTCTCGGGAACGGGAGGATGGCGACCACGATGTCACGGTGGGGTCAAGACACATGAAGATCTATGGATTCTCGAATGCAGCGCTTATCTCGGTTGGATGCCGCCCGTACTTCGCACTGCGAATAGGAGGTCAGAATGATCACCAGCCGTTCGCGCTACGTCGATGGAGACATCGTCCCGCTGGCTGATGGGACCGTGGCGGTCTACCGGAACTTCCCTGAGGTCTCCTGGTGACGTGGGCTCTACACATGGATCCAAGTCGGATCGGCTGGATCGCATCGCGGCGGCGGCATCTGGGGTCATCCCTCCTGTGGTGGAAGATCATGGACGCGAACCCGATCATCCAGAATCCGTCTGACATCCGTCCGGGGACACAGATCCGGATACCGGGGACCACCGGCAGCGATGTTTAGCCTCTTCCCCTCCGTCTCACGTTCCCGCTGACTCCCCTCGCAGGGTTGCGAGTGACCACCCTCAAGGTGCTTCGGCATGAGTACCAGATGGACGTCGCGCGGGTGATCCTGAACGTGTCCTACGACGACATGAACCAGTACGTCGGAGCAGGCAGTCCCCTCATCATCCGGTGGGGATCACACCTTCGGTTCGATGAGTTCGTCGGGTACGTCCACTCGTTCCGCCCGCAGATCGAGGAGATCACCAAGCGCACCGAGATCATCGCGATCTCTGCTGCCTACCCGATGTTCAACGAGAGCGGGAAGACGTACACGAACGTCGGGATCCACAACGTCGCGCAGGAGATCGGCAACGACTACCGCTTCCAAGTGGAGACGGATCCGCACCCGTTCATCCACGACCAGATCCTTCAGAAGAGCGACTCCGACTGGGAACTGCTCGCGCGGCTGGCGGAGCAGTGGGGCTACGTCGCTCCTGATGGACGGCATCACCTTGGTCTTCCGTCCGATGAAGGATGTGCTGGAGGAGAACTACCGGTACTCCTTCTTCGCCAAGACGAACCTCATGGGGACGGGATTGACCCACTCGCCAACATCATCTCCTTCGAGGAGTCCTACTCCGCGACCGGCAAGGATCCGCTGACTGAGACTGGCCTGCTGGGCGTCGACCCGATCAGTCGTGGAGGTGGTCTCTCAGCGAGACATCGTGCCGGTGGCTGGGGCTCGCTTCAAGGAGATCGACTCCACGCGATCTGTGACCTCCAATCTGGAGGGTGAGTTGAAGGCTGCGGGCTTGACGTCCGCACCCAGTTCCCGTTCGAGGCGAAGGCCACCTTCCGGGCGGCGTAGCGGAAGAAGCCGTTCGACGCGTACCGGATCTACAACGACGGCAAGTACAAGACGTGGGTCGTGCGCTCCGTCGAGCACATCGTGACCGGCAGTGACTACCTCTCGGAGATGGTCCTCGGCTCAGATGGTCAGGATCATTCGAAGGCGTCGCGGGACTCTCAGTTGGATATCAACACGCTGCTGAAGCAGAACCGTCGGGCCAAGCGTCCAAGGCCGGTGATCATCAACTCGCGGCCCTACTTCGTAGGCGCAGGCGCAAGCGTGGTCGTGCCGGATCAACGATGGAAGGCTCAGGTCATGACGGTTCCGAATGACCAACGGGAGGAGGTCGCATGAGAGCCTCCTCCGACAACCGGGGTCAAGTTCCCCTTCACGATCCAGGCTGGATCCGTCGCCCTCACGAACAACCCGACCGAGGTGATCGGATCACAGGCTCGTCTTCTGTATCGGCACGATGATCGGGGAGCGGGTCATGCGCCCGACGTGGGGCATGGACATCCTCAGCACGGTCTGGTCCATCGGCGCGGAACTGGATCTCGCGATGCAGGAAGCGGTCGAGACACGTGTTCAAGGTCTGGTTCCCGAAGTACGAGGCGCGGGAGATCACCGTCTACCGTCAACCTGAGCGTCCGACCTACGTCGAGATCGAGGTCCGCTGGGGCCGCTACGACAGCATGCTGGACACCATCGTCCCGTGTCGGCACTCAACTTCCCGGTGGCACTGAGACATACATCGAACGAGGGATTCTGATGACAGTCACTCCTACGACGCTCCGCTCCTGCCGGTCATCGACTACACCAGCCGGGACTACGAGTCGATCCGCGCGGACCTGATCCGGCTGATCAAGGCCCGTATCCCGACGTGGACGGCGGACAACCCGTCTGACTTCGGCGTCGCTCTGGTGGAGGCGTTCGCCTATGGCGTGGATGGGCTGCACTACTACCTCGACCGGGTCGCCAACGAGGCGTACCTCACCACGGCGGTTCAGCGGGAGTAGCCTGTACTCCATCGCGGACATGTTCAACTACGTCCCGCGTCGGGCCATCCCGGCTCAGGTGTACCTGACGTTCTACAACGCGACTCAGGCAGACGGTGATCAACCTCCTCCGCCGGCACCCGCGTGCAGGCGAGCGTCCCCGGTCCAGTCCGGTGCGGTCCTCAAGAACTTCGAGGTCCAGTACGACGTACGATCTCGCCAGCCGGCACGGCCACCACCGAGGGCAGGTGACGCAGGAGCCGTCCTCGCGGTGGAGGGGCGGACCTACACCGACGAGACGATCGGCATCTCCAACGGCTTCGTCGGGCAGAAGTTCTTCCTGCCCCGGACCTCGGTGCTGGAGGACACCATCCAGATCACCACTCAGATGGGTGAGGTCACCAGACGTGGGAGGAGGTTCGCTCCCTTCAGGACGATGCCAATCCGACGGACCGGGTGTTCGAGGTGATGACGCAGACTGACGGCTCCTGCATCGTCCGCTTCGGGGACGGCCTGCACGGTGAGGTGCCCGGCACTGCACGCGGTCATCCGGGCCACCTACCGGGTCGGCGGTGGTACTGGTGGGAACGTCCCGGCCAACATCATCAACACGATCATCGAGCCGGTGATCTACGGCGTCACCGTCACCAACGAGGCTGCCGCCTCGGTGGTCTGAACCCGGAGAGCCTCGCCAGCATCCGGATCAACGCGGCGCGGGCGTACCGTGCGCGGGATCGTGCAGTCACGCTGGGCGACTACGAGGCCATCGTGATCACCGGTGTCCCGGACATCCAGAAGGCGAAGACCGTCGGGAACAACGGGTCCTCGGTCACGGTGTACGTGGCACCGATCGATGACGGCACGAAGCGCCCTCCGCTGACGCCGGAGCAGGACCTCGCGGCCACGACCTATCTCGAAGACCGTGTCGATGGCGGGGGTGACGGTGCAGGTATTCGGCGCGTCCTTCATCCCGATCTTCCTGTCGATGACTGTCCAGCTGTCTGCCGACGGCTCGTCAGGATGATGTGGCGAAGGCGATCCGCGCGCAGTTGGACTACTACTTCCGCTACCAGAACGTGGACTTCGACCAGACCGTCACCGTCCAGACGATCTACTACCAGTTGTCCCAGATCGTGGGCCTCGACTACGTGTCGATCACTCGGCTGAGTCTGGCCTTCGATGACGCGGACTATCGAGACGCATCGTGTATGAACACGTCGCGATCAACGCGATCCCGTTCTTCAGGTCTGACGCGCATGGACCGTGGTCGCGGACACCCACTCCTGACACTGACCATGAGCGGTGGTATCGCCTGATGGTCGACTACTCCGTCCTACCCGATGGACGCCTACGCGTGGGCGTGATCCACATGTCGATCTGGAGAACCCACGGTTCGTCATCAGTGTGGAGTGGACGTGGCCGCAGGGTGACTGGACCCACTTCAGCCTCGTCCGGAGCACCCGCTCCCCGGTACGTCGCCGGGAAGAGGGTCAGGTCATGATGACACCAAGGGCCGGAACTGGGACCACTTCGCCTACCAGACCACCGGACTGCCGGTGTACCGCGACCCGCAGCCACCGCCGGGGGAGTGGGTCTACTACACCGCCTTCGTCCTAGACGAGAACCGTATCTGGAAGTACGCGGGCGACGGTGTTCGAGGTCAGCATCGAGGACTACGACTGGGCCCTCCAACTGCCGGAGTTGCTGCCCGGTGTAGCCATCGCGGACACGACTCGCACTGCGAGTCCAGCAGAGCAGAGCAACGACACTGGTGCAGTTCCTCCAGACCCCCGGTGCGTTGCTGGACAAGGTGGTGACCATGGCGGAGGCAGCCCAGTACTACTGGGATCCGCTTCGGGTTCCTCCGCAGATGCTCCAGCCGATGGGGGAGTCGATGGGCTACGCGTACGACGAGGCCCTCGGGACGGGCAGGGTGCGACACGTCCTTGATGCCCTGATGGGTCCTCGACAGGGAGCACTGCCCGCTATCCGCGACTTCGCTGCGGGTGCCACTGGCATGGATGCACGTTGGTGGAGATCTCCAACAACCTGATGCTCGACGTCAACGACTCCTCGTTCGAGAACGGGACTCTCGATCAACGGCAACCCAGCCGGCGACCAAGTGGCAGCCGCTCGCCAACCTCGAACTGCGGAAGTACGAGGACTGGACGGATACGATGGCGGGTGGCAGCGACCGACCCTGCACCCCAATGTGCAGATCGCGTGGTACCTCTACCTCAAGGCGGCGGGCACCTACACCTGCGGCCCGCCTTATACCGGGACCACCCAGAACCCGACCATCGCTCGAGCAGGGCATCCCGTGTCGGAGTGGGAGGTGGCCCGGATGGGCGTCCACGCCTACAAGCCCAACGCGACCGCCGTGAACCTATCGCTGGGTCTGAAGTTGTACGACCACCTCGGGGTCTTCATGCGGGATCTGACCGTCTTGACGTCACAGGCGCTCACGGAGGAGTGGAAGTGGTACCCCAGCGCGATCGCGGGGGTACCTATGGTTACGTCAGCCCTTGACCCTGCCAGCCGCAACCGGCTGACTCCGAATCAGGCCAGCGTGGAGACCGACACCACCGGGTTCGTCGCGACCTCAAATGTCGCCCTCACCCGGACTACGTTGGATGCTGCGGACGGCGGCTCTAGTCTCAACATGGCATGTACGGTCGCGAACGCGACGATGCTGTCCACCACCCTGACAGGGGTGAACGGAGTCCCGGTTACCGCTGGGATCACCTATACCGCCGTGGTCAGCCTGCGAGCGCAGGGCAGTGCGAAGAGCACCCGGTTGGACATCATCTGGTACGACGTGGCTGGGGCGACGCTGTCAACGACGGCGGGCACGCTGACCTCGGATACCACGACCGGATGGACCACTCTGACCACTACGGCAGTGGCACCGGCTAATGCACGGTTCGCTGCGCTCTCGGTGACGGTGCAGACCGTCCCGATGAACAGCGTGCATTACGCGGACAAGTTCGGGTTCTGGGCGGGGTCCGGTGGTGCATGGGAGATGCCCACCCTTATCTACGGTCCACATCCCGCTTACGCGGTGCCGTGGATCACGGTGAGCAATCCTTGTTCTGTTGATCTGTTCGTCGTTGATGATGGGTGATGACTGATGGCAATCGACCCGACCACCGCCAAGCGGATGCGCTACGACGGGATGGAGGCATACCTCAACGTCCAACTCGATCCAGGCATGACCACCATTACGTTCAAGTCGGATCTGCGCTCGGACGGCGGCGCTCCGATCGCGGACCTACAGGCCAACGAGTACGTCGCCCTGACGGTTCTGGACGCCAACTACCGGCTGGCCGAGATCATCTATCTCACTGCGTACTCATCGGTAGCGTCACCGGCACCGTCGAGCGCGGGGTGGAGGGGACCACCGCCAAGACCCACCAGCAGACAACAAGGTCATCCATGCCGCGACGGTGGCCGACTTCACCCTGGTGCAGGACCACTCCACTGCCTGTCGGCACATGCCAATCTGGTGCCGCTCAGGCGAACGCCTACACCGACAGCAAGATGGCGGACCACGTCAATGCCGTCGACCCGCACTCAGTCATGCCAAGAAGGCGGGCGACACCTTCACCGGGCCGTCATCTTCGGCGGGGCGCCAAGACCGTCACGGTCAACGGCAACGCTGGACATCCCGGTCGGAGCCTCCCTCACGGTGGAGGGCGAACTGCGGATCACCGGCAAGTTCTTCCTGAACGGTCGAGAGATCATCGCCTCCAACACAGTGCCTGCCACTCCCGTCCAACAACATGATCCTCCAGACCTTCGGGTGATCTGACATGCCGCAGAGCATCTACCAGGGATCGAAGTACATCGGGGAGACCATCCAGACCACTCAGAGGGTCGGCGACTTGCTTACGGCGAATCAGCCAGCGCACCGACACCTTGGACGACGGCATTGAGAACACCAGTTCGACCACCCAGATCAGCGGCGGCTACCGTGGTGACGAAGTTCCTCGTCAACGGCACGGGTACTGCCGAGGCTCTCCCTTGCCTTCGGTCATCGATGGTCCTCCACCGCTACGCGCACCGGGCTCTGCGCTGTGGTCACGTCGGGGCAACTACATTCGCTTGGCGAAGGCTACGACGAATCTTCAGCCTTCTGGTGGTCCTCCTAGAGCGTGGAGTCACTCAGGCGGCAGTTGCTTGGTACCACTGTCGGCTACTGATGGCGGGCCAGTCCTACCTCATGTCCGCCGACTATCGCTTTGGGGACGGTCGCGCGAGGGACAGCGCCCCCAATGCTTCGGTGTACGCATCGCACCTGACCCTCGTCCAAGTGCCCGCTCTCCAGCTTCTGGCCGGAGCCTTCCCTGACTGACAAGATGGTCAGGCGTTCGTGCGATATGCGGTTCGCGGAGCAGACGGTGTGGGAGAAGGCCCCGGTGTGGAACTGGATCGGCGGCATCTGGATCCAGTTGAACGCGCACATCGGCCCGGTCGATTTCGCGATAACGAACATTCACTATGACCGGGCGACGATCGAGATCCACAACAGTCAGAACTATGACCATGTCGGGGACTACCGGGTCTGGCTCAAGACCGGTGCTGGTGCGTTCGTTCGACGTCCTGATCTGGACATCACGGATGTACCCACCCCGATACCCGGAAGGGCGACCATTCAGATCGTGGCGACCCGGTTGATCACCGGGCTCGCGGCATCCACCAACTACACCGTGCGGATCGAGGTCGATCTGCTCAGTGGTGGGACGACCCCGTTCAGCGACAAGCTCTTCACCACCCCCGCCAATCAGACCCCGCTCCCGGTCACCACTCTGCGGATGACCGGACACACCAATCGTTCATCGACATGGCGTGGACGAGTCCGGCGGGAACCAGCGCGACCACCTACAGGTCTTCTGGGGACGGCAGGGTCAGGGTCCCGGCGGGATCGTCAACGTCCGAGCGGCGACCTCCTATCGGGTGGTCGGGCTCACGGAGAACATCCCGTACTGGTACTTCGTCCGGGGGTCAATGCCACCGGGAAGGAGGGACCGAACTCGAACCAACTCCAGTACCACACGGGCTGGGGCGAGATCCGACGTGCTGGCCACGATGACGACATCGTCTGGAAGCCGCGTGAGTGGGGCTCCTACCGGCAGGACATCCAGTGGAGGTGGGCGCGGGAGAGCGGTGTCCTGCCGAGGAACCCACACCTCTACCAGGGCTACTGGCCGGGCAACAACTGGCACGGTCCGTCCAACCCGTCCTCCAACCTCACCAGCAGGCAATCAGCGCCGGTACTGGGGGACGGTCGTCTATGACGATGACTACATCCGCGAGAAGTTGGATGCCAAGCATGGGGCTGGGGTCGGGGCTGGTGTCGTGACCAGCAAGTTGTGCTTCCGTCGGCTCTACCGGCACGTACAGCCGGGGAACATCGCGGCCCAGGACATGGTCTGGCACATGACCAACGCCAACCCGTTCAGTAGCGGGCAGCCACCCACCTACGAGAAGTACGAGAGCCACGACATGAAGTCCGGGGGAGGCGGACGCCTACTATCCGCTCGCCGCGTCGTGGGGGACGAAGTTGATCCGTGGCTTGGACGATGGGACCAAGGTCAACGGACTGGTCCTGCACCGCTCCGACAACCAGACCAATGGCTACGGTGCCGCAGGCTACGGTCGGTGGTCCGGGCACCTGTTGGATGACCCGGACGCATCCGGATCGTGGCGGAACAGCGACCTCAGCCTGATGATGGAGGGGTCGTGGAACGTCCTCGTCCGCGCATACAAGGGGCCGTACCCGTGGTAGACGAGCCTGTGGATGAGCCTGTGGACGACGACCCTGTCGCCTCACAGCAGGCTGTGGAGATCGAGCAGTTCGCGCAGCCCGTCATCGGCTCCGGGGCCGGAGCCTTCGGTGTCAGCGGGTACGGCGATGACTCGGACATCTCCGGTCAGCCTGTGGTCATCGTCTACCCGCCGCCGTTCCGAGAGTTCACCGCGACCGACGCCCGGTCGGTGATGCTCACGCTGCTCCCCCATCACTACAACCTGATCCCGAACCCGGCGTTCCGGACCAACGGTGCGGGGTGGGTCGCCACCGGGATCGAGCCCAACGCAGCCGCCTTCTCGTGGCGGGTGGCCAACACGAGCGCGACCGCAGGGCTCAACGCCATCACCGGGAACACCGCCTCGGCGGTGGTGGACCCGGACCCGGCGGTTGCTATCGACTATGTCGACGGCCAGTTGGTGAAGGTCGTGGACACGCTGGCCTCCAACGTGACGGTGGGCTGGCTGAAGATCGATGACCTCGCAACGCTGACCGTGGCCCAGGCCGCAGCGGCGGGGATCACCATCTCCTCCAACGTCGCGAAGTACCGGGTGTACGACCCGTTCACCGACTCGATGGATGCGGTGGACTCCTGGGTCGGGAGGTCACTGGTGACCAACGGCACCGGGATGCTGCGCTACCGCGCGGGCACCGACAAGTTCGTCTACACCGGACCGCTGGCGGGCACCCAGGGCAACCAGTGGGACGACCGGCGCGGTGGGTCGGAGTACACCTTCAGTGTCTACGTGAAGGGTGAGGGTGAGGTCCGGCTGACCATGGACGCCTACAACCCGATCGACCGAACCGACCTGACCAGCGGCCCGGAGTACCAGAACCTCATCTCGGTGGCGACGCCCTCGACCTACGTCCCTGGTCCACCCGCAGTCATTGAGACCGGCACCGGGCGGGTCTGGACGGCCATCACCGATCCAGCGGTGCCGAGCGTCGCCCCGTTCTACGAGGACATCGACCGGGGTCCGGCAATCGCCAGCGCAGTGGGGGAGTGGACCGCCGTGGACAACGACAAGGGTCCTGACCTGACGCCCAATGACCGAGACTGGCATCGGCATGTTCTGAAGACCAAGGCGCGGCGCTACGAGAACGAGGGGCGGATCTCGTTCGAGGGGGCTCGCTGGGTCGACGTCAAGATCGAGATTCGCAGTGCGAATAACCTCCAGATCTCGGCGGTGATGCTGGACACCAACGAGTACCCGGAGTGTGCCTACTTCGACGGCGGGATGACCGAGAACCTGTTCCTCGATGACTTCATCTGGGAGGGTGCCGCCAACGCGAGCCCCAGTTACTACTACTACGACCGGGTGGTCCGGACCAAGTGGTTGTGGGAGCGGCTGGCCTATGTCGTGCCTGCCGGTCGTCCCTATCAGGTCTTCTTCGGCAGTACTGGCGACCGTACGACGGGAAGACCGGCGAGACCGTTCTCATGGTCCCTGAGTGATGCTGGTCGACGTTCTGATCATCGCTGCCGCCGCCGCGTTCATCGTCTCGTTCGTGGAGCGGTGGTTGGACGGCGGGCTGCTACGGGGCGGGGTGTCCCTGCTCGCATCCGTCGTCGGAGTGATCATCTTCGACTACTCCGGGTGGCATGCCGTGGTCCTAGCCCTTGCCTCCTCCTATGTCGCCCTGATCATGATTCTGGTCGGGGAGCGGCTCGCGACTCCGCCGTCGCTGGTGGTCGACTCACGCCGCCGGTAGACCGTTGGATCCTGTCGGGGGCCGTTGGATACGCATGGTTATCAAAACTAACTTACGCCTAACCTCCATAACACCGCCTCTGACCTGCGGCGACGCTGGGGCTACATGCAAGTTTTATATGTACAGGAGCCCCATATCCAACAGAGGCCCCCAGCCCGTGGATGGGCAGGGGCCTCAGTCTGGAGCACTACTGCTCGATGATCGCTCGTCGTTTGGAGTCTTCTACCCACTGATGGATGTCCTCAGCGGCGACGAAGATCTGCCCTCGATCCTTGAACCGAAGGGAGGGCAGATCCCCGCTCTTCACCGCACCAAGGATCGCGTGGTAAGGGATACCTGTGGCTTGGGACCACTGTCGAACGGTCTGCATCTCGTCCATGTCGACCATGAGATGTTCCTTCCTCCTAGACGGCGGAGGAAGAGAAGTCCCTCCGGCGGTGGCGGAGGGAGCAGTCCCTCCGGTGGTGCTTATGCCAGCGTTCTGGGCTGCCGCGATGGCATTCTGGATAGCCGCCTGAGATCGCAACGCTGAGAGTGACGTCTCTGCCTGAGCCACCAGTCGCTTCGTGTAGCGGCTTGATGATGGGGTCGGTCTCCGTGGCAGCCTTCTGCTTGGCCGTGTTGAGCAACTTGTTCGTGGTCCGGGTCTGGATGTACCGACGGTTCCAATCGTCGGTCTTCGTGCCACGCAGTGTGGGCGTCGGGTTGATCTCGACCACGTTGTCGCCGGGACGAGAGGTGGGCCCCTCGATGACGCGGGTGTGGTCGTTGTCGATCCCCCACTGAAGAGCCCGCTTGACCATCATCCGGGTCAGACCGGTGACGGTGGCGATTCTCCGTACGGTCGCCCGTGGATCCGAGCAGCGTTGGGAATGATGCGTGTCAGGTATGCGTCCTCAGGAGTGAGGACTGGTCGTCGGGTGCTCCCCTTCCCCTTTTTGCTCACTTCAGCAGTGCTTCTAGATCGGCGTCGCTGATGGAGGACGAGACGTCGCCAGCCGCGATCTCGTGGAGGATCTTGGCGTAGGACTCGAAGCGGCGGGCGTACTCGCCGATGATCCGCCAAATACCGGCGACCTCATGGTCCAAATAAAGCTGGTTGCGGGGGCGGGATTTGAACCCGCGACCTTTGGGTTATGAGCCCAACGAGCTACCAGGCTGCTCCACCCCGCGTCATTCAGTGAGGATGCCAGCCGCAATGCAGCGGCCAGACCACAGAGAGTAACATCACGACCGAACCCGGTCAAGCTGTGCGCGCGACCACACGGCGAGTCGCCATGAGTAGAGCTACGCGAGTTCCGTCAGCTGACCTCGACACTGTGGCGGCACGGCTGCGGACCAGCCGGCGGACGACAGTCCTCACGGGCCGGAGTGTCCGCCGCCAGCGGTGTTCCGACGTTCCGGAGCCGCCGGGCTCTGGCGCCAGTTCCGTGCCGAGGACCTTGCCACGCCGGAGGCCTTCGCGCGGGATCCGCAGCTCGTCTGGAGCTGGTATGACGGCCGCCGACAGCAACTGCTCGGCTGCGAGCCCAACGCCGCCCATCTCGTCCTCGCCGACTGGAGCCGCCGACTTCCTGGCTTCACGCTGTTGGCGCAGAACGTTGACGGCCTGCACGAGCGGGCGGGCGCAACTGGCGCGCTGCGGATGCACGGATCCCATCTGGCGCCTGCGCTGCCTGCACGGCTGCCGGCCGGCCTACGAAGATCGGCGAGCGCCGCTGCCCGAGCTTCCGCCGCGCTGCGGCTGCGGCGCGCTCCTTCGGCCCCGACGCCGTCTGGTTCGGCGAGCGACTCGACCCCGCATCCTCCAACGCGCCGACGCTGCCACCGTGCGACGTCTTCCTGACTGCCGGGACCTGCGCCCTCGTGTTTCCGCCCGCCGGTCTCGTCGTGGACGCAAGAGCCCGCGGCGCCTTCACGGTGGAGATCAACCCGGAAGCCACCGAGGCCACCCGGCTGGTCGACTGCACGCTCCGCGGCCCGGCAGAAGCCGTGCTCCCGGCACTGGATTCCCGGTTGATAATGTCGGCGTGACGCTGGATGACCCACGGGCGCCTGAGTTGCGCTTCGGCCCCATCGATCCCGGCGCGACCATCGGCCACGTGCACCTCAAGGTGGCCGACATCGAACGGGCGCTCGCGTTCTACTGCGGCATCCTCGGCTTCGAGCTGACGCAGCGCTACGGGCAGTCGGCGGCGTTCATTTCGGCAGGCGGCTACCACCATCACATCGGCCTCAACACCTGGGAAAGCCACTCGGGAGGGCCGCCGCCGCTCGGCACCACCGGCCTCTACCACCTGGCCATCCGCTATCCGGCGCGCCAGGGCCTCGCCGATGCCCTGCACCGGTTGATTGCCGCCGGCGTGCTGCTCGAAGGGGCCAGCGATCACGGCGTCAGCGAAGCCCTCTACCTGCGCGACCCCGACGACAACGGCGTCGAGCTGTACTGGGATCGACCGGCCGCCGAGTGGCCCCGGACCACGGACGGGGAGCTGGCGATGTACACCAGGCCCCTCGATCTGCGCAGTCTGCTGGCCTCCCGGGAAGCCTGAGTTCGGGGCCTGGGCCCCCGGCGTTGTATGGAGTGGAGACATCCGTATGCCTACTCCTCTGCGCCTGGTCACGTTCAACATCGAGAACTTCGACGACCCCGGCACGACGGCGCCCACACTCGAGCGCCGGATCGCGCTCATGCGGCCGCAGTTTCTGCGCCTGCGCGCCGACGTCCTGTGCCTGCAGGAAGTCAACAGCCAGGCGGTCGGCGGGGTCCGCTCGTTCGCGGCGCTCGACCAGCTGCTCGCGACCACGCCGTATGCCGCGTTCAACCGGGTGTCGACGACGCTCGCCGACGGCACGACGCCGTTCGACGAACGCAATCTGGTCATCCTCAGCCGGTTCCCCATCGCCTCGCACGCGCAGATCAAGCACGATGTCGTGCCACGGCCCGCGTATCGCCGAGTGACGGCGCTGCCCGCCGATACCAACGCCCTCGACATCACGTGGGAGCGACCGATCCTCCGGGCCGGCATCACGCTGCCGACCGGTGTCACGCTC
The DNA here is from genome assembly GCA_963834365.1 of Vicinamibacterales bacterium. Lineage (GTDB taxonomy): Bacteria > Acidobacteriota > Vicinamibacteria > Vicinamibacterales > Vicinamibacteraceae > CAWJAP01. Next base: position 151,149 of record CAWIBS010000043.1, on the reverse strand, counting down.
CACATCCTCAACGTGCATCTCAAGTCGAAACTGCCGACCCACATCCCTGGGCAGCACCCCAACCAGTTCGTCTGGACCACCGCGTCAGGCTGGGCTGAAGGGTCGTTCGTCTCGGCCATGAAACGCGTCGGGCAGGCGTTCGAAACGCGGATGATCATCGATCAGATCTTCACCGCCGATGCCAACGCTCACATCATCGCGTGCGGCGATTTCAACGCCGACATCGACGAGGTGCCGATGGAAGCCATCCGGGGCGACGTGGAGAACACCGGGAACCCCGACCTCGTAACCCGGCTGATGGTGCCGTGCGAGCGCAACGTCCCGGAACCAGCCCGCTTCAGCCTCTATCATCACGGCCGCGGCGTCATGCTCGACCACATCCTCGCGTCGCGTCCGCTGCTCGCGCACTGGCAATCCACGGAGATCCACAACGAGGTGCTCCACGATGAATCGGTCGGCTTCTCGACCGACTCCAAGTTCCCCGAATCCGATCACGCGCCGGTGATCGCGGAGTTCATGCTGCCGTAGGTCGGGCAGCGGCGCCAGGCGGGGCTGAAGCCCCGCCCTACCGAGGGCGCCCGACCGAGGCGGGGCCGACCGAGGCGGGGACCGCGACACGGTAGGCCGGACCTTCAGGTCCGGCGGGCCCCTGCTTCGTGACCGGCGCGCGCTCAGAACCGGTGCAGATACGACGCCTTCAGGAAGAGCCCACGACGTGTCGTGAGATACCGGGGCGCCCGGACGGGATCCTCGCCGGTCGTCCATGCGCCGTCGGCGAAGCCGCGCCGCTCGATGAGCGAGCCATATCCAGCGAAGAGCACCGTGCCCGGGCGCAGCTCGTAGGAGCCGAGCAGATCGGTCAGCACGCGCCGGCGCGAGCTGTCGTATTGCAGGGTGCCGCGGATGAACAGCTGTCTCGTGAACTGATACGTGGTTCGGCTGTTGACGATGGTCAGCGCGTAGACATCGGCGCCCGTGTCGTCGCGATCGAAGTCCACGTAGTTGACGGACAGATCCTCGGTCAGGCGCGCAGTGGGCTGCAGCACGACGTTGCCGCCGTAGTCGATCGACTGGCCCTGGAACGGATCCTCGGCATCGTAGAACGTCGCGGCGCCCTGGCTGAAATTGCCGCCGACCATCAGCCATCGGAACGCTTGCACCGAGCCGAACATGCGCGTTCGGCCGATGGTGAAGCGCTGCCCGGCAAACGGCTCGCGGCCGGCGCTCCGATCGACGCGGAAGAAGCCGTTGCGGCTGAAGTGCAGCCGGATGCCGTTCACGGTGAGGAACTCGTCGCCCTCCTGCACGCGGTCGCGCCCGCCCTGGGTGAACGTGAATGGCACGACGCGGTGGAACCACGGCATCTTCTGCTTGTCGGGATAGAAGCTCACGCCCGCAAACACCCATCCGATGGTGAAGCCGGTGCGGTTGTAGAACGCCGTGTCCATCTGGAAGTCGCGATCGTAGTGCTCGGCCTGCGAGTAGACGTCGAAGCGCCGGGTGCTCACGCCGTAGTTCGCCTGTGCGGCCATCCCGTGGGTCCGCAGCCCCGTTTCCGCGATGGCGCGTTCCCGACTGGATCACCATGGCCGTGAGCCGCTGTGAATGCGGGAGGTTGAGATTGAGGTCGGCGCCCGCGACGCGGTTGAACCCGTCCCCGAACTCGGTGTCGGTCAGGATGAGCCCTGCGAAGCTCCCGGGCTTGAGGCTGTACTGCAGGCGGCCGATCGCGAAGAGCCGATCCCGGTCGGCGAGCGGATCGCCCTCGGGTCGATCGCGGCCCGCCGACTGATCCTGCGCGACGAGCGTGCCGAAGGTGAAGTCGGCCCTGCGAGCCCGTCACCTTGGCGCCGTACAACGGATCGACGATGCGCCGCGTGTGGACCGCCGTCACCATGCTCGAATCGCCGCCGCCCACGCCCGCGAGGTTGAAGAGCCCGGCGCCCTCCATGAAGAAGGGGCGCTTCTCCGAGAAGAACACCGGGAAGCGCTGGTTCACCTCGACCTGGAACGCATCGCTTTCGACCTGGCTGAAGTCCGGGTTCAGGGTCGCATCGAGCGTGATCGTGGACGTCACCCCGACCTTGCCGCTCACTCCGACTTCCCCGTTGTCGTCGAGCGCGGCCCACCCCACCGGCGTGGCCCGCTCCTGCTGCCCGGCATACGTCACGCTCGGGATCAGCTCCCGGGTGGGGCGCGCCTGCAGCTCGGTGAATTGCAGCGCGGCGTGATGCTGGAACACCCACTCGTTCGGCGCCAGGCCCGGCCACGACACCGACACGCCCAGGCGGCTCACGCGCCGCCAGAACAGCACGCCCATCCGGACCTGCGAGCCGCCCTTGAAGCGAATCGACTGCAGCGGCAGGCGGATTTCGACGGCATAGCCCTTGTCGTTCAGCCGCCCGGCGCTGTCCCACACCCAGTCGGGAGACGTGTCCTCACCACCACCGCTCGTGTTGAGCATGTCGAGCTGCACGCCGCTGGGATTCACCATCAGGTGATAGGAGACCTGGCCGGTCCCGAGCGCGTCGAGGCTGAAGCCGACCCAGTCGTCGCTCCAGATGTTGTCGCGCCGCGTGATGCTGGTCTTGATGCGCGCCGGCTCGGGGTCGTCGCACTGGAACGCGAAGTAGAGGTACCGCGTGTCGTACGCGATCCACACCTGCGTTTGCTGGGGGATCGTGTCGCCGTGCATCGGGTTGTACGACGTCCAGCGGTCGGCCGGGAACGACGCGCCCTGCCAGATCGCATCGTCGAGCGTGCCATCGATGACTGGTGGCGTGCCGGCGCGGACCGCGGTCAATGTCGCGACCGTCTTGGAGGGAGCGACGGCCGGCGATGGTGTGCTCTGAGCACGACTGGCGTTCGCGAATGACACGACGAGCACGATCGCCAACGCGACCGTCCGCGAACGAACAGTTTGAACACCTCTGGTTGGCTTCGAAGTCTTCGACATCCAGTCGAAGAAATAGACGAGCGCCAGGTCGCCGTGGTTGCCGCGGACCGGGTCCGGCCCGGCTCCCGACCCGGTCCCACCGATGACAACCGGGTGTCGATTCAGATACGGGGCAGGGTTACTTCCAGCTGTGCCTGGTACTTCCCCTTCTTGTCACCGTAGGAGACCTCGCACGCCTCGTCGCTCTGGAAGAACAGCACCTGGGCGATGCCTTCATTGGCGTAAATCTTCGCGGGGAGCGGCGTCGTGTTCGAGATCTCGAGCGTGGCCGTGCCCTCCCACTCGGGCTCGAACGGAGTCACGTTGACGATGATCCCGCAGCGGGCGTAGGTGGACTTGCCGAGGCAGACCGTCAGCACGTCGCGCGGGATCTTGAAGTACTCGATGGTCCGCGCCAGCGCGAACGAGTTCGGCGGCACGATGCAGACGTCGGCCTTGAGATCGACGAACGATCGCGGATCGAACTGCTTCGGATCGATCACGGTCGTGTTGATGTTGGTGAAGATCTTGAACTCGTCGGCGACGCGGATGTCGTAGCCGTACGACGACAGGCCGTAGGAGATCACGCCCTGTCGGACCTGTCGGTCCTCGAAGGGCGAGATCATCGCGTGTTCGACGGCCATGCGCTTGATCCAGCGATCGGATTTGATGGACATGGTTGGGGGGCTGGGCGACTGGGCGACTCGGGGACTGGGGGACCGAGGACTGCGCTTGGGGACTGGGCGACTGGGCGACTGGGGCGGCTGGAGCGGCTGGAGCGGTTGGAGCGGACGGAGCGGCTGGAACGGTCAGAGTGACCGGCGGAGACGCTCAGGTTCGGTTCATCGACGGAACAGCGAGAAGACGATCGTCAGGAGCACGCTCAGCAGCAGGCAGGTCACGATCGGAATGGAGATCGTCGAGTTGCCGCGACGGAAGGTGATGTCTCCGGGCAGCCGGCCGAGCGGCACTCCTGCCATCATCACCAGGCCGACGACAGCGATGAGCAGACCGGCCACGACCAGCATGCGGCCCATGGGAACACCTCCCCGACGTCCCGGTCGGTCCGGCTATTGGACGAGCTCGAGGCCGGCGAAGAAATAGCCCAGCTCGAAGGCCGCCGTCTCCGGCGCGTCGGATCCGTGGGTGGCGTTGCGCTCGATGGACTCGCCGAACTCCTTCCGGAGGGTCCCGGCATCGGCCTTGGCCGGATCGGTGGCGCCCATCACGGCGCGCCATTTGCGGATGGCGTCGGGCGCTTCGAGCGCCATGACAATCGCCGGCCCCGACGACATGAAGTCGGTCAACGCGCCGAAAAACGGCCGCTCGCGGTGGACGGCGTAAAAGCCTTCCGCCTCCCGCTTGGTCATGTGCATCAGGCGCAGCGCCCGGACCGTGAAGCCGTCCTCCTCGATGCGCTGGAGAATGCGGCCGGCGAGCTTCCGCTGGACCGCGTCGGGTTTGATGATGGCGAATGTGCGTTCCATGGATGAGTGAGGAAATTCCTACCGCAGGCTCTCCATGACTGCGTCGAGGACGGCCCGGGACGGACGCGTCCGTGACTCCGGCAGTTCGGCCAGCGGCACGTCCACGAGGTTGAGCTGGGTGATGAAGTCGTCCTTGTCCGGCTCGACATAGAGCACGCCGGTCGCGAACTCGCCGCGCCGCGTGGTCTCGCGCAGTACCTCGATGGCCCGCGTCCGGTCCATCGGATCGTAATCGTCGCCGAGCTTCTTCAGCAGCAGCCGCGACCCGTCGTGCATCTTCACTTCGGTCGTCGTCCCCGGGTCGTACTCGACGGTGATGTCGTCGAAGAACGGGACGAAGCTGATCTCGCCGAGCGGCTCGTCGTGGTCCTTGACGTAGGCGTAGCTCTTGGTCGAGCCCTCGTGATCGTTGAAGGTCACGCACGGAGAGATGACGTCGATCATGCTCGTGCCGCGGTGGCTCAGCGCCGTCTTGAGAATCGACAGCAGCTGCTTCTTGTCGCCCGAGAAGGAGCGCGCGACGAAGGTGGCCCCGAGCTCGATCGCCAGCGCGCAGGTGTCGAGGGGCGTCAGGTCGTTGACGACGCCGTTCTTCTGCTTCGAGCCGACGTCGGCGGTCGGCGAGAACTGGCCCTTGGTCAGCCCGTAGCAGCCGTTGTCCTCGATGATGTAGACGACCGGCAGGTTGCGCCGCATCAGATGCACGAACTGGCCGATGCCAATCGCGCCGGTGTCGCCGTCGCCGCTGACGCCGACGGCAATCAGCTTGCGGTTGGCGAGCAGCGCGCCCGTCGCCACCGATGGCATGCGGCCGTGGACGGCGTTGAACCCGTGTGACGTGCCCAGGAAGTAGGCCGGGCTCTTGCTCGAGCATCCGATGCCGGACAGCTTGATGACCTGGCGGGGATCGACGCCCATCTCGTAGAACGCGTCGATGATCCGCTCGGAGATGGCATTGTGTCCGCAGCCGGCGCACAGCGTCGTCTTGCTGCCCCGATAGATCGCAAGCTCGAGGCCGATGCGGTTGGTCTTCTTCGGCGGTGAAGATGGTGTCGTGGTGGTGTCCATGTTGATTCAATGCTCGCCGGGGCTAAAGCCCCGGCCTACCAAACCGCGAAGCCCCGGCCTGCGGAACCGTACGGATGCGGTCATTCGCCGCCAACGGCGCCGCGGGTGGCATCCTCGTGCTGCACGTCGATCAGACCTTCCTGCGCCAGGATGTCGTCGGTCACCGACCGCGCATCGAGGGGCAGGCCGTTGTAGTGCAGGACCTTGCGCAGCTTGGCGATGCGCGGCGCGTCGAGCTCCTGCTTGAGCAGGCCCATCATCTGGGCATCGCGGTTCTGTTCGACGACATAGACGCGCTCGCAGCCGTCGATGAACGCCGCGACCGCCGGTGAGAAGGGATAGGCGCGCAGGCGCAGATACGAGGTCTCGAGCCCACCCTCCGCAGTCAGCTGGTCCCGGCTCTCGACGATCGCCCAGTGCGACGTGCCGTAGGCGAGGATCCCGACCTTGGCGTCCGGGCAGAGGTCGGCCACCGGCGGCGGCAAGCGATCGCGGGCCGTGTCGAACTTGCGTGCCAGCCGATCGAGGTTCCGCACGAAGTCGTCCGGGCGCTCGCTGTACTGCGCCTTCTCGTTGTGGCCGGTGCCGCGGGTGAAGTACGCGGGCATCCCCGACCCCGGCAGGCTCCGGTACGGGATACCGTCGCCGTCCACATCTTTGTAGCGCCCCCACTCCCCCAGCGCCTTCAACGTCTCGGCGTCGAGCACCTTTCCGCGATCGATTGGCGCGTCACGGAACGCGAACGGGTCCGACATCCACATGTTCATACCGAGATCGAGGTCGCTCATCACGAAGACGGGCGTCTGGAACCGCTCGGCGAGGTCGAAGGCATCCATCGCCATCTCGTAGCACTCGCCCACCGAGCTCGGCAGCAGGAGCAGGTGCCGCGCGTCGCCGTGCGACAGGCCCGCCGCAAAGGCGATGTCCTGCTGCGAAGTGCGCGTCGGCAGGCCGGTGGACGGACCGACACGCTGGATGTCGAACACGACCGCCGGAATCTCGGCGTAGTAGGCCAGCCCGACGAACTCCGCCATCAGCGAGATGCCCGGGCCGGCCGTGGACGTCATCGCACGCGCGCCGGCCCATGCCGCGCCGACGACCATCCCGAGCGCGGCGATCTCGTCCTCGGCCTGGACCACCGCAAAGGTCGCCTGCCCGGTGTCGGGATCCATCCGGTACTTGCGCAGGTAGTCGATCAGCGTTTCGCAGAGCGACGAGGACGGGGTGATCGGGTACCAGGCGACCACGGTGACGCCGGCCATCAGACATCCGAGGGCGGCCGCAGCATTGCCCTCGACCAGCACCTTCCCGACGGTCTGATTCATGCGCGCGATGCGGAACGGGTGCTGACGCTCGAAGGTCGCCGCGGCATACGCATAGCCCTTGTCGAGGGCGGCCGCATTGAGCGCCATCGCCTTCGGCTTGCGTCCCAACTGCTTGTCCAGCGCCTTCTTCATCTCGTCGAGCTCGATTTCGAGCAGGAACGAGAGGATGCCGTCGTAGACCATGTTCCGCACGAGGCGGCGGAGCTTGGCGTCGGTCGTGACCTCGGCCACGAGCTTGTCGAACGGCACCGGATAGAACACGACATCGTCGCGCAGCGTCTTGAGCGACAACGGCTCGTCGTAGACGACGGCCGCGCCCGGCTCGAGCGTGAGCACGTCCTCGCGCGCGGTTTCCGGGTTCATCGCGACGAGGAAGTCGATCTCCTTCTTCCGCCCGACGTAGCCGTGCTTGTTGGCGCGGATCGTGTACCAGGTGGGCAGGCCGGCGATGTTCGACGGAAACAGGTTCTTGCCCGACACGGGCACGCCCATCTGGAAGATGGAGCGAATCAGAACGAGGTTGGCCGTCTGACTCCCGGACCCGTTGACGGTCGCGACCTGAATACTGAAATCGTTGACGACAGCGCTCGACGGAGGGGCCGACTGGCCCGCCTCGGCCAGTGCGTCTGGGAATGCCATGGATGCCGTGTCCTCGTGAAACGGGCGGCTCGCACGCCGAGACCGGCCGTCAAACAGAGGATGTTACGACACGGAGCGGGAGCTTGGCTAGGCAGGGGCGCCGTCGCCCGATCACGGCGCGAGGCGATCCTTGACCGCGCGGCCCAGATCCGCAGGGCTCTTGACGACGGTGACGCCGGCCGTGGCGAGTGCGTCCATCTTCTCGGCGGCCGTGCCCTTGCCGCCGGCGATGATGGCGCCGGCGTGTCCCATGCGGCGCCCGGGCGGGGCCGTCTGCCCGGCAATGAAACCGACGACAGGCTTCTTGAAGTTCGTCCTGATCCAGTCGGCCGCGTCCTGCTCGGCGTTGCCCCCGATCTCGCCGATCATCACGACGGCTTCGGTCTCCGGGTCGCCCCCGAAGAGCGCCAGCGCATCGATGAAGCTCGTGCCGATGAGGGGATCACCGCCGATGCCGATGCACGAGGTCTGCCCGAGGCCCAGCCGCGTGAGCTGGTGGATGGCCTCATAGGTCAGCGTGCCGCTCTTCGACACGATGCCCACCCGGCCGCGCTTGCAGATGTGGCCGGGGATAATCCCGGCCTTGCCGATCTCAGCCGAGATGAGCCCGGGACAGTTGGGACCAATCAGGCGGGTGCCGGGCTTACCCTCGAGAAAGGTGAGCGCCTTCATCATGTCGAGCGTCGGAATGCCTTCGGTGATCGCGACGACCAGCGCGATGCCCGCATCCGCCGCCTCCATGATCGCGTCGGCCGCGCCCGGCGGGGGCACGAAGATGACCGACGCATTCGCGCCGGTCTTCTCGACCGCTTCGGCGACGGTGTTGAAGATCGGCCAGCCCTCGTGGGTCGTGCCGCCCCTCCCGGGAGTCACGCCGCCGACCACGGTGGTGTGATAGGCGGCGGCCTGCTTGGCGTGGAAGGTGCCCTCGCGGCCCGTCAGGCCTTGCACGAGGAGACGCGTGTTCGTGTCGATCAGGACAGCCATGGTGTGTGTCGTGACGGATGCCCGCGGGCTGAAGGCCCGACCGAGCGTCGGACCTGGGCTCGCCGGACCTAAAGGTCCGGCCTACCGGGCCTGTCGCGCCAGCGCGACGACCTTCTCGGCGGCCTCGCCCATCGAATCGGCGCTGGTGAAGTTGAGGCCGCTGGCGGCGAGCATGGCCTTGCCCTGCTCGACGTTGGTCCCTTCCATGCGGATGACGATGGGCACCGTCACATGGAGCTCGGTGACAGCCTTGATCAGCCCGTCGGCGAGGACGTCGCAGCGCAGGATGCCGCCGAAGATGTTGATGAGGACCGCCTTCACATTGGCGTCGGACATCAGGATCTTGAAGGCGTTGCGGATCTGCTCGGCATTGGCGCCGCCGCCCACGTCGAGGAAGTTGGCCGGCTCGCCACCCGCGAGCTTGATGATGTCCATCGTCGCCATCGCGAGGCCGGCGCCGTTGACCATGCAGCCAATCGTGCCGTCGAGGCGGATGTAGTTGAGCGAGTACTTGGACGCCTCGACCTCGAGCGGATCCTCTTCGGCAACGTCGCGCATCTCCTTGAATTCGGGATGCCGGTACAGGGCGTTGTCGTCGAAGGTCACCTTCGCGTCGAGCGCCAGCAGGTTGCCGTCGGCGGTGACGATGAGCGGGTTGATCTCGATGAGCGACGCGTCGCTGCCGATGAAGGCCTGGTAGAGCGCCTGGAGGAGCTTCACGGCCTGGGCGATCTGCGGGCCTTCCAGTCCGATCCCGAAGGCGATCTTGCGCGCCTGGAAGACGGTCAGGCCGACGCCGGGATGGACGAACTCCTTGACGATGAGGTGCGGCGTCCTGGCGGCGACTTCCTCGATGTCCACGCCGCCTTCGGCGCTGGCCATCAGCACCGGCGATCGCGACGAGCGATCCACCAGCATGCCGAAATACAGCTCCTTGACGATCTGCAGGCCCTCCTCGACCAGCACCCGCGACACGCGCTGGCCGGCTGGACCGGTCTGGTGGGTCACCAGCTGCATCCCGAGCAGCTGGCCGGCGACTCTCTCGGCCTCGTCGGCCCCCTTCACGACCTTGACGCCGCCGCCTTTGCCGCGCCCGCCGGCGTGAATCTGCGCCTTGACGACGGACACGGCGCTGCCGAGACGCCGGGCAATCGCGCCCACGTCTGCTGCGGTCGTCGCCATTTCGCCGCGCGGCACCGGCACGCCGTATTTCGCGAGAATCGACTTGCCCTGGTACTCGTGAATCTTCATGGTGTGATCGTTCTTCCGCGCGACGCGTAATCATCGTCGCATTGAGGCCGGCGATCAAGGGCTGCCCGGCCGCGACGCCGGCGCCGTTGCGGCCGTCCCGCACGCGGGCTAATATTCCGGCTGGACGTCCGCGCGGCGCCGCGAACGGCATCGTCATCCTGCTCCATGTCCCATCTCGTCCGCTTTGTCACCTCGTCGGTCGGGACGAAGGTCATCGTCGCGCTGACGGGCCTCGGCTTCGCCGGGTTTCTCGTCACGCATCTGGCGGCGAATCTGCTGGTCCTCGTCGATCCCCACGCCTACAACGCGTACTCGCACAAGCTGATCTCGAACCCGCTCGTCTACCTCGCGGAGGCGGGACTGGTGCTGCTCTTCGTGACGCACGCCTACAAGGCCGTGCGCAACTACCTCGCCAACCGCACGGCCCGCGGCCGCGACTACGAGAAGAAGACGCCCGCACGCCACACGAGCCGCAAGAGCCTGGCGTCCACGACGATGATCGTCACCGGCACGTGGCTGCTGGTGTTCATGGTGCTGCACCTGAAGACGTTCAAGTTCGGTCCGTGGTACGAGGCGCCGGACGGCATGCGCGACCTCGCGCGCCTCGTCAACGAGACGTTCCGTGCGCCGCTCTATGTCGTCTTCTACGTGCTCAGCATGGCAGTCGTGGGGCTGCACCTCCGGCATGGCCTCTCGAGCGCGTTCCAGTCCCTCGGCGTCGATCACCCGCGCTATACCCCGTTCATCCTCAAGACCGGAATCGTCGTCGCCGTGGTGATGGCAATCGGGTTCGCGCTGGTGCCGGTGGTCGTCTATCTCGCCGGAGGACGCTCATGACGCTCGACGCGAAGGTGCCGGGCGGGCCGCTTCCCGAGCGCTGGAACCGCCACCGCTTCGAGATGAAGCTGGTGAGCCCCGCCAACAAGCGGAAGTTCACCATTGCGGTGGTCGGCACCGGGCTGGCCGGCGCGTCGGCGAGCGCGGCGCTGGGCGAGCTGGGCTACAACGTCCTCACCTTCTGCATCCACGACTCGCCGCGGCGGGCCCACAGCATCGCCGCCCAGGGCGGCATCAACGCCGCCAAGAACTACCGCAACGACGGCGACTCGATCGAACGCCTGTTCTACGACACCGTGAAGGGCGGCGACTATCGCGCGCGCGAAGCGAACGTCTACCGCCTCGCCGAGCTGAGCGTGCAGATCATCGACCAGGCGGTCGCGCAGGGGGTGCCGTTCGCGCGCGAGTACGGCGGCGTACTCGACAACCGGTCGTTCGGCGGCGCGCAGGTGTCGCGCACCTTCTACGCGCGCGGGCAGACCGGACAGCAGCTGCTCATCGGCGCCTACCAGTCGATGATGCGGCAGGTTCAGGCGGGAGCGGTGACGCTCCTCGCCAACCGCGAGATGCTCGACCTGGTCGTCATCGACGGCAAGGCCCGCGGGATCGTCGTCCGCAACCTCCTGACCGGCGCCCTCGAACCCTACGCCGCCGATGCCGTCGTGCTCGCCACGGGCGGCTACGGCACCGCCTACTACCTCTCGACCAACGCGGTGAACTCGAACGTCACGGCAGCGTGGCGATGTCACAAGCGCGGCGCGTTCTTCGCCAACCCGTGCTTCACGCAGATTCACCCGACCTGCATCCCGGTCTCGGGCGACCACCAGTCCAAGCTCACGCTGATGAGCGAGAGCCTGCGCAACGACGGGCGCGTGTGGGTGCCGAAGATCGCGGGCGACTCGCGCCCGCCACAGGCGATTCCCGAAGCGGATCGCGACTACTACCTGGAGCGGCGATACCCGAGCTTCGGCAATCTCGTCCCGCGCGACGTCGCGTCGCGCGCCGCCAAGGGCGTCTGCGACGAGGGCCGGGGCGTGGGCGAGACGCACCTCGCTGTCTACCTCGACTTCGCGGACGCCATCAAGCGCGTCGGCCTGGAGGTGATTCGCCAGCGCTACGGCAACCTCTTCCAGATGTACGAGAAGATCACCGACGAGGATCCGTACAAGGTGCCGATGCGGATCTATCCGGCCGTCCACTACACGATGGGCGGGCTCTGGGTGGACTACAACCTGATGAGCACGATTCCCGGCCTTCACGTGCTCGGCGAAGCCAACTTTTCGGACCACGGCGCCAACCGCCTCGGCGCCAGCGCGCTCATGCAGGGCCTGGCGGATGGCTACTTCGTCATTCCGTACACGATCGGTCACTACCTGGCCGGCGCACCGCTCCCGAAGCTGACGATCGAGCATGAAGCGTTCAAGGCTGCGACCGACGCGGTGAACGGCCAGGTGCAGCGGCTGCTGGCGGCGAAGGGCCGGAAGACCGCGCGCGAGCTCCATCGGGAGCTCGGGCGTCTGCTCTGGGATCACGTCGGGATGTCCCGCAACGAGGCGGGGCTGAAGACCGCACTTCAGCAGATCCCGCGCCTCCGCGACGAGTTCTGGCAGAACGTGTCCATCCCGGGCGATCCCCGGACGTTGAACAAGAACCTCGAGTACGCGGGCCGGGTCGCCGACTATCTCGAGTTCGCCGAGGTGCTCGCGCTCGACGCGCTCGAACGGCGCGAGTCGTGCGGCGGCCATTTCCGCGAGGAGTATCAAACGGCGGACAACGAGGCGCGTCGCGACGACGAGCAGTTCACGCACGTGGCGGCGTGGGAGTTCCAGGGCGTGGACAGGCCCCCCGTGCGGCACGCCGAGCCGCTGGTGTTCGAGTACGTGCACCCGACACAGCGGAGCTATAAGTGATCGGGGCTACGGGCTACAGACTGCGGGCTACGGGCCTACACACTGCAGGCAGCGGACGATGGGCTTCGGGGAAGATCTTCCTGTAGCCTGTAGTCCGTAGCCTGTAGCCCTGTTTTTCATCACATGAACCTGAGACTCCGAGTCTGGCGCCAATCGTCTCCCACCGCCCCGGGTCGCCTGGTGGACTACGAGGCACGGGCCATCTCGCCGGACATGTCCTTTCTCGAGATGCTCGACGTCGTGAACGAAGGGCTGATCAAGAAGGGCGAGGATCCGATCGCCTTCGACTCGGACTGCCGCGAGGGCATCTGCGGCACGTGCGGGTGCATGGTCAACGGCATCGCGCACGGTCCCGACCGGGGAACGACCGTGTGCCAGCTGCACATGCGCCGCTTCAAGGACGGCGACACGATCGTCATCGAGCCCTGGCGTGCCCGCGCGTTCCCGATCCTCAAGGATCTGGTCGTCGACCGGAGCGCCTTCGACCGGATCGTCCAGTCAGGGGGCTACACGTCCATCAACGTGGGATCGGCTCCCGACGGCAACGCGATTTTCGTGTCGAAGGATGCGGCCGACCAGGCGATGGACTATGCGCAGTGCATCGGCTGCGGCGCCTGTGTGGCGGCCTGCAAGAACGCGTCGGCAGCGCTCTTCACCGCCGCGAAGCTCGCCCATCTGAGCCTGCTGCCCCAGGGCCAGCCCGAGCGCGAGCGGCGCACCGTCGCCATGGTCGACGAGATGGACGCCGAGGGCTTCGGCAGCTGCTCGAACGAGGGCGAGTGCCAGGCGGTCTGCCCGAAGGAGATCTCGATCGCAGGGATCGCCCGCATGAACCGCGAGTACGCCAGGGCGCTGCTGTTCGGCAAGTAGCCGGCAGAGATCCCAGGGAGCCACGCCGATGAGTCTGTTGCTGCTGACGGCCGGAACGGGCGTGATCCTGTTCGTGGCCTATCACACGTACGGCCGGTGGCTGGCGCGGACGCTCGAACTGAGCGCCGACGCGGCGACACCTGCCTGCGAGGTCAACGACGGCCTCGACTTCGTGCCGACACCGGCGCCCTATCTGTTTTCGCAACATTTCTCCGCGATTGCCGCGGCCGGTCCCATCGTCGGCCCGATCGCGGCCGGCCTCCTGTTCGGCTGGGTGCCGGCCCTGGTCTGGATCCTGATCGGCAGCATCTTCGTCGGCGGCGTCCACGACATGGGGTCGCTGATCGCGTCGGTGCGGCACAAGGCGCGCTCGATCGCCGAGATCGTCCGCGAGCACATGAGCCGGCGCGCCTACATGCTGTTCCTGGCGTTCGTCTGGATCGCGCTGGTCTACATCGTCGTGGCGTTCACGGATCTGACGGCGACGACCTTCGCGCCGAAGTCGCCGGCGCCGCTCGCTGCCGGCGCGACCGCGGCGGAACAGGCCGCCCATGCGGCATCGGTCGAAGCCGTCAGGACGGGCGCGGCGGTCGCCAGTTCGTCGATGCTCTACCTGCTGCTCGCGGTCGTCCTGGGCTTCGTCCTCAGGTACGCGAGGCTGTCGCTGGGCCTGGCGACGGCAATCTTCATGCCTCTCGTGCTCGTGGCGATCTGGGCGGGCCCGTACATGCCCCTGGCGATTCCGGAGGCGCTCTGGTGGAATGGCAGCGCCTCCAAGACCTGGGACATTCTCCTTCTCCTGTACTGCGGCGTCGCGTCGATCGTGCCGGTCTGGGCGCTGCTGCAGCCGCGCGGATTCCTCGGCGGCTACTTCCTGTCGGCCACGGTGCTGCTTGCGTTTCTCGGGATTGTCGCCGGCAGCTTCATGCCGAACGCGGGCCTCGAGATCACGCTATCCGGCGTTCCGCGGCGGCCTCTCCGTCACCGACGACAGGACCGGTGCGGTCGTCTGGCTGTTCCCGGTGCTGTTCGTGACGATCGCGTGCGGGGCGTGCAGCGGCTTCCATTCGCTCATCAGCTCCGGCACCTCGTCGAAGCAGCTGCGAGCCGAAACCGACGCGAAGTCCATCGGCTACGGTGCGATGCTGCTGGAAGCCTTCGTGGCCGTGATCTCGCTCAGCTGCGTGATGATCATGGCGCGCGGGGCGAGCGGGAACCCGGACCAGATTTTCGCCCAGGGCGTGTCGCGCTTCATCGCGCTCCTGGCCAGTGTCTTCGGGATCGAGTACGGCGTCGCGCAAACGTATCTCTACCGGTTCTCCCTGCTCGCATTCGCGACGTTCATCTATGACACGCTCGACGTGTGCACGCGCCTCGGCCGGTACGTGCTCCAGGAATTCACCGGCTGGCACGACATGCGCGGGCGCTACGTCTGCACGGCGCTCACGCTCGTGCCGCCGCTCTACCTCGTCCTGCAGACCCTGACGCACCCCGTGACCGGCCTGGAAGTGCCCGCGTGGCGCATGTTCTGGACGCTCTTCGGCACGGCCAACCAGCTGCTCGCGGCGTTGACGCTCGTCGGCGTCACGGTGTGGCTGCTGCGCACCGGCAAGCGCTGGTGGTATACGGCCGTGCCGGCGGCCTTCATGGTGGGCGTGACGTTCACGTCGCTGGGAATCATCCTGCTGGATTGGGTACGCAGCCTGCCGTCCGCGACGCGGTTCGATGCAAACGGCCCCGTGAGCACGCTGCTGTTCGCGCTGGCGCTGCTGCTGGTCATCGAAGCGGTGACGGTAATCAGCCGCAACGTGCGCGGACGCCGCACGGCAACAGCCGCTTGAGCGACCGACCGATCGCTGATAGCTGGTAGCTGGTAGCTGGTAGCTGGTAGCTGGTAGCTGGTAGCTGAGAGAGCTACACCCCAATGATGTCCGTCAGCGCCTTCACCGCGGCCGCGGACTTGTCGAGGAGCGCCTGCTCGTCCGGGGTCAGCGTGATCTGGACGATCTGCTCCATCCCCTTGGCGCCCAGCTTGACGGGCACGCCGACGAAGAGGTCCTTCACCCCATATTCGCCCTGCAGGAAGACAGAGCACGGGTGAATCTTCTTCTTGTCCTTGAGGATGCACTCGACCATTTCGGCAGCCGCCGCCCCTGGCGCGAACCAGGCGCTCGTGCCGATGAGTTTGGTCAGCTCCCCACCGCCCCCTGCCGTCCTCTTGCAGATGGCTTCGATGCGATCGGCCGGCAGCAACTCGGTGATCGGCACGCCTGCTACCGTCGAGTACCGGGGCAGCGGCACCATCTCGTCGCCGTGGCCGCCGAGCACGAAGGCGTGAATGTCCTCGACCGACACCTGCAGCTCCATGGCCAGGAACGCGCGCATGCGCGCGGAGTCCAGGACGCCTGCCATGCCGAGTACGCGCTCCCGCGGAAAGCCGCTCAGCCGGTAGACCGCCTGACACATCGCGTCGAGCGGGTTCGCCACCGGCACGATGATGGTGTCGGGCGAATGCCTGACGACCTGCTCGGTGACCGCCTGCATGATCTTGTAGTTGGTCTGGACGAGGTCGTCGCGGCTCATGCCCGGCTTGCGCGGCACGCCGGAGGTGACGACCACGACGTCCGACCCGGCGCTCATCGCATAGTCGTCGCCCCCGACGACGCGCGAATCGGACCCGGCGATCGAGCACGACTGGTAGATGTCGAGCGCGACCCCGGTCGCCTTGTCCTTCGCGATGTCGATGATGACGACGTCGGCGAGCTCCTTCTCGGCGATGCAGCGGGCCACGGTCTGGCCGACGTTGCCGGCGCCACCGACGACGGTGACTTTTCGATTCATGGGCGTCGATCTCGGCTGTGAGGTTTGTGCGGGGTAGCCGGTAGTCTGGTCGTTGGTAGCTAGTAGCTGGTAGCTGGTTGTCCGCCTACGCCCTCTGAGCCTGAACCCCGGAGCCCTGCCCCTGGATGTGCTCGATGATGGCGTCGCCGAACTGCGACGTCTTGACCTCGGTCGCACCGCTCATCTGGCGCGCGAGATCGTAGGTCACCTTCTTCTGCACGATCGCCTTCTCGAGACCCCCGGTCACGAGATCGGCCGCCTCGCGCCAGCCGAGGTGCTGCAGCATCATCACGCCCGACAGGATCACGCTGCTCGGGTTGATGACGTCCTTGCCGGCGTACTTCGGTGCGGTCCCGTGCGTGGCTTCGAAGAACGCGATGTCGTCGCTCATGTTGGCGCCCGGCGCCATGCCGAGCCCGCCGACTTGCGCCGCGCAGGCGTCGGACAGGTAGTCGCCATTGAGGTTGGGGGTGGCGAAGACGTCGTAGTCGGCCGTACGGGTCAGAATCTGCTGGAAGACGCTGTCCGCAATGCGGTCGTTCACCAGAATCTTGCCCTCGCGGCTCGCGCCGGCAGCGAGCTCGTCCTCGGTGATGCAGCTATCGCGGAACTCCGTCTTCGCGACTTCGTAGCCCCAATCCCGGAAGGCGCCCTCGGTGAACTTCATGATGTTGCCCTTGTGCACCAGGGTGACCGTCTTCCGTTTGTTCGCGCGCGCGTACTGGATCGCTTTTCGCACGAGGCGCTTCGATCCAAATTCTGACATCGGCTTGATGCCGATGCCGGAGTCGGGCCGGATTCGCTTGCCCATCTCCTTTTCGAGGAACTCGATGATGCGCTCGGCCTGCGGCGTTCCGCGCGCAAACTCGATCCCGGCGTAGACGTCCTCGGTGTTCTCCCGGAAGATGACCACGTTCATCAGCTCGGGGTGCCTGACGGGCGCGGGCGTCCCCTCGAAGTAGCGCACCGGGCGCACGCACGCGTAGAGGTCGAGCACCTGGCGGAGCGTCACGTTGAGGCTGCGGATGCCGCCACCGACCGGCGTGGTCAGCGGCCCTTTGATGGCGACCTTGTAGTGCTTGACCGCCTCGATGGTGTCGTTCGGCAGCCACTCGTTGTACTGCGCCTTCGCCTTCTCGCCGGCGGGCACCTCGAACCACACGATGCTGCGCTTGCCGCCATACGCCCTGGCGACAGCGGCGTCGAACACGCGCACGCTCGCCCGCCAGATGTCGGGGCCCGTGCCGTCGCCTTCGATGTACGGCACGATGGGATGGTCGGGGACGATGAGCTCACCGTTCTTGCGGGTGATGCCAGCGCCGGTCTTCGGCGGCGTCAGGTGAACGAACTGCGGCATGACGTTTCTCCCCGCTCCGATCTTGTCCGATCTATCCGTGGCCCTTGTCCGATCTGTCCGTGGCGTGTCCGAGATTCCGTGGCTCACGCGCGGCGCGGCGGCATCGCACCCGTGTCGGCGGACGCGATCCGGCCTCGGGTCGGCGCGACCTGCCGTCTTTAGGTCACTACCCCCTGAGGCGTTACAGGATCTTCACAGAATCTGTGGAAAACCTTGTTGAAAACCCCGCTGCCCACGGGCGCACGTTGCGATGAATCGTGGGGTTCCTGCGGTTTGCACCATCCTGGTGCGGGTTCCGCTCGTCGTAGTCCGCGAACGCGGGCGCCATTATAATGCACAACGCACGCGCGGCCCGGCCACCACGGGCGCGTGGTGGCCACCTGCCGCCAACCGGTCCTCGTGACTATCCTCAGCCCTCACTGGCACTGAGCCTGGTTCATCGATTCGCGCGCGCGCCGATCCTCAGTGCGTGGCATACGTCTTGCCTCATGAAAATCATCATCTCCGACGACCTCCCGGCGACCGCCGTCACCCTGCTGCAGAACGTGGACGGCTTCGAGGTCGATGCACGTCCCGGGCGTTCGAAGGCCGACTTGCTCGCCGACATCGTGGACGCCGATGCCCTGCTCGTTCGCAGCGCCACGAAGGTGACGCAGGAGGTCATCGACGCCGCCCGCCAACTCAAGATCGTGGCGCGCGCCGGCTCGGGCGTTGACAACGTCGATCTCGATGCCGCCAGCGCGCGTGGCATCGTCGTCACCAACGCGCCCGGCGGGAACAGCATCAGCGTCGCCGAGCACGCACTGGCGCTCATGCTCACGCTGGCGAGGTCGGTCGCCTCGGCGGACGCGTCGATGAAGCAGCAGCGCTGGGAGAAGAAGAGCCTGCTCGGTGCGGAGTTGCGTGACAAGACGCTCGGGGTCGTCGGCTTCGGCCGCATCGGCCAGGCCGTCGCCCATCGTGCGCGCGCCTTCGGCATGCGCATCCTCGCCCACGACCCGTTCATCGCCGCGCACGTGGCCGAGGAACTGGACGTGCAGCTCGTCGATCTCGACACGCTCTGCGCGTCGGCCGACTACATCTCGCTGCATCTGCCGACGACCGACCAGACCCGGCATCTCTTCGACGCCGCGCGGTTCGCCGCCTGCAAGCCGGGCGTCCGCATCGTCAACACGGCGCGGGGCGAGCTCGTCGACGAGCCGGCGCTGGCCGCCGCTCTGGCCAGCGGCCAGGTGGGCGGCGCCGGGCTCGACGTGTTCCAGAAGGAGCCGCCGACCGACTGGTCCCTGGTGGCCTCGCCGCGGGTCGTCGCCACGCCGCACATCGCCGCCTCGACCGCCGAGGCGCAGGAACTGGTGGGGCTCGACGTCGCGGCCGGCGTGCGCGACTTCCTGCTGCACGGCGTGGTTCGCAACGCCGTGAACTTCGCGTCGATCCCGGCCGAGGAGTTCAAGCGGCTGCATCCGTTCATGGCGCTCGGCGAACGGCTCGGCCTCGCGCTGGCACAGCTCGGCGGCGGGCGGACGGAAGGGATCAGCATCCGGTATTACGGAGGACTCGCCGAGGGCTCGAACGAGCTCGTCGCGGCGTCGGTGCTCGTCGGATTCTTCCGCCTGGTCCTGTCGGGTGGCGTGTCGCTCGTCAATGCACGGCGGGTCGCCACCGAGCGCGGCATCGACGTCGTCGAAACACGGAGCGCGCGCCCGCGCAACTTCACGAACCTGCTGTCGGTCAAGCTGCAGACGAGCGGCGGCGAGCGCTGGGTCGAGGGCACGGTCTTCGAGCAGAGCGGCCCCCGGCTGGTCCTCCTCGACGGGATCCCGGTCGAAGCACCGCTCGACGGCACGCTCATCGTCATTCGCAATCAAGACATGCCGGGTGTCATCGGCGAGGTGGGGTCGGTGCTCGGCCGCCACGGCGTCAACATCGCCAACTTCGCGCTCGGTCGGGACGCGGCCGGGGCGGTCGGCGTCGTGAACGTGGACGAGAGCGGTGCGCGTCGCGTCGACGAGACAATCCTGGCGGCACTCGAAGCCGTCCCGGCCATCAAGGAGGCCCGGGTCGTCCGCCTTCCGGAATCGTAACGCCGGGGATCACGGGTTACGGCTGCGGCCGCAACGTTCGGAGGGTGCCCGAGACCAGGTCTTTCAGTTCGACGACGTCCTCGCCCACGGTGACGACTTCGTACGAAGAACCCACGCGCTCGCCAGCCTTCACGTAGTGGAGGCTCTCAGACATCGACAGCACGGCCGTTCTCACGACAGCCCCGTCAATAGACTGCTCGGCGAGGCCGACGAGCGTGATCGGGGGGGCCGAGGGCTGGACGACAGTCTCAGCCACACTGGGTAGAGGCGCCGGCCGCTGGACGACCGGCGCTCTGGCGGCAGGCACGGCGCCGAACCGGAACGGGTTGCGCGCAGGGAGTCCCGGCTGGGCCGCCGCATCGATGCGCGATCGGAGCCGCATCGCGGCCGCCTCGAGATCGAGCGCGTCGAGCGGCCCCTTCTCGGTGACGGCCGGCGGCGGCGGCGTTTCGGCAGCGCCCCCCGAGCGGAACGGCAGCGTCGCGGTGGTCGCGACCCAGACCGCCACGAGCGCCACCAGGCACGCGAGCAGAACGACTCGCATCCGGATCATCGCAGCAATCAAGAGTACATCACTTGTGGGTCAGGCCGGCGACGGGAGCCTGACGAAGGGGACCGGAGCCTCCACGACATTTCAGGCAGGCTTCCGGCCCGATCGTGCAGGCTCCCGGCCCCGAGCGCGCGTCGGACGCTATGGTAGACTTGCACGTGCCCCCCACGGCGTCTCCGATTCCAAGCGCGGTCGCCGTCATCCCTGCCCGTTATCAATCGACTCGTCTCCCCGGCAAGCCGCTGATCGACCTCGCCGGCCGTCCGATGATCGTGCGCGTGGCCGATCGCGTGCGCGCCACGCCCGGGCCTCGATGCGGTGCTCGTGGCGACCGACGATCTCCGGGTGTACGAGGCCGGTGATCGCGAGTGGCGGGACCTGCATGATGACCAGCAGCGAGCACCGCAGCGGCACTGATCGCCTGGCCGAGGTGGCACAGTCGCTCACATGCGACCTCATCGTCAACGTGCAGGGGGACGAGCCCCTCATCGAACCGGCCATGGTGGCGGCCGCCATCGCTCCGTTTACGACCGATCCGACGCTCGAGATGTCAACGCTGTGCCGGCGTTTCGAGGCAGCCGAGGAGTTCGAGAGCCCCAACGTCGTCAAGGTCGTCGTCGGCCAGGACGGCTTTGCGCTGTATTTCTCGCGGTCGCCGATTCCCTACCGGCGCGATACGGCGAACGGCGGCGTCCCGACCCACGCCCTGAAGCACATCGGGCT
The DNA here is from genome assembly GCA_963834365.1 of Vicinamibacterales bacterium. GTDB lineage: Bacteria > Acidobacteriota > Vicinamibacteria > Vicinamibacterales > Vicinamibacteraceae > CAWJAP01. The sequence goes on along the minus strand of CAWIBS010000043.1, from coordinate 130,285 downwards.
GTACGTCTACCGGCGGACGACCCTGCTCCGCCTCGCGGCGCTGCCGCAGACGCGCCTGGAAAAGACCGAACTGCTCGAGCAGCTGCGCGCGCTCGAGCATGGCATTCGCATTCGCGCGATCGAGACCCGCTTCGACTCCATCGGCGTCGATACCGACGCGGACGTCGCTCGCGTGCGCGCGCTCCTCGCCTCCGGTCACTCGGGCTTTCCAGGTGACGCGGCTGGCGTGCTCGCAGGTCACCATGCCCAGCACTAGCCCCCGTCCCGTCAAGTACATCTTCATCACCGGCGGTGTCGTCTCGTCGCTCGGCAAAGGCCTGGCGGCGGCCTCGATCGGCTGCCTGCTCGAAGGCCACGGCTACAAGGTCACGCTGCAGAAGTTCGACCCCTACATCAACGTCGATCCGGGGACGATGAGCCCGTACCAGCACGGCGAGGTCTACGTCACAGACGACGGGACCGAGTCCGACCTGGACCTCGGCCATTACGAGCGATTCACGAACACCGTGACGAGCCGCAACCACAACTGGACGACCGGGAAGATCTTCCTGTCGGTCATCCAGCGCGAACGGCGCGGCGACTATCTCGGAGCGACGGTACAGGTCATCCCGCACATCACCAACGCCATCAAGGACTGCATCCGCGCCGTCGCCGACGGCGTGGACATCGTCATCGTCGAGATCGGCGGGACCGTCGGCGACATCGAGAGCCTGCCCTTCCTCGAGGCCATCCGACAGTTCCGGCAGGACGTGGGGCGGGAGAACAGCCTCTACATCCACCTGACGCTGGTGCCCTTCATCGGCACCGCCGGCGAGCTCAAGACGAAGCCCACCCAGCACAGCGTCCGCGATCTGCGATCGATCGGCATCCAGCCCGACATCCTGCTCTGCCGGACCGATCGCTTTCTCCCTCCCGATATCAAGCGGAAGATCGCGCTCTTCTGCGACGTGGCGGAAGAAGCCGTCATCACCGCCAAGGACGTCTCGAGCATCTACGAGGTCCCCCTGGTCCTCGCCCAGGAAGGTATCGATCGGATCCTGCTCAAGCCGTTGCAGCTGCCGGAGACCGAGCCCCGGATGGCCGACTGGGCCGACCTGGTGGATCGCATCCAGCACCCCGACGACGAGGTGACGATTCACGTCGTCGGCAAGTACGTCGGGCTCGAGGATTCCTACAAGAGCCTGCACGAGGCGCTGGTCCACGGCGGCTTCAAGCACCGCGTCCGCGTGAACGTGAAGTGGGTGGAGGCGGAGGCGCTCGAGCAGGAAGGCGGCGAGGAACTGCTCGACGGCGCCCACGGCATTCTCGTGCCAGGCGGATTCGGGGACCGCGGCACGCGCGGCATGATGCGGGCGGCGCATGTCGCACGCACGCGGCGCCTGCCGTTCTTCGGCATCTGCTATGGCTTCCAGTGGGCGACGGTCGAGTTCGCGCGGAACGTCTGCGGCCTGTCCGATGCCGATTCGACCGAGTGCGCACCGGAAACCCCGACAAAGGTCATCTACAAGCTGCGAGATCTGCTGGGGGTGGACGATCTCGGCGGCACGATGCGGCTCGGATCCTACGCCTGTCAGCTCAAGCCCGGCTCGCTGGCGCACCGGTTGTATGCCGCCGACGTGATCCACGAGCGGCATCGGCACCGCTACGAGTTCAATTGCCTCTACGAGCAGACGCTGGTCGAGAGGGGCCTGCAGATTGTCGGCCGCTCGCTCGACGGCAAGTTCGTGGAGATGGTGGAGTTGCCGGACCATCCCTGGTACATCGCCGTCCAGTTCCACCCCGAGTTCAAGAGCAAGCCGCGGCGGCCGCATCCGCTCTTTGCCGGTTTCGTGGACGCGGCGCGCCAACTGAAGGCGTCGCTCGTTGACGCGGAGTCGACGCCGGCGGCGGTCGGCTGAGACGTTCGTCGCCGGCGTGCCGCGGACGCGCATCGGCTCAACCGGTCGGATCGGGCGGTGGCTTACAATGAGCCCGTGACCTCCGTCGGCCCCTTCGACCTCGGTGGCGGCGCGCCGCTCGTCTTCATCGCCGGACCGTGCGTCATCGAGAGCGAGACGCACGCCCGCGATCTCGGCGCGCGCCATCAAGGCGGTGGCCACCGCATGCGGGCTGCCCTACGTGTTCAAGGCCTCGTTCGACAAGGCCAACCGCACGTCGCTCTCCTCCTATCGCGGCCCCGGGCTCGAGGAAGGCCTGCGCATCCTCGCCCGGATCAAGGCCGACCTGCAGGTCCCGATCCTCACCGACATCCACGAGCCGGCCCAGGCGGGCCCGGCCTCGGAAATCGTCGACGTCCTGCAGATCCCGGCGTTTCTGTCGAGACAGACCGACCTGCTCGTCGCAGCGGCCCGCACCGGCTGCGCCGTGAACATCAAGAAGGGTCAGTTCCTCGCACCCCTCGACGTCGGCCACGCCGTCCAGAAGGTACGCCACTCGGGCAACGAACGGGTGTTCGTCACCGAGCGCGGGGTCACGTTCGGCTACCACAACCTCGTGGTGGACATGCGGGCGTTCCCGATGATTCGCAGCCTCGGAGTACCGGTGGTGTTCGACGTCACGCACAGCCTGCAGCTCCCCGGGGCCGGGAACGGCGTGACCGCGGGTCAGGCAGAGTTCATCGAGCCGCTGGCGCGCGCCGGCGTCGCGGCGGGGATCGACGGGCTGTTCATGGAAGTCCACGACGCGCCCGCACGGGCCAGGAGCGACGCGCAGAACGCGCTCGCCCTGGACCTGCTCGAGCCGCTGCTCCGCCGGCTGGTCGCGATCGATGCGGCCGCGCGGGCGCCGCTGCGCGAGGCCGCCGAGATCGGCTGACATGGCGACCCCGTCGAACACCTCCGTCCCGCCCGCCAGGCCCGTCCCGTCCACCGAGCCCACTCCCCCACGCGAACCGGCGCTGGCGCTCGCGCGCAGAGTCCTCGAGACCGAAGCCGCGGCGATTCTCGGCCTGGTGAATCAGCTGGACGAGCGGTTCGAACGCGCCGTCCAGATGCTCCTCACCTGCCGTGGCCGCGTGATCGTGACCGGCATGGGCAAGTCCGGCATCATCTGCCGGAAGATCGCCGCGACGTTGTCGAGCACCGGCACCCCGGCCTACTTCCTGCATCCGGCCGAAGCGGTGCACGGGGATCTGGGCGTCATCCAGCCCGACGATGTGGTGATCGCGCTGTCGCACAGCGGCGAGACGCATGAAGTGCTGCGCGTCCTCGAGACCATCAAGCGGCTCGGCGCACAGCTCATCGCCCTGACCGGCCGGGCCGAGTCGTCGCTCGGCGGCGCCGCCGACGTCACGCTGGACACGCACGTGAACGAAGAGGCGTGCCCGCTCAATCTCGCACCGACCGCGAGCACGACGGCCGCGCTCGCGCTCGGCGATGCGCTCGCGATGACGCTGCTGGTCCGGCGCGGTTTCCGGGAGGACGACTTCGCCCATCTGCACCCCGGCGGCAAACTCGGCAAGGGCCTGCTGCGGGCCCAGGCGCTGATGCACGCCGGCGACGACATGCCGGTCGTTCGTCTCGAAGCCCCCATGCAGGCGGCGATTGAGGAGATGTCACGCAAGAAGCTCGGCATGACGTGTGTCGTCGACGCCGACGGCCGCCTCGCCGGCATCGTGACCGACGGTGACCTTCGCCGGCACGTCGGCCGCTTCCCCGATTTCCTGCAGCGTCCGGCCGCCGACGTCATGACGCCGCGGCCGGTCACCATCGCTCCGTCGATCCTTGCGGTCGAGGCGCTCAAGATCCTGGAGGAGCGCCGCATCTCGTCGCTGATCGTGGCCGACGCCGGGCGGCCCGTCGGCGTGCTCCACCTGTACGATCTGTGGCGCACGGAAATGTTCTGACGCCCCCTGCCTCCGGCCTCATGAGCCCCGAGTTCCCATCCGAAGTGGCACAGCGTGCTGCCAAAGTCCGGCTGCTGCTGTTCGACGTCGACGGCGTGCTCACCGACGGCCGGCTCCTGATCGATGGCCACGGACGGGAATCGAAGCACTATCACGTGCGTGACGGCACGGCGCTCGTCTGGGCGCGACAAGCCGGGCTGCTGACGGGGCTGCTGTCCGCCCGCACCTCGGCCTCGACCGCCGAGCGGGCCCGGCAGCTGGGGATCACAATTCTGCGGCAGGGGGCCGACGACAAGCTTCGTGCCTACGAGGCGCTGCTGGCCGAGCACGGCCTCGGGGATGAGGACGTCTCGTACATGGGCGACGACCTGCTCGACCTGCCGGTCCTCGCCCGGGCGGGACTCTCCGCGGCGCCGGCCGACGCGGTGGCCGACGTGCGGACGCGTGTCCAATGGGTCAGCGCACGCCGCGGCGGCAAGGGCGCGGTTCGCGATCTGATCGAAGCCGTGCTGCGCGCGCAGTGCCGGTGGGACGCCATCCTGTCGCGGTATGCCGCGGGGAGCGCGCGGCTGATGGCTGGCTACGCGCTGCTGCTCGCGGCGCTGATCGCGCTCCTCGTCGGTCTCGCTGTCGGCAAGGCCTGGGAGCGCTACAAGCTGCAGGAAGGCCGCTGGATCGATCGGCGCAAGGCCCGCGAGTCGCCGCACTACATGCAGGGCCTGAATTTCCTGGTCGCCAACCAGCTCGATCTGGCGATCGAAGAGCTGAGCCAGGCCGCAAGGCTGGCGCCCGAGGCCCTCGAGATCCACATGATCCTGGGGAACCTGTACCGCGAGAAGGGACAGGTCAGCCGCGCGGTCCAGTTGCACCAGCAGCTCCTCCAGCGGCCGAGGCTGGGGCGTCTCGAGCACACCTACATCCTGCTCTGCCTCGGTCTCGATTACCGCCGCGGCGGCTTCGTCGATCGAGCCATCGAGGCGTTCAACGAGGTGCTGCGGCTCGATCCGAGAAACGAGCATGCCCTCCTCCAGCTCGAGAAGCTCTACGAGGATCAGCACCAGTGGCAGGAGGCCGCGGCGGTCCGGCTACGCCTGACGCAGGTGGTCCGCCCGAGCCTGCAGGCACGCCACGAAGCCGTCCGCGCGTTTCTCGAGAACGAGCTTGGAGTGCAGGCGCGCGATCGTGGCGATCTGGCCGCCGCGCAGCAGCGATTCACGACGGCCATCGACATCGATCCGCACGTCCCGCCCGCCTACGTGAACCTCGGAGACCTCAAGCTGGCGGCCGGTGAGGCCGCACGGGCGGCGGAGATCTGGGAACAGCTGGCGGCGCGGCTCCCCGAACGGGCGTACCTGGTGCTCGATCGGCTCGAGCGCGCGTATGCGCTGCTCGGCACGCCCGATCGTTTCGAGGAGATCTGCCGCCGGCTCATGGCCGCCAGCCCGCACGACTGGCGGGCGGGCCTCGCGCTCGCGCAGCACCGGCGCCACCGCGGTGACGCGGCCGGCGGCCTCGCCCTGCTGCTCGAGTCGCTCGCCCACAACCCGCATGCCGTCATCCTGCACCAGGCGATCTGGGAGACGCTGGTGCAACTCGGTGTGCCGAGGTCCGACGTGGACCGGTACATGGCCGTCAGCCGCGAAGCCGTGTTCTATCGTGATCCGCACATCTGCATCCGCTGCCGGTATCGCAGCAACGAGCTCCTGTGGCAGTGTCCGCATTGCCACGAGTGGAACACGTTCGTCGAAGAGCGACTGGCGGGCACGCAGGACGGCGAGCGGGCAGAAGGTTAGCTGGAGCGGCTGGAACGACTGGAGCGGCTGGAACGGCTGGGGCGACTGGGCGACTGGGCGACTCGGCGACTGGGGGTAGGGCGGCAGGGACGATGAAACAGCGGGGCGTGCGTCGCGTGGCGCTCACCGGCGGAATCGCCACTGGCAAGAGCTACGTGCGCCGGCGTCTCGAGGCCGCGGGTGTGCCGACGATCGACTCGGACGTCCTGGCGCGCGAGGCGGTCCACGCCGGCTCACCGGGTCTCGCGGCTCTCGTCCAGCGTTTCGGCCCGGAAATGCTCACGCCGGACGGCGCGCTCGACCGCCGGGCCATGGCTCGCCTGGTCTTCGACGACGAGACGGCGCGCCGGGATCTCGAAGCCATTGTCCACCCCGTCGTGCGAAGCGCGACCGACGCGTGGTACGAGCGCCTGGCCGCTCAGGGCGAGGCGACCCTCGCCGTCGCGGACGTTCCGCTCCTGTACGAAACGGGCCGTGACCGCGACTTCGACACGGTCATCGTCACCACCTGTCCGGCGAGTGTCCAGGTCGCCCGCCTGATGGCGCGAGACGGCCTCACCGACGCCGAGGCGCGCGCGCGCATCGCGGCGCAGTGGCCGCTGCCGGAGAAGGTGCGGCGCGCCCACTACGTCATCGACACGAGCGGCTCGTTCGCCGACACCGATCGCGCGGTGGACGGGGTGCTGGCGGCGATTCGCTCGGAGTGAGTCCCTCGAGCGACCGCGACGCGGTGCCCCGCATCAGTGATGGGCATGTTCTGACGCGTCAGGGGTGGCGTAACGGACGAACACGTGAAACGACAGTGGCCGCCCGTAGTTCTCGGTCAGGTTCCGCGGCACGCGATAGACCGTGAGGTCTGCGCCGACGCCGAACCGCCCGTAGCTGGCGGCGACCAGGTCGCGCACGTAGCCGGCCGTCAGCGCGCCAATCCGCGAATGCGGGTGGTAGTGCTGGAATCCCGGCGGGTGTATCCCGCCGCCGAGGATGCTCTTGGTCGTCAGCTCCGCGCGCGCGACCAGGGCGTGCTTCCCGCGAAGGAGCAGATGCCCTTCGAGCAGGTAGGCGTCGAAGATCCCGAAGGGTTCACGCTTCTGGCCCCAGGCCAGCAGCGCCGCCAGGGGCCGCGAGCCCCAGCGGCCCGTGTAGCCGACCGACGCCGTGAGGCGCGACTCGTCATAGGGGTGAATCCACTCGGGCTGCTCGAGTTGCGCTCCCGAGACCTGCGCCTGCCAGGGTCCCGAGGTCCAGGACGCGCGCAGGGACCAGGAGTCCAGCGGGCCGAGGTCCAGATCGAGCCGGTTCTCGTCGGGCTCCCGGCCATGAAACCACGAACCCTCGAGCCCGACGCTTCCATAGCTGACTCCCCCGGTCAGGACGCCACTCGAGATGTGCGTGGAATCGAGGTTGTGGTGCGACAGCGGCACCTGCGGGTTGTCCGCCGCAGAAGGCCGGTGCATGAAGGGAGGAGGCCCGAGCGCGGGGGGGCCAACCAGGCCGGCATCCACGCGTGTGCGCAGCGGACCGACGCGGCGCTCGAACCGGCCACCGAGGGCCATGATCAGGTCGTGCGGGTGCTGATAGTCGATGAGCGGCGCACCCTCGAACGTCTCACCCGTCTGGAAGACCTGCGGCGATCCGAGGTCCTGGATGGTGAAGGGCTCGAGCGAGAACATCGAGACCAGCGTGAGCGAGCTCGCACCCCAGCTTCGGCCAAGCGACGCCATCAGCCAGTTCTGCGACTCGACTTCGTGAAAATCGCGGAACTCCCGGCGCTGATAGTTGAACCCGGCAAACACGTTCGCATCGAACCGCACGCGCCACTGGTCGATCTGCGGGAACTGGCTCTGCGCGTCGGCGGTCGCCGGGGCCGGGGCCGCGCCTTCATGCCCCGAGTGCGGCGCAGGCTGCTCCGGTGTCTGCGCGAACGTCAGCGTGGCTGTTGCCAACAGACACGCGCACGCGTAAAGCAGGTGTGGCACAGTGGTTGCTGACAACCCCCATGTGTCACGGACGCAGGCTCGTAGGTACAACAGCGCGCATGGCTCGACTGAACGCTGCCATCATCCTCGTTCTGGCCGTCGCCGCAGCCTGCGGTGGCGGATACGACACCCCGAGTCAGCCATCATCCTCGACGCCTCCCGTCGTGACCATGCCTCCCGCACCGGCGGCTCCCCCGCCGCCGCCGACCACGGCGCAGATCACGATCACGCCGACCGGCGTGACGCCCAAGGAAGTCACGATTGCGAAAGGCGGCATCGTCACCTTCGCCAACGACGATGTGCGCGGTCACGACGTGTTCTCGGATCCGGACCACGCCGGCACCGACTGTCCGGCCATCAACACCGCGGGCTTCATCCTTGCCGGACAACGCCGCGAAACCGCGCCACTGACCATCGTCCGCAGCTGCGGCTACCACGATCACCTGAATACCAACGATCAATCGATGCGCGGCACCATCATCGTCGTGGACGTGCCGTGACGCCGAACTGACTCGGCGTTGCAGGATGCGGGCCAGCGGCAGGGGCGGCGATTGCCTCCAGGAGACCTGCGGCCACGACGAGGCGCGAAAGGCGTTACGCGGCGCGTAACTTCACAGCCCGAACCGCTGCTCCGCCGCGATAACCGTGTTCTTCATCAACATGGCACGCGTGAGCGGCCCCACTCCGCCAGGCACCGGCGTCAGCGCCCCCGCGACCCCGGCCACCGCGGGCTCGACGTCGCCGACGAGCAGCGAGCCCTTCCGCTCGAATTCCAGCCGCCGCGACGAGCCCTCGGGAAACCAGCGGGCGACGAGGTCCGGGTCGTCGACGCGGTTCATGCCGACGTCGATGACCGTGGCGCCGGGCTTGACGTAAGCGGGCGTGACGAGACCGGCGCGGCCAATCGCCACCACGAGGATGTCTGCCGTCGCCGCCACCTCGGGCAGCGCGATCGTGCGCGAGTGGCAGATCGTCACGGTGGCGTGCCGGTGCAGCAGCATCAGCGACATGGGCTTGCCGACGATGTCGCTGCGGCCGATCACGACGGCGCGCCTGCCGGCGATTTCGATCCCCGAGCGGTCGAGCAGCTCCATCACGCCGGCCGGCGTGCAGGATCGGAGCACGGCGCGGTTCTGCACCAGCCGGCCGACGGTCGCGGGAGCGAAGCCGTCCACGTCCTTGTCGACGGCGATCGTCTCGAAGACCGTCATCTCGGCCGCACTCCCCATGGCTGCCGGGAGGGGCGACTGGACGATGATGCCGTCGTGGACCGAGCTCTCGTTGAGGCGACGGACCACATCGAGCGTCTCGTCGAGCGACGCGGTGGCGGGCAGGCGGACGAGATCCACGAACAGGCCCGACTCGGTGCCGTCCTTGACCTTGTGCCTGACGTAGACTTCTGACGCGGCGTCGTTTCCCACCAGCACGATGCCGAGGCCGGGAGGACGATTGGCCGCGGCTCTCACCGCCGCAATCCGTGAGGCGAGCTCGGCGCGAATCTCCCGGGCGGCGGCGTTTCCATCGAGCACGCGAGCTGTCGGCATGCGGATGGCTACTCCCGGATCACCTACGCGGTCGCGCCCTGGGCGATGGCTTCGAGGCGATTGAGCGACTCCAGGTTGCCCATGACCACGAGGCAGTCGCTCGCGGCCATGACGGCCTCGGGGGCCGGGTTGAATTCCATGCGGCCGGTGGCCCGCTTGATGCCGACCACGACCACGCCGAAGCGTTGCCGCAGGTTCGCGGTCAGGATCGACTGCCCGCACAGCGGCGATGCCGATCGGTGAGCATGACCTGCTCGATCCCGAGCTCCGGGCCGTCGCCGCTGGTCGCGAGCTGGACGAAATCGAGCACGGCCGGGCGCAGTGCGGCCTGCGCGATCTGCTGGGCACCGACCTGGTACGGCGACAGCACGCGGTCGGCGCCGGCTCGCTTCAGCTTGCGCACGGCGTCTTCGGTCTCGGCTCGTCCGATGATGTAGAGGTCGGGCCGCAGCAGGCGCGCCGTCAGGATGATGTAGACGTTCTCGGCGTCGGTGCCGGCGGCGGCGATCAGCGCCTTCGCACGCTGGAGGCCGACGTGGAGCAGCACCTCCTCGGTGCTGGCATCCGCTTCGACGGCGAGTCCCCCCGCCTCGATGACCTGCACGCACGAGCTCGGGGTCGCGGTCGATCGACGACGTAGGCGACGCGATGCTTGCGGAACTCGTCGACGATGATGCGGCCCATGCGGCCGAATCCGCAGACGATGTAGTGATGCGCGAGATCGTCGATCATGCGGGACCGCCGTTGCGCCTCCCAGCGCGAGGCCAGACCGCCATGCACCAGGCCGGCGACTGCGAGCGTACAGAACGTAGAAGAAGGTGCCGACGCCACCGAGCAGCAGCAGGATCGTGAACGCCTCACCTGCCCAGGTCATGTCGTGGACTTCCTTGTAGCCCACGGTCGTGACCGTGATCGCGGTCATGTAGCAGGCTGTCCCAGAGAGGCCAGCCTTCGATGAGCCAGTACCCGAGCGTACCGACGACGAAGATCCCGACGATCAGCTCGATCGCGATGCCGGAAGGTCCGAGCCACCACGAGGCGCGCACCTTTCGCGGGACCGATCGTTCCCCGCGCGCAAACCACCGCTCGGGCGACACGCGGATGTCCTCCCCTGTCTTGCCGACGCTGCCTCGCGGACCGACGGGCGCCCGGCCGCGTCCGGTCACGCCCGCTGCGGGTTGCTCAGGTTGCTGTGGCGGTAGCCGTAGGCGAAGTACAGCACCACCCCGATCACCATCCAGATGACCAGCCGCCGCCACGTCTCCATCGGCAGGCCGGCCATCAGCGCCGAGCGAGACCAGCGCCGAGAGCGGCGCCACCACCCAGACCGCCGGCACGCGAAACGGCCGATCCAGTTCGGGCCGGCTTGCATTCGCAGCGCCAGGATGCCGAGCGAGACGATGACGAACGCCATGCAGCGTGCCGATGCTCACGAGCTCGCCGAGGATGTTGATCGGCGTGAAGCCCGGCGGCAATCGCCACGACGACGCCGGTGATGATGGTGGTGATGTGCGGCGTGCGGAATTGCGGGTGGATCTGCTTCGCCCATGCCGGCAGCAGCCCGTCCTTCGCCATCGCATAGAAGATGCGCGGCTGGCCGAGCATCATCACGACCATGACCGAGCTCAGGCCGGCGATGGCCCCGAGCTTCACGATGTACGGCATGACGTTCAACAAGCCGTACCAGCGCCGAGCCCACGGCCTGCGCCTTCGCGGCGTCGATCGCCACCGCCATCGGCGCCGGCACGCCGAGCTGCGTGTACGGCACCAGGCCGACCATGACGCCGGAGACCAGCACGTACAGGATGGTGCAGACGACGAGCGACCCCAGGATGCCGATCGGCATGTCCTTCTGCGGGTTCCGCGCTTCCTGCGCGGCCGTCGACACCGCGTCGAAGCCGATGTAGGCGAAGAAGATGACGCCGGCGCCGCGGAGGATGCCGCTCCACCCGTACTGCGCCGAACTCGCCGGTGTTCGGCGGGATGAACGGCGTCCAGTTGGCGCGGTTGACGAACGAACGCGCCCGCGCACGATCACCAGCAGCACGACCGCCACCTTGACGATGACGATGACGGCATTGACGCGCGCCGACTCCTGGATGCCGACCACGAGGAGCGCGGTCACGAGCACGGTGATGATGACGGCCGGGAGGTTGAACACCGCGGTCACGGCGCTGCCGTCGGCCAGTTTCACGAGCGTCCCGGGCGCCGCGCTGAACTGCGCCGGGAACTGGATGCCGACGTCGTGGAGGAAGCTGACGACGTAGCCCGACCAGCCGACCGCGACGGTGGCGGCGCCGAGGGCGTACTCGAGGATCAGATCCCAGCCGATGATCCAGGCGACGAACTCGCCGAGCGTCGCGTACCCGTAGGTGTACGCGGAGCCGGCAATCGGCACCGTGGACGCGAACTCCGCGTAGCAGAGGCCGGCGAGCGCGCTCGCGAAGCCGGCGAGCACCATCGAGAGGACGATGGCCGGTCCGGCGTGCGCCGCGGCGGCCTGGCCGGTGAGCACGAAGATGCCGGTGCCGATGATGGCGCCGATCCCGAGCGTGACCAGGTCGATGGGGCCGAGCACGCGCTTGAGGCTGTGCGTCGCCGGTGGCACTCGCCTCCGCTCTCAGGTGGTCGATGGACTTCGTCGCGAAAATCGACATCTAGTCGGTCCTCCCCTCGCAGTCCGGCCTCGGCGGTGCCACGGCCCGCGGCGAACGCAGGCGTCATGCGCGAGTCGCGGCATTATAGCGGAGGCCTCCGGCCACGCCCGGCACGCGACCGGCGATTGATCGGCGCTGCCAGCTGATGTCGGAGATGCCGGCCTGCCGCGATCAATTCGGTTGCCGTCGCGCGCCGCCACGGCGCCTGTGGCTCATCGCAGGGCCGACAGATACCGGGCCACCCGCGCCGAAGGAGTGCCGCCGGTCAACAAGTCGCCGATCACCGCGACCGACGCCGCGCCTGCGTCGAGCACCGCGCGCGCCGTGTCGAGTGTGATGCCCCCGATCGCAACGATCGGCACCGTCGCCCTGGACGCGGCATAGGCGACGAGCTCGAGCCCGACCGGCTCATAGCCCGTGTCCTTCGTGACGGTGCCGTACACCGGACCGACCGCAATGTAATCCACCGGGTCGTACAAAGCCGCGTCGACCTGCGCCCGCGTATGCGTCGAGACGCCGACGACGCCCTCAGGTCCGAGGAACCGCCGCACCAGCGCTGGCGGCAGGTCGTCCTGGCCCACGTGCACGGCTCGCAGGTTGGCGGCGAGCGCCACGTCGAAGCGATCGTTGACGACGATCACGGTCCCGGATCCGTGGGCCGCCTCGGCGAGGGCGAGGCAGTAGTCCAGCAGCCGTGCACTCGGGGCGAGCTTGGCGCGCAGCTGGATGAGTCGTGCGCCGCCAGCGAGCAGCGCCTTTCCGAACGCGGGCACCGAGTGCCCCGCCAGGAGGGCAGCCTCTTCATCGACGATCGCGTAGAGCGGCGGGAGCGTCAGTATGGGACCGTGGTCGGCTGCTGCCGGGGACGCGTCCGCGGCTCACACCGCTTCAGCCAGGCGGGCCGGCGTCTTTTTTTCGGGCGCCTGGTAGCGCTCCATGAACGACGTGCTGATCTTCCCCGCTCTGAAGTCCGGGTCCGCCAGCACTTTGAGGTGCATCGGGATCGTGGTGTGGATCCCTTCGACGACGGTCATCTCGAGCGTGCGCCGCATGCGATCGATCGCCTCGTCCCGATCGCGTCCATGGACCATGATCTTCGCGACCAGCGAGTCGTAGTACGGCGAGATCATGCACTCGGAGTGCACGAAGGTGTCGACACGGACGCCGGGGCCGCCGGGCGGGCTGAAGACTTGAATCAGCCCCGGGCTCGGCGTGAACGTCTCGGGGTGTTCGGCGTTCACGCGGCATTCGATCGCGTGTCCGCGGAAGACCAGATCGCTCTGGCGGAACGAGAGCCGCGCGCCGGCGGCGACCCGGATCTGTTCCTTGACGATGTCCACCCCGGTAATGAGCTCGGTGATGCCGTGCTCGACCTGCAGGCGTGTGTTCGCCTCGATGAAGTAGATGCTGCCGCCCGGATCCATGAGGAACTCGAACGTCCCGGCGCTCGTGTATTGCACGGCCTTGGCCGCATCGACCACCGTCGCGCCCAGCTTGCGGCGCATCTTCTCGGTGAGGGCCACCGACGGCGCCTCTTCGATCAGCTTCTGATGGCGCCGCTGGATCGAGCACTCGCGCTCACCGAGATGGACGACCGCGCCGTGGTGGTCGCCGAGGATCTGGAACTCGATGTGGCGCGGCGAATCGACGTATTTCTCGATGTACACGTCGCCGACGCCGAAGGCCGCCTGCGCCTCGCGCTGCGCGGTCTTGAGCGCGCCGGCGATCTCGTCGGCCTCGCGGACGATGCGCATCCCGCGCCCGCCGCCGCCGGCGGCCGCCTTGATGATCACGGGATATCCCATGTCCTTGGCGATTTTGAGCGCCCGCTCTTCGCTGTCCACGGGACCGTCGCTGCCCGGCAGCACCGGCACGCCCGCCTTCTTCATCACGCGCCGCGCCCGGGCCTTGTCTCCCAGGAGCCGGATGACGTTGGCCGATGGCCCGATGAACTTGATGTGGCAGGCCTCGCACACCTCCGCCATGTAGGGGCTCTCGGAGAGGAAGCCGTACCCTGGATGGATGGCGTCGGCGCCGGTAATCTCCGCGGCGCTGATGATCGCCGGGACGTTCAGGTAGCTGTCGCGGCTCGCTGCCGGCCCGATGCAGACCGCGTCGTCGGCGAATCGCACGTGGAGGGAGTTCTCGTCCGGCTCCGAATAGACCGCCACGGTCCGGATGCCGAGCTCGCGACAGGCGCAGATGACGCGCAGGGCGATCTCGCCGCGATTCGCGATCAGGATCTTCTTGAACATGGTCAGGTGCGGATCGCGAACAGCCGCTCGCCGGTACTGGACCGGATGGCCGTTCTCGACGTAGACCTTGACGACTTCGCCCTCGTATTCGGATTCGATCTCGTTCATCAGCTTCATCGCCTCGATGATGCAGAGGGTCTGGCCTTTGCGGACCATCTGGCCGGCCTCGACGAACGGGGGCGAGGCAGGATCGGCCGATCGATAGAACGTCCCGACGATGGGCGAGGTCACGACGGCGAGCTCCACGGCTTCGTCGGCGGGCGGCTCGGGGGCGGGTGCCGCCGCGGCGACGGGCGCGGACGCGAGCGGCAGCGCCGGGGCCTGAACGACGACGGGCGTGACCGGGGCCAGCGTCGTGGCCACCGGCGGTCCCTGTTTGCGGACGCGCAGCTTCACGCCGTCCTGTTCGAACTCGAACTCGGCGAGATCGTGCTCGCGAACGAGCTCCAGCAGTTGTTTGATGGCGTCAACATTCATGGAAGGGTCAGCGGCCAGCCCTCTGCCGTCAGCGCGCGCCGGGAATGACCCGCCATTCTCGCGGCACGTCGGTCAGCATCTCGCACCCGGCTCCGGTTCGCAGGAAATCGTCTTCGATCCGAACGCCCCCCAGGCCTTCGACGTAGGCTCCGGGCTCGATGGTGAACACCATGCCGGGTTCGAGGACGTCACGTCCCGGCGAATCCTCGTTCCGCTGTCCGAGACGCGGCGCCTCGTGGATCTCCAGGCCCAGCCCGTGGCCCGTGCCGTGCCCGAAGACATGGTCGAGACCGTAGCGCCGGAGCGAGGCGCGCGCCGCCTCGTCCACCGCACCCGTTTCGACCCGTGGCTGCCCGGCGGCGGCAATCGCCGCGCCCTGCGCCTCGAGCACCGCCTCGTAAATCCGTCGGCACTCGGCCGGCACGTCTCCCATCGCCACCGTGCGGGTCAAGTCCACGCAGTATCCTTCGTGTACACCGCCGAAGTCCAGCACCACGAGGTCGCCGTCAGACAGTAACCGTGGCGTCGGCCGCGCGTGCGGAAGCGCGCTGTTCGGCCCCGAGGCCACGATCGTGTCGAAGGCGGGTTTCTCGAATCCGGCGCGTTTCATCCGCCAATCGATGTCGGCGGCGATCTCGAGCTCCGATCGGCCGACGCGCACCGTCTCGGCGAGCACCTCCCGCGCGACCTGCGACAATCGCCGCGCCCCCTCCCGGAGGCTCGCGACTTCGCTCGCGTCCTTGCGCTCACGCGCGGCCTCGACGAGACGGTCGGTCTCGACCAGCGCCACGCGCTCCGCGCCGACAGCACTCAGCTTGCTCTCCCAGCCGCGCCAGCGTTGCACGGGCACGTGGCCGGCCTCGAAGCCGATGCGCCGGGCAACTCTGTCAGGATGGGGGATCGTGCCCGTTCCGCCGTCCCAGGCAATCGCTTCCGGCGCCTGACCGGCCACCAGCGTGACGAACCGCCGGTCGTATCCTGTGCTCGCCTGGAGTGGCACGTGGACGAGCGTCGGCGGCGCCACCTGTTCGCGCAGGAGCGCCAGGACCGCGGCACTGTAGCGGAAGTCCACTACCAAGTAAAGGCGCACCGCCGTCACGAGAAGCAGACCGGCGGAACCGCCGAACCCCGTGAGATAGCGGAGGTTGGCCGGATTGGTGACGACCAGCCCGTCGAGGTCGCGCGACGCCAGTTGGTCCGCGATGCTCCGATGTCGGGCCTCGATCGGGTGAAGGGTCATGGGCCGTGCACGGCCGCGACGCCGACGGCCGTTTCACACGGCCGCCCGCCAGCGCGACGGAGCACTTTATCATTCGGGGGCTGGGGACGGATGGAGCGGCTGGAGCGACTGGAGCGGCTGGTGCGGCTGGTGCGGATGGAGCGACGAGCTCAGCGAGCCGTCGTCACCCTCTTGCCATCGTCGCGCCCCGCGCGGCCGTCGCGCGCGCGGAGGATGCCGCGGTAGAAGCGCTCGAGGGCTTCGATGACCGCGGTCTTGCTCGGACGCCTCCCGGGGGAGCCCTCCGCCTCCAGACGAGCGGCGTCCATCGTCGAGGGCGCGAGGTCTGTGCCCTTCCCGGCGACTTCGAACTTCAGGGCCTTGACCGTCTCCGCCAGCTCGTTATCACCAGGAGCCAGCGACATGGCGGTCTCGAACTGTTCGAGCGCCTCGAGGAGCTCGGATCGACGCCAGGTCCAGATCCCCGAGCGCGCGGCGCGCGGCCAGGTTGTCGGAGGACGTCTTCAACACGAGCCGCAGCTCGCGCTCGGCCTGTTCGTTGTTGCCCAGCTCCATGAGACTCCGACCGAGCGTCACGCGCGCGGAGACGTAGGTCGGATGGAAGCGCAGGCCGGCACGGCTGGTCTCAACGGCCTCGTCGAAGCGACCGGCGCGCCGGTGCTCCTCCGCGAGGGTGGCGAAGACAATCGACGCCGGGTCCGACTGGACCCGGCGCCGCAGATCGTCGAGACGGGAGGTCTCGGCCATGGCGATCACTATTGTACCGTCACGGACTTGGTCACCGCGTTGTTCGCCCCGCCGCTGTCGGTGACGGTCAGGACGACGACGTAGGACCCGGCGCGGCTGTAGGCATGGTCGACGCGCGGCCCCTCGACGATAGTGTTGTCGCCGAGGTTCCAGACGTACTTGTTGATCGTGCGTCCCGGGGGCGGCGTGGAGATTGTGCCGTCGAAGAAGACGCGCTGGTTGACCGCCACCTGAGCTGGCGAGACGGTGAAGTTGGCGACCGGCTGCTGGCCGGCGCCGACGGTGACCGACTTGGTGACGGTACCGGTTCGTCCACTGCTATCCGCGACGGTCAGCGTCACCGCGTAGGAGCCCGCGAGCGAATACCGCCGCGAGGTGGTCTGGCCGCTGCCCGTGCCTCCATCCCCGAAGGTCCAGTTGTAGGTGGCGATGTGCCGATCGGAGTTCGCCGCCTGCGAAGCCGACGCGTCGAAGAACACGCTCTGCCCGACACCCGGCGTGGACGGCGAGAAGCTGAACTCCGCCGTCGGGTTCGCCACGCGCGCGACCTGCACGGTCTGCGTCACCGAATTGCTGAGCCCACGATCGTTGGTGACCGTCAGCTTGACGACATAGGTGCCCGCCGAGCGGAAGTAGGTCCGCGCCTGCACGCCCGAGCCCGTTTTGCCGTCGCCGAAGTCCCACTGATACGACGAGATCGATCCGCCCTGTCGCACGCACCGCGCGACGTCGTTCGGCGCCGCCGGATCGGGGATGCACGAGGCGATCGAGGTGCTGGCGTCGAAGATGATCTCGACGTCCTCGGAGGGATCCGACGGCGAGAACGTGAAGCGCGGCACAGGGGCGAACGGCAGCGTCAGCACGACGCCCTGTGGCACCAGGCGCAAGTCCACGCGCCGGGCGACGGCGGCCCGATAGTCGCTGCCCGCTGGCGTGCCGATGATGGTCACCAGCGTGCCGGGATCGCTGTTCTGCGACGGCGGTCCCATCGGCGCCGTGTAGGTCACGGTCGCGCGGCCGTCGCCGCCGGTCGTGACGTTCTTGGTGTTGAGCCGTCCGATATCGACGACCTCGCCGGCGGCCGTGATCTCGACGCGGACGGCCTGATTGGCGACCGGTCGTCCACCCGGATCGCGGGCCACGATTTGAATCTGCGACTGCGAGAGGCCGTCCATGGTGACGGTGTCGGGCGTGGCCCGGAGCTCGAGCGAGAGCCCGAGCTCGGATGGACCCGTGACTTCCGGTGCCTCGGTCTTCGAGACCTGGCACCCGGCGGCCGCGAACGTTGCGAGGACCGGCAGCCAGCCGAGGCGGCCGAGCCGGCGTGCCACGACGCGTCGTGTCCCAATCGTGCGTGCCGGATGAATGTGCATGTGCCTGCCCTGTACTTGCGGAGAATCGATGTCTGCGGGCACGCCGTCCTGGCCTGCCCATCGGCCCAGGTGCTCCGGGTTCACGTCTAATCCGGATCCGCCCAGTCCGCGAAGTTCACGCTCAGCGTGCCGGTCACCGCCACCTCGCGCCCCGTCTGGTCGCGGCCGTAGAAGGTCACGTCCGCGAGTGTCGAGATGACGCCGGCGCCGGGGAGCGGGAAGGCCGGAGGCCCGCCGTCCTGCGGGCGGAGCCCCAGATTGACGAGCGGCGATTCGAGCTTCGACTGGACCCGCACGAGCACGAACGGCACGGTGACCTGATCGCCGGGGACCACGGTGAAGGTGACGGCGCCGTCGAAGGCGTAGGGCACGTCCACGCCGGGCGTGTTCCGTCCGTCGCTCCGGCGGAAGACGACACGGTAGCGGTTCACGGTGAGCGCGTTGTTGTCGCTCGGCCCGACCGGGTTGGTGACGTCCTTCATGGCCGCCGACATGCGGACGCGGCCCGCGTCCTCGCAGATGCTGCCGCCGGTCTGCACGTCGGACTGGAGGTACGGCGAGAACACGGCGTCCTCGGCGCAGCTCGCCGCTTCGAGGACGTTGATGACGAGGTACGACGATGCCTGACTCGCCGACATCGTCTCGCTGCCGCATCCCGCCGCTGCGGCGGCTGCCAGCGTGACAGCGGCGAGGGCCGCGAACCGCGCGCTCCGCACGCGAACGCTGGCTGATTTGAAGAACGGCATGATGACCACTGCCTCCCTGAATCCTTTCGGGAATGCCTTTGTCCATCCCCGGGCGCTCCCCGTCCCCGGGCTCCAGCGATTCGCTGCCATCTACTTGCCGGCTCCGCCGACGGGGTTGGTCGTCGCCTCCGCGGTCTGCCCGTCCTTGAGGATCCGCGGCGTGATGAAGATGAGGAGCTCACCTTCCTCCTGCCGATCGTTCTCCGAACGGAACAGGCGGCCGAGGAGGGGCAGCTTGTGGAGGCCGGGTGTGCGATCGTCGGCGCGATCCTGGAACGTTTCGTAGATGCCGCCGATGACCGTCGTCCCCTGGTCTTTCACGAGCACCGTCGTCTGGACGCGCTGCGTGTTGATCGAGACGTTGCCGTTCGGCTGCACCGTGCCGCGCGATCCGTTGTCCACGTCGATGTCGAGGATGACGGTGCCGTTCGCCGAGATGCGCGGCGTGACGTTGAGGATGAGCGCGGCGGTCTTGAACTGCACCTGCGGAATCGGCTGGATGATGGTCACGCCCTCGCCGCTCGGCGGCGCCGACAGCGTTACGTAGGGAATTTCCTCACCCCGCGTGATGACTGCCTTGATGTTGTTCTGCGTGACGACGCGCGGGCGCAGGAGCACGTGGACCTTGTTGTCCTGCTCGAGCGCCGTGAGGGCGGCGTCGAGGGTGATTGCGCCGTTCAGCGCGCGGAGCGCCGCGCCGGCGAGAGTGGGCGCGTTGAGGTTGATCGCGCCGGTCGTCGCGCCGGCGCCCGGCAGGATCGGCAGCTGTCCACTGCCCGCGACCTGATTCGGGAACAACGTCGGCAGCGTGTTGCCGAGCTCCGGCGTCGCCTGCCCGAAGAAACCCCACTTGATCCCCAGTTCGCGCGCGTAGACCTTCGTCGTCCGGACGATGCGCGCCTCGATCTCGACCTGCAGTTGCGGAGCGTCGAGCGTCTCGATCAGCCGGGTGGCGCGGTCGAGGCCTGCCTGCAGGTCGGTGATGATGAGCGTGTTGGTGCGCTCGTCGACCTCGATCTGGGCACGACGCGTCAGCGCCGTCTTGGTGAGCAGCGCCGAGAGTTCGCGCGCCCTGGCGTGATTGAGCGTCTTGGTCATCGTCACCAGCTCGCCCGAGAGCGACTGCTCGTCGGCCAGCTTGCGGCGCGCCTCGACCTCTTCACGCAGGACGTCGATCGGGGCAATGCGGACGATCGTGCCCTCGATGGTGTAGTCGAGCTGATTGGCCCGAAGGATGATGTCGAGCGCCTGGTCCCACGGCACCTCGTGCAGCGACACGTCCACCGTCCCCTTCACGTCGGGATCGATCACCAGATTGAGGCCGGTGATCTCGGCGAAGGTGCGGAGGACCGCGCGCAGGTCCACGCCCTGGAAGTCGAGGCTGATCGGGTGGCCCGTGAACTGGCGCGGGGTCGTGTCACCCGGCTTGCGCGCCGCCACGGTCGGCTCGATGCGCGCCTGACGCGGCGCGGTGGAGGTCCGCGCGGCTGCCTGCGCCGGCGTCGCTGGCGCCGGGCGCGGCGCCGCGAGCGCGAGTGTAAGGAGCGGAACCACCGCTCGGCACCGGTGCATTACTTGTCCTCCTCGTAAATCCGCAGAGGCTTCCGAATTTCCCGCTGCCTCACGAGCGAGAGGGGATCGTTGACGTGCTGGACGAATACGACCGCTTCAGGGGTGACCGCCCGCACGGCGCCATCGAGGAGGCGGTCGTTCGGACGGACGATGTAGGTCTTGTTGTCCGGGGCCTGGACCAGGGCGACGAGGCGGCCCTGACTCTTCACGACGCCCTTGACGGTGGCTTCGTTGATCGCCAGGCTCGAGAGCCCCGAGGTCTTGGCGCGGCTGCCCTTGGGCTCGGACGCGCGATTGAGGGCGACGAACGGATTGCGGCGGCCGCTCACCTCGTAGCTGTACGCCGGGGACGACGGCACCGCCGGCGCGGCCGCGGGCTTCGACGCCGCGGTCGCCTGGCCCGTCGCCGGAGCCTGGGCTTCAGCAGCAGGCGCGCCGCACAAGGCGACGACCGCCATGCCGAGGGCGATCCCGGTGACGCGGGCGTTCGGCGCGCGCGTGGCGGGGACGGCTTCTGGGGGGGCCTGGAACACGGAAGTCCTCCTGGTCGCGCTCACCTGGTCGCCGGCGGCTTGGCACCGGCGCCGCGCCGCGCACCGGGCTCCTTGGCCATGGCAGCCGCCTGCTGCGCCGGCTTGTCGAGCAGAACGAACGTCGTCGCCGTGCACAGTGCCGTGATGGTGGTTCCGTCCTCCGACTCCTTCTCGTCCTTCGACTTGATCTCGATGCCGCCGACGTTGATGATGCGCGGCACCTTGCTGACCTGATCGAAGAAGCGCGCCAGGCTGTGATACGTGCCGTCGAGCTCGATCGCCATCGGCCACTCCTGGTGGAGCTGCTTGTTCGCGATCGCCTGCGGCTTGAACGCCTTGACGACGAGGCTCGACGACGTGGCGAGCGTCTGGATGCGTCGCAGCATGTCGGCGACGTCTCGCTGCTCGGGGAGGACGATGCGCAGGGTCTCGAACCGGGCCTCGAGATCGACGAGCTCGGCGCGGAACTCCGTGAGGCGCTTCTCGGCCGCACGGCCCTTCGTGATCTCCTGGTGTTCCCTCTGGAGCTGGGTCCGCTTGGTCGCGAGCTCCTGGCGCAGCGTCGAGCCGCTGTCGGGAATCATCGACACCGGCGACCCCGCATAGAAGTACCAGTAGCAGCCCACGCCCCCCAGTCCGACGACGGCAAAGAGCGCGATCTGGCCGTACCAGGGAAGCTTGCTCAAACCGAGAGTCATGATTCGTGTCCTCTGAGTACCAGGCTCGTGGCGCCTGCGGCTCTACGTCGCACGTCCTCGTCCGTTCGGCCGGCTGCCCGACGGATCACCACTCACGACGCGAGGCGCCGCGACTGCGGCGCGCCCGCCGCCGCCGGCGTCTCGGCCTTCTTCCGGCCCGGCATCGCGAAGGTGGCCTTGACCGAGAACTTGATCAGGTCGTTGTCGTCGGCCTTCTCTTCTTCGCTGCCCAGAATCTCGACCGGCCGCGCGAAGTACCCCGAGCCCTCGAGGTTGGCGACGAAATCGGCGAGGGCGGTGAGCGAGCTGGTGCGGCCGTCGAGCTGCACGTCGTCACCGGTCTGCTTCATCGTCGCCAGCCAGAGCCGGTCGGGCATGCTGCGGCTGATCTGGTCCAGCAGGTGCACCGCGCCGGGCTGGTTGAGGCGGAGCTCCTCGATCAGCGCGACGCGCTGCTGCAGCTCCTTCTTGCGCGCGTCGAAGCGCTCGACTTCCTCGAGGATGGGGGCGAGGCGCGCTTTCTCGGCGCGCGCCGCCACCAGATCCTGGCGCAGCTGCTCGTCCTCGCGGCGCAGCGCGAAGTAGTCCCACGCGATGTAGGCGCCGCAGGCGATGACCACTATGAAGGCCGCGATCTGGCCGGCCCTCTCGCCGACGCGGAAGGTGAACTTGCGACTGGCCTTGGCGACCGGCCTGTCGACGGAGAGCAGGTTGACGCGGATCATCGGTCGCCCACCTTGCGCATCGCGAGCCCCACTGCCACGGCGGCCGTCGCCTGGACGTCAGCCGCCGAGTTGACGCCGAACCGCGCCGCCTCGAAGGCCACCTTCTTGAACGGATCGAACAGTTCGACCTCCGAGTCGAAGCGCTCGGCGAGCATCTCGACGAAGCCCTCGATACGCGAGGCGCCGCCGCTCACGACGATGCGATCGATGCGATCGGCGCCGGTCGTGCCGCGGAAGAAGTCGAATGTCTTCTGGATTTCGAGGAGCACGTTCTCGGTGACGGCACGGATGGTCGGCCGGGCGATGTCCATCGGCTGGCCGTCCATGGGCATCCCGCGTTTGAGCGCGTCGGCCGTCTCGTATGGCACATTGAGCTCGCGCTGCAGCGCGTCGGTGTAGGCGTTGCCGCCGATCGAGATGTCACGGGTGAAGAGCGACTGGCCGCCGCTCAGGATGTTGATGTTGACGGCGCTGGCACCGAAGTTGACCAGCGCGACGACCTGCAGCGCATCGAACCCGTAGTTGATCTCGTAGGCGTTCTGGAGCGCGAAGGCGTCCACGTCGACGATGACGGGCTGACGGCCGGCCTGGGCGATGACGCCCGTGTAGTCGGCGATCTTCTCCTTCTTGGCCGCGACCAGCAGCACGTCCATCGTGCCGGCCGCGGCGCCAGTGCCCTGTCCCACGACCTGGTAGTCGAGATTGACGTCCTGAATGTCGAACGGGATGTACTGCTCCGCCTCCCAGTAGATCGACTCGGCGAGCTCGGCCTCGGTCATCTTCGGCAGCGTGATCTTCTTGACGATCACCGCGTTGCCCGCCAGCGAGGCCGCGACGTCCCTGGTGCGGATGTTGTTCGACTCGAACAGGCGCCGGATCGCGTCGGCGACCGCCGCGCCATCGATGATGGCGCCGTCGACGATGCTGTCGGGCGGCACCGGTTCGATGCCGAAGGCGGTGACCTTGCAGGACTTGCCCGAGCCCTTGACTTCCACGGCCTTGACCGCGCTCGAGCCGATGTCCAGACCGACGACTGCGCGTGCTCTGCGAAACACTTCAGGACCTCGCGTGGCCCGCTCCTCGCGTCGCGAGAGCAAGCCGTCCGGTGGTGTCCGGAGCGAACCGGCGGCGATGACGCGCCCCGCGTGCACGCACCGCGTTTTTCGTTTGCCGCGCCAGTGGTGAGCAAGGGCGGTGCCAGAGCTCGTCACTGAGTCAGTTCTCGTCTGCTTTCTCCAACGTGGCGCAGCACGTCCACGAGCGCTCGTGCGCGGGCGGCGCGCGCAGAACTGACGGATCCGTGTGGGAAAGCGCCGAGAACCGTCAGCGGTGAGAATTTCGCGGGTGATTGCGCGATCGTCGCGTGCCGCACGACGGGGCACGAGGCCGCACAACGGGCTCCGCGCGCGACCCGCGGTGCTGCGACGCGGGAATCGCATGCCCGTTCGTGCGGAGCGGTGCAGTTTCTGACATGCAGCGACGGGAGACCCGTCAAATGACGCGTGGCGCGATCGAATGCCGCGCGATCGGGAGCTGCGTTTTGGACACGAGGCTGCGCGACACGTGCGATTGGCGGCAAGTCGCCCCGTCGGTCAGGCCGCCGGTCCCTGGCCGGGGAGGCAAGGCCCCTGCCGCTGTGGTCCTCCAGCCTGGCCGTCGGGGAGACCAGTTCAACCGACCGCCAGCCGCCGCCTCGGCCCGCAGGGCTGGAGCCCTGCCCCACAGACAGCCCGGGCTGCCTTGACATCACGCCGGCCCGTGCGTATCCTTTTTGTTTGCCGTAGGCTAGCTGCGGCCGAAAGGGATCCATGTCAACGTTCTTCCCGGCCGCGGGCGAGGTCCTGCGGCGGTGGCACCTCATCGACGCGGCCAACGTGCCGGTCGGGAGGGTGGCCAGCCTCGCGGCCAAGTTGCTGCAGGGCAAGCACAAAGCGACCTACACGCCTTTCATCGATACCGGGGACCACGTCATCGTCGTCAACGTGGCGAAGAGCACGCTCACCGGCAAGAAGGAAGAGCAGAAGTTGTACCGGTATCACAGCGGCTACGACGGCGGTCTGCGCAGCGAGCGCGCCAAGGACGTCCGGGCCAGGCACCCGCGCCGCCTGATGGAAGAGGCAGTGCGCGGCATGCTGCCCAAGTCGAAGCTGGGTGACGCGATGTACCGCAAGCTGAACGTCTACGAGGGCGGCGACCACCCCCACGCCGCGCAGAAACCCGTGAAGATCGAGGTAGCCTGACGTGGCAGTCACTCTCCAGTACTACGGGACCGGCCGTCGCAAGAACGCCGCCGCCCGCGTCTTCCTCCGGCCCGGCACGGGCGAAATTCAGATCAACCGCAAACCGCTGACCGACGCGCTGAGGATCGAGACGTTGCGCATGGTCGTGCGCACGCCGCTCGTCCTGACCGAGACCGCCGACAAGTTCGACATCTTCGCCACGACCTCCGGCGGCGGCATCGCCGGGCAGGCGGGCGCACTGCGCCTCGGAATCGCGCGCGCCCTCTGCGAGTACAACCTCGAGTTGCGCCCACGCCTGAAGAAGGCCGGCCTGCTCACGCGCGACCCCCGCATCAAGGAGCGCAAGAAGTACGGCATGGCTGGCGCCCGCAAGCGGTTCCAGTTCAGCAAGCGGTAATCGGAAACGTGGGAGGAAGCTTGACCCCTATCGCTGTCAAGGATCTGCTCGAGGCCGGCGTCCATTTCGGCCACCAGACGAAGCGCTGGAACCCGAAGATGAAGCAATACATCTTCGGCGAGCGGAACGGTATCTACATCATCGACCTGAGCAAGACGGCTCGCCTGTTCCGCGACGCCGAGCAGTTTGTGAGCGATCTCGCCTCCCAGGGCCGCACGGTGCTCTTCGTCGGCACCAAACGCCAGGCCCAGGACGCGATTGCCGAAGAAGCGCAGCGATGCGGCATGTTCTACGTCAACGAACGGTGGCTCGGCGGACTGCTCACCAACTTCACGACGATCCAGCGCAGCCTCGGACGGCTGCGCGACCTCGAAGCGATGGTCACCGACGGCCGCTACGACTCGCTCTCGAAGAAGGAGATCTCGAAGCTCGAAAAGGAAAAGCGCAAGCTGCAGAAGAACCTCGACGGCATTCGCCACATGGCGTCGCTGCCCGACGCGGTCTTCATCGTCGACACCCGGCACGAGCAGATCGCGGTCGACGAGGCGCGCAAGCTGCGCATCCCGATCATCGGCGTCGTCGACACCAACTGCGATCCCGATCAGGTGGACTTCGTGATTCCGGGCAACGACGATGCGCTGCGCGCAATCCGGCTGTTCACGTCGCGCATCGCCGACGCCGTCACCGAAGGCCGCGGCGTCCGCGAGTCGGCAACGGTCGAGGCGCCCGACGAGGATGGCGGTGCGGACGATCGCGCCCGCCGCGGCCGCTGCGGGCGCCTCACCCGTCGCCCGTCAGCGTCGATCCGACGCCCAGCCTGCCAGCACTCCCGCATCGGTCTAGCCCGGTGCGCGTCACGCCGGCCGGTTCGATCGGGCCGGCGTTCTTGTGTACAGCCACCGGCGTCGCATCGGACGGCCGCGCGGCAGCTCCCCAGGAGATCGCTCCATGAATATCTCAGCCAGCGAAGTGAAGGCCCTGCGCGACCGGACGGGCGCAGGCATGATGGACTGCAAGACCGCGTTGATCGAGGCCCAGGGCAACGTCGACGACGCGATCACCATCCTCCGCAAGAAAGGCATGGCCCAGGTGGCGAAGAAGGCCGGGCGGGCGATGAAGGAAGGCCTCGTCGGCGTGCGCCTCGACGCCGGCGCAACGCGCGGCGTCATCGCCGAGATCAACTGCGAGTCCGACTTCGTCGCGCGTACCGACGACTTCCAGGCGCTCGTCGAGACCGTGACGACGGACCTGCTGGCCGCGGACGATCGCGAATTGGCCTCGCTCATCGGGCCCGAGGGGGCGGTTGGCCAGAAGGTCGGCGCCGCGATCGCCAAGCTCGGCGAGAACATGGCGGTGTCGCGTGCGGCGAGCCTCGGCGGCAACGCTCTGGTCGGCAGCTACATCCACCAGGGCGGCAGGATCGGTGTCCTCGTCGAGCTGGCAGGGGTCGCCGAGGGTCAGCGCGGATCCGAGGCGGCGCAGTCGCTGCTGCGAGAAGTCGCAATGCAGATCGCGGCCGCCAGCCCGGCATTTGCGACGCGCACCGATGTGCCGGCTGACGTCATCGAGCAGGAGAAGAGCGTCTACCGCGCACAGATGGAGAACAGCGGCAAGCCGGCGAACGTGATCGAGAAGATCGTCGAGGGCAAGCTCGGAAGCTTCTACGCGCAGGCCGTGCTGCCGGAACAGCCCAGCATCCGGGATCCGAAGACCACCGTCGCCCAGGTCCTCGCCGACGCCTCGACGTCGCTCGGGGGCCAGGTCTCGGTGACACGGTTCGTCCGCTACAAGGTGGGCGAAGGCAACAGTGACCAGTTACCAATGACCAGGTACGAGTGACGACCGCGAGCGCGAGCGCTGGTTCAGTCCCGCGCTTCTGGTCCTGCGTCGCTTGTCATTCGTCGCTGTCAGGCTTCGATATACTCGCCCCCGCCATGCCCGCCTACCAGCGCGTGCTGCTCAAGCTCTCCGGTGAAGCCCTGATGGGCGAGCAGACCTTCGGCGTCGATCCGGCGGTGGCCAACCAGATCGCCAGCGAGGTCGCGGAAGTTCAGCGGATGGGCGTGCAGACCGCGGTCGTCATCGGCGGCGGGAACATCTTCCGTGGCCTGGCGGCGAGCGCTCGCGGGATGGACCGCTCGACCGCGGACTACATGGGCATGCTGGCCACGGTCATCAATGCCCTGGCGCTCCAGGACGCGCTCGAGCAGCAGAACGTGCAGACGCGCGTGCTGACGGCGATCGAGATGCGCGCGGTGGCCGAGCCCTTCATCCGGCGGCGCGCGATTCGCCACCTCGAGAAGGGGCGCGTCGTCGTCTTCGCCGCCGGCACCGGCAACCCCTATTTCACGACCGATACGGCCGCCGCGCTCCGCGCGATGGAGATCAAGGCCGACGTGATCCTGAAAGGCACGAAGGTGGACGGGATCTACACCGCCGATCCGATGCTCCACCCGGAGGCGACGCGGTTCGAGAGCATCTCGTACCTGAAGGTGCTCGAACAGCAGTTGCGCGTGATGGACACGACCGCCATCTCGCTCTGCATGGACAACAAGCTCCCGATCGTCGTCTTCAACCTGCGGAAGCCGGGCAACCTGAAGCGCGCCATCATGGGCGAGCCGATCGGATCGCTGGTGACGGCCTGACGCCGGCCGTCGGCGGGAGTCTCGTCAGCCACGGAGCCACGCGAATGGACGTCACCGACACCAAGGCGCTGCACGCCGAAGTGAAGAAGCGCATGGACGGCCAGATCGATCATGTGCGGCGCGAGCTCGCCGGCGTGCGCACGGGCCGCGCGTCGATCAACCTGCTCGACAGCGTGCACGTCGAGGCCTACGGCGCCCAGGTGCCCCTCAACCAGGTCGCCTCGCTGTCCATCCCCGAACCGACGCTGATCGTCGCGCAGCCGTTCGACCCGTCGCTCATGGGCGCCGTGGAGAAGGCGATGCGCGCGGCGAACCTCGGGTTGAATCCGGCCAACGACGGCAAGGTCGTGCGCATCCCGCTCCCGGCCCTCACCGATGAGCGCCGCAAGGAGCTGTCGCGCGTGGTCCACAAGCTCACCGAGGAAGGCCGCAACGGCGTCCGTCAGGTGCGTCGCGAGGCCAACGATCGCCTCAAGAAGTTCCTCAAGGACCATGCGATCTCGGAAGACGACGAGCGACGCGCGCTCGACGAGGTCCAGAAGACGACCGACCAGTTCATCCACGCGCTGGACGACATGCAGAAGAAGAAGGACGCGGAGCTGCTCCACCGCTAGCCGCGGCCGACCCGCATCCCTTGGCGACGTGCGCTGCTTCACCCACGTCGAATGCTCGCGGCCGTGCACCAGGCGCGCACGTGATCCGCGCACCCCGCTCTTTCTCTGTGACTGCGGTGCGCCCCTGCTGGCCCGCTACGATCTGAGGCGCGCCGCCGCCTGGTCGAAGGCCTCGCTGCCCGGCCGCCCGCCCACCATGTGGCGGTATGCGGAGCTGCTGCCGCTCTTCGAGGGGGAATCACCCGTGACGCTCGGCGAGGGCTTCACCCCGCTCGTCCACGCGAGGCGGCTGGGGCACGAGCTCGGCCTCGACGCCCTCTACGTCAAGGACGAGTCCTTCAACCCCACCAATTCCTTCAAGGCGCGCGGCCAGTCCACGGCGGTCACCCGCGCACGCGCCCTCGGCGCGACGACGCTGTCGGTGCCGTCCGCGGGCAACGCCGGTGATGCGCTCGCCGCCTATGCTGCCGCCGCCGGCCTCGAGGCGCGCGTGTTCATGCCGCGCGACGTCAAGCGCCCGTTCATCCTCGAGGCCGAGCTGTATGGCGCGCACGTCACCCTCGTGGACGGTCTGATCACCGACGCGGGACGCATCGCGGCCGAAGCCGGCCGGCCGCTCGGGTGGTACGACGTCTCGACGCTGAAGGAGCCCTATCGCGCCGAGGGCAAGAAGACGATGGCCTACGAAATCCTCGAGCAACTGGAGTGGCGCTATCCCGACTGGATCCTCTACCCCACCGGCGGCGGCACGGGAATCGTCGGCATGTGGAAGGCGTTCGAGGAGCTCGAAGCCATCGGCTGGGTCACGCCGCAGCGCCGGCCCCGGATGGTCAGCATTCAGGCGGAAGGATGCGCGCCGATCGTCCGGGCGTTCGAGCGCGGTGACGATCACGCGCCGCTGTGGGAGGGCGCGCGGACGATCGCCGACGGTCTGCGCGTGCCGCGGGCGATCGCCGATTTCCTGATTCTCCGGACGCTTCGCGACAGCGGCGGCACCGCCGTCGCGGTGAGCGACGCCGACATGGTCGCTGGCATGCGCGACCTGGGACGGCTCGAAGGCATCAGCGCCGCCCCCGAGGGCGGCGCGGCGCTTCAGGCGCTGCGCGATCTCGTCGCGCGGGGCCTCGTGGAACGGCATCAGACTGTGGTGCTCTTCAACACGGGCGGCGCGCTGAAGTACCTGGACGCGCTGACGGCATATCCGGCCTGAGCCGCTCATCGAGCCGCGGCCGCCAGGTGCTGCTCGCCAGCAGGTTCGGCGCGGCCGCTGACGCATAATGTGGCGGCGATGGTCACGATTCTCTTCACCGGCGGCACGATGTCGATGCGCATCGACCCGGGCACCGGCGCCGCCGTGCCCGCGCTGTCCGGTGGGGAGATCCTCGAGCATGTCCCAGGGCTTCGGGACGTCGCGGACGTGGACTTCGAGGACGTCTCCCGGCTGCCGGGCCCGCACGTCACGCCCGAGCAGATGTGGCGGCTGGCGCGCCGCGCCGCCGCATGGCTCGAGCGGCCCGACGTCGCCGGCCTGGTCGTCACGCACGGCACCGACACGCTCGAGGAAACAGCCTACCTTCTCGATCTCCTGCTGGTGTCGCCCAAGCCGGTCGTCCTCGTCGGCGCGATCCGCACGATCTCCGAGGCCGGGTGGGACGGTCCCGCGAACCTGCTGGCCGCCGTCCGCGTGGCCGCGTCGCCGGCCTCGCGCGATCGGGGAGTGATGGTCGTGATGAACGAACAGATCCTCACGGCGTCCGAGGCCCAGAAGATCCACACCGAGTCTGCCGGCTCGTTCGCCTCGCCCGAGTTCGGACCGGTCGGCGTCATCGACGCGGGCAAGGTGGTCTACGTCCGCATGGCACCTCGCCACGGCGCCTGGACGGCCGCCGATGCCGAGGCAGGCCTGAGAGTCGCGCGCCTCGTGACCAACGTCGATCTGGTGAAATCATCGGCGGGCCTCGACGATCGGTTTCTCCGCTGCAGCCTCGCCGCCGGCGCCCGCGGCATCGTCATCGAGGCCATGGGCCGGGGGAACCTGCCGCCGACGATGAAGCCGGGGATCGCCGCCGCGACCGCGGCTGGCGTGCCGGTCGTCATCAGCTCCCGCTATGGCGCCGGCAGCGTCCAGGAACGCTACGGCTACGAGGGCGGCGGGCACGACCTCGCGCAACTGGGCGTCATCTTCGCGGGACGACTGAACGGGCTGAAGGCCCGGATGAAGCTGATGGTCGCGCTCGGCTACACGGACGATGCCGCCGTCTTGCGCGACATCTTCGCTGACACGGCGTGAGCCGCGCTCGCCTCAATCCGTCTCGTCGCCGAACGTCACCCCGAGGGCCCGCGCGGTGGCGATGACGTCGCTGTCCGGCGGCACGTTGCGCGTCCGCCCGCAGACGTCGGCGAGGGGCACACCCACGATGTCGGGCGGAGCGAACGCCACCATCTTGTCGAACTCGCCGTCGAGCAACAGCTGCACGGCTTTGCCGCCGAATCGTGTGGCCAGCGTCCGGTCGAAGCTCGTGGGCGCGCCCCCGCGCTGCAGGTGGCCCAGGACCACGCTCCGCGTCTCCTTGCCGGTCAGTTCGCCGAGCCTGACAGCGACCTGCTGGCCCATGCCGCCGAGCCGTTCGACGTACCCCGCCGACGCCTCCTTGAGCAGCGCGCGCTTTCCATCGCGCGAGATCGCGCCTTCGGCGACGACGATGATGCTGAAGCGAGCCCCCCACTTCTCGCGCGCCATGATCCGCCGGGCGACGACGTCGATGTCGAAGGGGATCTCGGGAATGAGAATGGCGTCGGCGCCGCCGGCCACCCCCGCGTAGAGCGCGATCCATCCGGCATAGCGCCCCATCACCTCGGCCACCATGACGCGGTGATGCGCCTCGGCCGTCGTGTGCAGCCGGTCGATGGCGTCGGTCGCGAAACTCACCGCCGTGTCGAACCCGAAACAGTTGGTCGTGCCGCAAATGTCGTTGTCGATGGTCTTCGGCACGCCGACGAGGGGCACGCCACGCTTGGAGAATTCGTGGGCAATCGCCAGCGTCCCGTCCCCGCCGATGACGACGAGCGCGTCGAGGCCGAGCTGGTGGAACATGTCGATGCAGCGCTGCGAGTAGTCGCGCGTGCCGTCGCTGGTCTCGACCGGATAGAGGAAGGGGTTGCCCCGGTTCACCGTGCCGAGGATGGTGCCGCCGACCCGCAGGATGCCGGTCACGTCCTTCGGCGTCAGGATGCGGTGCCGGTTGGGCTCGATGAGCCCGTCGAAGCTGTCCTCGAGGCCGAGACAGCCGATGCCGTGGTTGTGCGCGGACTTGACGACGGCCCGGATGACGGCGTTCAGCCCGGGGGCGTCGCCGCCGCCGGTGAGAACGCCAATCCGACGGATTTTATGCATGATGAGGGGGCGAAGGCAGGCGTGAAAGCGGCGAGTATACCATCGAGATTTGACGTGAATGGCAGGGGCGCTGCCGCGTCCGCGCTGCGTTGCGGATCAGGCTCCGCGGGTGTTACACTGCGGTGTTTTCGCGCTTGCGCGGCACGGCCGCAGGCAAGTCAGGGGCGGCTAGCTCAGTTGGGAGAGCGCAGCGTTCGCAACGCTGAGGTCACGAGTTCGAGCCTCGTGCCGTCCACCAGATCAACCGATGCGAGGCGGCCCCAAAGGTCGCCTCGTTTGGCGTACACGGGGTGACCTCGTCCCAGGTTGCTTGACACACCTGCCAGCCCGACCGTAAGGTGAATCGTTACTCCCCAGCTTCGGTCGCGTGTGCGCCATGGCCAAGCTGCAGATTTCGTGCGTCACCTGCGGGTTCTTCGGATTCGTCGATTCCCTCCTCCAGGCCGACGAGAGTGGGTGGAAGGCGGCGCCGTCAGGGACGGGCGGCGAGCTCGAATGCCCCGCCTGCCGCATCGACGCGGCGCGCGGAATCAAGCCCCTAACAAGAGTGGCAGGACGGACGGGTATCAACCGGCGGTCATCCGAGTCCTAGCCGCATCAATCACGAACGTCAGCTCTTCGCACCCTGCGGCGTCCACGCGGGATCGAACGTCGGTCCCCACCTCGAAGTCGGTGTGGTCCCAGGCGTGCATAGTCACATGTCTCGAGCCGGAATGAGACGCCGCAATCCGCGCACGCACGCGCTACCTTTTTCGCCGCTCCGGCGGATCGGTGTTGCCCTCGGCTGCGTGTGCCTCGTCGTTACCGCCACACTCGGAGCGCAGACCCGCCATCCGGTGTCGGGACGCGTCATCGCCGGCGTGATGGGGCCCGCCGGCGCGGACTGGCTCGATCGTGCCGAACGCGAGCGCGAAGAGGAACCCGATCGCGCGCTCGAGGCCATCGGCATCGCGCGCGGCTCGACCATTGCCGACGTCGGCGCCGGCTCCGGCTACTTCACCGTGCGGCTGGCGAAGCGCGTCGGGCCCGCCGGACGCGTCTATGCCACTGACATCCAGCGTGAGATGCTGGCTCGCCTCGAGACACGCCTCGCGTCGGAGCTGATCTCGAACGTCACGCTGGTGCTCGGCGACGAGGCCGATCCGAAACTGCCGGCCGCCGCGGTCGATCTGATCCTGATGGTGGACGTGTATCACGAGCTGGCCCAGCCTCAGGCCATGCTTCGCAAGCTGCGCGCGGCGCTCGGGCCGGGCGGCCGGCTCGTCCTGCTCGAGTACCGGAAAGAGGATCCCACCGTCCCGATCCGCGCCGAGCACAAGATGTCGAAACGCGACGCCCAACTCGAGCTCGAGGCCGAAGGCTTCCGCCTGGAACGGGTCCTCGACGTCTTGCCGCGTCAGCATATCCTCGTGTTCACGGTGGCTCCGTAGACCCACTGTTTCGTCAACGACGCTGTCAACAGTGCCGAACATGACCTTCGAGCTCACGGTGAGGGCTGGAGAGCTGGCCATTTGCCGGTTGCCGCCGGCCTCGGCCATTCCGGATTGGGCGATGGCGGGCACAGGGCTGGCGGCGGTGATCCGTACCGAGGCTGAACTGTCGGTCGTGTGCACCGCGGAGATGGTTCCGAGGGACATCAGTGCGACGTCGGGCTGGCGCGCGCTCGAGGTCCGGGGACCGATCCCGCACGAGGCAATCGGCGTCCTCGCACGGCTGAGTACGGCGCTCGCGACCCACGAGATCAGCCTCCTCGCCCTGTCCACCTACGACACCGACTACCTCCTGGTTCAGGGCCGGGACCTGGGCCGCGCCGTGCGTGCGCTCCGGCACGATGGACACGTGGTCCACACGCCGGAGTCGCCGCTATGACGGGACGACCGTGCTGGCGCGACGTCCTCGGACCCGTGACTCGTCATCGCCTTGGTATACTTCGGACATGCCGATCTTCGAGTATCAATGCGCCGGCTGCGGCCACCACTTCGAGGCGCTCGTCCGCGGAGCGGAACAGCCAGCGTGCCCGGAATGTGCGGGCACCAAACTCGACAAGCAATTGTCGGTGTTCGCGGTGGGCGGACCGGCAGCGCCGGCCTACCGTCCATCGGCGGCCGGTGCCTGCGGCACCTGCGGAGACCCGCGCGGCCCCGGGTCGTGCTCGCTCAACTGAAGCCAGGAACGAGGTCCGACCGTTCCCGGCCACGGACGGACAGGGCCCGCGGACACGGGCCACGGACAAGAGCCACGGATAAGATCTGACAAGATCGGACCAGATCGGGATTACGCCAATTCTCTGGAAAAGACGCCTGTCTCCCTCTGAACTCGCCGAACTGCTGCGGGAGCTGGCCGATCTCGACGAGCTGCGTGGCCGGGCTGACGAGGCGGCGGAGCTGCGAGCGGGCGCCGGCCTGGTCGCTTCGCAGGACGCGGCCTCACTCCGGCAGCTGATTCGCGGCACCTCGCTCGCCGGCTCGGCGCTGACGCCGCGGGTGCAAGCGCACCTCGACGCCATCGAACGTCAGGGGGCGAGGACCTGGGTCGACGCGAGCGCGGCGCGGCTGCCGCGCGATCTCGCGGGCCTCGTGCGGCACCGTGGACGCGTCGATACCCTGCGCTGGCATCGGGCGGACGCCATCCATACTGTGGCCGATCTGCGCGCGCATGCCGAGGCTGGCGCGATCGCGGGGGAGGTGATCGGCGCCGTACGCGGCCACCAGCCACGCATCAATCTGGGGCGCGCCCTCGCAGCGCTCGAGCTCCTTCTCGAGCACATCGCGGCGAGCGATCCCTCGCTGGAGATCATTCCCGCCGGTAGTCTTCGCCGCTACGAGCCGACGGTCGGCGACCTGACCGTTCTGCTCGTGGGCGAGCCATCGGCGGCCGTCGACGTCGTGCTCCGCCTCGTGGACACGGCGGACGTTCGCGCGCGAAGCTCGCGCGGTGTGACGGTAGACGTCGACCGCCAGGAGGTGACCTTCCGCGCGATCACGCCCCCGGAGGCGGGCTGCGCGCTGCTGCACTACACCGGCAGCCACGAGCACCTCGAGTTGCTCCGCCGACGAGCGGACGGACGCGGGTTGCGGCTCGGGCCGCGAACGCTCACCGACCTGGCGTCGGGCGCCGTCGTTCCGACGGCGTCCGAAGAGTCCGTGTACGCCGCGCTCGGCCTTCCGTGGATCCCGCCGGAGCGCCGGTTGGGCGAGGACGAGATCGCCCTGGCCGAGCAGGGCCGGCTCGGTGTCCCGCTCACCGTGTCCGACATTCGCGGCGACTTGCACCTCCACACGTTGTGGAGCGACGGCCGCGACTCGACGGAGGGCATCGTCTGGGCGGCACGCGCGCTCGGCTACGCCTATCTCGCCATCACCGATCACTCCCCGACCGCCGCGGCGAGCCGCACGCTGTCCATCGAACGGCTGGCGCAGCAGGCGGCGGAGATCGCCGCCCTGCGCGACCGGCATCCCGAGATCACGATCCTGCACGGGACGGAAGTGGACATCCTCGAAGACGGGCGTCTCGATTTCCCGGATCGGATTCTCGAGGATCTCGACATCGTCCTGGCCTCGCTGCACGATTCACACGGGCAGGACGGGCCGGCGCTCACCCGGCGCTACGTTCGGGCGATGGAACACCCGCTGGTCAACGTCATCACGCATCCGGCCAACCGTGTCCCCGGCCGGTCTGAAGGGTATGACCTCGACTGGGACCTGTTCTTCCGCACCGCGGCGCGGACGGGCACAGCCGTCGAGATCGACGGCGCGCCTGGCCACATCGATCTCGACGGGCGCCGGGCGCGGCATGCCGTCACGCTCGGAGCCATGCTCGTCGTGGACAGCGACGGTCACTTCGCCGAGCGCATCGGCCGCCAGATGCGCATCGGCGTCGGCACGGCCGCGCGGGGCGGGGTCGAGGCGCGCCACGTGCTGAATACGAGGCCGGTCGAAGAAATCCGCGCATTCGTGGCCGCAAAACGCGGCCGCCCGGGTGGCCCCACTGGTCCACGCGGGCCGTTCGACCGATAGCCGGTCCGTGACGGCAGAGGCTGGTGTACCATGCGCTCGATCATGCTGCGTGCCGTGCGCGTCGCCGTGCTCCTCTCGGCGGTCGGCGTCCTGAGCGGCCCTCCCTCGCGGGCCAGCCAGGAGGCGGCATCCGACCTGGCCGTGCGGCTGCAGGCGCGCTACGAGGGCATTCGCGATTTTTCCGCGGATTTCACCCACACCTACGAAGGCGGCATCCTGCGCAAGAAGACCACCGAGCGCGGCACGGTGGAGGTCAAGAAGCCCGGGAAGATGCGCTGGGCCTATACGGCGCCCGAAGAGAAGCTGTTCGTCTCCGACGGCCGCAAGCTCTACGCGTGGGTGCCGGCGGATCGGCAGGTGACCGTCAGCACGCTGCCGCAGGCGAACGAGCCGGCGACACCGGCCCTCTTCCTCGATGGGCCGCGGCCACCTGGCCAAGGACTTCACGCCGATCGATCGTCGACCTCCCGGGCGCTCCGAGTGGGAGCGTGGCGCTGAAGCTCACGCCGCGGACGCGGGTGCCGGAGTACGAGCACCTGACGATGGTGGTCGATCGCCAGTCGCTGACGCTGCGGATGCTGGTCGCGCGCGACGCTCAGGCTGGCACCTCGACGTTCACCTTCACGACTCTGAAGGAGAACGTGGGCCTGCCTGACTCGCGCTTCACCTTCACGATCCCTCGTGGTGCGGACGTTGTCACGCAGAGCTGACGCGGGCGCGCGGCGGGCCGGCGTCGGGGCGGCCCTGTTGTGCGCCGCGGTGCTGTCCGCCTGCGCCACCATGACGCCCATGCGGGCCGGGCGCGAGGCGGAGCGGGCCGAAGATTGGGACCGTGCGGTCGTCGAGTACCAGAAGGCGCTGCGCGAGACGCCCGACGACTTCTCGGCCCGCCACGCGCTCGAGCGCGTGAAGATACGGGCTTCGCTGGCGCATTTCTCGCGCGGCCGCCGCCTCGCCGGCAGCGGCAAGCTCGACGAAGCGGCCGTCGAGCTCCAGATCGCCCTCGAGCTCAATCCCGCGAGCGGGGACATCGAACGCCTGCTGCGCGACGTCCGCCTGCAGTTGCGCAACAAGATGCTGGTCGCGACCGAAGGCCGCACCCGGCTCGAGAGCATCATCGACCAGGCTCGCGATCTCGGCGCCGGTCGGCTACGACCTGCCGCGCACGATGAAGCTCGCCGACTCGCTGGTCTTCAAGAACGCCAGCGTCCGCGACATCCTCTCGGCAATCGGCCACTTCGCCGCCATCAACGTCGTCTTCGATCCGCAGTTCCGCGATCAGACGCTGACGGTGGACCTGCGCAACAGCACCCTCGAGGAAGCGCTCCAGGCGGTCACCTCGAGCACGCGGAACTTCTATCGCGTCAGCGCCGCGAGGACGATCACGGTCATCCCGGATACCCCGGCCAAGCGGCGCGAATACGAAGAGGAGATCATCCGCACGTTCTTCCTCAGCAACGCCGACGTCAAGGAGACGCTCGACCTGCTCCGGCTCGTCGTCGACAACCGCCGGATTTCCCCGGTGTCCGGCGTCAATGCCATTGCGATCAAGGACACGCCCGAGAAGATCGGCGCGGCCGGCCGGTTGATCAGCGCCATCGACAAGGCCCGCGCCGAGGTCGTCATCGACGTCGAGCTGCTCGAGGTCGATCGCGCGCGGATGCGCGAGTTCGGCCTGCAGATAGCCTCGCCGGGCTCTCCCGGCATCGACGGCTCGATGGACGTGAACACGGAGGGCCAGACGCTGGAGTCGCTGCGCATGTTGACGCAGGCGGACGTGTTCGTGACCGGCGTGCCGGGCCTCTACTACCGCCTGCTCAAGAGCGAAGGATCGAGCCGCGCGCTGGCGAATCCGCAGCTGCGCACCGCGGATGGCATCGCGGCGCAGGCCCGCTTCGGCGACGATGTGCCGGTGCCGAGCGTCACCTTCGCGCCGATCGCCACCGGCGGGGTCAACCAGCAGCCGATCACGTCGTTCACCTACCGGACGATCGGCGTGAACATCGACATCACACCACGCCTGCACCACAACGACGACATCTCGCTGCGGCTGAAGCTCGAGGTGAGCAACCTCTCCGGCACGGGCTACAACAACCTGCCGACCTTCGGCACGCGGTACATCGACACGACGATCCGGCTGAAGGACGGCGAGACGAACATGCTCGCCGGCCTCATCCGCGACGAGGAGCGGACGACGCTCGACGGCGTGCCGGGTCTGAGTGACCTGCCGGTCGTCGGCCGGCTGTTCGCGAAGAATCACCGCGAGACGAAAGAGACCGACGTCGTCCTGATGCTGACGCCCCGGATCATCCGCGTGCTCGATCTCACGGAGGACGATCTGCGGCCGTTCCGCGTCGGCCGCGACAGCAGCGGCGGCGTGTACGAATTGCCACTACCAGCGCCCGCCCAGCCCCAGCAGCCACAACCGCAGCAGCAGCCGCCCGGCGCGGAGGAGCCCAATCTCCCGGGCGTCGCGCCCGGCACGCGCACCGGCCCCCCGGGCGACATCTACGTTCCGCCGCGTCAGCCCATGCCAGTCGCAGCCCGGCGCAGCCGTGCCGACGAGGCCGCCAGTCAAGCCGCCCGAGTAGGTCCGGCTGAAGCCGGACACTACGACGAATCCCTCTCGCACGCGCCGAGGTCCGGCTGAAGAGATCCGGACACTACGACGGACGCACTCTGTCGGACGTAGTGTCCGGCTTTACAGCCGGACCAGCCGGCCCGGGCCGTCACCGATCGCTGACTTCGACCGCGGCTCCCAGCGACTGCAGGCGTCCGACGACGTCCGCGTAGCCGCGCTCGACCGTCTCGAGCGGACTGACGGCGCTGCGACCCTCGGCGGCGAGTGCCGCGGCGATGAGCGCCATGCCCGATTGCAGGTCCCGGCTGTCCAGCACCCGTCCGCGCAGCCTGGTCGGCCCCGACACGACGATGCGATGCGGATCGCAGAGGAACAGGTCGGCGCGCATGCCGCTGAGCTGTTCGAGGGCGAAGAGGCGCAGCTCGTACATCCAGTCGTGAATGAGCGTGCGGCCCTCGGCCTGCGTCGCCAGCACCGTGACGAGGCTGACCATGTCGCTCGGGAACCCTGGCCACAACCCGGTCGTCAGGTTGCGGATGGCCTCGGTCTTCGACGCCTGGACCTCGAACCCGTCGTCGCGCACGTCGCACCGCAGCTTCATGCGCTTGAGGACAGCGGTGATCGGCTCCAGGTCAACGGCCCGAACGCCCGTCACCTGCACTTCCCCGCCGGTGACGGCGGCCACGACCGCCCAACTGCCGGCTTCGATGTAATCGCCGTCGAGGCGCTGCGACGCGCCGCGCAGTCGCGACACGCCCTCGACCCGAATCGTGGACGTGCCGGCGCCTTCGATACCCACCCCCATGCGCTGGAGGAACCGGCACAACTCGACGACGTGCGGTTCGGTCGCGGCATGCCGGATCTCGCTCGTCCCGCGCGCGAAGGCCGCCGCGAGCAGCGCCGTCTCGGTACCGGTCACCGACGCCTCGTCCAGATAGAAGGAGGCGCCGGTCAGCCCGTCCGGCGCCTCGAGGTCGTAGCCCGATTCCGAGGTCGGCCGCGCGCCGAGCGCCACCAGCGCCTGCACGTGCGTCGCAATCGTCCGCCGCGTCGGAAAATCACCGCCGGGAGGCGCGAGCGACACACGCCCGCGGCGGGCGAGCAACGGTCCCATGAGGAGGACCGAGCCGCGGAGCCGCCCGACCAGCCGCGCCTCGGGCGTGTCCGACGAAACGGTCCCGCACTCGACGTCGAGCGTCGGCGTTCCAAGGCCCGTGACGCGGCCGCCGAGGCCGGTGATGAGATTGGCCATGACGCGGACGTCCGAGATTCTGCGGGACGTTGTCGAGCGTGCAGCGATCCTCGGTCAGCAGGCAGGCCGCAAGGAGCGGGAGCGCGGCGTTCTTGTTGCCGCCAACGTGGACACAACCGGAGAGGCGGCGGCCGCCTTCGATGAGGAGAGTGGACATGGGAGGCTCAGGGCGCAGGCTCACGGCTCAGGGGACCCGGGGCCGTCATCGAAGTCTCCGATGTACTCGATCTCTTCGCGCAGGACGATGCCGAAGCGGTCGGAGACCTCGCGCTGGCAGCGGCGGACCAGCGCACGGATGTCGGACGCGGACGCCTGCCCGTCATGGACGATGAAGTTGCCATGGACCGACGAGACCCGCGCGCCGCCGACCTGTGCGGCTCTTGAGCCCCGCGCGATCGATGAGCGCACCGGCCGACGGCGGGATGCCCTCCGGCACGGGATCGCGCGCCGGGTCGGGATTCTGGAAGATGCAGCCCGCGCTCGGCACGTCGAGCGGCTGCGTGCGCTTGCGAAACGCGAGCGACTCGCGGGCGACGGCGCGGAGCACCTCGGGGCGCCCCTCGCCGACGGCAAATGCCACCGACAGCGCAATCTCGCGCGTCTGTTGCAGGCGGCTCGCGTCGTAGCCGAAACCCATGCCAGCGTTGGGAATGTCGAGCACCCGCCCCTGCGGCGACACGACTCGCACCTCGGTGACGAGCTCGCCTATCATGCGGCCCTGGAAGTGGGCGTTCCCATGAATGGCGCCGCCGACCGTGCCCGGCGTGCCCGCCCACGCCTCGAGTCCCGCGATTCCCTGTCCCACGGTCCACCGGACGAGCCCGTTGATCGTGAGACCCGCGCCGGCACGGATGCGATCGCGCGCCATCCGCGTCGACGCTCCGATCGCGCACGAGCACGACGATCCCCCGCACGCCGCGATCGCCGACGAGCACGTTCGAGCCCCCGCCGAGCGGGGTGACCGGCGTCTGCGATGGCTGCGCCGCCTCCACGATCGCGACGACCTCGGCTTCAGTGCGGGCCTCGACGAGAACGTCCGCCCGGCCACCGACGTGAAACGTCGTGAGCGGAGCCAGTGAGGCGCCCGGCGTGACGCGCGCCTCGCCGACAATCGCTCGCAGCTGCGCGACGAGCGCGGGAGCCACGGCGGCGCTCAAACGAGCCTCGCCTCGCGCTCGGCCAGCGCCGCCCGCGCTTCCTCGAGATCGCACACGTCGAACGCAATCCAGTCGCCCGGTGCGAGCTGGCCGGCAAGGCCGACGTCGGCGCTGATGATCACCGCGACGCGCGCGTACCCGCCCGTCGTCTGCCGATCGGCCATCAAGAGAATGGGTTGTCCTGCCGGCGGCACCTGGATGGTGCCCATCGGTGTCGCCGTCGAGAAGGCGGCCGCCGACGGCACGTCGATCGCGGGTCCCTCCAGACGATAGCCCATGCGATTGGACTCCACGCCGACCTGGTACCGGTCCTGGCAGAGCCGTTCCAGGGCAGCAGCGTCACCTGGCGCCTCCGGCCCGGGCAGCACGCGCACGCGGACACCGCGCGCCGGTGGCTCCAGATCGACACCTCGAATGCCGCTCGGGGGCGGGCCGGGCCCGACGCCTGGTCCAATGCGCAGGCGGTCGTTCGCGATCAGCCCTCGCCCGTCAACGCCGCCCATGCGGCTCGGCAGGTGCGTGGCACGACTGCCGAGCACCAGCGGGACGTCGATCCCGCCTGCAACGGCCAGGTAGGCGCGTGCACCACGCCGCGCGCGCCCGAACTCGAGCAATTGTCCCGCACGACCCGCACACGCTTCGTCCCACGGCGCGGGTCGTCCATCGAGCATGAGCGGGAACTCCGCGCCGCTCACGGCGAACGTCAGATCCGTCTCGAGCTCGAGCCGTGGCCCGATGATCGTGGCCTCGAGCGTGGCGGCCGAGTCGGGATTGCCGACCAGGCGGTTCGCGCGACGGTGCGCCCACGGATCCATCGGACCGGCGACCGGCACGCCCTCGTGCTGGAATCCCCAGCGGCCGAGGTCCTGCACGGTCGTCAACAATCCGGGTTTGCGGACGATCATCACAGCGGCTGAAACCGGACCTGTGCGCCAACGGCGAACAGCGACATCGGCTCCCTGGCCGGATCGAACGGGCGCAGGTCGGTCCGTCCGATGATGTGCCACCCGGCGGGG
The DNA here is from genome assembly GCA_963834365.1 of Vicinamibacterales bacterium. Lineage (GTDB taxonomy): Bacteria > Acidobacteriota > Vicinamibacteria > Vicinamibacterales > Vicinamibacteraceae > CAWJAP01. The sequence goes on along the minus strand of CAWIBS010000043.1, from coordinate 88,790 downwards.
GTCTCGGCGGGATAGACGGCTGTCTGGGCGCCGGCAATCGCCACCGAGCCGGGAGGCACCCGTGCCCGCGGCGTGTCGCGCCGGGAGATGTGCAGCCGCGCGTCCAGCGGCCACAAGTACGCGAAACCGGCGACGAAGCCCAGCATGATCACGCGGTAGGTCTGGCCGCTGTGCCAGGCCACGACGTCAGCCGCGTGGCACCCGCAGTACTGCGCCACGTCCACGAGATCCGGTCCATCCGCACCGCCGTAACGGACGGGGACGACAACCGGAGGCACATCGGCTTCGGGCTCGGGTTCGACGTTCACCCCGAGAGCCTCGGCAATCGCGTCGGGGTCGGCCGTCGAGGGATCGTAGTGCACCGTCACGTTCGCGGCGGTGACAATCACGTCACGCACCCCCGTGAGCGCCAGGGCTCGCGTCCGTCGAGCGAGCGCCACGGCTCGCCGGTTCAAGGCGATCGACAGCGGGCCGTCGATCTCCGCGGTCAGTGCCGCGTCTCCGACCTGGACAATCCGCGTGATCACGGCGTCCGGCTCCTGAGTGCCGCGAGCAGCTTGTCGTGGATCCCGTCGAACCCGCCGTTCGACATGACGACGATGAGGTCGCCGGAACGCGCGTGGCTGGAGACGTGATCGACGATGGCCGCGGTGGACCCCAGGGCACGCGCCGATCGTCCCCGGGCCGCGACCCCCTCGGCGAGCTCTTCCGGCGACAGCCGCCGATCGTCGGCGAGCGAAGTCCGGAAGACCGGCGCCACCACCACTTCATCGGCCGTTGCGAACGCGTCCACGAAGTCGTCCTGGAACACCTTCAGACACGCCGACGCCGAGCGCGGCTCGAAGATCGCCCAGAGCCGGCGATCCGGGTGCGCGAGGCGCAACGCCGCGAGCGTCTCGGCGACCGCCGTCGGATGATGCGCGAAATCGTCGTAGACGCGGATGTCGTCCACGCTGCCGCGCAGCTCGAGCCGCCGCTTCACGCCTCGAAACACGCGCAGTCCTTCTCCCATCGTGTGCGCGTCGAGGCCGACAGCCGCGCCGACGGCGATCGCGGCCAGCGCATTGCGGACGTTGTGCTGGCCGAGCAGAGGCACCTCGAACGTCCCGAACAGCGTGCCGTTCCGGCGCACCCTGAAGCTCGATCCCGCCTCGCTCACGCCGAGCTCGGCGGCCTGCCACGTCGCATCCGCCGACAGGCCGAAGGTCTCGACCGGACTGGCCGCCCGCGAGGCCAGCGCCGCCGCGCGAGGACTGTCGGCACCGAGCAGCAGCAGCCCGTTTCTCGGCACGAGCACCGCCAGCCGCCGGAACGCGAGCTCGACCGCTTCGACGTCCGCATAGATGTCCGCGTGATCGAACTCGATGTTGTTCACGATGGCAATGTCGGGCACGTACTTGAGGAACTTGGCGGTCTTGTCGAAGAACGCGCTGTCGTATTCGTCCCCCTCGATCACGAACTCGCGCCCGCCGCCGAGACGGTAGCCGCCGTCGAAGTTGGCAGCGATGCCGCCGACGATCACGCTCGGATCGCGGCCACCAGCCGTCAGCAGCCACGCCAGGATGGACGTCGTGGTCGTCTTGCCGTGCGTGCCGGCCACGACGATCGACCGGGCCGACCAGAGGAACTCGTTCCTCACGAGCTCCGGGAGCGAACAGGTCCCGGACCTTGCGCTCGAGCACCACTTCCAGCTCCGGATTGCCGCGTGAGATGGCGTTTCCCACGCAGACCAGATCGAGCTCCGGCGTGATGTGTCCGGCCTGGTACCCGTCGAGGAGGCGCACCCCCTTTGCGGCGAGGAACGTGCTCATCGGCGGATACACGTTCTGGTCGGATCCGCGCACGTCCCAGCCGCGATCCTTGAGCATGGCCGCGACGGTGGCCATGGCGGTCCCGCAGATGCCGATGAAGTGGATGCGGTGGTTCATGGCTGGGCGGGCTGGAGCGGCTGGAGCGGCTAGGCGGCTGGAGCAGCGGCTGGAACGCCGACGACGGTCAGCTGACCGCAGCCTCTTCGATGACGAGCGACGGACGATCGTACGCCAGGACGGTGGCTCTGACGCCGAACGGCAGCGTGACGAGCGATCCAGGCGTGTGTCCTGACGGAAAGCCGAACAGCACCGGACCAGGGAATCCCGCGAGGCCGTTCCGAACGGCATCGACGGCGCGGGGCGAGCCACAAGACTCGTCGCAGCCTGGAAGCTCGTTGAAGACGATGGCGGACGCCCGCGCCAGAAGTCCCGCGAGCCTGAGCTGCGTGAGCAGGCGGTCCAGGCGATACGGCCGCTCGTTCACATCATCGAGGAACAGCACGTGCCCGTCCGGCGGGTCGAAGGCGTAAGGGGTGCCGAGCGACGCCGCCAGCTGCGTCAGCGTGCCGCCGACGAGCGGTCCGCTTGCCTCGCCCGGAGAGAGCACGACGAGTGGATCCGGCTGGAGGGCGCCCATCGGTTCGGGCGTCATGAGTGCGGCGGCGAACGACTGGCGATCGTAGCGTCCGTCACCTCCCGCCAGCCGCCCCTCGAGCATCGGGCCGTGGAACGTCACCATCTGCCCGCGCTGACCGAACCAGACGAGCAGCGAGGTGATGTCGCTGTAGCCGACGAAGACCTTGGGCGTCGCCAGGAGACGCGCCGAGTCGAGCAGCGGCAACAGCTGGACGCTGCCGTATCCACCCCGGGTGCAAATCAGGCCGGCGATGTCCGGGTCGGTCCACGCCTCGGTGAGGTGCTCGGCACGCAGCCGGGGCTCGCCTGCCAGGTAGTCGCGGGCCTCGAAGACACGCTCGTCCACGACGACCTCGAGGCCCCACCCTTCGAGCTCGGCCACACCGTTGATCACAGCCTCGCGCGCACAGGGGCTGGCCGGGGCGACGATGGCCACGCGATCGCCGCGGCGGAGCGCCCGCGGCTTCCGCCAGGGCTCACTCGCCATGGCTGTTCAGAGCCACTGGCGCATCTCCTCCGCGACGACCTGGTGGTCCAGCAGGCCGAGTGCGGCGCGGATGCGAACCGGGTCGGGGCGAGCGAAGGCCGGACCGGTCAGGAACCGTTGTTTGGCCCGCCGCATTCGGGTCAAAGCGTCCTCGACGCGGCGCGCGAACGTCTTTTCGTCTTCCGCCGCGCGAATCAGCGCCTCCATGGCCCTCGCCTTCCTGTCGTAGTCGCCGCCGCAGATGAGGAGGCCGTCGCATCCGGCGCGGATGGCGCGCACGGCGGTCTCCTCGATGGTGTAGCGATCCGCAATCGCCTTCATGTCGAGGTCGTCGGTGAGAATCGCCCCGTCGAAGCGCAGTTCGTCACGCAGCAGGGCCTGGACGATGGCCGGCGACAGCGTCGCCGGATGCTCCTCGTCGAAGGCCGGGTACAGCACGTGGCACGTCAGCATGAAGGCGACGCGGGCGTCGATGGCGGCGCGGAACGGCACGAACTCCACGGCGCGGATGCGATCCGGCGGCAGGTCGCACACCGGCAGCTCGAGGTGCGAGTCGACACCCGTATCGCCGTGCCCCGGGAAATGCTTGCCCGCTGCAGCGATCCCGGCCTGCTGCAACGTCTCGACGATGACCCGTCCGTGGGCGGCGACGTCGTCGGCGCTGTCGGAGAGCGCGCGGTCGCCGATCGCAGGGTTCTTCGCATTCGTCAGCACGTCGAGCACGGGCGCGAAATCGAGGGTGATGCCGACGGCGGCCAGTTCCGAGGCCAGTGCCCGCGCAAAGCGCCGCGTCAGCTCCACGTCCCTGGCCCGTCCGAGCGTGGCCATCGGCGGCCAGCGCGTGAACGGTTCCTTCAGGCGCTGGACACGTCCGCCCTCCTGATCCACGCTCATCCAGAGCGGGACCTCCTGCTCGAGCTCACGCGCGGCCACCGACAGCTCCGCGACCTGCTCGGGCGCCTCGACGTTGCGCGAGAAGATGATGAGGCCTCCGAGATCGAGCTCGCGCGCCAGCGACCGCATCTCGACCGGCACGACGAACCCGTCGAAGCCGCTGATCAGCAGCTGCCCGACGCTCTTCCGGATGTCACGAAGGGACATGCGGAGCAGATTATGTCAGGGGACGGCGCGCCATGCACGGAGCGACGACGGGGATGGTCCGCAGCGTGGCCTGAACTCGTCTGCTTGCGAGCTTTTCAACCGGCCTCGAACCGGTCCGAATCCGCCCGCTGCCGGCGCGCCATCAGCATGAAAGGTATCGCCAGGGCCTGAATCAACGCGCAGCATGTGTAGGACGCCGGATAGCCCCAGACGTCAGCGGCCTTGCCGAGGATGGGCTGACTCACCACGCCACCGCTCGATCCCATCAGCGAATCAAACGACAGAATGGTCGCGCGCTGCTCCGAGGGAATCAGCCCGTTGACATACGCCTGTCGGACCGGTGTCACGGTGGCGAACACGAGCCCCCACAGAACGAGCAGAGCGATCGCGATCCCGAACCGCGGCACGAGTCCGATCAACGCCAGGACGACCGCGCTCACGACCACGGCGGCGAGCAGCACGGAGGTGCGCCGGCGAAAGCCGTGCGCAAGATGCCGCACCAGCAGTCCACCCCCGATCTGGGCCCCGCCCACGACCGCGGCGGCGAGACCCGCGACCCCGTACGCCTTGGGGTCGCCATACAGCTCCAGGAGGTACGGCTGCATGGCGTAAAAGGCATAGATCGACACGCCGTCGGTGAACACGCTGGCCAGCATCACCCATCGCACCGCCGGATTGCGAAGCCCGTAGGCAACGGCGCCGCTCAGCACCTCTCGCACCGCGCGAACCGGACGGTCGCTGCGCGTCGGCTTGTATCCGAGATCGCGCATCGTCCTGAACGCCAGCCCGAATGTCAGCGCGAGGACGAGCGCGCGGAGGACGTAGGGCACTCCCAGATTCGTCACCTGTGCCAGGAAGCCTCCGACGACGGATCCGGCGAGCATCGCCGTGCCCTCGACGATCTCCCCCTTGGCGAACACAGCGTCGAGCTCCCCTTTGAAACCGCTGGCCTTGAGCGCATCGACCAGCCACGCCTGGACGGCCCCGGAGAAGAACGTGAAGCCGAGACCCAGGCACGATGACGCGATGGCCCATGCCCAGAAGGGCGCGGACAGGCGCCACATGAGGAGATACAGCATGGTTGACAGCGTCAGCGTCGCCGTGCCGAGCAGGTACGAAAACCTGCGGCCCCGGATGTCCGCGATCACGCCCGTGGGCACTTCGAAGACGACGAGCCCCGCCGTGAAGAAGGCGTTCGCCGCGAATGCCTGGGTGTTGCTCAGCCCGGCATCGAGCAGGAACAGCGTGTTGATGCCCCAGATGAACGAAGCCGCCAGCGTGTGGAGCAGCAGCAGGATCAGGTAGATCCGCTGGACGTGGTTGGAGTCGTCGCGCATCCGCCTCGCTGCACGCTATCACGACGTCCCATTCGGGCCACGGCTGGCTGCGCGTCTATCGCGTCCGCCTTCAACCGGGGGTCCGGCTGAAGCCGGACACTACGTCCACATTCGCAGGAATCCGGCGCGCCGGCCCGAATCCTGTTCGATAATCGCCAGTCGTGGAGAACCTCGGCGTCGCCAGAATCCTCAACGAGATCGCCGATCTGCTCGAGCTCAAGGGCGAGAATCCGTTTCGTGTGCGCGCGTATCGGACGGGTGCCCAGGTCGTCGCGGACTGTCCTGATCCGATCAATGCCCTTCCCGACGCGACGCTCCTCGCGCTCCCCGGCATCGGCAAGGATCTCGCCGGACGCATCCGGGAGATCGCGGCCACGGGTACCGCGGCGTTTCATCAGGAACTGCTCCAGCAGTTCCCACCGACCATTCTCGAGGTGATGCGCCTGCAAGGCGTCGGACCGAAGACCGTCGCCCTGATCTACCAGGAGCTGAAGATTGCGTCGATCGACGAGCTCGAGCGCGCGGCGCAGGCCGGTGCGCTGCGCAAGCTGAAGGGCATGGGCGCCAAGAAGGAACAGCTCATCATCACCGCCATCGCGGAGCGCAAGCAGCACGTGGGGCGGCACCTGATGGGCGACGCGGCGGGCGTCGCCGAAGCGCTCGTGGACTGGCTCCGGGAGGCGGCGCCGACGGCGACCTTCGACATCGTCGGCAGCTTGCGGCGCGGCGCCGAGACGTGCGGCGACATCGACATCCTCACGACCGGCGCGCCCCCCGGGATCATGTCGCGCTTCACCAGCTACAAGCTGGTCGAGCGCGTGCTCGGCCAGGGCGAGACGAAGTCGAGCGTCCTGCTGTGGAAGGGATTCCAGGCCGATCTGCGGCTGGTCGCGCCGGACGCACGCGGCGCGGCGCTGCAGTACTTCACGGGCTCGAAAGCGCACAACATCGCCTTGCGCCAGCGCGCGTTGAACCGCGGGCTCACCCTGAACGAATATGGCCTCTTCGACATCGTCTCCGGCGCCAAGGTGGCCGGCGAGACTGAGGAAGGCCTGTACGCAGCGCTGGGCCTCGCCTTCATCGACCCCGCGCTCCGCGAGCTGCGGGGAGAGATCGACGCCGCCGAGGCAGGCACGCTGCCGAGGCTGGTCACGCTCGCCGATCTGCGCGGCGACGTCCACATGCATTCGACGGAATCCGACGGCCGCCATGACGTCCTGACGATGGCGCGGAGCGCCCGCGAGCAGGGACGCGAATACATCGCGATCACCGACCATTCGCAGTCGCTGGCCATGGCCAACGGCCTGGATGATCAGCGGGCGCTGGCGCACGCCGAGCGGGTTCGGAAGATCAACGGCCAGGTGAACGGCCTCACGCTCCTCGCCGGCATCGAGTGCGACATCCGTCCGGACGGCTCGCTCGACCTTGCCGACGAGACGCTGGCCGCGCTCGATGTCGTCGTCGCGTCGGTCCACTCCGCCTTCGCGCAGAGCGCCGACGAGATGACCGCCCGCGTGCTGCGCGCGCTCGAGAACCCGTGGGTCGATGCGATCGGCCATCCCACCGGCCGACGCATTCTGCAGCGCGAGCCCTCCAAGCTGGACGTGGACGCGCTCATCGAGGCCGCGGCACGACACGGTGTGGCGCTCGAGATCAACAGCCAGTACCATCGGCTGGACCTGAACGACGTCTACGCGCGGCGCGCGCGCGATCGGGGCGTGCCCATCCTCGTCTCGAGCGATGCTCACTCGACCACGGAGCTGGCACAGCTGCGCTGGGGCATCGCCACCGCCCGCCGGGCGTGGCTCTCGCCGGCCGACGTGCTCAACGCGCGGCCCTTGGCGGACTTCAAGGCCCGCTTGCGCCGGAACCAGCGGAAGGGGCGACGGCGATGACGCCGGAGGCGATTCTCGACGAGATCCGGCGCCTCTACTTCGAGGCGACGCCGCGCAGCATCGAACAGGATTTCGATCGCGCCATCGACCTGATCAAGCAACTGCCCGACGAAGAGACCCGCGGCAAGGCTACGGTGTTCATGGAAGGCCTGGCGGCGATGCGGTCCGAGTTCAAGCCGCGGCGCAAACCGAACTGAGCGGGTCGCGGCACGCCCGGGCCAGACGCCCGCGGCGGGTGCGGCTCCGTCGTCACTCCTTGCGGGCGCCGCGCTGAAAGCAGTCGAGCAACGGGTTCATCGGGGGGACGACTACGGCCAGAACGTCTGCACGTTGGCGGGGGTCATCCTCACGGTGACGACCTGGGCGCTGCCGCCCAGCACTCGCCCCGGGCGACCGTTGACGGTGTACTTGCACGCCGCGGCATCGCCGACGGTGAGCACGAGGTTCTGCTTCGCCTCGTGTGTTTCGACTGCGCCCTTGTCGAGCAACCCCTCGAAGACTTCACTGCCGTCCGCCGTCACGCGCGCCCAGCACGGTCCGTCCGGCGTGAGGCTGACGCGGATGCCGTCGGCCACGGCGACCGGCGCCGGCGCCGGCGCCGCCGGCCAGCGCGCGTCGAGATTCGGAGGCGGCGCGGTCGTCAGCGGCGGCGGGGCCGGCGCCGTCGAGACCGGTGCCGGCGCCTCTTCGGCGGCCGATGCGGCCACCGACCCACGCCACCACATGATGACCATCGTCGTGGCGATGAGCCCGGCCGCCGCGAATGCGCCGAGCACCAGCAGACCGGGCCACGGCCGGAAATCAGGGTCGAGGGTCGTGCCTTCGGGCACCACTTCCTGGACGAGCGGGCTGCCGCAGGTGACCGACTCCACCGGGAATTCCTCGACGAAGTCGCGCACGGCCTCCTCGGGATCGAGGCCGACCTCCGCCGCGTAGGCGCGCACGAACGACCGTGAAAAGATACCGCCCGGCAGCTTCGAAATGGTCCCGGCTTCGAGCGCTTCCAGGGTGTGCACCGGGATGCGCGTGGCAACCGAGATCTTCTGCACCGAGAGTCCGCGGCGCTCACGCGCCTCACGCAGATGGGTGCCAACGTGCCTGGGGTTCACGTGACCCGCTCCTTCCGGGGCCATCAGCGGCCTCAGCTCCAATGTAGCGCATCTGGCCAGGCCTGTCCCCCCAATCGCGGCCGCGGGCCCGAGGGGTCTGGATCCGCGAGCGGACCGCGATAGGTAGCCCTGTCAACGACTTGGGCTCGACGACTGGTTCAGGCAAATGCGCGGCTCGCCGCGGTGACGACCGAGTCCAGGTGCGCACGGACACGCACGGCCGTCGCGGCCGAGCCCTCGTCGTCATTTGCCAGGCGCGCGACGTCGTGGAACAGGCCAATCGCGGCCACACCGGCGGCCCCGGTCGCGGCGACGTCCGGCAGCCGCTCGATGGTGACGCCGCCGATCGCCAGCACGGGAACGCTCACCGATTCGACGACGGCCCTGAGCCTGTCGAGGCCGGCAGCCGGATGGCCCTCGGCCTTCGACCGCGTCTCGAAGACGGTGCCGAAGATCAGATAGTCCGCGCCCGCGTTTGCAGCCTCCACGGCCTCTTCCCGCGTGTGCACCGATCGGCCGACCAACACCCCGTCGGGCACGACCGCACGGACATGGCCCGTGGGCATCGATTCGCCTTTGAGGTGGACGCCCCGCGCACCTGCGGCAAGCGCGACGTCGGCGCGATCGTTCACGATCAGGGCCGATCGCGTGCCGGCGACCCGGGCCACCGCGCGCGACACCAGCGACAACAGATCCCGGGACGACAGGTCGGGCTCGCGCACCTGCAGCAGGTCGATGCCGGCGTCGGCGGCGAGGCCGAGCAGATCGACGAGCGGGTCCCACGGGGCCGCCGCTTGCCCGGCGCGCTCGCCCAGCACTCTCAGCCGGCTGCGATCGGTGACGAGGCAGACGAGCGGGCGGCGCTCGATCACGAAGAGGTCGGTCCCGGAGACCGGCGGCCGACGAGCATCGCGATCTCGGCGATGCCAGCGGCGACGCAGAGCACGCCGACGCCCGAGACGGCGCCGCGCGCCAGGCCCGACCGCGCGAACTCCTGCAGCCAGCCGTCCGACGCCTGGACGAACAGGTTGCGATCCCAGAGCGCCGACCAGGGACCGATGCACAGGAGCAACCCGGCTTCGACCAGATAGGCGATGAGCAGCAGTCGGCGGATCACGGCAGAGGGGTGGCCGGGACAGGCCGTTTGGCGCGCGTCACTCCTTGACCCTGCCCCAATTTCCGAACCGACGTCGGTCAGCCGATGGTATCAAACAGTGTTGGGGGTCGAAAGGAACGCCGGTGCACCGGGGAATACCCGAAGCGGGTGACGGCCTCCAGATGCTCCGGCGTCGCGTAGCCTTTGTGCCGGTCGAACCCGTAGCGGGGATCGGCACGGTGCAGCCCCTCCATGAATCGGTCGCGGGTCACCTTGGCGACAATCGAGGCCGCGGCGATCGCCGCACACCGCCGATCGCCCCCCACGATGGCCCTCTGCGGCAGCGGCAGGTCGGGGATGCGGAATCCGTCCACGATGACAATGTCGGGCAGCGGATCGAGCGCCAGCAGCGTTCGCCGCATCGTCGCGAGCGACGCACGGTGGATGTTCAGGACGTCGATTTCGGCCGGCTCGGCGAAACCGACGGCCCAGGCCGCCGCGTGCCGGACGATCACGTCATAGAGCCGATCGCGCTGGAGCGCGGAGAGCAGCTTCGAGTCGCGCAAGCCCTGGATGTAGCGGTCGGGCTTGAGCACGACCAGACCCACGGCGACCGGACCCGCCAGGCACCCCCGGCCAACCTCGTCCATGCCGGCCACGCGCGCAAACCCCAGCCGGCGCAGCAGGTTTTCGACCGAGCGCGTCGCTCGTGGCGGCATCCGCCTGCCCCTGAGCTGTCCCCGCGGCGGATCAGGCCGAGCGCTTCTGCTCCTTCATGCGCGCCGCCTTCCCCTTCAGCTCGCGGAGGAAGTACAGCTTCGCACGGCGGACACGGGCCGATCGGATGAGCTCGACCTTGTCGATGACCGGCGAATGCAGCGGGAAGATCCGCTCGACGCCCTGGCCGAAGGAAACCTTGCGCACGGTGAACGACGACCGCAGGCCGCCGCGGTGCATCCCGATCACCATGCCTTCGAAGACCTGGATGCGCTCCTTGTCACCTTCGCGCACCTTCACGTGCACTCGCACGGTGTCGCCAGACTTCATGGCGGGCCGGTCCACGAGTTGCGCCTTCTCCACGCTGTCGATCACGTTCATGATTCCTGCTCCCTTCGATCCCGTTCGCTCAGCAACTCGTCCAGCACGCCGCGCGTCTCCGCGTCGAGCTCGTCGCGCACGATCAGATCCGCCCGTCGATCGAGCGTCCGCCGCAGCGACTCCCGCAGGCGCCACCGCGCGATCGCGGCATGGTGCCCGGACACCAGCACCTCGGGCACGCGCCGCCCTTCGAACTCCGCCGGCCGCGTGTAGTGCGGATAGTCGAGCAGCGGGCCGGCAAAGGAATCCTCGCTCACCGACCGCGCGTCACCCACCACACCGTCCACCTGCCGGGCCACGGCGTCCACGATCACCATGGCCGCCAGCTCGCCTCCCGAGAGGACGTAGTCGCCGATCGAGAGCTCCTCTGTCGCCAGGCCCTCGGCGACGCGCTCGTCGATCCCCTCGTACCGTCCGCACAGGAACACCAGGTGCCCCAGTCCACTCAGCCGCACCGCCTCCCCATGCGTGAAACGCCGGCCCTGGGGCGACGGCAGCACGATCGCGCCCGGCTGCCCGCGCGTCGCGCGGATGTGCTGCACCGCGCGGAAGAACGGCTCGGGCTTCAGCACCATGCCCGGCCCGCCGCCGAACGGCGAGTCGTCCACCACGCGGTGCCGGTCGGTCGTGAAGGCGCGCAGATCGTGCACGACCGCATCCACGACGCCACGCTCGCACGCCCTCGCCAGTACTCCGTCGCGGAAGAGCGGCCCCACGAGCTCCGGGAAGATGGTGACGATGTCGATCTTCATGGGCTGGCGGCTGACAGCGCGCACTCTCAGCCATCAGCTCTCAGCGACGGTCAGCCGTCAGCTCTTCCCGGCATTCAATTCCAGCAAGCCCTCCGGCGGCTCGATGACGATGCGGCGCGCGGCGGGCTCGATCGCCGTGCAGATGTCTTCGGCCAGCGGCACGAGCACCTCGCCGGCCCGTCCCGCGACCACGAGCAGCGGCGCCGAGCCTCCCGTTTCCTCGATCCGGACCACGTCCCCCACGACCGCCCCGCTCCGCGTCTCGACCCGGCAGCCCGTCAGCTCCGAGTGATAGAAGCGGCCGGGCTCGAGCGGGACGCGCTCGACCTCGCGGATCCAGAGCGCCATCCCGCGCAGCGATTCCGCGGCCTCGATCGTGTCGCGGCCCTCGAAGCGGACGAGCGGCCGGCCCTGATGGACACGGCAGCTGGCGACGCGCAGCGTCTCCGGCCGCGAGGTTGCCAGGCGATCGGGGCGACCCGCGAGCAGCACCGCCCCGGGGGCGAACCGCTCGTCGGCGAAGTCGGTGTGCGGGTCGATGGCGACCTCCCCCTGCAGACCATGCGGGCGGGCGACAATCCCGACCAGCACGAGGTCGTCGGCCGTCGTCGGCGAGGGCATCGCACCCGCCACGTCAGCCTCGCGCCTCACGGAACTCGACCTGCGCCTTGATCCCGGCGCGCTCGGCCGCGAGGGCCACGAGCGTCCGAACGGCCTGCGCCGTACGTCCCTGGCGCCCGATCACCCGCCCGATGTCGCCCGGCGCCATGAACAGCTCGACGACCGTTACGCCCCGATGCTGCGCCTCGGTGACGCGCACGTGCTCGGGCTCGTCGGCGAGCGTGCGGCCGATCGTGGCCACGAGCTCGACGAGATTGGGCGCGATCCCGCTCACGAGGCCGCCGTCTCGACTGCCGCCGGCGCCGGCGCCGCCGGGTGCCGCGCCACCAGCGTGCGCAGCGTGTGCGACGGCTGGGCGCCCTTGCCCACCCAGTGCGCAAACCGATCGCGATTCAGCTCGAACAGTTCCGGCGAGCGGCGCGGGTTGTAGAACCCCAGGCTCTCGACAAAGCTGCCGTCACGAGCCGATCGGGCTTCGACGACGACCACACGGAAAAACGGGCGCTTCTTCGAGCCCACACGAGTCAATCGGATTGTCACCATTTGTGCGATTCCTGTCTGGCGGTCTGGCGGTCTGGTCGGTCTTCGGTCTTCAGGCTACGGTCTACGGGCTACGGGCTTCAGGCTACGGGCTGTCACGGCGGGGCTGAAGCCCCGCCCTACCGATGAAACCTACCGCTGAACGTTCGGTAGAAGCCCCGCCCTACCGGTGAAACCTACCGCTGAACGTTCGGTAAAACGTTCGGTAGGCCGGACCTTCAGGTCCGGCGCGCCCAGATCTATCGCTGCTGGGACATCATCGAGCGCAGCATGCCCATGCGCTTGCGCATGCCGGCACGGCCCGCGCCGCCGGACATGCCTCCCACGACCTTCAGCATCTTCTTCATCTGCACGAACTGCTTGAGCAGGCGGTTCACGTCCTCGACCGACGAACCGCAGCCGCGCGCGATCCGCTTGCGCCGGCTGCCATTGATCATCGTGTGGTTGCGGCGCTCTCCCGGGGTCATCGAGTTGATGATGGCCTCGATGCGATCGACCTGCTTGTCGTCCACGGCGGTAGCGGCCTGCTTGATCTGCCCCATGCCCGGCAGCATGCCCAGGATCGACTCGAGCGGCCCCATCTTCCGAATCATCCGGAGCTGATCGCGGAAGTCCTCGAGCGTGAAGCTGTCGCGACGGATCTTCTCTTCGAGCCGGGCCGCCTCGTCCTGATCGACGACCTGCTCGGCCTTCTCGATGAGCGACAGGACGTCGCCCATGCCGAGGATGCGCGACACGACGCGATCGGGATGAAAGGCCTCGAGATGCTCGAGCCGCTCGCCACTGCCGACAAAGGCAATCGGCACCCCGACCACACCGATGACCGACAGCGCTGCGCCGCCGCGCGCGTCGCCGTCCATCTTCGTCAGCACGACGCCGCTGATCCCGATGCGGCGGTTGAACTCGCCGGCGCTCTTGATCGCGTCCTGCCCGGTCATGGCATCGGCGACGTACAGCAGGTCGGTCGGGCCGACGGCGGCCTTGATCGCCTCGAGCTCCACCATCAGGTCATCGTCGATGTGCAGACGGCCGGCGGTATCGACGATGACCGTGTCGAAGCCGAGCGAGCGGGCGGCACTCAGCGCGCCCCGGGCCCGCGAGACCGGATCGAGATCGCCAGCCGGATCGTGGACGCGGATCTTCACCTGCTGGGCGAGCAGCGCCAGCTGCTGGATCGCCGCCGGACGCCGCACGTCGGTGGACACCAGGATCGGATGCCGGCCTTCGCGCGTCAGCAGGCGCGCGAGCTTGGCGCTGGTCGTGGTCTTGCCCGATCCCTGCAGGCCGAGCAGGAGGATGACGCGCGGCGCGGCGTTCGAATCCGGAAGACCGCCCTGATGATCGCCGAACAGCGCCAGCATCTCGTCGCGCACGATGCGCACGACGTGCTGCGCCGGCGTCAGGCTGCGCAGGACCTCCTGATCGACGGCCCGATCCCGGACCTTGTCGATGAAGGCCTTGACGACCTTGAAGTTGACGTCGGCCTCGAGGAGCGCCATGCGGATCTCGCGGAGGGCGACCTCGACCGTCTCTTCGGTCAGGCGGGCCTCGCCACGGATCTGGCGGAAGACGTCCTGCAGGCGTTCGCTGAGCGATTCGAACATGGGCGCTGGAGACGACGGACACCGCCGCCGGTCTTGCCAGCGGGTGTCCTCAATCGGTTGCCTGTGCCGCCAGCGCCCCGACTAGGGCGCTAATTGCCACACATGCAAACGGTTATCCTAGCAGGAGCCTCGGCGGGCGGTCAATGGAGGGCAGGGCTGAAGGCTCAGGGCTCAGGGGCTCGAGGCCCACGGCACGAGGCGGCTCTAGACAGACTTCAAACGATGTCCGAGCTTCTCCTTTTTGACCTTGAGGTAGCCGCGGGTGTGCTCCGAGGGGACCATCTCGATCGGCAGTGACTCGGCCACCGAGAGGCCGTAGCCCTCGAGGCCGATGAACTTCCGGGGGTTGTTGGTGAGCAGTCGCATGGATCGGACCCCGAGGTCCCTGAGAATCTGCGCGCCGATCCCGTAGTCGCGCTGATCGGGCTTGAACCCCAGCTTCTCATTCGCCTCGACGGTGTCGAGCCCCTGGTCCTGAAGCTCGTAGGCGCGAATCTTGTTCGCGAGGCCGATGCCGCGGCCTTCCTGGTTGAGATACAGCAGCACGCCGCGCCCCTCGCTCGCGATGCGCTCCATCGCGGCGTGGAGCTGGCCGCCGCAGTCGCAGCGCGCGGAATGGAACACGTCGCCGGTGAGGCATTTCGAATGGACCCGCACCATGAGCCGCTCGCCGTCGCCAATCTCGCCCCGCACGAGCGCGACGTGCGTCTCGCGGTCGAGCGGGCTCTCGTAGGCGTGCACGATGAACTCGCCGTGGTCGGTGGGCAGCCGGGCGGTCGCGACCTTGCGCACGAAGCGCTCGGTGCGCATCCGGTAGCGAATCAGCTCGGCAATCGTCACGATGGGCAGATCGTGCCGCCGCGCGAACGTCTGCAGATCGGGCACCCGCGCCATCGTGCCGTCCTTGCGGATCACCTCGCAGATCACGCCGGCCGGGTTCAACCCGGCAATGCGTGCGAGATCGACCGAGGCTTCGGTGTGTCCCGACCGCACGAGAACTCCGCCGTCACGCGCCCGCAGCGGAATCACGTGCCCCGGCCGCATGAGATCGCGCGGCCTGGTCGCCGGATCGAGCACGGCCCGTGATCGTCTGCGCCCGCTCGGGCGCCGACACCCCCGTCGTCACGTCCTTCGCGTCGATGGACACGCACATCGGCGTCCCGCGCCGTGACGAGTTGTCGGCAACGACGAGCGGGATCTCGAGCTCGTCGAGCCGTGCGGCGGTCAGCGCCAGGCAGACCAGCCCCCGCCCGTGGGTGATCATGAAGTTGATCGCCTCCGGCGTCACTTTCTCGGCGGCCAGCGTCAGATCGCCCTCGTTCTCGCGATCCTCATCGTCAACGACCACGATCAGCCGCCCCTCGCGCATCGCCGCGACGGCGTCCTCGATGGTCGAGAAGGCGCCGCGCGGGCGGCGCGGAGTGCTCCTGGCAATGCGGAGTCGGGTCATGGGTCGGGCTCCATGGCCGGGATGGACGGCACGCTGCCGTGCAGCTCGGCCACTCTGACTACGTATTTTCCTACGAGATCGCACTCCAGGTTCACGGGCTCCCCCGGCCGGCGCTCGGGCAGCGTCGTGTGGGCCCAGGTGTGGGGCACGATTTGAACGTCGAAGCTGCACCCGTGCAACGCGGCAATCGTCAGGCTGATGCCATCGACCGCCACAGAGCCCTTGGGAATGAAGAACTTGCCGAGATCGGGCGGGAATGCCACGCGAATGCGGCGGAACTCGCCCTCGGGCACGACGGCTTCGAGGGTCCCGGTCGCATCGACATGTCCCTGAACCAGGTGGCCGCCCAGGCGGCCGTCGGCGCGCAGCGGCCGCTCGAGGTTGACGCCCGATCCGGGAACGAGCCGGCCGAGGGACGACACGCGCAGCGTCTCCGGCGACACGTCCACGCCGCACGCCAGCCGCGTCGATCGCGACCACGGTCAGGCAGACGCCGCTCGTGGCCAGGCTGTCGCCCACGGCAAGCTCCGGCGCGAGACTGGTCTCGATCTCGAGCCGCACGCCCTCGATCAGCGGGACCACGGCTCGCACGCGGCCGACCGCTTCAATGAGTCCGGTGAACATCGCCTTCGATCAGGACGTCGCGATCGTCGAGGGGATCGATGCGCAGGTGATGAAGGCCCGCGAGCGCGCATGCTCTCGGCTCGACCCACGGCACGCCCGCCGCGCCGAGAGGCGCCATGGCGACGTAACACCGGACCCGGTCCGCGAGCCCGTCCGCCCAGACGGCGCCGTGCAGACGGGCACCGCCTTCGATCAGCAGCGACGTGATGCCCTCGCGGCCGAGCGCCTCGAACGTGGTCCGGAGGTCGCGCGTGCGTTGCACCAGCAGCCGGGCTCCCGCATCGCGCAGCGCGGCGGCGCGGTCGCTGGCCGCGGCGCACGCCGCCTCGGTGGTCACCACGAGGACCGGCCCGGCATCGAGGGTTGACAGGAGACGGGCCTGAGGAGACATCCGCAGCCGCGTGTCGAAGACCACGCGCACCAGTGGTCGCTCGCGATAGACCTCGCGCGCGGTGAGCTCGGGGTCGTCGACCAGGGCGGTTTCGGATCCCACGCCGATGGCATCCACTTCGGCACGTACCCGCTGCGCGTGCCGCAGGGCCGCAGGACCCGAGATCGCCGTACGCGCACCCGGTCGTGCGGCAATGCGGCCATCCAGGCTCATCGCCACTTTCACAGTGACGAACGGTCGCCGGTCGCGCACGTGTGTGAAGAACACCTCGTTCAGTCGGGTGGCCTCGTCAGCGAGCACGCCGATCCGCACGTCCACCCCGTGCGCCCTCAGGTAGGCGACACCGCCGCCGGAGACCAGCGGGTTCGGATCGCCAACCGCGGCGACGACGCGGGCAATGCCGGCGTCGACGATGGCGACGCTGCAGGGTCCCGTGCGCCCGGTGTGACAGCACGGCTCGAGTGAACAATAGAGCGTCGCGCCGCGGGCGCGCGCGCCGGCGGCCGCCAGCGCCCGAATCTCCGCGTGCGGCCCGCCGGCACGCTCGTGATGACCCTCGCCGACGATCGCGCCCTCGCCCGACACGATGACGGCGCCGACCATGGGATTCGGGCTCGTGCACCCACGGCCGCGCTCGGCGATGGCGAATGCCCTCCGCATGAGCGCCAGATCCGCGTCTACCACTTCTCCTCGAACAGGGCGTCCACGTATTCGTCGGCGGAGAACGGCACCAGGTCCTCGATGGTTTCGCCGGTCCCCACATAGCGGATCGGGATGCCCAGATCGTGGGCGATGGCGATGGCGACGCCGCCCTTGGCGGTGCCATCGAGCTTGGTGAGGACCACGCCGGTCACACCCGCCACGGCGGTGAACTCGCGCGCCTGAGTGACGCCGTTCTGGCCGACGGTGGCATCCAGCACGAGCAGCGTCTCGTGCGGCGCCCCCGGGATCTCGCGTGCGGCCACGCGCCGGATCTTGTCGAGCTCTCCCATCAGGTTGGTGCGTGTGTGGAGGCGCCCCGCCGTGTCGATGAGGATCGGATCGCGGCCGCGCGCGCGCCCGGCCTGGATGGCGTCGAAAACGACGGCGGCCGGGTCGGATCCGCTGTGCGCGCGCACCATGTCGACACCCGCACGCCCGGCCCAGACTTCGAGTTGTTCGACTGCGGCTGCGCGGAAGGTATCCGCCGCGCAGACCAGCGGCGTCCGGCCCAGGGTCTTGAAATAGTTGGCGAGCTTCCCCACGGTCGTCGTCTTGCCGGTGCCGTTCACCCCCACGATCATCACGACGGTCGGCGGAACCGCGACCGGCGGCGTGCCGTTGGCACGTGCGAGGACGCCCTTGATCTCGGTCTTCACCAGGTCGCGCAGGCTCTCGCCGTGCCGTACCCGGCGGCCGACCGCCTTGACGATCTCGCTCGTCGCACCGACGCCGACGTCGGCCATGATGAGCACTTCTTCCAGCGCCTCGAGGGTGTCCACCGACACCGCCCTGGTGCGCGCGGCAGGCGCATCCGCCTGCTGAACCACGTCCTCGAATCGCTGAAAGAGCTGCTGCTTGGTACGTTCCAGGCTGCTCTTGAGGCGGGAAAACAGACCCACGGTCGAATCATATCAAGGGCGCCGGCAGGCTGTGCGGGCGCCCGACCGGCCCCTTCGCCACCGCCGGCCTCACGCGACGAGCACGGCCTGCTTCACGTACGCGGGATCGATCGTCACGCCGAGGCCCGGGCCCGCCGGCACCTTCAGGACACCACCCTCGCTCCGGAGCGGTGAGGTCTCCGAGGCGACGGGCAGCGCGTCGTCGGTGCCCTTGAACTCCTGATACGGCCCGGCGTTGGGCACGCACGACGCGAAGTGCGCCACGTACAGGTAGCCAAGGCCGCCGCCGGACATGTGCGGCGTGCACGGGATGCCGGCGGAGGCTGCCATCCGCGCCACACGGATCGATCTGGACGAAGCCCCCGAAGTACAGCAGATCAGGCTGCACGACATCGACACCCTTGTGCTCGATCATCCAGCGGAAGCGGCGGAGGCTGCTCTCCTGCTCCCCGCCGGCGACGGGGATGGGGAGCGCATCGGCGATCTGCCTGGTCTCGTCGTAGAAATCGAACGGGACCGGTTCCTCGAGGAACGCGAGCCGGTGATCGTGCATGATCCGCCCGATGCGCACCGCCGTCGGGATGTCGTACGATCCGTTGGCGTCGGCGTAGATCGTCATCCCGTCGCCAAACGTCTTCCGCGTCAGCGCGATCAGCGCCAGATCGCGGCGGGTCGAGTCGTCGTCGAAGCGCATGCGTGCGCCGAGGCGGAACTTGATCGCCCGGGCGCCGGTTTCCTCGACGAGGCGCGCCAGATACGCCATCTCCGCCTCGGGCGAGTTGCCCCGGTTGCCGCTGGCACGATACACGGCCACATCGCGCCGCGTCACCGTGCCGAGGAGCTCGCCCAGCGGCTTGCCGGCGACTTTGCCGAGCAGATCGAGGATGGCGATCTCGACGCTCGCGACCGGCACCCAGAATGCCAGGCCCTGCCACTTGTAGTTCGAGTCCTCCAGGTACACGCCGTCCACGAGCGATTCGAGGTCACGCGCATCCTTGCCGATGAAGAACGGCGCGACGCGCTTCGTCAGGATCGGCCAGGTCGTCTCGAGCACGCTCGGATGTCCCGCGGCGAGCCCCTCGGCGCCATCCTTGGAACGGACGCGCACGAGGAAGTCGCCGCGCCCTTTGAGGAGCTCAATCGTGGCAATCGTCACCGGCGACGTCCACAGCTGCCGCCGGAGGACAGGAGCCGTGAATGCCTGATCCAGCGCGTCGGGCGTGACCGCACGGTTCGCGGCGGACGCCGGCGACGCGGCAACGACGCCAGCCGCGGCCGCGCCGATCCGCATGAAGTCCCTGCGAGAAGTCGTCTGCCTCACGTTTGCTCCTTCAGGGACGGGAGTCCCTTTCACGTTGGCCACTTCAACCGCGGCCACGTCGGCCCGGTGGAAAACACTCCGTCCCCGTCAGCCCTCGGTCCGTTGCGGCCGCAGCATCAGCTCGGCGAGCGCCGCCCGCGGGCTCCGCTGGCCTTCGATGACCTGGTGCATCTGCCGGATGATCGGCAACTCGACACCATGCTGCTCGCCGAGGGCAAGCGCGGCGCGCGCCGTTCGCACGCCTTCGGCGACCATCCGCGTGCTGCCGACGATGTCCTCGAGTGGCCGGCCGGCGCCGAGCGCGACGCCCAGTTGCCGATTCCGGCTCAGGCGACCCGTACACGTCAGCACGAGATCGCCCAGCCCGCTCAGCCCCGCCAGCGTCTCACGGCGGCCGCCCATGGCGATGGCGAGCCGCGAAATCTCGGCCAGCCCGCGGGTGACGAGTGCCGCCGTTGCATTCGCCCCGAGGCCGAGACTCTCGACCACCCCCGCCGCTATCGCAATGACGTTCTTGAGCGCGCCCCCCACCTCCACGCCGACGACATCGTCGGTCGCATACAACCGGATCGCCGGACTGCGGAACTCCTCCTGGACCAGGCCGACGGCCTTGCCGTCCGACGATGCAAGGGTGACCGCGGCCGGCAGGCCGTGGGCCACTTCGATCGCAAAGGTAGGGCCGGACAGAACGACCACGGGACGCCCGGGCCCGGACTCATCGGCGATGACCTCGGACATCCGGAACCACGTTCCATGCTCGATGCCCTTGACCGTGCTGACGATTGGCACCGCGAAAGCGATGTGTCCGAGAGCCTGGTGCAGTACCGGACGCAGCCCGTGCGACGGAATCGCCACGACGACGAGCGATGCGCCATCGAGTGCGCCGCCGAGCGACGCGGTCGGGCGTATCGCCGCGTCGAGGGCGATTCCGGGCAAGTAGAACGGGTTCTCTCGATCGGTGGCCAGCCGCCCCATGAGCGTCGCGTCGCGGCCCCAGAGTCTGACGTCGTGACCGGTGCGCGCGAGGTGCACGGCGAGGGCGGTGCCCCAACTCCCAGCCCCCAGGATGGCTATGGTCTGCACCCGCTCACCTGCCGCCTCGCACGCGTTCCTCCCGAGTGCCGCGCGCCTTGTGGAATGCGCCCTTCAATTCGGTCCCGGCGCGAAGCCGCGCGAGGTTGTCACGATGCCGGAACACGATCAGCCCGCACAGCAGCGCCGAGGCCAGCACCACCGCGGGCGCTTCCCGCAGCATGATCGCCGCGACGACGCTCGTCACGCTCGCGGCCATGGAGGCGAGCGACACGTAGCGGCCGCGCCACAGCGTAGCGGCGAACACAATCAGCGCGGCCAGGAGCGGGCGTGGCGCGAGGATCGCAAGCACTCCAGCGGCCGTGGCCACGCCCTTCCCGCCGTGAAACCCCAGCCACACCGGCGCAATGTGGCCCACGACGGCGCAGACGCCTGCGGCCGCAGCCATCGCCTCCTCCGCTCCAGCCCGCTGCGCCAGGATCACTGCCGCCGCCCCCTTGACCGCGTCGAGCAAGCCGACGAGCGTGCCCAGCAGAGGGCCCGCCGATCGCCAGACGTTGGCCGCGCCTACGTTGCCGCTCCCGGTGCGGCGGACGTCCACCTGTCCGACATGCCGCGCCAGCAGGTAGGCGAAGGGCGTGGCCCCGATGAGGTACGCGCCGAGCAGGATTGCGACCTGACCCGCCATCTCACGTCGCCGCGCCAGGCGACGTCGCCGCGCCAGCCTCGGACATCAGCACGCGACGGAGGAGATCGAGCGCGCCCTGCGACGCATGAAACTTCACCTGCGTCCGGCCGCCGGGATAGCGCACCGTCCGCGCGCGGGTCACGCCAGCTACCACCGCCATCGAAACTGTACCGACGGGCTTGGCCTCCGATCCGCCCGTCGGCCCCGCAATGCCTGTGATCCCGACCCCGACATCCACGCCCGCGAGGCGGCGCACGCCCTCGGCCATCGCGATGGCCACGGGTTCGCTGACCGCCCCATGCTCGGCCAGCAGGGCCTCGGACACCCCCAGCAGTGAAGTCTTGGCCTCATTGCTGTACGCGACGACCGACCGCTCCACCCACGCAGAGCTGCCGGCCACGTCGGTCAGGCGCGACGTCGCGAGCCCTCCGGTGCAGGACTCGGCCAGCGCGATGCGCCATCCGCGGGCCGCAAGCAACCCGCCGACGACTTCTTCGAGCGGGCGGCCGTCGTCGCTGATGATGTACGGACCAACGACCCGCCGCACGTCGGCGACCGAGCTGGCGAGCGCTGCCTGCGCCTGGTGTTCGTCGGCGCGCGCAGAGAGGTGGAGCTCGAGCTGTCCGGCGGTCGCGAGAATGGTCGCGTCGACAGGGACCTCCGCCGCCAGCCACGCACGATACAGAGGCTGCAGCATCTCCTCGGCGTGCGACTCGGTCAGGCCGGTGATGAACACGGCGCGGGTGAAGACGCGCGAGGGCGCCGCCCGCAGTGCCAGCGGTCCGGCCACCAGCGACCGCAGCATCGGCTCGAGCTCGCGCGGCGGGCCCGGCAGCAGGATGACCACCTGGTCGCCGCGCTCGATCCACAAGCCCGGCGCGCTGCCGTTGGGATTGTCGATGACCGTGGCCCCGATCGGCACCATTGCCTGCCGGCGGTTGATCTCCGGCATCGTGCTGTAGCCGCGATTCGCGAAGCGCACACGGAGGTTCTCGACGATGGCGGCGTCCTCGATCAGCGTCAGGCCGAGCACCTTCGCCGCCGCCTCCCGCGTCACATCGTCATCGGTCGGTCCCAGCCCGCCAGTGATGACGAGGAGGTCGCACCGGCTCAGAGCAGCCGCGATCAGCCGCGACACATCGGCCACGCGATCGCCGACGATGGCCTTCGCATGCACGGCGATGCCGATCTCGCTGAGCTGCGTGGTGATCGCGAGCGAATTGGTGTCGAGGCGCGGCGGTACCAGCAGCTCGCTGCCGACCGCGATGATCTCGGCGATGAGCAGCGGAGGACGCGCGATCGTCATGTCAGCATCCAGTGCGGGAGCAGCCACGCCAGCGTCCGCACGATGACGTGCGCCCAGAGGCCAGCCATCAGGTCATCGCCCATCACGCCCAGGCCCCCCGGCAGGCGCTCGAAGCGGTCCGCCGGGTACGGCTTCACGATGTCGCAGGCGCGGAACACGAGAAACGCGACCACGAGCCCGATCGGGCTGAGCGGGAGCAATGCGATCGTCACCATCATGCCCGCGACTTCGTCGATGACGACCATGCCCGGATCGTTTCGCCCGTAGTGGCGTTCGGCGACGCCCGAGGCCCAGATGCCTGCGAGTGTCAGCGCGGCGATCGCCGCGAGCTCGCCGCCGCCACCACCGAGGCGGCGGGCCAGGACGCCGATCAGCAGGCCCGGCACGGACCCGAACGTGCCGGGCGCGAACGGGATGAGACCGATCCCGCACGCAGTGGCGATGGCCAGGGCTAGACGCGGCATGAGGTCTCTGGTCGGAACGTCAGCGCGCCCGAGGCCCGGCGCACGCTGCGCCGGGTGCGGCACCGCCCACGTGGTCGACCGGCGCAGTCCCGGCAAACGCGTCCGCGCGTCTACCTCCGCGTCCGGATCACCTCGGTGTTCGTGAGCCGATCGTAGAGCGCGCGGCGATCCGTGGAGAGTGCAGCGGGAAGGAATCCCAGTCCAAGCAGCGGCACGGTGAGCAGCTGCAGCACGGCGCGCACGATGGCGGCACCGAAGGTGACGGGCCTTCCGCCAACTTCCACGACCTGCAGCCCGCACAGCGCTTTCCCCGCCGTCTGTCCCGACAGCCCGGTGCACATCGCCAGGTACCCGACGCCGAGCAACGTCAGAAAGACGGCCAATGGTCCGATGGGCAGGCGATTCACCGCGGTCATGGGCAGGCCGACTACGCGCAGGGTGCTGACGATGACCAGCGCGGCAATCGCCGCCAGGACGAGCCCGTCCACGAGACCCGCCATCACTCGTAACCCGATGATGCCATCGGGCTCGCGGACGGCGTCGTCCGACGGCACGGAAGGCTCCGGGAGCCCGGATATCGGGCGTTCGGGTTCGATCGCCTCTCGCTCGGGCGCACGGATCTCCGGGACGTCGAGCTCGACCGGCAGGGGTTCGGGTACGACATCGAGCTCAGGAGGGAGCGCTTCGGCTTCTGGCGGGGACAGGTCGAGCTCGAGTCTCGGCTCGTCTGCCGGGTTGGTGGTGGGCTCGGCCGCCCACGGCCGTGGCGTGTCGCCGACGGGTCGTCGAACGGCCAGCGGCGGCCGCGCGGCCGGCGGCGGAGGCGCGACGGGCACATCCTCGGCACCGGGCGCCGCGAAGAGTGGCAGGTCGAAGGCTTCGCGCACCGGCGCGGCGGCCGCCCCGGAGGCGCGCTGCCTGATGGCCGCGCGAGCCTGTTCGCGCGCCGAGGGTTCGCTGCGAAGCGGCAGATCGGGAACCGGCGTGACTGGAGCCGGCGGACCCGGAGCGGGGGGGCCGGGCGGCGCGACGTCAGCGGTGGACGAGAGCGACAGGTCGTAGCCGCAGTTACGGCACCGCGTGTGTCCGTCGAACCCGAGATACTGGCACTTCGGACATCTCATCGCGATTCGAATCCGGAGCGTCCCAGGACGGGCCGCGGCGCCGCAGGCACCGCGCCCGTCGCAACGGCCTGCCGTACCTTTTCCCGCAGAACATTCGCCTCGGGCCAGCGTGGATCGTCGGCGGCGATGGTGGAAAGCGTCTTGAGCGCCTCGTCGAACAGACCGCGATCGAGCAACTGCCGGACCCGTCCCAGAACGTCCTCGCTCGAGCCCACGCCGAGGGTTCCGGTGAGCGACGAGCGTGGACCATCGCCAGACGCCTGCCACCATCGGGCCAGTCGATCCCGCGCCGCGACGGTGTATCCCGCTCCGAACAGCAGCACTCCGGCGGCGAGCACCAGCAGCGCGTGCGCCACTCGCCCTCGTTTGGCGCCTCGGCGGACCGGGACCACGGGTGGCGTCGGCGGCCGCGTCATGGCCTCCGCACGTCGCGGCATGGCGGCGAGAGCACCGTGAATCGGGGGACGCGAGTCGGGCGCGGATGACCGCGCGGGCTCCGGACCGATCGTCCCGATGAGGCTGCGAACTTCGAGCTCCGCGTCGGGCGCCCCACCGCAGGCCTCGGCTTCGCGCTGGGACTCCGCCATCGCCGTGCGCGCTCGATCGATATAGGCGCGGGCCCGCGCGTGGCCGCGGTCGATGAAGAACACCCGTGACCACACCTGGATGGCGCGTTCGTACCGCCCCGCAAAGTATTCGTCGAGCCCGGACATCAGGAGGCGATCGACGAGCGGACTGCGCTCGCGCGGCGTCGGGGTGTGGGGGTGGCGGGGCTCGTCGGCAGCGGACATGCGCGGTCCGGGTGGATTATCGGAGAGGTCGGTCATGGCGCGCAAGCGTGAGCGGGGCCGGCGAGGGTGAAGCGGCGGCGTCAGCGGTGCCAAGATAGGGCGAGATGGACCTCATCGAATCGATCCCGAACGTCAGCGAAGGGCGTCGCGCGGACGTTCTGGATCGGCTGGCGGACGAGGTGGCGAGCGCCGGGCCCGACGTCGTGCTGCTCGATCGCACGGCAGACTGGTCGCACCACCGCGCGGTCTTCACGATCGCCGGAACCTCGGACGGCGTCGCCCGCGCCATCATGCGGCTGGCGGCCGAGGCCGTGGCGCGCATCGATCTCCGGCGGCATGCCGGGGTGCACCCGCGCGTCGGCGCAGTCGATGTCGTGCCGTTCGTGGCGCTTGGCGACACGCCGGCGCCGCGCGCCATCACGCTGGCTCGAGCGGTGGCCGAACAGCTCGGGCGCGAATTGCAGCTCCCGACGTTCCTCTACGAAGCCGCGGCGCGGCAGCCCGACCGGCAGCGGCTCGAGCTCGTCCGTCGCGGCGGGTTCGAGCAGCTGGCGGCGCGCATGGCCAGCGCCGGCGGTCAGCCCGACTTCGGCCCGCCGGTCCCGCACCCGACGGCAGGGGCCACGATCGTCGGGGCCCGCGGTCCGCTAGTCGCCTGGAATCTGAATCTTGCGAGTGACGAGGTAGCCGTGGCGCGCGAGATCGCACGCCTCATCCGGGCGAGCAACGGCGGCCTGCCTCACGTCAAGGCGATGGGTGTCCCTCTCGTCACGCGCGGGCTGGTTCAGGTGTCGATGAATCTCACCGACTACCGCACGACCTCGATGTCGCGGGTGTTCGCCGCCGTCGATGCCGCGGCCCGCGCTCGCGGGACCTCGATCGAGGAGAGCGAGATCATCGGCCTGGTCCCCCGCGACGCGCTCGACGAGGTCGCGGGACAGGTGCCCTGGCTCGGAGAGTGCCACGGGCACCAGGTGCTCGAGGACCGGCTGGCGGCACACGGGCTGGCGGGGTCCGGCTGAAGCCGGACACTACGCTCTCCGGAGGGTCCGGCTAAAAAGCCGGACACTACGCCGAAGCTCACGTGTGCTGGTGATGTGGCGCAGGCCTCTAGGCCTGCCCGGGCCCGCGTTGGCCGGGCTGACCGCCTACGCCGTTGGCTTCGGACCCGCGGTCGGACTATGGCCTGGAAGCAGGCCCGGGGTCGTCGCGGCCGAGCGCGCCGTCGGAGCTCTCGGCGGGCTCGGCGGGGCTCGCATCGCTCCCGCGTCGCGAGGGCGCAATGCCGAAGGCACGCATCTTCCGGTAGAGATTGCTCCGCTCGACGCCGAGGACGTCGGCCGTGCGCGAGATGTTGCCGTGCTGCGCCGCGAGCGTCCGCAGGATGTAGTCGCGCTCGAACCGCTCACGCGCGTCGTGCAGCGGCAGGACCTCGCCGTCCGAGGCGTACAGATCCGACGCGGTCGGGCTGTCACCGTCGGGAAACGACAGGTGCTGCGCGCCAATGACATCGCCCGACACCATGATCAGCAGGCGCTCGATGAGATTCCGCAGCTCGCGCACGTTGCCGGGCCATGCGTAGCGGCGCAGCGCGGCGACCGCCCCCCCATCGAAGGTCTTCGGCCGGCGGCCGTACTCGCGCGCGATCTCGGCCATGAAATGCTCCGCCAGGCGCGGCACGTCCTCGTCGCGTTCGCGCAGGGGCGGCACGAACACCGGGATGACGCTGAGGCGGAAATACAGGTCCTCGCGGAATCGTCCGGCGCGAATCTCGGCGAGCAGGTCCTTGTTGGTGGCGGCGAGCACGCGCACGTCCACCTGCACGCTGGAGGTGCCCCCCACCGGATCAACGACCTGCTCCTGCAGCACGCGCAGCACTTTGGCCTGCGTCTTCAGGCTCATGTCCGCGATCTCGTCGAGGAAGATCGTGCCGCCGTCGGCGGCCTCGAAGCGGCCGCGCCGGTCGCTGACGGCGCCGGTAAAAGCGCCCTTCACATGCCCGAACAGCTCGCTCTCGATGAGCTCCTCGGGGATCGCGGCGCAATTGACTTCGATGAAGGGCCCCGCCCGCCGACGGCTCAGGGCATGCACGCTCCGGGCGACGAGCTCCTTGCCCGTGCCGTTCTCGCCGTAGATCAGCACGCGCCCGTTGGTGGGCGCCGCCATGGCAATCTGCTCGCGGAGCTGGCGGATGGCGTGGCTCTCCCCCACCATGACGAGCCGCCGATCCACGTGCGCGCGAAGCGCGCGGTTCTCCGCTTCGAGCTGGCGCTGCCGCAGCGCGTTGCGGACGACGAGAATCGTCTTCTCGAGGGCCAGCGGCTTCTCGACGAAGTCGAACGCGCCCATCTTGATCGCCCGCACCGCCGACTCGATGTTGCCATGGCCGGAGATGACGATGACCTCGACATCCACGCGGCGCTCACGCAGGCGGGACAAGGTCGTCAGGCCGTCGATGCCGGGCAGCCACACGTCGAGGAGAATGACGTCGAAGGGCCGCCTGGACAGCAGGCTGAGGCAGGCCTCGCCGCTCGGGACCGCCTCGACCTCGTAGCCTTCGTCCCGCAGGACACCCGACAGTGAGGAGCGGACGCCCGCCTCGTCATCGACGATGAGGACGGAAGCTTTCATGGATCCTTGTCAGCTACTAACGACCAGTGACCGAATGACGCAGGACTGAAGCCGCGCCGCTACCTGCGGACGAAATCGCTGGTCACATCGCATTGCGTGGCGGGCTTTCGGCACCTGGTCACTGCGTACCTGGTCATCTCGTACATGCGTCGACTGGTCCTGGTCACACCGGCACCTCGATGGTGAAGCAGGTTCCGCGCGGGACGTTGTCGCCGGCCTCGATGCTGCCGCCGTGCTCGGCGACGATGCGGCGGACGATGGCGAGGCCGAGCCCGCTGCCGCGGCCCTTGGTCGAATAATACGGCATGAACAGCTGGCTCCGGTCGCCACCGGGCAGGCCGGGACCGTTGTCCACGACGCGCACGCGCACGACGCGATTGGCGGCGTCGAGCGCCGTCTCGACGATGATCTCTCCCGGCTCGTCCGGGGCCAGCCCGGCTTCGCGCTCGCCGCTCATCGCTTCGATGGCGTTGTCCACGAGGTTGATGATCACGCGGCGGAACTGTTCGGAATCCAGCCGGACGAGCGGCAGGTCGGCCGCCAGCCGCGGCTGAATCCGCACGTTGTCGAGCAGCCCCCGGTAGAGTCCGAGCGCGTCCTCGAGCAGGATGTTGATGTCGGTCGGCACCGCCTTCGGCGCCGGCATCCGCGCGAACTGCGAGAACTCGTCGACGAGCGACTTGAGCGACTCGACCTCGGCGACGATGGCCGTCGAGCACTCCTCGACGAGCTTCCGGGTCGGTTCCGCGGCCTGCCCGAAGTGACGCCGCAGCCGCTCCGCCGACAGCTGGATGGGAGTGAGGGGATTCTTGATCTCGTGGGCGAGGCGCCGCGCCACATCCCGCCATGCCGCGACTTTCTGGGCGCGCATGAGCGGGGTCACGTCGTCTACCACGAGCACCGTCTCGCCGCCGCCTTCATCGCCACCGAGCGTCGTGGTCGCCGCGAGCAGGTGCAGCTCCTGCCCGTCGCGCACGAGCGCCACTTCCTCGCTCGACGCCACCAGGGCGCCCGAGGCACGCCCGGGCACGAACGGCGCGAGCGGCTTCAGATCGTCGCGCGCGAACACGACGGTGCCCGGCTGGCCGAGCACATCCGCTTCGAGCGCCAGGAGGCGCCGGGCGACGCGGTTGACGACGCTCACGCGGCCCGCGCGATCGAAGCACACGACCCCGGTGGCGATGCGTTCGAGGATGGTCTCGAGGTAGCGGCGCCGCGCGTCCGCTTCGAGGCTCTTCTGCTCCAGATCGACGCGCGAGCGCTCCAGATGCCGCCGCCCTGCCGCCAGCTCGCGCGCCATCTGATTGAACGCCTCGACGAGCGCGCCGAACTCGTCGTTGGTCTCGGGCTCGATGCGATGCTCGAGGTGCCCGGCGCCAATCTCGCGCGCGCCGGCCGCGAGCATCTGCACCGGGCGGGTGATCCGCTTCGCGAGGTAGAGTCCCATCCACGTCGCGCTGATCAGGATGAGCAGCGTGAGGCCGAGGAAGAACGACAGATACACGCCCTCCAGCGGCCGCTTGAGCACGCGGAGCTGCTCGTAGTCCTGGTAGGCGTCCACGATCCGGCGTGAATGCCGGGCGAGCTCACCCGTCAGATACACGCTCGTGATGACGACCCCGGTCGGCGGCCCGTGCGGGTCGGGCCGGATCGCCGCCGACCCGCGCAGGAGCTGTCCGCCGGTGCTGAGCGCCTCGATCGACCAGTTCTGTGCCCCGTCGGTCGTCCGCGACGCCAGGACGAACGCGGGCGCGAACCCCGAGGGCAGGCTGGGCGCCGCGATTTCCACGACCGGGGCCACCGGCGGCGTCTCGCGGCCCGTGATGCGATAGACCTCGATGAGACTGAGCTGGCGATCCGCGAGCTCGTTGATCAGAATCGACCGGATCGCGGCCACGTTCCCTGGCGCGAGGTCAGCCGGCCGAGAGGATGCGGCCCAGGTCGGCGGCGTGGCCGTACACGGCGCGCTGCCGCTCGGCGTAGTAGTCGCTCGCAATCTCACGCGCGGAGCCGAGCACTTCGTCGATCGGCGGGCTGAACCAGCGGTTGGCGCTGTTGCGGATCAGTTCGCTGCCGACGAGCAGCACCAGCACCGCCGGGATGAGCGTCATGCCGAGGAGCACCGCCACGAGCTTGGCGCGGAACCGCGCGAACGGCAGGGCCCGGCGCCGCTCGACCACGAGCTTCAGCACGTTGCGGGCGAGCACGAAGCCGAGCGCGACGACGAGTGTCAGATCGACGACCGACACCGCGTAGAGCACGACCTCGCTGAGAAAATCGGGCAGCAGCTCGGATGAGCGGTTGGCCAGCGACAGCATCGCGGCGAGCGCCGCGACCAGCAGCCCGATCCAGAGGAGGATCAGGACCGGGTTGTCGCGAAGCGGACGGCGGGTGGCCAGCGTCACCATGCTCTCGGCCGAGATTATCAGCTCGCGGCCGCCGGGCCGACGGGGCGATCAGGGCAGGAAGGTCAGCACCCCCGAGCCCATCGCCGACGGCCGGCGCCAGGGCCAGAACGACCACGTGCTGCGGGGACTCGTGCGTCCCCGGACCCGCACGTAGTATTCGGTCGTCCGGCGCAGCTCCCGCGTGGTGAACAGCGGCAGGGCCTGGAACACCGACACCCAGCGCCGCACGTCCTCCGGCCGTTCAGTCGCGCGCGCTTCGGCGACGCGGCCGTCCTGCAGGAGCGTGACGTGATACCGCCGCGTCAGCGCGTCGTACCGCACGGTCACCGCGATCCGGGCAGACCCCACGAGCTTGTCGAACCAGAAGATGGACGACTGGCGCAGCTCCACGTCGTAGGTGAAGGTCGTGGGCAGGCCGCTCTGAATCGCCTGCTCGACCGGGGTCGTCAACGCATGCTCGGTCGCGAACGACACCACGACCACCCCGTTGCGGGCCTGCGGCGTCACGCGGATCACTGGCGCGTCGCCCGTGTCCGCCTCGCCGAGCCCGACGAAGCCGCCGGACGCGACGAGGAGCCCGGCGGTGAGCGCGCCGACCAGGCCGGGTCTCATTCCTTGGCTCCCAGCAGGTCCCGCAGCTCGGTCATGAACTCGCCGACATCCCGGAAATGGCGGTAGACCGACGCGAACCGGACATACGCGACCTTGTCGAGCCGCTTGAGCTCCTGCATGACGAACGCCCCGACGTCGGTCGTGGTCATCTCCTTTTCAGGACGGTCCTGGAGCGTCGTCTCGACACGGTCGGCGATGGCTTCGAGCGCGGCCACGCTGACGGGCCGCTTCTCGCATGCCTTGAGCAGCCCGGCGACCAGCTTCTGCGATCGAAGCGCTCGCGGCGGCCGTCCTTCTTGACGATCATGTACGGGATCTCGTCGACCCGCTCGTAGCTCGTGAAGCGCCGGGCGCACTCCAGGCACTCGCGCCGGCGGCGGATGACGTCGCCCTCACGGCTCTCGCGCGAGTCCACGACCTTGTCGCCGAGGTGACCGCAGAACGGGCACTTCACCCTCGGGAACCTCCGTCCCCGGCATCTGCCGCCGCTCGCGCCTCGGGACCGACCGCCCCATCCTCGATGTGGCGCGCCTCGTCGCCGAGCCGCTGGACCCCCCGCCGATCCGATCCCGTCCTGCACCACGAACACCGCGCCGAGGATCGTCACGGGCAGGAACGAGCAGGCGTGCAGCACGATGGCGGCCCCGACCGCCCGGTCGTTGTCGGCGCCGAAGAACGCCGTCGCCGCGATCCGGAACGCCTCGTGAAATCCGCCGACGGCCCCCGGCGTCGGCACCGCCACGCCGACGACGAGCAGCGCCAGCACCAGGAACGAACCGATGAACGGCATCGTCATATGAAACGCGACCGTCACGAACCAGATCCCCGCGGCAATGGACAGCCACAGGGGCACCGACCAGGCGAGGGCCTCGCCGAGCCGGACGGGATCGCGAGTGATGGCGAGCCCCTCGACGAACATGTGCGCCATGTGCCCGAGACGCGCCGCGATACGGGCTGGCAGCAGTCCCGACAGGCGCTCTGTGGCGCGGCCGACCGCCGCCGGCCGCGACGACAGCAGGGCCATCACCACGAGCGCTGCAACGGCACCCGCGGCCGCCAGGAGGCCGCCGGTCTTGACGGCTCTGTAGACGGTGTCGTTGACGGGCGCAACAGGCGTGTAGACGGTGACGAACACGCCGAGGAGCAGGACGACGGTCACGAGGTCGAGCAGGCGTTCGAGGATAATGGTCGCGAAGGTCGCGGTGACGCTGAGCCGCTCGCGACGCGCCAGCAGGTAGGGCCTCACCACTTCGCCGACCCGCGCCGGCAGCACCGTGTTGGCGGCGAACCCGATGACGGTCGTACGAAAGACCTCGCGAAAGCGCGTCGGACCGATCGGCCGCAGCAGGAACTGCCATCGATACGCGCGGAGGACGTAGGTCGCCCCCGTCATGATGAGCGTCATGCCCAGCGCGTCGAGCCG
The DNA here is from genome assembly GCA_963834365.1 of Vicinamibacterales bacterium. GTDB lineage: Bacteria > Acidobacteriota > Vicinamibacteria > Vicinamibacterales > Vicinamibacteraceae > CAWJAP01. The sequence continues at coordinate 56,837 of CAWIBS010000043.1, read as the reverse complement.
CGCGCTCCGAATTTCATGCCACACCTTGGCGAAGTCGGCCTGCCGCAGGAACCACGCCACGAGGGCGAGCGTCGCGAGCGCGAGCAGGACTGACTTGACGTGGGAACGCATCAGGGGCGGGATGGCGATCGCTTCGCGGACTCTACTATAACGGTCGCGCCAATTCTATGGGCAAGCGAGAGTTACTGCTGATCGCGGTCTTCGTCGTGGTGGGCACGGGAGTCTACCAGATGACCGCGCCGGCACGGCCGGGCGGCTCGGGGTTCTCGCTCGAGCCGCCTGCTCGAGCACGTGCGATCCGAGTTGCGCGGGCAGAACGTCGAGCAACGGGTTGCGCGCTCGGCGACGGCGGCGGTCGAGCCGGGCGTCACCGGAATCCGGGTTGACGGCCTCCGCGGCACGATCACGGTGCTCGGCGAGGATCGCGACGACGTCACGGCCGAGCTCGTCAGCACCGCCTACGGCGTCGACGAAGCCCAGGCGAGCGCGTTCGAGAAGGCCTACGGGCTCGAAATCACGCCGGACGGCGACACCCTGGACGTCCGCGTGAAGATGCCGGGACCCGAGATGCACCGCCGGCGGCGGCTCGAACTCACCATTCGTGTTCCGGAGCAGCTGGCGGTCGATCTCCGCACGCGCGGCGGCGAACTGAAGGTGTCGCCGCGTGGCGCGCCTCACGCTCGGACGCGCCGAGGGACGCGCCGTCCTCACCGAGATCGCCGGCGGCATCGACGGCGAGTATGTCGGCGGGTCGCTCGAGATCGACAAGTCCGGACCGCTGACGCTCGAGACCGAGCGCACCGAACTGCGCATCTCGAACGTGACCGGAGGCGTCACGCTCAACGCGACGGGGAGCGAGCTCGCGCCTGCGATCGGTCGACGGCCCCACGTCGCTGACGCTCGAACGCGTGCGGGCCGAAGTCGAGGGGCTCGCGGGACCGGTCACGATTCACGGCGACGGCGGCGAGTGCCGTCTGCGGGAGGTGCGCGCGCCGATCGAAGTCGAGGGCGATCGGCTCACCTTGCGCGTCACGCTCGACACGGCGATCCCGGTCACGGCGTCGATCGAGAACGATCTGATCGAGGTCACGCTGCCACCCGCCGGGGTGACGCTGGACGCGCACGCCGAGCACGGGCAGGTGCGCATCACCGACAAGATGGTCGAGGTCGAGTCGGGCGAGAACGAGAGCCGCGCGCGTGGCGACATCAGAGGCGGCGGGCCGCTCCTGAAGCTGGCGACGATTCGAGGCGACATCGTCATCAGGTGACCCGTGCGATCCGATGGACCGGCGTGGCAAGACCTTGTAAGCTAGCGCACTCGCTTCGACGTCGCGCAGGCTCATCGTGGTCTCCAGTCCTCCACTTCTCGACACTGTCCTTCCGGGACTGACGCTCCATCGCCGGGGCAAGGTGCGCGACGTCTACGAGGTGGACGCGCAGCACCTGCTGATCGTCGCGACCGATCGCATCTCGGCCTTCGACTACGTGCTCGGGTCGGCGATTCCCGACAAGGGCCGCGTGCTGACGCAGTTGTCGGCGTTCTGGTTCGAGCACGTCGGCGATCTCGTGGCGCATCACGTCATCTCCACCGACGTCCACGACGTATCCCGCCGGCTGCGCGCCACACGCGGACGTGCTGCGCGGCCGGTCGATGCTGGTGCGCCGCACCGAGCCGCTGGCGATCGAATGCGTCGCGCAGAGGCTACCTGTCCGGCTCGGGATGGAAGGACTATCGTGCGACCGGGCACGTCTGCGGCATCGCGCTGCCGGCGGGCCTGCGCGAGATCGACCAGCTGCCGCGCCCCATCTTCACGCCGGCGACCAAGGCGGCGAGCGGACACGACGAGAACATCACCGGACGCAGGCGGCGTCGATCGTCGGCGACGCGCTGCTGGACCGGCTCGAGGCGCTGACGCTGGCCCTCTACGCGCGGGGCACGGCGCACGCCGCGTCGCGCGGAATCATTCTCGCGGATACGAAGTTCGAGTTCGGCCTGCTGCCCGGCGCCAGCGCCGCCGCGGTGCCGCCGGAGCCGATCCTGATCGACGAAGTGATGACGCCCGACTCGTCGCGCTTCTGGCCTGCCGATCAGTACGCGCCCGGGGGTCCGCAGCCGAGCTTCGACAAGCAGTTCGTCCGCGACTATCTCGAGTCGATTCGGTGGAACAAGCAGCCACCCGTGCCGAGCCTGCCGGACGAGGTCGTCGCGCGCACGCGGGACAAGTATCTCGACGCGCACCGTCGGCTGACGGGCCGGGAGATTGCGTGACGATTCGCGCGCAGCTCGACGCCCTCGTGCGCGAAATGGTGTCCAAGGGCATCCTCTACGAGGAGGCGTGCTCGAGTTCGAGCGGCGCTTCATCACGTGCGCCCTCGACGGAGGAGGCCGGCAGCATCGGTCGCGCCGCCGAGCGGATTGGGATCCACCGCAACACCCTCAGCCGCAAGATGGACGAGTACGGGATCAAGAAGACGTAGTCCTGGGCCCGCCGGACCTGAAGGTCCGGCCTACCGAACGCCCCGACGGTCCGGGGCCCGCCGCAAGTCTGCACGGTAGGGCTGCACGGTAGGGCGGGGCTTCAGCCCCGCCGCTTCTTGCGGCCGCTCTTGACACCATCTCCCGCGCATCTATAATTGGCAGTCGGCCAGCGCGAGTGCTAACAGTCAGAGGGCACGAGTGCCAGCCCGGCGAGCCAGCCCGGGGCACCACCGCGGTCCCTGGAGCGAGCGCCCCGTTCCACTCAACCACTCATTCGTTCACGGAGTTTCCGGCATGAAGGTCAGACCGCTACACGACCGCATCATCGTCCAGCGCCTCGAGGAAGACGAACAGCGCATCGGCGGCATCATCATCCCCGACACCGCCAAGGAAAAGCCGCAGCAGGGCAAGGTCATCGCCGCCGGCAAGGGAAGGCCAAAGACGATGGCAAGGTGTTGCCGCTCGACGTCAAGGAAGGCGACACGATCCTCTTCGGCAAGTATTCGGGCCAGGAGATCAAGATCGACGGCGAGGAATACCTGATCATGCGCGAGGACGAAGTTCTCGCCGTCCTCGACGCGAAGTAGGCCCGGGCTTCAGCCTCGGCGAAGCGCAGTCCCACGCGGCCGTGCCGCGTGGAATCAAGGAGATACCATGGCAAAGCAGATCGTTTACGGCGAGAACTCGCGTCAGGCGATTCTCCGCGGCGTGAACGCCCTGGCCGACGCGGTCAAGGTCACGCTCGGCCCCAAGGGCCGCAACGTCGTCCTCGACAAGAAGTTCGGCTCCCCCACCATCACCAAGGACGGCGTCACCGTCGCCAAGGAGATTCGAGCTGAAGGACCCGCTCGAGAACATGGGCGCGCAGATGGTGCGCGAGGTCGCGAGCAAGACCTCGGACATCGCCGGTGACGGCACGACGACGGCGACCGTGCTCGCGCAGGCGATCTTCCGCGAAGGCGCGAAGAACGTCGTCGCCGGCGCCAACCCGATGGAGCTGAAGCGCGGCATCGAGAAGGCCGTCGAGACGATCGTCGAGGAGCTGAAGAAGCAGTCGAAGCCGGTCACCGGCAACATGATTGCCCAGGTCGGCACGATCTCGGCGAACAGCGGACCCGACCATCGGCAAGATCATCGCGGAAGCGATGGAGAAGGTCGGCAAGGACGGCGTGATCACCGTCGAAGAGGCCAAGACGCTCGAGACCTCGCTCGACGTCGTCGAGGGCATGCAGTTCGATCGCGGCTACCTCTCGCCGTACTTCGTGACCGATCCCGAGCGCATGGAAGTCGTGCTCGAGAACCCGGTGATCCTGATCCACGAGAAGAAGATCAGCTCGATGAAGGACCTGCTGCCCCTGCTCGAGCAGGTGGCGCGTCTCGGCCGCCCGCTCCTCATCATCGCGGAGGACGTCGACGGCGAGGCGCTCGCGACGCTGGTCGTGAACAAGCTGCGCGGCACGCTGCAGGCCGCGGCGGTCAAGGCCCCCGGGCTTCGGCGATCGCCGCAAGGCGATGCTCGAGGACATCGCGACGCTGACCGGCGGACGCGCGATCACCGAGGACCTCGGCATCAAGCTCGAGAACATCAAGGTCGAGGACCTCGGCAAGGCCAAGAAGGTGACGATCGACAAGGACAACACGACGATTGTCGAGGGCGCCGGCAAGACCGAGGCGATCCAGGGCCGCGTCAAGCAGATCCGCGCGCAGGTCGAGGACACGACCTCGGACTACGACCGCGAGAAGCTGCAGGAGCGGCTGGCGAAGCTCGTCGGCGGCGTCGCCGTCATCAAGGTCGGCGCGGCCACCGAGACCGAGATGAAGGAGAAGAAGGCGCGCGTCGAGGACGCGATGCACGCGACCAAGGCGGCGGTCGAAGAGGGCATCGTGCCCGGCGGCGGCGTCGCGCTGATCCGCGCCGGCAAGGCGCTCGACGGGCTGAAGCTCGATTCCGCCGATCAGCAGGTGGGCGTCAACATCATCAGGCGCGCGATCGAAGAGCCGCTCCGCTGGATCACGCAGAACGCCGGCCAGGAAGGCTCGATCGTCGTGCAGAAGGTGAAGGAGTCGAAGGACGTCGAGTTCGGCTACAACGCCGCGACCGAGACCTACGAGAACCTGGTCGCGGCCGGCGTCATCGACCCGACCAAGGTGGTCCGCACGGCGCTCCAGAACGCGTCGTCGATCGCGTCGCTGCTGCTCACCACCGAAGCCCTCGTCTCCGAGATCCCCGAGGACAAGAAGGACTCCGCGCCGGCCGGCGGCCCGGCGGCGGCATGGGGGGGATGTACCGAGACTACGAAGTACGAGGTACGAACTACGGTAGGCCGGAGCTTCAGCTCCGGCACGCCGTCGAGTAACAGGCCCGGAGCTTCAGCTCCGGCGCATCCGTCGAGAAACACAACGGCCCGGTCGGGGACAACCCGCCGGGCCGTTTCACGTTGCCGGAGCTGAAGCTCCGGCCTACCGGAGATTGAACGACACTTCGATCGTCACGAGGACGGGCACGGGCTGACCCATGCGCGTGCCGGGCTTGAAGCGCCAGAGACGGACGGCCTTGATCGCTTCCTGATCGAGGCCGAAGACCGAGTCGAGCGAGCGCACGACGCGGATTTCACCAGCCGTCCCGTCCGGCATCACGACGGCCGAGACGAGCACCTGGCCCTGGATCTTGGCGCGCATGGCTTCCGGCGTGTATTGCGGTTTGGCTTCGAACAGCACCTGCGGCGACATGACACCGTTGCCGGGCTGATAGACGCCGCCCCCCGTGCCGCCGCCCGACCCCGGACCGAGCCCTGATCCTTCTCCGGGACCTGAGCCCGTGCCGCGGCCCGATCCTGCGCCGCCGCCCGTGCCCGACCCTTGCGACGGCGTGGGCGCCGAGGGGGCGTTCACGGCGCCCGGGATGTTCAGCTGCCCAGCGTCCACCGGCTTCACCGGAATGTTCATCGCGAGCTTCGGCGGCTCGTCAGGCGGTTTCTGGATTTCCTTGGGTGGCGCCTGGGGCGCCGGCTTCTGCACGGGCACGGAGAGCTTGTCCGGACCCTGGGTCTCGAGCTTCTTGGGCGGCTCCTTCGATTCGTTGCCTCCGCCGCCCCCGCCGCCCCCCGGCCCCTTCATGTCGAGCCAGACGAGCTGATTGGGATCGAACGGACGCTCTGGCGTTGCGACGACAGGCGGTGTCGGCAGAGTGGCCAGGACGAAGAAGACGATCAGGAAGAGAACGTGGGTGCCGACCGATGTGGCCAACGCGCCGCTGAAGCGGCTCTTGCGGTTGCCGAAGGCCGTCGCATCCTGATCCGCGTGGAGCAGATGCAGCGTCGTGTAGCCCGACGGGAGAACGTTCGAAGGTACGGGCGTCGGCATGAACGGACGATCTTTCAGAGCAGGGCGTCGTCCCCGTCCATTCTGGACGAGGCACAACCCCGATTCAACTGCAAAACCGGTACCCCGCCAGCCCGGGTCGGAAACACGACTGTTTGGTGAGACACCGCCACGGTCCCGATGGTTCTGACGTCCACGAATGGAGCCACACCTCCTGACTACGAGAACGACGCAGGCGCCCGATTGTCACGCGGGCGCCTCGCCGTCCCACCTGGCGACCTGCACGGTCGTCGCGCCGGCGGCAGCCAGTGCGTCTCTCACCCGGGCGACGCGATCCTCGCCGACATGGATCCCGAGCAGCACGGCGCCGCCCTCGACCGCGTGCTGCCACGCCACGGCGCGGGACGCGTCCACGCCTGCCCGTTCGAGCACGCCCGTCAGGTTGCCGGCCAGATGCCCCGCCGCCTCGCCGAGCTCCGCAGACAGCGGTCCGGCGGCGACGAGCGCCCCGCCGCCCGGCATCACGCTGGCGACCGCCGCAATGACGGCCGCACCGAGCTCGCCCAGGCGCCCGGCAGACCGTGAATCCTCGAACTCGGCGCCAGGCGTCGCATCCATGGCCCGCGCGTAGACGCCCTGCCGCTCGTGGGTCCGCGCCACGACCGAGATCGCCTCGCGGCTCACGCCGAGCCCATGGAGCGCGGCCGCGGCTTCGACGGCGGTATCGGGGGTCGGAAACATCGCCAGCACGAGTGGATGGGGCACCACGCTACTGTAGATCCCGACGGCTCAGGGCTCAAGGCTCAGGAAGCGCGAAGCCCTGAGCCCGTGAGCTGGCCGTGAGCCTCGAGCCCCCGAGTCGCCCAGTCCCCGAAGTCGCCCAGTCCCCGAGTCCCCAAGCTCTGAGCCTTGAGCCCCGAGCCCTGAGCCTGCAAGAATCACCGGCGTGGACATCGCCATCGTCGGCGCCGGACCGGCAGGGGCCTGGACCGCTTACCGCCTCGCGCGGCTGGGCGCCCGCGTGACGATCTTCGATCCGTCGCATCCACGGGAAAAGCCGTGTGGCGGGGGCGTCACCGGGCGGGCGCTCGCGCTGGTCGCCGAGGCCGTTCCTCTCAGCGCGCTTCCGGCCGTGCGGATCGCCCGCGCACGATTCGAGGCCGCGTGCGGTACCGAGGGCCGACGTCGCGCTCCGGACCGCCGACGCGCCAGCCGACATCGATCTCGTGGTCGTCGATCGCTGCCGCTTCGATCGGTTGCTGCTCGACGCCGCCTGTCGGGCCGGAGCTCGACACGAGCCGGTGCGGGTGCGCGATCTCTCGATCGATCGCGCAGGCGTATCGCTCGATCTGGGCGGGCGCACGGCGCGCGCGTCGTGGGTGGTCGGCGCGGACGGCGCCAACAGCCTGGTCCGTCGCCGGGTTCACCGCGCGTTCGGGCGCGATCAGCTGTCGATCGCGACCGGCTTCTTCGTGCACGGCGTGTCCTCGGCGGATATCGACGTCGCGTTCCTCACCGATCCGCCCGGATACCTGTGGTCGTTCCCGCGCGTGGATCACCTGGCCATCGGCAGCGGGGCGCAGGCCGACGAGACGTCGTCGGACGCGCTCCGCCAGATTACGCGTCGATGGATAGAGGCACGCGGACTCGCTCGCGGCGCGCGGCTCACTCCCTATTCCTGGCCCATTCCGTCACTCAGCGCGTCCGCGCTGTCCGCGGAGCGCGCCGCCGGGCCGCGCTGGCTTCTCGTCGGTGACGCGGCCGGGCTCGTGGACCCGATCACGCGCGAGGGGATTTACTTCGCACTGCAGTCCGCGACGCTTGCCGCCGATGCGATCGCCAGTGCCACCGATCAGGTCCGGCAGTATCAAGGTGCGCTCGCCGACGAGATCTATCCCGAGCTCGCGCGCGCGGCGCGCCTGAAGGCCGGCTTCTTTCGCGGGCCGTTCGTCGGTCTCGTCGTGCGCGCCCTGGGTCAGAGCGCGGCCATCCGCCGGGTCATGGCCGATCTCGTGGCCGGCCGCCAGCCGTATCGCACGCTGAAGCGCCGGCTGCTAGCGACCTTCGAGCCGCGACTCGCCTGGCAGTTCCTGCGCGTCGCCCGGCCGAGCCGCCTGAGCTCCGCGTTTTGGTGCTAACATCCGGGGTTGTAAAGGAGAACGCCCATGTTCGCCCTGTTCGGCCCGCTCGGTCTCCCCGAGATGATCGTGATCCTGCTCATCGTCATCCTGATTTTCGGGGCGAATCGCCTCCCCGACATCGGGCGGGGGATAGGTCGCGGCATCAAGAATTTCAAGGATTCGGTCAAGGACGAGCCGCCGAAGGACGAGCACATCTGACGCTCTCGCCGACCCGCCTCCCCCGGTCGGGCGACCTTCAGAGCACCTCGCGCACATCCCCCACACGGCGCGTCACACGCTCGCGATCCAGGTATTCGAGCAGCGGAATCGCATATTTTCGGCTGACGTCGTAGCGCGCCTTGAACGCGGCCACGTCCAGCCTCGGACGTGGCGTCCCCGGCATCGAGGCTTCGCCGAGGGCACGCACCTCGCGCTTCAGCTGCTCCAACGCATTCGTGTGGAACGCCAGTCCTCCGAGGCGTGTCGTGCGTCGCTGGCGGCCCAGCCACGAGAGGGCCCGGCCGACCTCGGTCATTCCCGTCGCCAGCGCAGTCGCCAGCTCGGCCTCATCGGGCGGCTTCAGCCCTGCGCCCTGCAGCGCCTGTTCGACGCGCATGAACAGGTCGCGATCCGCGTCGGGCACCTGCCCCTGGCGGCCCGGCAGCGCCAGCCGGTCCCGGCCCGCCAGCCTCCCACGGGACGTCAGCGACTCCACGAGCCCGTCGAATACGCCGGTTGCGACGCGGAGCCGATCGCGTGCCTCTTCCCGAGGGAGCCCCTCAGAATCCGCCTGCGCGTGATGGTGTGCCGAGACCAGCTCCTCGAGCTCACGATGCAGTTGCTCGACGATGGCAGACGTCATCCAGCAGTCGCCGAGGCTCACGAGCCCGCCAGCGCCGGTCAGGACGCCGCCTGCGGTCAGCACGCTCCCGGGATCGAGCCCGAGGCGCCGCGCCAGATCGCGCGGACGGACGCCCTCGCGGCCGTAGTCGGTTACCAGTGCGAGGACAGTGGCCTGCAGGGCTTCTGAACCCGCGGCGGGCGATTCGCCCGGGTCGATCGCCTCGAACCGTTCACGCGCGGCCGCCGATCTCACCGGGCCGCGCCGGGGCGCCGGATCGAGGACCATGCCTCCGCCAATCGTTCGCATCGGCGAGTAGCTGCGCAGCACGAAGCGATCGCCGCGGCTCGCAACCAGCGGCCGCTCGACACGCACGCGGGCATGGGCCCGGCCACCGGCCGGAAGGCCCGTCACCTCCGACGATTGCCCGCCGAGAACGCGCGCCAGAGACACGCGGCCCATGGCTTCGGTCGTGCCGTGGTGGACACGGACCCGCGCACCGTGACGCAGCGCCGGTGCGTCAGGCAGCAGATCGATGCGCGCATCGAAGCGCCGCGTGGCCTCGAACGCACCAGGTGTCGTGAGCACGTCGCCACGGGTGACCGCCGCCACCGGCGTGTCGCCGAGGTTCACGGCCGCGCGCTGACCCGCAACCGCGGCGCGAACCGGCGCGCCGTGGACGTGCAGGCCACGGACGCGCGCCGCTCGACCAGCCGGCAGCAGTTCGAGCCCATCTTCGACGCGGATGGTGCCAGAGGCCAGCGTCCCGGTCACAACCGTCCCGAAGCCGCGCAGCGTGAACGCCCGGTCGACCGGGTGCCGGACCGGCCCGCGCCGAGGATCGCCCGTCAGACGTTGACGCCAGGCCGGCGAGCACGGTGCGAAGCTCGGCGAGCCCCTCGCCGGTCTGCGCCGACACGCCGACGATTGGCGCGCCCTCGAGGAACGAGCCCGCCACCAGCGCCGAGACCTCGTCCCGCGCGACCGCGCGCAGGTCCGCGTCGGCGACGTCGCACTTGGTGAGCGCGATGACGCCACGCTCGACGCCGAGCAGCCGGCAGATGTCGAAATGCTCCCGCGTCTGGGGCATCACCGATTCGTCGGCCGCGACCACGAGCAGAACGCCGTCGATCCCGGTCGCGCCGGCGAGCATGTTGCGGACGAAGCGTTCGTGGCCAGGCACGTCCACGAACGCGACCTGCACGTCGCCGAACTGCGCGTGCACGAAGCCGAGGTCGATCGTGATGCCCCGGGCCTTCTCTTCCGGCAGCCGATCGGGATCGATGCCGGTGAGGGCACGAACGAGCGCACTCTTCCCGTGATCGATGTGACCAGCGGTACCGATGACGAGGGAGGACATCTTCGGTCTTCGGTCTTCAGTCTGGGCTACGGGCTACGGACTGCGGACTACAGGGCTTGCGAAAAGCATCGTGGCCGGCCCGTAGCCTGCAGCCGGTAGCCCGTAGCCGGGACACGCCGTGGTCGTTGGTCGGTCTTCAGTCTTCTGGTCGTTGGTCTTTGGTCGTTGGTCTTTGGTCGTTGGTCGCTGGTTTTTGGTCTGTGGTCTTCGGTCTTTGGTCTTCGGTCTTTGGCCTGCTCCCTGATCCCTAATACCTGATCGCCTGATGCCTGGTGCCTGATCAGCGCCGGCGTTTTGGCGCTCGCCGCGCCTCGCGCTCGCGCTTGCCGGGACGCGCGGCGCGTTTGTGCGCGTCCTTCTTCAAGACCGCCTTGCTCGTCCTCGGCCCCCGGTTACGCTCCGACTTCTCGACGGCCTCGAGAATCTCGGCCAGTCCGAGCTCGATTTGCCGCCGCCCGAGGTCCACTCGGGTCACGCGCACGGTGACGCGGTCCCCCAGGCGGTAGGCCTTGCCTGTGTTCTCGCCGTGCAGGACGTGCTTCCGATCGAGGAACCGATAGTAGTCGTCGGCCATGCTCGAGATGTGGACGAGGCCCTCGACGAAGTGCTCGATCAGCTCGACGAAGAGGCCGAACGGCGCGACGCCGATGACGAAGCCCTCGAACTCCTCACCGACCTTGTCCGCCATGAAGCGGACCTTCTTCCACTGCACGAGCTCACGCTCGGCCTCGTCCGCACGGCGCTCGCGGTCGGAGGTGTGACGTGCCGCCTCCGGCATCATTTCTTCCCACTCCGTCCGGCGCTCCTCCGACACCTCCCCATGTCGGACGGCGCGCAGGCTGCGATGCACGAGCAGATCGGGATACCGGCGGATGGGCGAGGTGAAGTGGGTGTAGGACGGCGCCGCGAGCCCGAAGTGCCCGAGGTTGGCCGGATCGTAGCGGGCCTTCTGCATCGTCCGCAGCATGAGCATCGCGATCGCGCGCTCTTCCGGCGTGCCCTGGATGCGGGTCACCAGCTTCTGGAAATGACGCGGCTGCACGGCGCCGGCGGCCGCACCGAGCGTGTGTCCGAGCGAGGAGATGAACTCCTCGAACTCCTCGACCTTCAGCGGATCGGGTTTTTCGTGAATCCGGAAGAGCGACGGCACACCGGTCTCCGACAGATGGTCGGCAACTGTCTCGTTGGCCAGGAGCATGAACTCCTCGATCAGGCGGTGGGCAATGTTGCGCTCGGCGGCGAGCACCGCCTCGACCTTCCCCTCGTCGTCGAGCACCAGCTCGTTCTCGGGCAGGTCGAAGTCGATCGAGCCGCGCCGCCGACGGCGTCCGTTGAGGACCTTGAACAGCTCGCCCATCAGCTCGAACCGTGGCACCAGGGGACGGTACCTGCTCGATCGTCGCCGCGTCCCGCGTCGGTCAGAATCGCGTTCACGTCGGTGTACGTCATCCGCTCGTTGCTGTGAATGACGCCGTCGTGCAACTCGTAGCGGACGACGTCGCCGCGGGCGTTGATTTCCATCAGGCAGGACTGCACGAGGCGATCGACGTGCGGGTTCAGACTGCACAGTCCGGTCGAGAGCTCGCCTGGAAACATGTGCACGGCGCGCTCCGGGAAGTACACCGAGGTCCCGCGATCGCAGGCCTCGCGATCCAGCGCACTGCCCTCCGTCACGTAGTGCGACACGTCCGCGATGTGGACACCCAGCCAGTAGTGGCCGTTCGGCAGCCGATCGATGGTGATCGCGTCGTCGAAGTCCCGGGCGTCCTCGCCGTCGATCGTGACCGTCTCGATGTCCCTGAAATCGGTCCGGCCGGAGAGGTCCCGGTCTCGCACCGCCGACCCGAGGCGGATCGCCTCCGCCACGGCCTCCTCGCCGTGTGTCTCCGTAATCCCGTGCTTGCGGAGAATCACGCGGAGGTCCACACCGGGCGCCTCGATGTCGCCGAGCACCTCGATGACGCGGCCGGCCGGATTGCGCGTCGCCGACGGAAATCGCGTGATCTCGACCGTGACCATCTCACCTGGCTGCGCCCCGCGCGTATCGCCGGGGATCACCTCGATGTCCACGAGCAGCTTGCGATCGAAGGGCACGACATAGCCCAGGCCCGACCCGTCGAGCACGTAACGCCCCACCACCGTCGCCGAGTTGCGCTCGAGGACCTGGACGACGCGGCCCTCGGCACGACCGCCTTCCCGCACACGCTCCAGTCGCGCGACGACGCGGTCGCCGTGCATCGCCTCCCGAAGGTTGCCGCCGGCGATGTAGATGTCCCCCGTCACGTCGTCGAGCGGGCGCTCGGGTCGGACGAACCCATAGCCCTGCGCATTCATGTCGATGCGGCCGACCACTAGATGCATGCGGTCGGGAAGGCCCACGTGGCGGCCGCGGGTCTCGATGAGGGCGCCGGTTCCCACGAGGTGCTGGACCCGGCGTCGAAACGCGGGCCGCTCGTCTCGCGGAATTTTCAGCCGCTGCATGAGCTCCGTCACCGATGCGGGATGATCGACCCGCTCGCGGATCAGGGTCAGAATCTGGTCGTCAGAAAGCATTGCTGGAAGTCTACTGCGTTCGGTCTGCGTCATCGGTCTTTGGTCTTTCGGTCTTCGGTCTTCGAGGTCTTCGGTCAGGGCTACGGACTACGGGCTACTGGCTACGGGGCTTGTGTAGAAATTCCGTCGGCGGCCTGCCGCCCTACCGGATTGAGGTAATCCTCGTCGGTAGGCCGGACCTTCAGGTCCGGCGGACTCTGTAGCCGGGACACGGCGTTGGTCTTTAGACTGAAGACCACTTTTTCCAACCGACGCCCGAACCCCGTCGTCTAGAGGTTGTGTGACCGACCATGAGCTCGTGGAGCTGGCGTTACGTGGGGACGCCGCCGCCTTCGACGAGCTGGTGATACGTCACCACCGGGCGGCCCTCCGCGCGGCGATGGCAGCCCTCCGCTCGGCCAGCGAGGCAGACGATGCAGCGCAGGAGGCATGGTTGGCGGCGCGCAGCCGACTGGCGACGTTTCGGGGTCAAGCCAGCTTCCGCACCTGGCTGTTCCGGATTGTCTGGAACAAGGCGCTCGATTGTCGGCGCGGTCTTCGTCGCTGGTGGAGTCGCACCGTCGCGCTCGAGTCCCCGGCCGATCTCGATCTGGCCGGCTCCCGCGCCGACGCCGGTCGGCTGACGATGGTCGCTGGCGCACTCGCGGTCTCGCCGGAAGCGGCGCTCCTCGGCCGGGAGCTGCAGGCGACGATCCGCCGGCTGGTAGGCGCGTTGCCGGCCAAGCTCCGCGATCCCTTGCTGCTCGTTGGCACGGGGGAGTACTCCTACGAGGAAGTCGCGGCCATGCTTGGCCAGCCGGTGGGAACGGTCAAGTGGCGGGTGTCTGACGCACGCCGGCAGATCAGGGACAAGCTCGAACGCCTGGGATTTTGAGATGGCACGGATGGACCCGGAACGTCGCGACCTCGACGCGTCGATCGACGCGACGCTGCAGGCGCTGACCGATGTGGACGGCGTGGCGCACGCGTCGCAGACGCGGACCATCTCGGCGCTCCGGTCGCAGCGCGCCGTCCACGACCCGGTCTGGCGGCACTCGCAGACGCGGTGGGCCCACCGGCGATCGGCGCGAGGGATGGCGTTCGCGGCTGCCGTGCTGCTCGTCATCGCGCTGGCGTGGATGGCGGGGCGTCCGCGGCCCGAACGGCACACCCCGGCACTGGTCGGCAGAAACGACCCGCCTGCGGAACAGAGGGCATCGGTGGCACCGACGCAACCGACACGAATGAAACAGGGTCCTGTGGACCCTCCCGATATCGCAGGGTGACGCCACACCGCGTGCCCGCCCGGCCGTCACGCGGCGCCGGCCCGCTCGAGCGCCCGTCGCACGGCCGGACGACCGGCTCGCGGCGGTCATCGCGGCGGTCAAGCAACTGCCGCCGGAGGTCTGGACTCGTGCCGACGAGACGACCTCCGATCTCAGCCCGATTGCCGTCGAGGAGCTGATGCTGCCGCCGCTCGAAATCGCACCGATGCCCGACGCCGCGCCGGATGAGACCGGCGCAGCCAATCCAGGAGCCTTGAGATGACTCGTTATCGAGCCGTTGCCGCATTGACGCTGTGCCTCCTTGCCTCGACCGTCGCGGTGGCCGCGCAGGACGCCCCGCCGCCGCCGCCCGCGCCACCGGCCAAAACGCTGCCAACGCCTCCGCCGCCGCCGCCACTGCCTCCACCACCCCTGTCGGCTGCGGTGCGAAACGTCCAGGTGGATGTCAGCGTGACTTCGGGTGAAGGTGCCGCGGCCGTCAAGAAACACATGACCGTCGTCGCCGCCGACGGACAGCTGGCGCTCGGACGTTCGGGAATCGAGGTGCCGGTGGAGATGGCACCAGGCGGGAACATCACCTACCGGTCAGTCGGCATGAACGTGGATGCGAGGCCGAGAATCCTGGAGGCCGGCAAGGTCGGCGTCAACCTGAAGCTCAAGTTCAACACGGTGCTGAAGGCTGAAGGCCAGCAGCCGGGCCGGCCGTCGTTCGGCAACGCGGACACCGAAATGTACGTCGTGCTCGACTCCGGGAAACCGCTCGTGATGTCGCACACGGCAGATGGTGAGACGGGGCGGGCCTTCAGCGTGGAAGTAAAGGCCACCATCCTCAAGTAGCCGGTCCGCCTCCGGTGCTCGCGCGTTCCCGCGGTCAGCGCGCGACCGCCTGCATCACGTCGCCGACGAGCCGTGCGGCCTCGCCTGCGCGCGCGTTCGCATCCTGACTGAGCTTCGCCGCGAGCTCGCGCGCGGCCGCCAGCTCCTTCTCGGCGGACTCGAGCTTGGCCGCGAGCTCGGTCTGACGCGAGTCGGCCAGAGCCGAGCGGGCGGCTGCCAGGCCGGGGCGCGCGTAGGTGAGGTGCTGGCTGGCTTGTCCGAAGTTCACGAGATAGATCGCGACTCGGGCATCGAGGATCTGGCCCCGCGCCTCGGCGAGCTGAAGGCGCTGACGAGTGGTCGCTAGCTCGGTCCGAAGCGCCTCAGTGCCCGACCGGCCGTACAGATACGACGCCAGAGCCGTCACGACCAACGCCAGTATGACGATTCCCGCTTGCTTCCACTTGGTCATGTGCGGATTGTAAGCGGCCCGCGGGCGGCGCGCCAGACAACACGCCTGTCCATCGCCCGCGCCGCGTCCGCCGCGCCTACGGCCTTCCCGGCTTGAAGATCCATGATTCGGTCGGCTGACCGGCAGTGCCGCTGACGCGGGCCTCGATGCTGCCGTCGGCTCTCTTCGAGTAGCGGATGGCCTTTGGAAAATCGTGCGTTGGGTTCTCGAACGTGACTGCCGTCGTGTCGGCCTGCGTCAGCGGAAACGCCGTGACCGGACAGCGACCACCTGGCTGCGCGAGGTACGCGATCTGGCCGTCCCGCTCCGTGATGCGCAGGAACTCGAACGCCACCATGCGCCCGCCCTTCATCGTTCGGCTCATGCCGAGCATGCTGCCGCCTTCAGGCGGTGTCCACCGCTCGTCGACCGTCGTGTCGCCATTGACCGTCACCCACGTCCCCGCGAGCCACGCCAATTGCTCGAGGCCGGTCTTGGCGGCGGGCCTTTCGTGAAATCCCGCACCGGACACCGTCTGCAGTCCGAGCATCACGGCCATCAAGATCCCTCGCGTCACCCTGCCCATCCGCACACCTCGCTTCCGCTGTCGCCCATCCGACACCTTTTCCCACAAAGTTTTCCACAGGGGGACAGTCCCGATCTGGACCGTCAGGAGCCCTCGCCGATCAGCAGAATCTGCAGGTCTCCGACGTTGGTGTCAGTCGGACCGGTCCTGACGAGATCGCCCAGCGGGTCGAAGAACGCGTACGCATCGTTGTTCGCGAGATACGCGGCCGGCTCACCAATGCCGCGCGCGCCGGCCCGGGCCATCGTCGTCGAATCGACGAGCGCCCCCGCCGCATCGGTCGGCCCATCGACGCCATCGGTTCCCAGGCTTGCGAGGACGATCGGGCCGCGCAGGGTGGCCAGGACGGACGCCGCCGACAACGCCAGTTCCTGATTCCGCCCGCCACGCCCGCTGCCCGTGACGCGCACCGTGGTCTCACCCGATGCGATCACGCACACCGGGCGCGGGAGCCGTTGCGACACCTGGAGCGCCAGTTCGAGGAAGCGCGGACCCGCGATCCGCGCTTCGCCCACGATCGGTGCCTCGATCGTGATCGTCGCATAGCCTCGCTCGATGGCAGCGCCACGCGCCGCGTCCATGGCATGCCCGCGACCCCCGATGATGCGGAAGGTCGCGTCCTGCAGCGCAGCATCGCCCGGCTTGGGTGTTTCGACCCGTGCGCCCCTGGCTGCCGTCCTCGAGCGCGCGCCGCACGGCCACGGGGACGCGATCGCGCAGGGCGAATCGATCGAGGACCGTCCAGCGCGTCACCAAACGTCACTGGGATCGGGGACCGTCGGCCCCGAGCCGATGACACTGGGATCGTCGCCCACGACGTCCGACAGCGCGAGCGTCGTCAACCGACACGCGGCCCTGACGGCAAGCCGACCGCCCTTGATCGCCGACAGGTGCTTGCGGACGGCGTTGAGCTCGCCGATTGCCGCGCCCGCAGACAACAGGAGCCGCGTCGTCGTCACCTTGTCGTCGAGCGTCACGCCGTCGGCGGGAGCGGCGAGAATCGCCGACGCGCCACCCGACAACAACAGCAGCAGCGCATCCGCGGGACCAGGCTCGCCCACGAGGGCCAGCGCCCGCCGTGCTGCGGCTTCACTGGCCGCGGTCGGCACAGGGTGTCCGCAGATGAAGGTTTCGATGTTCGGTCCAAACTCGCCGTTGACGTGCGTCGTCGCCAGCACGCCACGCACCGTGTCGATGGCGCGATCGAGATACACGCGCATCATCGCCGAGCCGGCCTTGCCGGCGGCGATGACATATGCGCCGCCGCCGCCGGGTGTCCGGCCTGCCTGCCAGGCGTCGATCGCCGGCCCGAGCACGCTGCGTCGGCGACACCGCGTCGAAGCCGGCGCGGCCGATCGCCGACACATCGGCACGCAACCGCGGCAGCGAGTCCGGTGCGTCGCCAGACGGCGAGGATGCGGATTCCGAGGTCAGTTGAGCGTCTTCGGATCGGACCAGGCCGACAGATTCGTCACCTGATCGAGCTTTCGCAGCAGGCAGCTGACGACCTGATCGATGTGATTGCAGTCGCAGTTGTCACACAGACGATCGAGCTGCGCCAGCGTGTTGTGAATGGCCTGCTCGACTTCGGCGATGGCTCGCGGCGAGAACGACTCGCGCAGCGCCTGCAGGCACTGTTGGTGCTTGATCAGCTCCTCCCGATAGAACTCGGTTCTGGAGATGGGAAGAGATGGAGGGACTTGCAAAACGTCGTCGGGCAGGCGCAGAGGGCGGAGGGTTGCGCGAGGCATACCGGAACTGCGGACCTAACGAAAACTAATCTAAACACCCTACTTGGGGAGGTGTCAAGGTTCTTTCCAGGCCGCAGCCAGTCCGGCAAGCCCTCCCACCGCCAGTGTCGCCAGGCCGAGGGCCATCGACATCGGGGGCGGTACACCTTCGAGAGGTTGTGCACGGAAATGAGGTCGTGATCGTTCATCGACGGCCGTCGAGCGCGACGCGAAGATTACCAAAGGACGCGTCGACCTCGGCGGCCAGCAGCGCTCTCGGCGGGTCGCGCGCCATCCAGACCCGAATCTCGGGCGCCTTGCGGCGCGCCACACGCTGCCGCAGATGCACGTCCATGCGCAGCGCTGTCACGGGCTTCCCGGCCTGCTGCAGCACCTCTTCACCCGTCACGCGGAGCTCGAGCGTCGAGTGGCGCCCGTTCTCCACGATCGGGATCTCGACGCGCGCGCCCGGCGCGAGGGTCAGCGTGCGCACGAAATAGAAGGCCGACAGCCCGTCGCGCACGTGCGGCCACAGGCGCACCGCCGGCCCGGTCGGTTGCCCGCTCCGCCGAGAGGGGCTGGGCCTGGAGGCGGCTCTGGTCGAAGCGCACCTGCTGGTCCACCTCGCGACGACCCTTCACGCAGCGCGCGTGTATGCCGCTGCGGAAAGAGCTGGGCATCGGTCGTCGTCAGGAATCGATCGTCAGCTTCGAAGAAGCGCGCGATCCACGGCGCGGTCCGCGCGGTCAAGGTGAAGGCGTACACGGGACGGAGCTCGCCGGAAGCGCCGGATTCGTCAGGCGACTCGACGCCCAGGACGACGGTGCCGGCGTTCACGGTTCCAGTGGGCGCATGCCACGTGACGTCGTAAGCCAGGCGCTCGCCGAAATGGAACGGCACCGGGCCGGGCGCGGGCGGAATTGGCGTTTTCGGCTCACCCAGCTTCGCCTCGACAGCGGGCGACCAGGCGAGCTCGTAAATCCAGTGCGTGCCACGCACGGGATCCGCCACGCTGGCGCGCTCGACGAGCGGCCATTCGGCCACGTCCACCGGCCGGGGCGAGACAATGAAGCGGACCTCGAGGTCCTTCAGCATCCACATCGACTCGATCGACGGGAAGCCTGCCATCGCATCCACGGCGGCGCTGAAGAAGGACGGCCGCTGGCCGCTGTAGCCATTGACGAGCGGACGGCGATGCTCGAGCGAGTCCACCATCGCCGGGGTGTTTTCGCGGTCGATCGCGAGCGGCAGCTGGATGACGGCGCCCGGCCCCTTCGTCGCGGCCAGCCAGCGGCCGACGGCTGTGGAGGCGGGCGGCGCGGCCGCGAACCGAAGCGGAACGCTTGCATACTCGACGGCCAGCAGCACCAGTGCCCCGCACAGCAGCGCCGTCGCGCCTGCCCCGCGCCGCGTCATCCGGTGGCTCGAGCTCGCGCACGGCGATCGCCGCCAGCGACGCGAGTCCGAACGTCACGAGCACGGCGAAGCGGGCGGGCGCCCGAATGGCCTGGAAACCGAACACCCACTCGTGCAGCGTGGCGTAGAGGGGCCGGAGGCCGTCGGGCCCGAGTGACAGCGCCACGCCCGTCGCGGCTACGGCCATCGAGGCGGCGGCGAGCGGCCAGTTGCCGCGCCGACGGGCCAGCAGCGCACCCACCCCCGCGAGCAGGCACGCGCCGAGGCCGGGGAACACCGCCGCCTCGGGACCGCGATCGGTCGCCAGCCAGCCGGTGGCCCCATAAAGGGCGTTGGAGGGCGGCACGCTCAGGTAACTGGCACCCGTGGCCGCATGGCGCGACGCCTCATACAGATTGCGTGTGAAGCCTTCGCGCCGCTGAGCCTGCCAGTAAGGCCAGACGAACGGGGCGACCAACACTGCCCCGACCACGCCGGCAATCAGCCCGCGCCGTACCAGGCGGCCGGCCCTGCGTCCGCCGGTCGTGACGACGAGCGCGACGAAGGCGGCGACGAGGCCGACCGAACCGATGACGCCGTAGTAGACCGACGTCGCGGCCTGGAAGGCCATGGCCGCTCCGAGAGCCACGGCGTCGCGCCGACGCGCGCCGGCGACGAAGCGGTGCAGGCAGAGCCAGGCGAGCGGCATCGCGTAGAGCGCCTGAAGCTGCAGATGCTCGAGATGCGCCAGGCGATAGGGCCAGAACCCCCAGATCGTGCCGGCCGCGACCGCGCCCCAGTGCGAACCCGTCACGGTCCGCGCGAACGCATGCATGGCGAGTGCGGACCCGAACAGCGATCCGAGCAGCACGGCGTTGTAGCAGACCGTCACGCTCCCGGTCAGCACGTAAAGCGGCCAGGCGGGCAGCGCCACAACGGTGAGGTGATCCGAGTACGCCAGCGTCTGGCGTGCGGGATGGAAGACGTTGGCGTCGAAGACGCGACCGGTGAGGAGGTCGAGCGGAGCCCGGCTGATCGTGGTGAGATCCCAGCCCAGAATCCAGAGATTGAGGTAGGGATCGCCGGGTCCGTGCAGCGCCCCGAGCACGCTGGCCGGTGAGAGGATCAACGGCCACGTCACCGCGACGGTGAGCAGCGCGTACCAGCCGCCGGCCAGCAGCCACGGGCGTGATCGAACCGAGAGCGTTGAATGCAATTCGTGGGGCCGCGCTCTTATCCGATCTTGTCAGATCTATCCGTGGCCCTTGTCAGATCTGATCCGTGGCCCTTGTCAGATCTATCCGTGGCTTTTGTCAGATCTATCCGTGGCCCTAAGCCCAGATTCAGTTGTGTTGCGTAGTGTCCGGCTTCAGCCGGACCCGAGTCCGTCAGGCGGACCTATGATCAACGCAAGTGAATTCCGGTTGTCGTCTCTCCGTGGCCCCCGCCTCCGTGGCCGAGCTCGCGCATCACGAGTGCGGTCGCGAGCTTGGGGTTCGCCTTGCCTCTGGCCGCCTTCATCACCTGCCCGACGAGAAAGCCGACGGTGGCCTGCTTGCCCTTGCGAACCTGCTCGACGGCATCCGGATTCTCGGCGATGACCGCCCGGACGATGGCGATGAGGGCGTCTTCGTCGTTGACCTGGGCGAGGCCTTCGGCCTGGACGATCTCGTCGGCGGATCGTCCCGACGCGAACATCGTCTCGAAGACGGCTTTGGCCGTGGAGACGTTGATCGTGCCCGCGTCGACCAGCTTGATCAGGCCGGCGAGTCCGGGCGGCCGGATGCGCACACGCGCGGGGGTCTCTCCCGCGGCGTTCATCAGTCGCAGCAGTTCGCCCATCACCCAGTTGCTGGCGGCCTTGGCGTTGCCGGCCGCGGCGGCCGTCTCCTCGAAGTACGCCGCCAGCCCCGGTGTCTGTGTCAGGACCGACGCGTCATAGGCCGGGATGCCGTACTGCGCGACGAGGCGCTCGCGTCGCGCGTCGGGCAGCTCCGGCAGCGCCGCCCGGAGCGAGGCGACGTGCTCCGGTTCGAGGCGCAATGGCGGCAGGTCGGGCTCCGGGAAGTAGCGGTAGTCGTGCGCCTCTTCCTTGCTGCGCATCGACTCGGTGCGGCCGGCGGCGCTGTCCCACAGCCGCGTCTCCTGGCGTACGCGCTCACCGGCCTCGACGGCCGCCGTCTGCCGCGCCACCTCGTAGTCGATCGCCTTCTGCAGGAACCGGAACGAGTTCAGGTTCTTGATCTCGGTCTTGACGCCGAGCGCGTTCTCGCCCGCAGGCCGGATCGAGACGTTGGCATCGCAGCGGAGACTCCCCTCTTCGAGGTTGCCGTCGTTCACGCCGAGCGCGACGAGGAGCTCCCGCAGATGCGCGAAGAACCCGGCCGCGGCCTCGGCCGACCGCAGGTCGGGCCGCGTGACGATCTCGACGAGCGGGACGCCGGCGCGATTGCAGTCCACATAGGTGGCCCGGTCCGAGTCGGGCAGCCCTTCGTGCAGCGACTTGCCGGCATCCTCCTCCATGTGCACGCGTTCGATGCCGACCTCGATCGATTCGCGGCCGTGCTGCCAGCGCACACGCCCGTTCACGGCGAGCGGACGCTCGTATTGCGAGATCTGGTAGCCCTTGGGCAGATCCGGATAGAAGTAATTCTTGCGCGCGAAGATCGAGACTGGCTGGATCTCGCAATCGAGTGCCAGCGCCGCCGTGATGGCCTGATCGACGGCCGCGCGGTTCAGCACCGGCAGCACGCCGGGGAACCCCAGGCAGATCGGGCAGACGTGCGTGTTCGGCGGTGCGCCGAACCGCGTGCTGCAGGCGCAGAAGATCTTGGTGGCGGTCGCGAGCTGGGCGTGAATCTCGAGACCGATGACGGCTTCGAACGGCATCAGGCCTGCGGTCCTGCGGCCCGCACCCCGCTCGTCACCATCGAGGCGTAAGCTGAGAAATTGTCCGCGAACATGCGCGCGAGGCGGCCCGCCTGCGTATCGTAGGCCGCGGCCTGGCCCCAGGTCTCCCGCGGCGTCAGCAGCGTGTCCGGCACCCCGGGGACCGACACGGGAACGTCCAGGTTGAAGAGCAGATCCCGGCGGTACGCGACGCCATCCAGCGCGCCCGACAGCGCCGCCTGGATCATCGCGCGGGTGTGTGCAATCGCGATCCGGCGGCCGACCCCGTGGGGGCCACCCGTCCACCCGGTGTTCACGAGCCACACCCCGACCTGGTGCCGCGCGATCTTCTCGCCCAGCAACTTGGCATACACACCCGGCGCGAGCGGCAGGAACGGCGCGCCGAAGCACGGTACTGAACGTCGCCTTCGGATCGGTCACACCCTTCTCGGTGCCGGCCACCTTGGCGGTGTAGCCCGAGAGGAAGTGATACATCGCCCCGTCGGCGGACAGGCGGGCGATCGGCGGCAGCACGCCGAAGGCGTCGGCGGTGAGCATCAGAATCGTGCGCGGGTGTCCACCCATCCCCGACGGCACGTGATTGTCGATGAACGAGAGCGGGTAGGCGCCGCGCGTGTTCTCCGTCAGGACGTCGGCGTCGAGGTCGAGCGCCCGCGTGTCGGGGTCCACCGGCACGTTTTCGATGCACCGTGCCGAAGCGCCGCGTCGCCGCGTAGATCTGCGGTTCGGCCGCAGCCGACAGCCGGATCAGCTTGGCGTAGCAGCCGCCTTCGATGTTGAACACACCCGTGTCCGCCCAGCCGTGTTCATCGTCGCCAATCGAGCCGGCGCCGGGATTCGCTCGACAGCGTCGTCTTCCCCGTGCCCGACAGGCCGAAGAAGAGCGCGACGTCATCCTGCGGACCGACGTTGGCCGAGCAGTGCATCGGCAGCACGCCGGCGAGCGGCAGCGGTAGTTCATGACGGTGAAGATCGCCTTCTTGATCTCGCCCGCATAGCTCGTGCCGCCGATCAGCGACGAGCTTTCGCTCGAAGTTCAGGAGGATGAACGTACCCGAGCTCGTGCCGTGCACCGCCGGATCGGCGGTGAAGCTCGGGACGGCGATGACCGTGAAATCGGCGGCCGCAGCCGCGGGCTCTCGCCCGCGATCGGGCGATGAACACGTGCCGCGCGAAGAGGCTGTGCCAGGCGTGCTCGGTGATGATCCGCAGGCGAAGGCGATGTGCCGGGTCGGCACCTGCGGCGCAGTCCTGCACGAAGAGATCGCGGCCCGCGACATGAGCGCCGATCGCGAGCGCCAGCTCGTCGAACTTCGCGGGCTCGAACCGCCGGTTCACCTTGCCCCATTGGATCCGCGACGCCGTCTCCGGGTTCGAGACGATGAACTTGTCGTTGGGCGATCGGCCGGTGTGGCTACCCGTGCGGCAGACCAGCGCACCGCCATCGGCGGCCTGCCCTTCCCCGCGACGGATGGCTTCCTCGAAGAGCGCCGGCGCGGCGAGGTTCCAGTGGAGCTGCGCGGCCTCCAACCCGTCGGTGAGAAGATCGCGGCCGGGCACCGATTCGGCGCCGGCGTCCGCGGACGTCGTGTGGTGCATGAAGAGGGCGTCCGAAACCGGACGGAACGTGGATGCTAGTGACTGTAACGGTTATTCAATAGTGGATCTCGGAGCGCGGCGCCCGGCTGGCAAGGCGCGACGACCGAGATTTCGCGATATTTGAGGGAGGAGTCACGCCGCCGACGGGATCCCCGCCCGAGAGGCACTACTGAAATGACCGTTACAGTCCACCAGCTGTCGGATCTGGGAAGTCAACTCGGCGAACGACCCGCAGGAAGCGGCCGGGCCGGAGCTGACAGCGACGGCCTTCGACGTCCCGCGATCCGCGGGCGAGCTCAGAGGTCGGAGGCAAAGCCTGCCGGATCGAGGCCCTCCCGGCGGCGCACGATCGTGCCCTCCAGACCGAGCCGTTCCAGGCGGCGATAGAGCGCACGCCGGCTGACACCGAGCAGCCGGGCGGCCACCTTCTTGTTCCCGCGCGCATGCTGCAGGGCGCGAAGGATGTGATCGCGCTCGACCGTCGCCAGAAGCGGGGGCGCCGGGGCGTCCGACCACGCCGGCCCCGCCGCGCGCGACGGGGCTGGCTCGCCCCCCGGGCGTGCCGCTTCTTCGGGCAGGCAGGGGTCGATGTCCTGTTCGGTGAGACCGGGGCCCTCGGCGAGCAGACACGCACGCTCGATGACATTGCGCAATTCGCGGACGTTCCCGTCCCATGGCGCGGCGATCAGCCGCTCGGTCGCGGCGTCCGTCACGTCGGGGACGGGGCGGCCGACACGCTCGGCACAGTCCCGCACGAAGAGCCGGGTGAGCGGCGCAATGTCCTCGCGCCGCTCGCGGAGCGGCGGAATCCGGATCTCGACGATATTCAGCCGGTAGAACAAATCGCTGCGGAAACGCCCCGCCGTGACTTCAGATCGCAAGTCCCGGTTGGTCGCCGCGAGGACCTGGACGTCCACGCGCCGTGGCTCGAGCGAGCCGACGCGATAGACATCGCCGAGCTCCAGCACGCGCAGCAGCTTGGCCTGGACGCCCAGCGGCAGGTCGGCGACTTCGTCGAGCAGGAGCACGCCTCCATCGGCGGCTTCGAAGAGCCCGGCGCGATCCTCCATGGCCCACGCGAAGGCCCCCCGCACATGGCCGAACAGCTCGCTCTCGAACAGCGACTCGACGACGGCCGAACAGTTCACGACGACAAAGGGCCTCGCGCCGCGGCGCCCTGCCCGGTGAATGGCCCGGGCTGCCAGCTCCTTCCCGGTGCCGGTCTCTCCCGTGATGAGCGCCGTCCGGACGAACGGCGCCAGCCTCGAGATGGCGCCGACGAGGTGACGCATCGAGGTGCTTCGAGCCACCATCCCCAGCGCGTCGGCGGCGTCAGCCGGATCAACGGGCTCGTCTCCGCGCTGAGCGACCGCGTCGTGGACCTGGCGAAGCAGTTGATCAACCCGCCCGGTGTCGAGCGGCTTGCTCAGATAGTCCATCGCGCCAATCTTGATCGCTTCGACGGCGGTCTCGACGCTCGCGAATCCGGTCATCAACACCATCTGGCAGCGGGGATCCGCCTGGTGGACCGCACGAAGCACCTGCAACCCATCCAGGTCCGGCATCCTCAGATCGACCATGACGAGGTCGGGGCGGACGCGGCCGCTGGCCGCAATACCCGCGGCGCCCGTCGCGCAGGCCACGACATCGAAGCCGGCCTGCTGCCCGAGGTGACTGACGGTCTCGAGGACCGTCGGCTCGTCGTCGATGACCAGTAGGGTCGGAACATTCATCCACACACCTCATAGCCTCCTCGCGCTCCCCGGCATTTTTTGGAACCGGGGCGCCGAAGAGGAGCCACAGGACGTCGAAACTGAGGTCGCAGGCGGCGAGGCGTGTGCTGCAAGGTCAGTGACCAGTCCGCGCACGCACACGAATGGTGTGCCCCTTCGGCACGCGGGTCCACTCCCGCGAGGCCCGTCGAATGCCACGGGATTACGTGGGCCCAGGGCTCGAATGCCGCCGGAGATCGGCGCCGGTCACCATTGCGGGCGGGACTGGTGAGTGGCAAAATTTCCATGGTCGAGCGACACATTCGTGCTTGACGTATCGAAACTGGAGACTGTCGGCCTTCTGACACAGCCCAGCGAGCCGCACAGGCGAGGTGCCGTTCCGAAGCAGTCAGAAATGGCAGGTCAGGTCGGCGAACCGGTCGAGGACGAGGGATCGATCCGGCGGGAGCGGGGGGAGATCAACCAGCTCGAGCGTCCACGTGGCCGCGTGAGGGATGAAGACGGCCCCCAGGCCGGCCTCGAGCGCTGGCAGGATGTCGGACTTCGGACTGTTCCCGATCATCCACGCGCGGTCCGGCGAGGCCCCGTGCCGCCGGAGAAGATCCGTATACGCCTGGGCATCCTTTTCGACGACGACATCGACCTGATGGAGGCGCCCGCGAAGGCCGGAACGCGCCACTTTCCCGAGCTGGTCGTCGAGGTCGCCCTTGGTCACGAGGATCAGCCGGTGGCGGCTGCCGAGCTCGCGCAGCGTCTCGCCCACGCCGTCGAGGCTGGTGATTGCCTGACGCCGAAGTCCCGTGCACAGCTCTCGAATCGTCGCCGCCTCGCGCGACCAGTCGCGGCCGCCGACGAGCCCGTCGACCGCCTGTTCGAGGCTGGCCTGGAAGTTCAGGACGCCGTAGCCGAACTGGAGGGTCCGCGCCCGTTCGATCTCGAGCAGACGGGCACGCGCGCGCTCGGGAGGACAGCCGTGCCGGCCGACCAGCGCGACATACTGCGCCACCACCGCATCGAAGTAGATGTTGTTCTCCCAGAGCGTGTCGTCGGCGTCCAGGAACAGCGTGAGCCCGCGCGGGCGGGCCGTGGCGTGCACGGTTGGTTATAATAGCGGTCTGTCTCGGATCCGCCCCGGCCACCCGCGAGTAAACGGCCGTTCCGACCCCGACGTAGCCCAGATGAGAAAGCAGCGCGTGCTGTCCAGCCCCGTCACGCCGATTGTGCCCGCCTCACCGGTCTCACCGGCCGGACCTGTCCCGCGCATCGAGGTAGACCTCGCGGCGGAGGTTCAGGCGCTGGCGACGGCCGGGCGCTGGAACGAGGCCCGCGTTCGCTACGACGAGCTGGTGGCGCGCCACCAGCGGCGCGCCGGCCGCCTCGCGTGCTACTACCTCCGGGATGCCGCGGACGCCGACGAGGCCGTGCAGGATGCGTTCGTCAAGGCCTTCGCGCACCTGGCCTCGTTCGATCCGGCGCGGTCCTTCGAGGTCTGGTTCACGCGCATCCTCGTGAACTCGTGTCTGGACCGGGTGAAAGCGCGCAAGCGGCGACAGCGCTGGCAGATCGCCATGGCGGATACGTCCGGATCGTTCGAGCCGGTCAGCACGCCGGGTCCGGGCGCGGCGCTCGGATCGCCAGAGACCGTGATGCTGCGGCGGGAGCGGGCGCGACAGCTCCTGTCGGCGATCCAGCGGCTGCCCACCCGCCAGCGCACGGTGATCATGATGAGTCATCTCGATGGCCGCTCGACACGCGAAGTCAGTGAGATCACCGGGCTGAGCGAGTCCACCGTGCGCGTCCATCTTTTCAGGGGGCTGCGCCGCCTCCGCACGCTGGTGACGCGTACATGAGCGCCACGACGCCTCCCGATCGGACGCACACCGAGCGTCCCGCAGGGGATGTCCCCGGCGGCGTTTACCCGACGACTTCGATCTCGGCCGCGAGCCGCCCCGACCTCGAGGCGCTCGTCGACGAGACGCTCTCGGACGTCACATCTGGCCGAACAGCGCGATCGCATCCGTGCCCGGCTGTCCGGGCCGGCCTCGCGGGTCATTGCATTCCCCCCGCGACCGTCGGCTGCGGCACGTCGCGGACGCCCGGCGATGCGCTGGCTCGCCGGGTCGGCAGCCGCCGGGCTCCTGGTCGGCATCATGGCGGGCCAGTTCGTGCTCCCGTCCTTCGGGTCGTTCGAGGACAGTCTGTCGGCGCGGGCCAGCCGGTTCACCGGCGAGCCGTGGGCGACACCGCGCCCCGTGGCGCGCCTCGACCCCGCCGGCGACACCGGCGACGAGGACTTCCTCGTCGAGATTGAAACCGTGCTCAACAACCGGCGCGTGGACGAGCTCCGCGCCCTCGACCATCTCACGCCGCGCGCCCTGGAGCGATCGCACTGACCACCGGGTGCGGACCGCTGCCCGCGGTCGGCTCTTCCGGCGTCGTGCCGGCGCCCGCGACGCTGATGCCTCCCGTCTGACCTGTGCCGCCCGTCACCATCTATCGCAAAGGACTCGACCTCAAGGACGCCGTCGCCGGCGAGCTCGCGGCCGACTATCACAGCAGCCTCGTCGAGACCATCAAAGGGCACGACTACCGGCACGAGTCCGGCCGGCTGACGATCCACCTGGCGCGTGAGTTCGGCTTCTGCTACGGCGTCGAACGAGCCGTGGACTACGCCTACCAGGCACGCAAGCGCTTCGCCGATCAAGCCGTGTATCTCACCGGCGAGATCATCCACAACCCTCACGTCAACGAGAAGCTGCGCGCCGCCGGCATCCGGTTTCTCTCCGATCCGGATGCGCAGCCGGACGCCCTCGGGCCGGAGTCGGTCGTCATCCTGCCGGCGTTCGGCGTGACGATCGCGCAGCTCGAACGGCTCCAGTCGCAGGGCTGCACGCTCGTCGATACGACCTGTGGCTCGGTCCTGAACGTCTGGAAGAACGTCGGCCGCTACGCCCGCGACGGCTTCACGGCAATCATTCACGGCAAGTACAAGCACGAAGAGACGCAGGCGACGGCATCGCAGGCGTTGCGCCATCCGGACGGCCGCTATCTCGTGGTCCTCGACCTGACCGAGTCCGACGCGGTCTGCGACTACATTCGCGACGGCGGCAGCGCCGCGGCGTTTCTCGACCGTTTCGGCCACGCCGCCTCACCGGGCTTCGATCCGGATCGCGATCTCGAGCGCATCGGCCTCGCGAACCAGACGACGATGCTCATGAGCGAGTCGCTGGAGATCGGCGAACGGTTCCGGCAGGCGATGATGCACCGCTACGGGGTCGAAGCCCTCGGCGCGCACTACCGGGCGTTCGACACGATCTGCTCGGCGACGCAGGAACGGCAGGATGCCGTCGTGCAGTTGCTCGACACCCAGCCACTCGACGCCATGATCGTGATCGGCGGCTACAACAGCAGCAACACCTGCAACCTGGCGCACATCTGCGCCGGGCGCGTGCCGACTTTTCACATCGCCGAGCCCGAGTGCCTGGTCTCCCGGGACGCCATCCGCCATCGGCCGGTGACGCTCGCGGGCCCTCGCAAGGCGAAGGTGCCCGAGATCACGACCGGCGGCTGGCTGCCGGACGGACCGCTGGTGATCGGCCTGACGGCGGGTGCGTCCACGCCGAACAACATCATCGGGCAGGTCGTCGAGCGTCTCGGCGCGCTGGTCGCCGCCGACCCGGGCGCGGCGACGACGAACTGACGTGACGTCGGACGACCGGCAGTCAACCCCGTGCCGCAGCCGGCGGCGGCTCGCGCCGACAGCCAGTAAACGAGCGTTGATTCCGCAAGCGTATCCCTCGTGCCATGCGCATGTTGGGAGCATTTCTGGGGCCCGTTGTCCTGGCCGGCGTGGCGGTCGGTCCACGCTGGCCGCGGACGCGCGTGCGGCCGCGCGGTGGAGTGCAGCCTGAGCGGTCCGCTCGCCGCCGAGCAGGCCGCCGGCAAGTCGCACAAGTGGTGGGCCTCCGAGGAAGGGCGACGGGAGTTCGGACTGTCCGAGTCGCAGTCACGAGAGCTCGAAGCGGTGTTCCAGAGCGTCCTGCCGACCCTGAAGGCGCTGAAGGGAGACGTCGATCGCTACCAGAAGGAGCTTTCGACCCTGCTCGGCGACGTCAAGGCGCGCGAGGCGGACGTCGCGCTTGCCGTGGACCGGCTCGAGTCCGCACAGAGCGCGCTCAGCAAGACGCGCACGCTGATGCTGTTCCGGATGTACCGGCTGCTGACCCCGGAGCAGCGCGCCAAGGTCCAGGCGCACTATGATCGCCGGCCGAAGGAATCCGAGAGCAAGGACGGACGGCGGTAGCCGTTCGTCGGTCGGCCACTGCCTCACCCGGCTTCCCCGCTTTTACCTGCCGAGACCTCGTCGCGACGGCGGAGGGTCTTCACGTGATGGGCACGATTGGCGGAGCGACGCGGCGCCGACGAGGGTTCGACTTGCTGCGCGCCACTCCGTTCGTCGCCCATCAGTTCATCGTCACCGCATCGCTGGCCGCTGAAGGCGACGCGTCTGGCGCCTTCGACGTCCAGGGCGCCACGGGAGTCAGGGCAATCCGTCCAGCCCACGCCGCCGCATTCGTGGCCCTGGACTCGCGCAATCCGCGGCAGGAGGTCATCGAGATTCTCCTGAGCGATCAGCCGATCGACGTGGCAGCCGCGGCGGCCGCGATTGTCCCGCACGTCCACGCCATCAACCAGAAGGCGTTGATGGGCCGCGACTACGTGGTGCTATGGGTGCGGCCCGACGGGAGCGTCAGCATGAACGCCACCTTCGGCGCCACGATGAACCAATACATCGACAAGACCGGCGCCGTGTTCAAGGCGGCGCTCACGTCGAATACGTCTGACCGTGTCTCTGGCCGCGTCTTCACCACCAGCCAGGTCGAAACCCTCAAAGGCGAACGCTACACGGTGGACCTGACCTTTTCCACCGCGGTCAGCCGGCTGCCGCCCGGCCAGCCGCTGGGCGCGGGCGGTGAGGAACCCGGCAGGACCTTGCAGGAGCTCCTGCAAGCCGCCAGCTCGAAGAACTGGGCCGCGGTCGAAGCCGCGAGCAGTCCGCGCGCGTTGTCGATGTTCAAAGCCGACGATCGCTCTCAAGCGAAAAACGCCGAGCGCGCGCACGAACTGCTGCAGACCTGGCTGCCGAAGACCAGCCTCACCGTCACCGGCGGCACGCTTCGCGGGGACACCGCCGACCTGGAGATCGAGGGCGACATGTTCCCGGGCACCCGTGCCCTCTACGTCGCGCGCATGGTCCGCCTCGCGGGTGTCTGGAAATTCGACGCCGCCACGCTCGTCGGAATGCTGTGACCCGGGGGGTCAGGAGTCACCACTGCTTCCCGGGTGGTTCCTGGCCCCCTCAACCAGCTCGGCGACCGAGCGGCCCGTCGCCGGATCGATCATCTCCGGCGCGATCTCGGCGAGCGGCTCGAGAACGAACGGGCGCTCGCGGAATCGCGGGTGCGGCACGGTGAGTCCCGGCTGCTCGATCACCCGATCCCCGTACAGAATCAGGTCGAGGTCGATCGGACGGGGCGCACCCGCGAACGGCCTCGTGCGTCCGAGCTCGGCTTCGATGGCGAGGAGTCGCTGGAGAAGCGCCGGCGCGGTGAGTGCGGTCTCACCAACGAGAACGCCGTTCAGGAAATCGGGCTGGGGAGCCACGCCGACCGGCGCTGTCTCGACGAGCGTCGAGACGCGCATGGCGTGTACGTGGGGCTGAAGCCTGGTCACCGCCGCTTCGATGTGCGCGCGGCGATCGCCGAGATTGCTGCCGAGGGCGATCGCCACCCGAACCCGGCGGGACCGGCCACCCATCTGGTCCGCGATCGGCTATTCCATCCAGCGAACGGCCATGACGCCGTCTCCGGTGCTCGCTCCCGCCATGCGACGGCCCAGGAGATCGTCGCGGCCCGCAACCGCCTGTTCGAAGAACCGCTTCTGCTCCAGCACTTCTCCGAGCATCAGCTCGAGCATCTTGCGGTGACGCGCGTTGCGCACGTTCTCGAGACGACTCCTCCAGCGCTCGTCGAAAGCCTGGACCTGCCGCACATCGTCTTCCATGATGGCGCGTTCGGCTTCGACCCCTTTGCCGGTCGAGGGGACGTCCAGTGTCTTCACGTCGGCCGGCACCGGCCCGCCGAGATCCTCGACGGCGTCGCGCACCCACTGCACGTGGTGCTCGTCGCGGGCGATCACGTACTGGTAGGTGTTGTTGAACTCGTAGTCCGCGATCCGGGTGGCGCCGGCGACGTGCCGGTCGTAGAGCGCCAGCTTGTCGCGGTAGGCGTCCTGGAGCAGCGAGAGCTGGGTGGGAGCGGTCACGCCTTCTGCTTCTCCTTGCACGCGATGCAGACGCGCGTCCACGGGATCGCCTCCAGGCGCGCGCGGGCGATCGGCTCGCCGCAGTCCCGGCACAGGCCGTAGCCGCCCTGTTCCAGGCGCTGCAGCGCCTCTTCGATGGCAATCAGGATCTTCGCGTCCGTCTGCTTCAGCTTCAGATGGATGTGCACCTCGTTGTTGCCGTTGGCCTGATCGGCGAGGTCGCCCTGCCGGGTATTGGTGTCCACCATCGAGGCCGCGAGCGGCTTCTGGTTCTCGAGAATCTCCAGCCGCCGCTTCATCAGGACGTCACGGAAGTAGGCCAGGTCGATCGACGAGTTCCCTGCTACTGACATGTCGCTCCCCACAACCGGGCAATTCTATCACGCACCATTTCCGCCGTGGACTCCCCAGCGCCCTCGCGTCAGCCCGCCCGCAGGACGGCCAGCGGCTTGCGGCGCAAGACGTCCACGCTCGACACCACGCCGACCGCCGCCACGACGAGCGCGGTCGCCACGATGCCGGCGAGCGTCGTGCCGGGCGCCGGCTCCCACGCGATGTCCAGCACACGTCGCGCGAACACCCAGCTCAGTACCACCGCCCCCGCCGCGCCGACCATCCCGGCCAGCAGACCGAGCACGCCGTACTCGATGACGAGCAGCGCGCCGATCACCCGGCTGCTGGCGCCAAGGGTCTTGAGCAACGCCACCTCCTGGAGCCGCTGGAACTTCGTCATCGCCACCGCGCCGACGAGAATCAGCAGACCGCAGAGCAGCGCGACGCTGCCGACGACGGAGATCGCCAGCGTCACGAGGCGCAGCACGCCTCGCAACGTCTGGACCACCTCCCGGACGTCGATCGCCGACACGTTGGGGTAGGCCGTCACCAGGTCCCGCTGCATGCGTGCCCGCGCCACCGGCTCGGGCGGCGCGCGGAGGATGCCGATGTAGGTGTGCGGCGCCTGCTCGAGCGGCCCGGGCTGGAACACGAACATGAACCCGCCGAACCGCGCATCGTCCCATACCACGTCGCGGATGCTCGTCACGCGTGCGGCGACGATGCGGCCCAGCGATGTCGAAGCGCATGCGGTCGCCGACCTGCAGTCCTGCGCGCTCGCGCAGCCCGCGCTCGATCGACACCTCGAGCTCGGCGCCAGGCGCCGCACGCCCGCTCCAGAGCCTGCCGTCGACGATCGTCTCGTTCGCTGCCAGGCGATCGCGCCAGGTCACGGTGAACTCGCGCGACATCGCTCCGCGCTCGCGCACGGCCTCGACCGATCCGAGATTGACGTCGCGGCCGTCGACGCCGACGACGCGCGCGCGGAGCACGGGCAGGAGTCGCGGCGCCGGGTCGCTGCCCACGCCGGCGAGAAACGCCTCGAGCCCGGCGCGCTGATCCTGCTGCACGTCCATGATGAACATGTCCGGCGCGTCCGGCCTGAGCTCGAGCGAGAACTCGCTCTCGAGGTTCAGCGCGAGCAGCCGCACGCCGAGGATGAAGAAGGTGCCCAGCCCGACGGCCACGAGGATCACGCGCGTCTGATGGCCGGGGCGGCCGAAGCCGAGGACGGCGTGGCGCAGCGGGAACCATCGCACGTGGCGCAGCGGCCGGACGGCGCGCACCAGCGCCGCGCCGGTCGCGAAGAGCGTCAGCGTCACGGCCACGAATCCCACCGAGACGATGAAGCCGATGCGCCACGATGCGGCCTGCCAGCTCGCGAGGAGCGCCAGCGCGACGCTGACCAGACCTCCGACGGCGACACGCAGCCAGTCCACCTGTGCGAGCCACGCCCTCACGCGCCCGCGCAGGTCGCCGGCGCCGGACGGCGGGCCCGAGGTCTCCTCCCGCAACAGCAACAACGGCTTGACGCGCCGGACCTCGAGCAGCGGAACGAGCGCGAAGAGCAGCGAGACGAGAAGGCCGATCCCCACCGCCTGCGCCGACGCCGACGCGGTGAGGCCGTAGGTCACCGATCCGAACGATGCGAAGGCGGCGGCGGGCACGAAGGCGAGCGCGATCCGCGCCAGCACCAGGCCAAGCAGGCTGCCGGCGAGCGCCGAGCAGCAGGACCTGGGCGACGTAGACGGCAAGAATGCGGCCGGCCGTGCCTCCGACACACTTCAGGATCGCGATCGTGCGGATCTTCTGCTGGACGAAGACGCGCGTGACGCTCCAGACGCCGATGCCGCCGAGCACCACGATCGCGTAGCCCACCAGGCCCAGATAGTTCTCCGAGGTCTCGAGCTCACGTCCGACGCGCTCTTCCATGTCGCGGTACGAGCGCACGCTGACGAAGCGGTTGCGGAAGCGCTCGCGCAGGCCCGAGACGAACGGCGCGATTCGGGTCTCGGGCATCCGCAGCAGCAACTGGTGGCGCACGCGGCTGCCGAAGGTGACCAGACCGGTCGCGGGAAGATCGGCGAGGTCGATGAACACCCGCGGCCCCAGCGAGAACATGCCGAGACCGCGGCCTGGCTCCCTGGCCAGCACGCCGCGAATCGTGAACGTCTCCTTGCCGATTGTGAGGCGTTCCCCGACGCGGAGACCGAGCTGGGCCAGCAGTTCCGGCCTGACGAGCATGCCCCGCTGTCGCAAAAGGTCGTGCGTGTAAGCCCGCCCGCCTTCGAGAATCACTCGCCCGTAGAGCGGGTAGCCTGGCGCCACGGCCAGCAGCTCGACCATCCGCGCAACCTCCGCCCCACCGTCGGCCGGCCTCACCATCGTCGCGGTCTCGGTGACCTCGGTGCGCACGACCGCAGGAATGCCAGCGAGGGCCCGATCGATGTCCGCGCGCGACGCCGCCTCCCATGCCCGGCCGGTCTGGATGACCACATCGGCGCCTGCTATCGTCCGGGCCTCACGGGCCAGCGACCCGCGCACGCTCTGGATCACCGACCGCATCGCTGCAATCGCGCCGACACCGACGGCCACGCACAGGAAGAAGAACAGCAGCCGCTGCCAGGCGGCACGTGTCTCGCGGGCGACCATGCGGAGGATGAAACGCATAAAGGTCTTCAGTCTTCGGTCTTCAGTCTTCGGCTTCAGTCTACGGGCTACGGACTACGGGCTACTGGGCTACAGCCGGCTCTGTCGACGAGTCTCTGGTCTCGGCTTGGCCTGCAGCTCGGACTACGGCCTGCAGCTCGGGCTCGGTCTGGTCGGCCCTGGTCTGCTCGGTCGTAGCTGCACGTCTCTCGGTCTCTGGTCTTCGGTCTTCGGTCTTGCTTGCACTTCGTACTCTGCGACTCTGTACCTTTTCCACCTTGCCATCCCTGAGCGAGATCTGTACGTCGGCCCGGGCCGCGAGCTCGTGATCGTGCGTGACGAGCACGAGCGTCGTGCTGCGCCGTGCGTGGATGTCGAAGAGCAGTTCGATCACGTGCTGACCGTTGACCGTATCGAGATTGCCGGTCGGCTCGTCCGCCATGATGATGGACGGCTCGTTCGCCAGGGCCCGTGCGAGCGCCACGCGCTGCTGCTCACCGCCGGAGAGCTGCGAGGGATAGTGGTGCCCGCGATCCGACAGCCCGACTTCGGCCAGCAGATCCCGGGCGCGCGTAGTGGCCTCGGCAATGCCGGCGAGCTCCATCGGCACGAGCACGTTCTCGAACGCCGTCAGCGACCCAATCAGGTGGAAGAACTGGAAGACGAACCCGATCTTGAGTCCGCGGAGTCGCGCCAGGGCATCCTCGCCCAGACGCGTAATCGTCGTGTCGTCGATGACGATGTCGCCGGTGGACGGCGTATCGAGGCCCGCCATCAGGCCGAGCAGCGTCGACTTGCCGCTGCCCGAGGGACCGACGATCGCCAGCCGCTGGCCGGCCGGCACCATGAGGTCCAGGGGATGGAGGATCGTGAGCGGGCGTCCGCCGCTCTGGACGGTTTTCGAGACGCCCCGGAGCTCGATCATGATGCCGCGACGATCGGAGCGAGCGCGGGCCAGATCGTGTCGGCCACGCGGCGCGCGCCGGCGGCGTTCGGATGGATGCCGTCCGCCTGGTTCATCTCGGGCAGGCCTGCAACTCCATCGAGGACGAACGGCACGAAGGCCACCCGCTTTTCGGCTGCGAGCGAACGGTAGGCTTCCCGGAACTCGTCCGTATAGGCGGCCCCGAAATTCGGCGGCGCCTCCATGCCGCACAGGATGACGGCAATCCCGCGCGCCTGCGCGCGGTCGATGATTGTCCCGAGATTGCGGCGCATCGCCGCGATCGGCAGGCCGCGGAGCCCATCGTTCGCGCCGAGCTCGATGACCAGCACGCGGACGTCGCCCTCGAGGACCCAGTCGAGCCGGCGCACGCCCCCCGCCGATGTCTCGCCCGAAACCCCGGCGGCGACGACTTCGTAGTTGAGGCTCTGCGCGTCGAGCTTCTCCTGCAGGCGCGCCGGGAACGCGTCCGCCACCGCCAGCCCGAGTCCGGCGGCAATGCTGTCGCCCAGCACGACGACCTTCGGGCGCGCGCCGACCCGGGACGGGGCGTCGGGCGGCGGCGTGCTCCTGCCCACCACCGACGCCATCGGCGCGGCCGGCTCGGCATCGCGACGGCACGCGCCTGCGACCGCCAGCCCGACGACGAGACCCCAGATGACAACGGACTTCACGATGTCAGACTATCGCACCCGCATCCCGGCCTTGACCCAGCGGCCCGGCATGACGACACCCCGCACTTCCTCATAAGACGTGTCGAGCAGGTTGGCCGCTTCGCCGAAGATGGTGACACGCCCCAGGTTCCATCCGACCCGGAGGTCGAACAACCAGTAGTCTCGACCGTCGGCCCGACGCTTGTATTCGAGGCGCGACCCGGCCTCGACCCGGCGCCAGCCCGACGCTGCGGAGAGCACGGCCGAATGCGGGGCATAGTCGAGCACGTATTTCGACAGCAGATCGAGCGCGTCAGCCTGCGATGCCAGCCACGTGTAGCCCAGGGCGACGTGAGTCCCGGCCTGCAATCGCCTCGAAAGGGCCGTCTCCACGCCATGGGTCTGCACGTCCCGGATGTTGGTCGTCACCCAGCGCTCGGCGGGCGAGGCCCGCACCCAGTCGATGACGTTCGCCTCCCAGCGCCGGAATCCAGTGACGCTGGCGGTCCAGCCGCCGGCGAACGCGTCGAGACCGCCATCCGCGGACCACGCCGTCTCCGGCGACAGGACGTCCGACGCGGCATGGTTCGGATCCTGGTAGTAGAGCTCGGTGAAGGTGGGGACGCGGAAAGCATGCCCCCCCGACGCCCGCCATTTCACGTATGGAGACACCCATCCGCTTGCGGCCATCGATGGGCTCCATGAGGTGCCGAAGCGGCTGTAACTGTCCACTCGCAGTCCGGACTGCAGGACCAGGTTGCGTGCGAACGCCTGTCGCAACTCGAAGAATCCGCTTCCTCGTGAAAACCCACGGTCACCGAGGCTGCTCGAGTCGATCGTGTCACGGCCGCCCGCGGCGCCCATCGTCATCTGCGTCGAGGGGCCGAGGGAGGTCCGCCAGCGTGTGTTGACAGCGAAGGCGTGGGTGCGGTGCGTGCTCTCGGAGAGCGACGGGCGCCGCACGTCGTAGATGAAATGGTCACCGTGCGTTCGGTACGAGCCATCGATGCTCGCGTGCCAGCGGCCGACGTCCGCCAATTGCTGGTCGAAGGTGGCGAGCGTCTGGCTGGTCCATTCGCGGGAAGGGGCCGGCCCGTAGAAGCCGTTCGCCCCGAATTCCTTGTCGAGGTGCGCGAGCGACGCCGATCGGCCGCCGCCGAGCGATCCCTGATAGCGCGCGAGCCGGACATCGTGGTCGCGTGCGACCATGAAGCCCGACGACCGGTCGAACTCGCCGGAGAAGACATGGAACGCGCGACGTCCCTGCAGGCTTGCGGCGGCGGACGCCTCGACCAGGCCATGTTGCCCCGCCGCCAGATCCGCCTGGAACCGCGGTCCGGCGCGCCGGGTGATGACGTTGATCGCGCCGCCGAAGGCATCGGCGCCATGAATTGACGCGCCGCTGCCCAGCAGGACCTCGACACGATCGACGTCCACGAGCGACACGGGAATGTCGCCGTTGTGGTGGCCAGACTGGGCGTCGTTCAGCCGGGTGCCGTTGACGAGGACCAGCGTCTGCCCGAACGCGGCGCCGCGGATCGAGAAGTCGCTCTGGACGCCACGCGGTCCCCGGGCGCGCACGTCGACACTCGAGACCAGCCTGAGCAAATCCGGAACCGACGAGACTGGCAGGCGATCGAAGTCCTCCCGCGTGATGAGCACCAGCGCCCGGCCGATGCTGCCGAGGGACTCGGGCGACACCGTCGCGGTGACGACGACGGTTTCCTGAATCGGCTGCTGCGCCGCGGCCCGGAGCGCGCACGCGAGGATCAGGCCGATGACGCCACACGCGACGCGAGGCGCCGCTTCACGATGGATGATGATCGTCCGTCCCATCGGTCCGTCCAGCCCGCCCAGTCGCCCAGTCCCCCAGTCGCCCAGTCGCCCAGTCCCCCACTCCGCCAGCACCCCGTCGCCAAATTTTCCGCATGTTACCCTGTGTGCCCATGAAAGCCATCAGCGTGCGCGCGTTCGGTGGGCCTGAGGTCCTCCGCGTCGAGGACATTCCGACGCCGCAGCCTGGGCCGGCCGACGTGCGCATTCGTGTCGCGGCGGCCGGAGTGAATCCGGTTGACACGTATATCCGCACCGGCACGTACGCGCGCAAGCCGGAGCTGCCGTACACACCGGGCACCGACGCAGCCGGCGTCGTCGAGCAGGTCGGTGAGGCAGTGAGTCGCGTGCGGCCCGGCGATCGCGTGTATGTCGCCGCGCTCGGGACGCACGCCACGGGCAGCTACGCCGAGCAGTTGGTGTGCGCGGCCGACGCCGTGCATCGCCTTCCGGACCATGTGTCCTTCGAGCAGGGGGCCGCGATCGGTGTGCCGGCGGTCACGGCATGGCGGGGGCTCGTGCAGCGGGCGCAGGCGCGGGCGGGAGAGACGGTGCTGGTCCACGGCGCCAGTGGAAGCGTCGGGCTCGCGGCCGTCCAGTTCGCGGTGGCCGCCGGCCTGACCGTCATCGGGACGGCGGGCAGCGATCGCGGGCGGGCCCTGGTCGCCGCCGAAGGCGCACATCACGTGCTGGACCACGGATCCGCGGGCTACCGCGACGAGATTCTGCGGCTGACCGACCAGCGCGGGCCCGACGTGATTCTCGAGATGCTCGCCAACGTCAACCTGGCGCACGATCTCGAGCTGATTGCGCTCCGCGGCCGCATCATCGTCATCGGCAGCCGCGGGCCGATCGAGATTCTGCCCCGCTGGCTGATGAGCAAGGATTCGACCGTCACCGGCCTGACGATCTGGAACATGTCCGCGGCCGAGCATCGCGAAGCTCATGCTGGCATCGGCGCGGCCCTTGCCGCCGGCACGCTGCGGCCGATCGTCGCCCGGACGCTGCCGCTCGCCGACGCCGCACAGGCCCACGAACTGGTCATGAAGCCCGGCGCCGCCGGCAAGATCGTGCTCGACGATCGAGTGACCTCGTACCGTCTCGTACTTCGTACTTGGTACTTCGTACTTTTTACTTCCTACTTCCTACTTGCTTGTGCCCAGGCCATGGCGAACCAGATGGCCGAGTCGTCGCGGCGCCCCCACTCCGACAGGGCGTCGAGACCGGCGCGCACGGTCGAAGCGGGCACGCCCAGCGAGACCATTGCATCCACCGCGCCTTGCACGACGCCGACCAGGTTGGTCACGAACGACGGGAACTCCGCCTGCCCGGCGCAACTGCCGAAGAAGACCCACGTGTTGCGCTGCGGCGTCGCGCCGGCCTGGTGCAACAGCTGCACGAGCCGGCGGCCGACGATCGGATCGTTGCCGTGCCGGTCGTACGTCCGCATGTACGCCTGCCAGAGCGGCGCGAAGCCGGGGGGCTCCGGCCAGAGACGCAGGAC
This sequence comes from Vicinamibacterales bacterium, assembly GCA_963834365.1. Lineage (GTDB taxonomy): Bacteria > Acidobacteriota > Vicinamibacteria > Vicinamibacterales > Vicinamibacteraceae > CAWJAP01. Next base: position 17,439 of record CAWIBS010000043.1, on the reverse strand, counting down.
CTCGTGGTCATCGTCTTCGAGGATGATCCGCCCGCCGGGCCTGACCGAACGGACCATCGATCGAACGACGGCGAGCGGATCAGGGACGTGCTCGAGGAGAAAACGCGCGTGTGCGACGTCGAACGACGCCCACTCATGGTCCTCGAGTGGTGGTGACTCGACCTCGCCGCGACGAAGATCGATGAGCGCGCGTTCGCCGGCCGCGTCGGCCTGCGCCAGCGCTTCGACGATCTGCGCGTCGCTGCGCTCGACGCCCACGACCTTCACGCCCGTCACGCGAGCCATGTCCCGCGACAGCTGCGCCAGGCCTGCGCCGAAGTCGATCACCCGCTCGCCATGCACCAGCGACGCCTCGCGAAGCGATCCTGCGTTCAGCAGCGCATTGAGCCGCGTGAGCCGTCGTTGCTCGTCCGGCGCGGTTCCGTGAACGTAGTGGGAGGGCACAAGTGATAGCTTATCCACCATGGTGACGCGGGTGTACCTCATTCGGCACGGGGCCACCACCCTCAGCGCCGAGGACCGGTTCGCGGGCGCGATCGACGTGGCACTGTCGGAGGAGGGCCGGCACCAGGCGCAACGGCTGGCCGCGCGTCTCGCGGACGATCGGATCGCGGCGATCTACGCGAGCCCGCTGCAGCGCTGCCGGCTGACCGCGGAGATCCTCGGTGTGCCCCACGGGCTGGTCCCGATCGTGCGGGACGGATTGCGCGAGATCGCGCACGGCCGATGGGAAGGGCTGCGGCGTTCGGAGGTGGAGAGCCAGTTCGGCGAGGAGTACGCCGCCTGGGAGATGGATCCGTTCACGTTCGCGCCGCAGGGAGGCGAGTCGGGCCTCGAAGTGCTGGCCCGTGCCCTGCCGGTGATCCGCGCCATCGTCCTGGCGCATCCCGGTGCGAATGTCGCCGTGGTCTCGCACAAGGCGACGCTCCGGCTCGTGCTCAGCAGCCTGCTCGGCTTCGACGCCCGCGGCTACCGCGATCGGCTCGACCAGAATCCCGCCTGCCTCAACATCGTCGATTTTCGCGATCCGGTACGGGCACGTCTGATGCTCTTCAACGACACGTCCCATTACACCGACCAGCCGCACCGCGCCCGACAACAGTTGTCGAAGTGGTGGGATCAGAGCGGCGAGGCCCATCCTCAGGGGCATGAAGGGTAGTGTGCGGGTCCGGCCGCCGCTGACGGTCAGCTCCTTCCCGAGCGGCGCGAACGGGATCTGCACGACCCTGCACCAGCCTGACTTCGAGGCGCGGGCCAGGGCCGTCGCCGCCGCAAGCGCGACATATCCACGCGTCGCACTCTGGGCCGAGCCTGTGCTCGAAACAGTCGTGGCAATCGCCGGGTTGTGGGATGCCGGCGCCACGATCGTGCCGATCAATCCGGGGCTCGGGACCCGCGAGCTCGCGCACGTCCTGAACACCAGCCGGCCCGATGCCGTCGCCGCGCCGGCGGGCGCGATCCTGCCAGGGGCCTTGCAGGGACTGCCGGGAATCTCGGTGGATCTGCGTGCGGAACCGGCCGCGGCCAACGGACCGGAGTCCGGCGCCGATCGGGAGCCTGCCATCCTCCTGTTCACGTCGGGGACAACGGGGCCGCCCAAGGGCGTGGTGCTGTCCGCAGCCGCGATTCTCGCCAACCTCGACGGGCTGCGGACTGTCTGGCAATGGACCGCGGCCGACGTGCTCGTGCACGCGCTGCCGCTCTTTCACGTTCACGGTCTCGTGCTGGGCGTGCTCGGCCCGCTCACCATCGGCGGTGGTCTCGTCCACGCCGGTCGCTTCGATCCGGGGGTCGTCGCGAGCGCGCTCGCCGCCGGCGGCACGATGCTGTTCGCCGTCCCGACGATGTATCACCGCCTGGCGGACGCCGGGGAGTCTGACGCGGGGGTGGCCAGTGCGCTGAGACAGGCGCGGCTGCTCGTCTCCGGCTCCGCCCCGCTCGCCCGGCGAGACGCCGATCGGATTCTCGCGCTCACGGGCCTGTACGGTCATCGAGCGGTACGGCCTGACGGAAACGCTGATTGTGTGTGCAGCGCCCCCCGGCGGCGAACCCGGTTCTGTCGGTCCGCCGGTCCCCGGCGTCGAGGTGCGGCTCGTGGACGAGCGCGGACGCGTCATCGACTCGGACGGGACCACGGGCGAGGTCGAAGTGCGCGGCCCCTCGGTGTTCCACGGGTATCTCGACGATCCCGAGGCGACGTCGCGGACGTTGGTCGAGGGATGGTTCCGGACGGGTGACACGGGGCTGCGCAGACCGGGTGGTGCATACCGCATCCTCGGACGGACGTCGCTCGACATCATCAAGACCGGCGGCTTCAAGGTCGGGGCCGGGGAAATCGAGGACGTCCTGCGCCAGCATCCGGACGTGGCGGACGCCGCTGTCACCGGAGAGGCCGATGCCGATCTCGGCCAACGGATCGTCGCCTGGATCGAGCCCGCCGACGGCGCGACACCGGACACCGAGGCACTATGCGCGCTGGTCGCGTCCGAGCTCGCCCCCTACAAGCGCCCGCGGATGGTCCATGTCGTCGGCGAGCTTCCCCGCACGGCGCTCGGCAAGATCGAGAAGCGGCTGCTGCTGGCGCCGGTTTCCACGTGAGGCGACCCGATCTCGCCAGGACCGCCTGCGAGACCCTCACCAGCGCCGATCGGAGGGTCATGGCACGCCTTGAACGGTGATGGCCGATGGCCGATCGCGCGACCGGAACACGCGGTGTGTCTGCCGCAGGAAATCGGCAGTCCTCGCTTTGGGAATGTCCATGAACTGCTGCGGGTTCCGATCGACGAGCGGAAACCAGGAGCTCTGGACGTGCACCATCAGGCGATGACCGGCGCGGAACGTGTGGTAGACATCCGGCATCTCGAAGGCAACGGTGGCGGGCTCGCCGGGCGTGAACGGGGCCGGCTTCTCGAAGCTGTGTCGGAACTTGCCACGGAATGGCTCGCCCCGAACGAGCTGCTGGTAGCCGCCCATTTTCACCGCGTTGCCTGGTGGCGGCTTCGTGCCAGCGGCCGGCTGCGGGTAGTTCGCGGGATAGACGTCGATCACCTTGACCACCCAGTCGGCATCGGTGCCGGTCGTCGCGACATGCAGGGTCACGCCAATCGGCCCGGCGATCGTCAGGTCTTCGGTCAGCGGCCGCGTCTCGTAGACGACGACATCGGGTCGCGTCGCGGCGAAACGCTGATCCTCGGTCATGTAGTCGCGGCGCATCCCGATCGTGTTGTACCCCACGTACGGAACAGGACGATGGGGGTCGCTGACGAACTCGTCGGCGGCCGCTGTGCCTGCCTCGAGAGGCCGGTCGGAGGCGAGGGCACGATCGGCGTTGAAGTAAAACGTGCGCGGCGCGGCACTGGCCGGCGGCCACGCTTCGTGCGTGCGCCACTCGTTGCGGCCGGTCAGGAACATCGTCGCTTCCGGCGCGTTCGCGAGCGGTCGGTCCTTGAGGTGGTGCGCGAAGAAACCGAGCTCCACCTGTTCGCGAAAGAACGGTCCCGTCTTGACGGCGAACGACACGTTGCCCAGCCGATCGCCGTCGCCGCGTGCCCATCCGCCGTGTGCCCACGGCCCCATGACCAGACGGCTGCTCGCCCCGGGGCTCTGGCGCTCGATGGCGCGATAGATGCTGAGCGGCCCGGCCAGATTCTCGGCATCGAACCACCCGCCGACAGTGAGCACCGCCGGTCTGATCCCCGCCAGATGGGGCGGCAGCGATCGCCGCTTCCAGAAGTCGTCGTAGGTCGTGTGCTCGAGGTTCGCGTCCCAGTAGGCATTCGGCTTCGGGAAGTGGCGCGTCCGCGCCCTCGGCGAGTCCGCCCATGCGGCGGAAGAAGTCGTAGCCGTCGGACGTTCCGTAGTCGAACCGTGTGGACTCCGCCGGCGGCGACGGCCCGCCCGGGCGTGGCGAGAAGCCGGCGTAGAACCCGAAGTTGGCGGCCAGCATGAACGCGCCGTTGTGGTACGAATCGTCGCCCATGAACAGGTCGGCGATGGGCGCCTGTGGCGAGACGGCCACGACCGCGGGATGCGCGCCCGGCAGCGCAGCGGCCGCGTAGAAGCCGGGGTAGGAGATCCCCCACAGACCCACCCGTCCGCTGTTGCCCGGGACGTGCTTGATCAACCAGGCCACGGTGTCGTAGGTGTCGGTGCTCTCGTCCACATCGGCCGGGCCATGCTTCTCGGCCAGGTGCGGCCGCATCTCCAGCCACTCGCCGTCGGACTGGTAGCGGCCGCGCACGTCCTGATACACGAAGATGAAGCCGTCCTTCTCGAAGAGCTCGGAAGGACCGAGCGAGTCGCGGTAGCGGTCGCTGCCGTACGGGGCGACGCCGTAGGGCGTGCGTTGCAGCATGATCGGATAGCTCTTCGACCGGTCCTTCGGCACGTAGACCGCGGTGAAGAGTCGCGCTCCGTCCCGCATCGGGACCTGGAACTCGTGCTTGATGTACACCGCGCGCACGCGATCGGAGTCGGCAAATACACCCAGGTGCACGATCGACAGAGCCGCGGCGAACACGCCCGCGCGACGCAGCATTCCGCTACTATACCGGGAGGTGCGGCATTCCTCCGGGCTCCGGCACGCGTGCGACAGACGAGGACGCGGCCTGCGTCATGGTGGCGTGGCGACCGCGGTGCTGATCCTCGCCGGGCTCCTGCCTGCGGCGCTCACTCTTGCGCGCGTCGTCAGTGCTGCGACGATGGAGACGACTGCCCCGCTCCGCGTGCTCGTGGTCACCGGAGGTCACGACTACCCGACGTCGTTCTACACGCTCTTCGAGCAGCCGGACATCGCCTGGGATCACGAGACCACGAGCGAAGAGGCTTTTCGCCGTGACCTGCGGACCCGGTACGACGTGTTGGTGCTGTACGACATGCCGAGGACGCTCAGCGCATCCGGCCGGGACCATCTGAGAACGTTCGCCGAAAGCGGCAAAGGCGTCCTCGTCCTGCATCACGCGATCTGCAGCCACAACGACTGGGACTGGTACCGCGACCTCGTCGGTGCGCGCTACCAGGTGGAGGCGCAGCCGGGGCGGCCGGCGTCCACCTACAAGCACGACGAGACGATCCCGATCGCGGTCGCGACCGCGCACCCCGTGACCCGGGGAGTGGCCCTCGTGGAGATTTACGACGAGACCTACAAGGGCATGTGGTTCTCGCCCAACGTCAGCGTCCTGCTGACCACGACGCATCCGCTCGCCGATCCGCCGCTCGCATGGATCAGCCCCTACGACAAGTCCCGTGTCATCGTCATTCAGCCCGGGCACGGCCGCGAGGCCCATCTGAACCCCGAGTACCGCAAGCTGGTGAGAAACGCCATCCTGTGGTCTGGAGGCCGGCTTCGCTGAGTGGCGATCGGCGGTCCGGCTGAAGCCGGACACTACGAGACCACGCCCCCACGACGTAGTGTCCGGCTTCAGCCGGACCCGGACGGCGGGCGCCTACCGCGGCGCCGAAATGACCCGCATCGTGATGCGCGAGGCCCGGCCGGGCGCGTGGTAGACGCGGTGCGTGGCCTTGCGAAAATCCTCCTTGCGCGCCTGTTGGATCTTCATGAATCGCTGCGGATTGCGATCCACCAGCGGAAACCACGAGCTCTGCACCTGCACCATCATCCGGTGGCCCTTCGCGAAGGTGTGGTTCACGTCCGGCATCGTGAACTTGATCGTCGCGAGACGGCCGGGCACGAACGGTTGCGGCGTGGCGAACCCGGTGCGGAACTTCCCCCGGAACGGCTCGCCCCGAACGAGCGCCTGATAGCCGCCCATGCGCAGGTTCGCCGGGTTGGGCAGCGGATCCGGATGATCGTCGGGGAACACGTCGATCAGCTTGACGACCCAGTCGGCATCGGTCCCGGTCGTGGACACGACGAGCTCGACGACGATCGGCCCCGCGACGCAGACCGGCTCCTCGAGGGGCGGCGTCTGGTAGACGAGCACGTCCGGCCTGGTGGCGGCGAAGCGCTGGTCGGCGACCATGTAGTCGCGGGTCATGCTGTTGGCGATATAGCCGACGAACGGCACCGGCCGGTCGGGGTCGCTCACGTACTCGTCGGCGGGCGCTTCGGCGGCGCGCGGCGCCCCGTCGCGCACCAGCCGTCCTCCGGAGCGCAGGAAGTACACACGCGCGAGCGCGTTCGGGCGGCGGCCACCGCGGATAGCGGCGCCAGGCGTTGGCGCCGGTCTCGAACACGAACGCCTCGGGCAGGCTGGCCGGCGGCGCGTCCTTCAGATGCTGCATGAAGAACGGAAACTCGATCTCCCGCTGGTAGAACTCCGCGGTGTTCTCACCGAAATCCATGGCACCGAGCGACCCCCCGTCGTCGCTCGCCCACTGGCCGTGATACCACGGCCCCATCACCAGGCGGTTGTCGGCGCGCGGGCTCGCCCGCTCGATCGCGCGATAGGTCTCGAGCGCCCCGAACAGGTCCTCGGCGTCGTACCAGCCCCCGACCACGAGTGACGCCGGCGTCGTGTTGCGCAGGTGCGGCCGAACGTCGCGGGCCCGCCAGAACGCGTCATAGGTGTCGTGCTCGAGCGTCTCGGTCCAGAAAGGCACATCGCCTTTCAACAGCTCACGATCGATGTCGGCGAGCGACGGATAGCGCAGAAAGAACGCGTAGCCGTCCGGTGTCGGTATCGAGATGCGCTCGCGGCAGCGAGGTGCCGGGCGCCGCCCTCGCCCGACCGTGGTAGGTGATCCAGCGGAACGCGTGCACCAGGAAGAGCGCGCCGTTGTGCCGGAAATCGTCGCCGACGAACCAGTCGCCGACGGGAGCCTGCGGCGAGACTGCCTTGATCGCCGGGTGCGCGTCGATCGCGCCCATCGTTGCATAGAAGCCGGGGTACGAGATGCCCCACATGCCGACGCGGCCGTTGTGCCCGGGGACGTGATCGAGCAGCCACTTGACGGTGTCGTAGGTGTCCGTGGTCTCGTCCACCGCGTCCCGGCTCTTCTTGACCGTCACCGGCCGCACCTGGACGAACTCCCCCTCGGACATGAACTTTCCCGCGCACGTCCTGGTAGACGAAGATGAAGCCCTCGTTCTCGAAGCGCTGCGACGGTCCGAGGCGCGAGGGGTAGGACGTGGGGCCGTAGGGCGTCACGCCGTACGGCGTCCGGAGCAACAGGATTGGATAGGTCTTCGAGGCGTCGCGCGGCGTGTAGACGGTCGTGAACAGCGCGACGCCGTCGCGCATGGGCACACGATGCTCGGCCTTCGCATACCGGCCTTCGACGCCCGGCGCACGCGCGGGCGCCTGCGCGAATCGCGCGGCGACCACAGACGGCCCGTGGTTGGCGACGAGGAGGGACAGCGCGGCGGCCGATGACAGGCACGTGGCAATCCGAGCACACCGGGACGTCCAGCCTCCAAATCCGCGCATCGTTCTGGGAACCTCTCCGTGGCAGGCGCTCTGAGCCGGCGCACAGCTTACGACAAGGACACGCATTCCAGCATCGGACCTCCAGCCGCTCCAGCCGCTCCAGCCGTTCGAGCCGTTCCAGCCGCTCCAGCCGCACCAGCCGCTCCAGCCGCTCCAACCTTCCCGAGTACAATTTCCTCGTGCCAGCTCCGCTCACCACCGCTGCCCTGGTGAACCTGGTCGGCTTTTTCCTGGGCGCCTCCCTGTACGGGCTGCTGCTCGCGATGGCGCTGGGATCGCGCGTGCCGTCGTCCGGGGCCGGCCGGCGGCAGTCGTCGGCCTCGACATTGCTGCTCTTCACCGGACTGCTCGGCCTCACGTGGAACATCGGCGAGATGCTCACCTACGGCATGCCGCCGCCTGCACCGGGCGGGCTGCTGGCGTGGCGGCTCGTGGTGTCGTTTGCCGCCCTCGGCTTCCTGCCGGCCGTCGTCGTGCATTCGGTGGTCGCCGCGGGGGCCGCCATCGAAGGCGGTCGGGCCCGGACGATGGTCACCGCGGCCTACGGGGTCTCGACCAGCGCCGCGGGCCTGCATGCGCTCGCCGCCGCACGCGCCGAGAGCGTTCCATCCCTGACCGGCCTGACGATCCTCACGGTCGGCTTCTCCATCCTGATGGTGACGCTGCTCGTCAGCACACGCCGGCGCCCGAGCGAGGGCCGGCACACGGAGGGACGCACGACGTGGGTCGTGGCGCTGTCGGTCTTCGCCGTCACCGCGCTGCACCTCGCGCAGCACACGGGCGGCGAGTCGTGGTGGACGGAGATGATCGGCCACCATGCGTCCCTTCCGCTCGCCTTCGCGATTCTGCATCGCGACTATCGGTTCGCGCTCGCCGACATTTTTCTCGAGCGGGCGATCACCCTGACGCTGCTCGTGGCGGTGGCACTGGGCGTCCACCTGACCATCGGGCTGTCGTCGTTCGCCTCGCCCGGCGCCGCCGGCGCCGCGACTGCGCCCACGACCCTCTACCTGCTGGGCCTCGTGCTCGTCACGGCCGTCCTCCACGACTCGGTCCGGCGCGCCGCAAAGTGGGTGGTCGATACCGTGGTGCTGCGCCGTGCGGACTACGCCGAGGTCTCCGCGTCCATCGCCCGCGAGCTCGCGGCGGCCACCGACGATGAGACCGCGCTCGGCTCGGCCGGTTCGCGGCTCGTCGAAGCGTTGGACGCCAGCTGGCTCGCCACGCGTCAGCTGCGGGGGCCACTGCCAGCAGGCATGGGCACGTCGATTGCGATCGGGTCGGCGGCCGACGGTCTGCTCCGGGAGCTCGCGCTCACCCCGGTCAGCTGGGAGAGCGACGCCACCGCGCCACGTGGACGCCCGGCCCATGTCGTGTCGGTGGTGCCGACCGTGGATCCGCCGCGGTACGTCTGGCTGTTCGGCGAGCCGATGGGCGGGCGGCGCCTGCTCTCCGACGACCTGTCGCTCGTCGACTCGGTGGCGGCCAGCGTCGGCCGCCGGCTCGACGCGCTACGGGTGGCCCACGAACGTTTCGAGGTCACGCTTCGCGAGCAGCAAATGAGCCAGCTCGCCACCGAAGCAGAACTGCGGGCCCTTCGTGCCCAGCTCAATCCACACTTCCTGTTCAACGCGCTCACCACCATCGGGTATCTGATCCAGGAGGCGCCGGAACGCGCTCAGGCGACGCTCCTGCGGCTCACCAGCCTGCTGCGGGGCGTGCTGCGGCGCACCACGTCGGAATTCGTGTCACTGGGCGAGGAGATCGAGCTGGTGCAGGCTTACCTCGAGATCGAGGAGGCCCGTTTCGAGGACCGGCTGCGGGTGGCGATCGACGTGCCGGCAGCGCTGCGGATGACGCGCGTGCCCTCGCTCGTCCTGCAGCCGCTGGTCGAGAACGCCATCAAGCATGGCATCGCGCCGAGCGCCGAGGGAGGCGAGGTCCATGTCGTCGCGCGATCGGAGTCCCTCGCAGGGCCGGATGCTGCTGCACATCACGGTCCGCGATACCGGCGTCGGCACGACCGCCCGGCTGCTCGATCGCGGACGCACGCGCGGCCTGGGCATCGCCAGTGTCGAGCGGCGGCTGCGCGGCCACTATGGCGCGCGCGCCTCTTTGACGGTCACGAGCGCGCCCGACGAGGGCACCCGCGTCGATCTCGTGCTGCCGGGCGAGGCGCCGTTTCGCGCTGCCGATCCGCCATCGATCACGGTGCACTGATGACGGCCGCACCGCTCCGGGTCGTGATTGCCGACGATGAGCGCCCGGCACGGCTGGCGCTGGCGGGGCTGCTGTCGTCGTGCGAGGGCGTGGTTGTGGCCGGAGAGGCGCGCAACGGCACCGAGGCCATCGCCGTCATCGAGCGCGAACGCCCCGACCTGGCGCTCCTCGATCTCCAGATGCCCGAGATCGACGGGCTCGGCGTGGTTCGCCTGCTCCAGCCGGACAAGCTGCCGCTCGTCGCGTTCGTCACGGCCTACGACGAGTTCGCCATCAAGGCGTTCGAGGTCAATGCGGTGGACTACGTGCTCAAGCCGGTTGACGCCGGACGTCTGCACCAGACGCTCGAGCGCGCGCGGGCGCGTCTCGATCGGCGGGCACGCGGCGAGTCCGAGTCGGAGCGCCTCACTGCGGCCGCCCGGCAGTACCAGTCGTCACAGCCGCTGCCACTGCTCACCCGGATCCCCGTCCGTCGTCGCGACGACATCCTCCTGCTGCCGGCGACGCAGGTGGCGGCGATCGTCGCCGAGGCGGACGTGCTCCATCTCACGACGCTGCGCGGCGAACGATTCACCATCACGTTCCGCCTGAAGGACCTCGAAGCGCGCCTGGACCCGGCGCGGTTCGTCCGCCTCGAGCGCGGCGCCATCGTCAACCTGGACGCCATCGCCAAGGTCAGCCCGATGCCCGGCGGCACCTACCTCGTGACGCTCGTCAACCAGCAGGAGATCCGGGCGAGCCGTCAGCAGTCGAAAGTGCTGCGCGATCAGGTGCTGAAACTGTAACGAGGGAACGGAGGGGACGGAGGGAACGGTTTTAACACAGAGGAACGGAGAAACGGAGACGAACAGAGAAAAGCCTGTTTTCTACTTCTATTGGTAAAGATCTTGGTTTTCTGAATTTAGATTTCTCCGTTCGCCTCTGTTACTCCGTTGCTCTGTGTTAAAACCGTTCCCTCCCTCCTCTCCGTTGCCTTCTCGCGCAGGCGGGCGTTGAACTGCTCCGATTCCCCCCGGGGAATGCTCAGCGTCTTCCAGGCGGCACCCTGGACGTGTTTTGCGAGCAGCACGATCTGCCCGACGTGGCCGGCCGTGTGCGTGAGGGAGCGCAGCAGCGCCCGGGGCACGGTGTGCGGCTCGGACCTGATGAGCACGGAGCGCGCGAGATCGGCCGGCGTCATCCCGTCGAGGCTTGCGAACAGGCGCGTCCACCCCAGCTCCCACACCGCGTGAATCGCCTCGCGTGTCTCGCCCGGGGCGATGACGAACTCGTTGTCGCGGTGGCGATCCGGCTTCTCACCGTCACTGGTGAAGAAATCGGTCCACCGCGATCGGAGGTTGCCCCCCACGTGCTTGACGATGGCGGCCAGGCTGTTGGCCTCGGGATCCAGCACCGCGAAGAATCCGGTGTCGTCGACCTGCGCCAGCGACTGGTCGGCGTGATCCTTCAGCTTGCGATACTCGAGGCGCACTTCATCCAGAGTCAGCGCGAGAGAGTCGTCGGACATGGCTCAGGAATAGTACCCTGTCTCGCCGTGGTGCAGCGCCCGACCCGACTCGCCTTTCTCTCGCCGGCCCTGTTCACCATTGCGCTGGCGGCCGGCGCCGCGATCCGCGTCGCGGCATTGCCACTGCCCGGGACCCAGGACGTGGGTGTCTGGAAGATCTGGTCCTTCAATGCGTCGAGGGACGTGACGTCGGTGTACGGCATCGGCGGCGACCCGCCGGCCAGGGCCGTCCTGCATTACGGCAAGCAATACACGACGGTGGACTATCCGCCGATCGCGCTCTATGAGATGGGGCTCGTCGGCATCTTCTACCGCGGCCTGTTCCCGGCCTACCCCGACGACTGGCGGCTGCTGGCCGCGATCAAGCTGCCCGGCCTGATCGCCGGCGCGCTGCTGGCCGGACTCCTGTACGGCGCCGTGCAGCGGACGACGGGCCGCGTCGACCTGGCCCGTGCGACGACGCTCGCCTACTGGCTGAATCCCGCGATTCTGCTGAACGGCGAGATCCTCGGCTACCTCGATCCGCTGCTTTTGCTGCCAGCGCTGCTCTCACTGTTCCTCGCGCACGAGGGCAAACCGGCGCTCGCCGGCTGTGCGCTCGCGGCCGCGGCGCTCACCAAGCCCCAGGGTGCCCTGATGGTCCCCGCCGTGCTGTTCGCCTGCGGACGACTGGGCGGCAGGCGCGCGATCGGCCGCGCTGTCGCGGCGGCGAGCCTCACCGCGCTCGCCGTCTTCCTGCCCTTCATCCTGGTCGGGGCGCTGCCGAACGCGCTCAATGCGTTCTGGTCGTTCGTGCGCCGCGATCTGCTCTCCGCGCAGGCGGCCAACGTGTGGTGGATTGCCAACTGGCTCGAGCGCGTCCGCAACCTCGTCCCGGATCACGGAGTCGTCGGTGCGCTGCTCCTGCGGGTCAAGGGGGTGATGGCGCTCTCGACCTTCCTCGAGAGTGGGTGGCCCAACCCGCGACCGGCGGCGACGGCCGCCGTCATCACGACGATCGCGTGGGGATTCTGGCGGCTGCGTCACACGCGCGACCTCGGCCACCATGCGGCGCTCGCCGCCTTGACCGTTCACGCCTACTTCACGCTCGGTGTGGCGGTCCACGAGAACCACATCCTGCTCGCCGTGCCGCTGCTCGCCGTCGCCGGCGCCCAGCATCCCCGCTTCCGCGGACTCTTCGTCGTCGTGTCGATCGTCGCGGCTCTCGGCATGAACATGTTCTACGGGCTGGGCCGGGGCATTGGCTGGGCGGTGCCGCGCGGCATCACCGGTGTCGATCTGAGCGTCGTGAACTCGGTCGTGAACATCGCGGCCTTCGTCTGGTTCCTGCGATTGCTGGCGCGCACCCCGGAGTCGCCTGCCGGCGGCGAGTCCTGAGGCGAATGCCTTCGGAGGTACACTGATCGGCCTATGTGGATCGACAGCCGCAAGCTCAAGCTGCCCACGCCCGAGCGGGCCCTGCCGGGCCGCGACGCCCGGATGCGCGTCCCGGCCAGCCATCACGTCAATGGCAACGCCCTCGAAGGCCCTTTCCCACCGGGCTCTCAGCAGGCCGTCTTTGCGCTGGGGTGCTTCTGGGGTGCGGAGCGCAAGTTCTGGCAGATCCCCGGCGTGATCACGACCGCGGTCGGCTATGCCGGTGGCTTCACGCCGAACCCGACCTACGAGGAGGTCTGCTCGGGTCAGACCGGACACACCGAAGTCGTCCTCGTCGTCTACGACCCGACCCGTGTCACCTACGAGGCGCTGCTCAAGGTGTTCTGGGAAAGCCACGACCCGACCCAGGGCATGCGCCAGGGCAACGACGTCGGGACGCAGTATCGGTCGGCGATCTACACCTATGGCGACGACCAGCGGCGTGCGGCAGAAGCGTCGCGCGACGCCTATCAGCAGGCGCTGCTCGCCGCCGGACACGGCTCGATCACGACCGAAATCGCGCCGGCGCCGCCGTTCTACTACGCCGAGGCGTACCATCAGCAGTACCTCTCGAAGAATCCCGGCGGGTATTGCGGCCTCGGCGGCACGGGCGTCTCCTGCCCGGCCGGTGTGGCCGCCGCATCGGTGAGTCGATGAGTTCGACCCGGGGGATGAGACTGCTGACCGCGACGGTCTCGCTGTGAAAGATTCGCCCCGTTCCTGTTGCCTGGCGGCCTGTCTGTTGGTCCTGGCCGTGTCGGCGTCGCTGTGCCTCGTTCACGCGCAGGCGACGGACGGAACCGCGCCTCCACGCGAGAGCTTCGATCTCTGGCTCCAGACACTCAAGCAGGAGGCCCTCGGCGCCGGGATCAAGTCCGAGACGATCGAACGCGCGCTGGCGCAGGTCGAGCCCCAGGCGACGGTGCTCGAACGTGACCGCGCACAGACGGAATTCACGCTCACGCTGCCGCAGTACCTCGAGCGCCGCCTGACGTCGGCCCTGTGGCGAGCGGCGCAGGTACGAATGAAAGAACATCGCCGCCTGCTGGCCCGCGTCGAGCAGGCACACCAGGTACCGGCCGGAATCGTCCTCGCGGTCTGGGCCCTGGAATCGAACTTCGGACGCTTTGCGGGCGTCCGGCCGACGGTGCCGGTGCTCGCGACGCTCGCGTACGATGGGCGCCGTGCGACGCTCTTCCGCAACGAGCTCTTCGACGCTCTGCGCATTCTCGACCGCGGCGACATCGAGCTCGAACGGCTCAAGGGGTCGTGGGCCGGGGCCATGGGACAGCCGCAGTTCCTGCCGTCGAGCTATCTGAAGTACGCGCAGGACTTCGACGGCGACGGCCGACGCGACATCTGGACGTCGCTGCCCGACGTGTTCGCATCCGTCGGCTTCTATCTCAAAGCCAACGGCTGGACGGCGAACGAGGCCTGGGGACGTCGCGTTCAGGTGAGCGATGCGGTTCGTGCGAAGATCGGCAACGCGGCGCCGCTGCGAACGACCGGCTGCCGCGCCGTCCGCGCGCTGACCACGCCGCTGCCGCTCGACAAATGGTCGGCATTCGGCGTCCGGACCATGACGGGCGCCAGACTGCCGCGCGCGAAGCTCGACGCGTCGCTGCTCAGCGTCGACGATCAGACGTACCTGGTCTACCGCAACTACGAAGCGCTGCTCGCCTACAACTGTGCGCACACCTATGCGCTCAGCGTCGGCATCCTCGGCGATCGGCTCGAAGGCCGCCCCGCCCCCTGGCCGGCGCCCCCAAAGCGCCAGCGTGCAACCTCGCCCGGAAAGCGCGCCCGCTCCGAGTAGGGCCATAGAGCTGGCGCTCCGTTGTGTTGGTGCTGTGGCGCAGGCCTTCAGGCCTGCCCGGGCCCGCGCTGGCCGGGCTGAAGCCCGGCGCCACCTTGGCGGGCCCGTCAGGACAAGCGGGCGAGCTTCTTCAGCAGCTGGATCTGCCCGGCGTGATACAGGTCGTGCGCGGCCGCGCCGCGCACGAGCCACCCGATGGTGGACGTGCCGCCAGCCGCCGCCCGTGCGAGATCACGAGCGCTCAGCCCGGCCACGGCCTCGCACAACCGTCGATGCTCGCCCGTGAGGAGGACGCAGTCCGCCTTCCATGCCTTCTCGTCGAACTTGTCAGGGCGCTCGAACCAGTCGCTGCCCGGCAAGGCGAAGCTTCCCCGAGCTTCGGTGCCCAGCCGTCGTCTGACCGCGTACTTCCAGTAAGCCGCGTGCACGACCAGCTCCCACACGGAGTGCCGCCCGGGACCTGGACGGAAGACTACCTGCGCCGGGGTCACCCGGCGGATCGACCCGCGCAGGTTGGTGCCGTGCCAGCTGCGGCGATCGAAGGCTTCGTCGAGCAGCGTCACGAGCATGTCGATGGCGGTCATGTCTTCACCACCCCAGGCGGCCGCGGATGCCGCCGACGAACATCTTCGCGAAGATCCGTGCGGCCTGCACATGGCCGAGCGGCGCCGTGCGCACGCGCACGTGTCCGGCGCGGATCGCCTCACAGATCGCGTGGACCTCCGGCCGCGCGTCAATCTCGCTCCAGGTGTGGTTCAGCTGTTCGAGATGATGGATGTCGCCATTACCGACCAGCGGCTTGCCGTGGCTCCGGGCCCATCGAATCGCCGGCGTCGAGAAATCGAACCCGCGCACGTACAGCGCACTCACCTCGATCGCATCCCAGAGATCCCGGTAGGCCTCGAGGCGCTCTGCCCCGAGGGACGAGGGGATGGGATAGAACGGATGCGGCGCGATGACCAGCCCGCCGGTCGCGGCCTTCAGGCGCACGACGTCGTCGAGGCTCCGCACCGCGATGGCCTCCGGCGGAAAATTCAGCAGCAGGACATGGCGGCCCTCGATGGTTCGCTCGAGGCCGGGGATGAGGACGACGCCACGCTCCCGGGCGAAGGCCGACAGCGGCGCCGGATCGTACACGTGGTCGTGCAGGGTGATCGCGAGAGCCCCATATCCGTGCTCCGCGGCACGCGCGATGAGCGCCTCTGGACCGTACGGGATCCGGTCCATCGGGTCGTCTGCGGTGTGTGCGTGGAGCTCGGCTTTTATCAGGCTCAAGGCTTGGCGCTCACGGCTCACGGGGCCAGGGGCCGCCATTCTATGCGAGAGGCCCCGCCAGTGGACGAACCTGATACGATGCCCGGCTTATGACTGCAGCTCGCGCCTTCGTCTCCGGCGTCATCGTCCTCATGAGTGCGACCGCCGGGCACGGGCAGACGGCGCCGGCCTCGCCCGCACGGGCCGCGGCCAGCGTCGAGCAGCTGGCGTGGATTGCCGGCGCCTGGAGCGGCACCCTCGGCGACCGCATCATCGAACAGCATTGGAGCAAGCCGCTCGCCGGCTCGATCGTCGCGATGTATCGCAGCGTGCAGCAGGACAAGGTCACGCTCTACGAGCTGCTGGCGATCGAGCAGGAGGGCACCGGCGTGGTCCTGCGCATCAAGCATTTCGCTCCAGGAGCCGGCCTGGCGGGGCGTGAGGCGAAGGATCAATCGATTGATCACGAGTTGATCAGTCTCGAGGGGCGCGCGGCCGTGTTCCAGGGCGTCGATCCGGCGAGCCCGACACGGGTGACGTTTCGCAGCCCTGACGCGAACACGCTGAACATCACCGTCGAGCGGACACGGGACGGCAAGACGGTCGCGACCGAGTTCAAGTACCTCGCGGATCGCGCCGTAGACCGGCGGCCATCTCGTGGGCTGCGGCTTGCTTTAGCGCGGAGTTCACTTGTGTTGACAACGGGCCCGCCAAGGTGGCGCCGGGCTTCAGCCCGGCCAACGCGGGCCAGGCAGGCCTAAAGGCCTGCGCCACATTTTCAACACACGTGAACTCTGGGATTAGGGAATTCCTACCGGCCCGACCACTCATGTCTGACGAACCTCTCGCGTTGACACCGTCCGAGCCCGCCGGGCGGGGTCCCTTGATCGCCGCCATCACCATGTTCCTGGCCGGCCAGGACGCGGACATGCTGGACGCGATCCGCGCGTCCCTGGCCACGGAGCTCGACAGCGGCGGGCCCCGACGCGATGGCCGCGCTGTGCCAGCGGCTCGGCACCGCCGGCGACGAGTGGCGCTACTACCCCCCGGATCCGCTGGCGCGACGCATCCATACGATGCTCGCGGATCGCCTGCTCGCGCCCGACTCGGCACTCGACGGCGTCGAGCACGTCGCCGCGGTTGCCGGGGCCCCGGTCGTCATCTTCGCCAACCACCTGTCGTACGCAGACGCCAATCTGCTGGAGGTGCTCCTTCGGCGCGCGGGCGCGCATGCTCTCGCCGATCGCCTGACGGTGATCGCCGGGCCGAAGGTGTACTCGAGCCTCAAGCGGCGCTTCTCGAGCCTCTGCTTCGGGACGATCAAGACTCCGCAGAGCAGCGGGGTCTCCACCGAGGACGCGGTGATGAATCCGCGCGAGGTGGCCCGCGCCGCGCATCTGTCGATCGAGATCGCCCGCGAGCGGCTCCGGCTCGGTGAGGCGTTGCTCGTGTTCGCCGAAGGCACGCGCAGCCGGACGAGCGGGCTCCAGCCCTTGCTCCCGGGTGTCGTGCGTTATCTCGACACCGCAGGCACGCTCATCCTGCCGGTCGGCATCACCGGAACCGAGGCGCTGTTCCCGATCGGCGAGGACGCGCTGCATCCCGTGCGCGCCCTGGCGCGGGTCGGCCGTCCGATCGAGGCCGCGCGCCTGGGCGATCGCGCGCGCCGGGACCGGCGCCTGATGGTGGACGGCGTCGGCCTGGCGATCGCGGAGCTGCTCCCGCCGGAGTACCGCGGCGCGTACGGCGACGACGCACCGGAACTGGATGCAGCGCGGCAGCTGCTGCGGGACGTTCACGCCTGAGCACTGGCCCGGGTCCGGCTGAAGCCGGACACT
>CAWIBS010000042.1:0-35773 GCA_963834365.1 Vicinamibacterales bacterium | reverse complement strand
CCGGCACGGGCGCCGGAGCGTTCACGGTGACGGGCAATGGAATAGCCTGCACCAGCGCCGCGACCTGCAGCGGCGGCGCGATTCAGAACACCACCAACGACGGCGTCAGCCTGACCAACGCGAACAACGTGTCGCTGACGCGTATGGCGTTCGTCAACGTCGCCGACGCGGTCACCGACCCCTCCAACTGCGATTTGACACGGCAACGGGCTGCGCCGCGTCGATCGACATCCAGGGCAGCCTCCTCCAACATCGTGCTCCAGCACGATCGTGATCGACGGCGACGACGGCATCGACGGCGCCGGCGGCGGCAACGCCGCCGGTCAGATCGGCATCACCGCCAACGGCGTGAACGGGTTGTCGCTGACGAGCAGCACCATCAAGAACGTGCTCGAGAACAACGAGGAGTCGGCCATCCTGCTCGTGGATCCGCAGGGCGCGGTGGTCCTCACCGACGTGACGATTACAGATCCCGCCGAGACCGGTGTCCGGGTCTACAAGCTCGCCAACACCACGCTGAACATGACGATGACGCCGGTTGCTGGTGCAGAAACAACATCGGGACGTTCGGCGAACAGGGCGTCTCCATCCCGGGCCGACGGCGGCACTTCGTTCGTGCTCATCTACGAAGCCGGACTTCCTCAACACCGACGGTCAGGGCGTCGACGGCCAGGCGATCAACGACGCCGACCCTGCACCTGACCGTGCAGAACCCCGCCTCCAACGAAAACCGCGCGTTGCCGGCGGCAGTCAACTTCATCACCGACAACACCGCGGACGGCTTCGTGAGGATTCAACAACAACCCGATCACCGGGTGCGCCACCCTCGCCGACTGCAGTCTCGGCATCGATCTCGATGCCAAACCGCACCTCCAACCTGCACGCGATCGTGACCAACAACACGGTGACCCCAACACCGGCATCGGCGGCGGCATGGAGTTCGTGGTCGGCGACGGCGCCTCTTCGGCCGCGGCGGCGCGCGCGCGCGCGCGCGCGCGCGCGCGCGCGCGCGCGCGCGCGCGCGCGCGCGCGCGCGCGCGCGCGCGCGCGCGCGCGCGCGCGCGCGCGCGCGCGCGCGCGCGCGCGCGAGCAACACCTTCACCGTGCCGTCCCGGCGAGATCGGCATGACCTACTTCGCACGCAGCGAGGGCTCCTCGGCGGCGCCAACGGCCGACTCGACATCACCATCGAGGGGTGCAACACCATCAACGGCATCAGCGGCCGGGTTGTTCATTCCGGGCGTGTCAGTTCCTGGCCGGCCCGCGAGCACCGGCACGCACGACCAGGACCACTGTGCGTCAACACGGCCCCACCCAGCGCGGGTGCCGGCGCCAACGCTTTAATCAATGGCACTTCAACACTCCTGGGCTGACGCCGAAATTCGAGGTGCGGCAAGCGCACCGGCACCAAGCTTCTTCCTGCAGGGGTTTACCGGAAACGGGCACGGTGGGCCTATCGCAGAGTAGCTTCCCCGTACTTCAACACGAACAACCCGGGCGGGCCGCTCGACGGTGCGGTCTTCGTCGGTACCGGCTGGCACGCCACGTCGTCAACTACGCGGACGGGCACCTGCAACGCGCCGGCCACCCCCACGCTGCCCCGAGCGCGCGCGCGACGCGGCCGGCGAAGGTCGAGGGAAGGTAAGGGAGGTCACGAATGGCCGAGCCGTTTCTGTCCGAGATCAGGATCATGAGCTTCAACTTCGCGCCGAAGGGCTGGGCGCTGTGCAACGGGCAGTTGCTGCCCATCAACCAGAACCAGGCGCTGTTCTCGCTGCTGGGCACGACGTACGGCGGAACGGGCAGACCAACTTCGCGCTGCCCGACCTGCGGGGACGGTGCCGATCCACGTGGGCAGCGGCCACACCCTCGGCGAGCGGGCGGCGAGCAGGCGCACACGCTCATCGATCGCAGAGCTGCCGACGCACACGCACGTGCTCAACGCCATCAACGGCGGCCACGCACCGCCGATGACCCGACCGGCAACGTGCTGTCGCGCGCAACGCTGCGGCAACACGCTATGCGCGCGCCGCAAGCCTGGCGACCATGTCACCCGGACACGGTCACGAACGTCGGCGGCAGCCAGGCGCACCTCAACATGCAGCCGTTCCTGACGCTCAACTTCTGCATCGCCCTGCAGGGCATCTTCCCGTCGCCAGAACTGAGAGGAGCCGACGATGGCGCAACCATACGTTGGCGAGATCCGGATGTTCGCCGGCAACTTCGCGCCCGCCGGCTGGATGTTCTGCGAGGGCCAGCTGCTGCCGATCTCCGAGAACGAAACGCTGTTCCAATCTGATCGGCACCACCTACGGCGGCGACGGACAGAGCACGTTCGCGCTTGCCCGACCTGCGCGGCCGCGTGCCGATCCACCTGGGCAACGGCTTCATCCTGGCCGAAGACCGGCGGGGCCGGAGGAGGTCACGCTGACCGTGCAGCAGATTCCCGCGCACACCCACCCGCTGCTGGCGTCCGACGGCCCACGGCAACTCGACGCACCGCCGCGAACGACGTCCTCGCGCGAGTCCGACGTCGACCAGATCTCTACGTCGCGGCATCGCAGCCGCTCACGGCGCATGAGCGCCGGCAGTCGTCGGACCGGTCGGCGGCAGCCAGCCGCACGACAACTTTCAGCCGTACCTGTGCATCAACTTCATCATTTCGCTGTTCGGGATCTTCCCGACGCCAGACGCTGAGGAGCGGACACAGTCATGGCCGATCCGTTTGTCGCCGAAATCCGGATCTTCCCGTTCAACTTCGCGCCCGAGGGGCTGGGCGTTGTGCAACGGGCAGCTGCTGCCGCTCTCGCAGAACACGGCGCTGTTCTCGCTGCTCGGCACGACCTACGGCGGCGACGGCAAGTCGAACTTCGCGCTGCCGGACCTGCAGGGCAGTGCGCCGATGCACCCGGGCCAGGGCCAGGGCCTGTCGCTGCACGACCTGGGCGAGACCGGCGGGTCGCGAGACCGTCACGCTGCTCGAGTCGGAGATCCCGGCGCACACGCACACGCTGCAGCGCCTACGCCGATCCGACCAGGCCGATATCACACGCCAGTCCGAGCGTCATCTCGGCACCGCGGCGCGGGCATCAACCTGTACGGCTACGCGCCGGCCAACGACTACGCTCAGCGTTCAGGCTGCTGGCGCCCGCCGGCGGCGACCAGCCGCACAACAACCTGCAGCCGTACCTGACGTTCAACTTCTGCATCGCGCTGCAGGGCGTGTTCCCGCCGCGCGGGTAGACTTGTAAGAACCCTGTCAATTCACAATTCACAAGGCACAAGGCACAAGGAAGGCCAAAGGTCGAAAAGTCAAAGGTCAAAGGCGAAGGTCGAAGGTCACAGGTGCGGACGCCGCCTTTCTCCTCGACCTTCCTGTGACTTGTGATTGTGCCTTGACAAGGTCTGTCCATGACGAAGCCCGCCACGCTACACCCCGCAGTCGGTCACCTTCCGCCGTGCACCGACGCCGACGTGCCGTTCCTGAGACATCTCTACGGCACGACCCGCGAAGAGGAACTGCGGCCCGTGCCCTGGACCGACGAGGAGAAGCGCGGGTTCCTCGAGATGCAGTTCACGGCACAGAAGGCGCACTACGAGGAGCACTACCCCGGTGCGCGTTCCTGGTCATCGAGCTGGAAGGACGGCCCATCGGCCGGCTCTACGTCGATCGCGGGAGGAGGACATCCGCATCGTCGACATCACGTGTGCCCGAGATCCGCGGCCGCGGCATCGGGGGGATGCTGATGGCGGAAATCCTCGCCGAAGGCCAGGCCACGAAGAAGCCGTGTCGATCCACGTCGAGCACGACAACCCGGCCCAGCGCCTCTACCAGCGGCTCGGCTTCCGCCACGTCGATACCTACGGCGTCTACCACCTCCTGGAATGGCGGTCGACCCAGGAGGGCGCAGCTTCAGCCGCGCCGCAGCCCGGCGCGATTGGCGATCGCAGTCCGCGCCGGGATCAAAGGGCAGTTCATGGACCTCGCCTCGCTGACCTGCGAAGCGGCCAGGGCGCTCCAGGGCACGCCGTTTCGCGTCGAGCTGGCGAACGGGACCGCCGTCTCGCTGCGGCTCGACGATGTGCTCGCCTACGAGTCGCGTCAGCGTCCCCATCGCAGGCGGGAAAGACGCCGCGACGGGAGCCGTTCGCGCTGTATTTCCTCGGCCCTCCAAGCCCGATCCTGCCGCAGGCGATCTACACCTTGCGCGGCGACGCGGTGACCTTCGACCAGCTGTTCATCGTCCCGGTCGGCCGCAACGGGGAGGGAACGGTATAGAGGCGATCTTTACGTAGGGCCGGCGCTTCGGTGCGGGGAACGGAGGGAACGGAGGGTACGGTTCAACTCAGAGGAACGGAGAACGGCGAACAACGAAAGTCAAATCTATTGGGGCCCTTCTCAGTTCCCCGCTTCTCTGAGTCACGCGTTCCTCCGCGGCGAACCTGCGGTCAGGCGCTGCGCTTCATCGCTCGTTGGGCGTGCCACAGATCCCACGCGTTCTGCAGGTTCAGCCAGGTACGATGCGTCCGGATTTTTTTTTTTTTTTTTTTTTTTTTTTTTTTTTTTTTTTTTTTTTTTTTTTTTTTTTCCGTCTCGACTCATTTTTTGTATATACTGAATCCGTGTTCGTCTGTGCCGCGATGCCGGGCCGCCGCGAACCTGGCCACAAACGCCGTCATCGCTCGCTGAGGCCGCAACCGTTTTCGCGGACGCCAACGTCTGGAATGTGGCGCTCCGCGCCATTCCGACGAGGACGCGCTCCTCCGACCTCGGCCAATTCCCGGCGGCAGGCCTCGAGGGTGTTTCCAGTCGCGACGACACCACGCAACCCCCGGACGGTTGCGGCAAACGTGCCGTCGTCGATGACGCGGTAATCGGCGCGCTCCAATGCTTGGGTGACATGCCGGGAGATCATCGTGCCCTCATTCTACCGCGCGGAGTCCCGGCACCGTTTGATGACCGGGACGCGACCGCTCGAGTGCGCAGCCTGGGCGGCGCCCATCTTGTCAATATGTCATTTCTGACATATCATGAGGCGTGGACAAGCCTCTCGTCTGGTTGCACGGAGAGGTGAAGACACCGCCGTTCTCGGCTGAAGCCCGCCTCGAGGCGGGGAGTCTGTTCCGCCAACTGCAGCGTGGGGCGGCTTTGGGGTTGCCGCACTCGAGGCCGATGTCGTCGATTGGGCCGCGCTGTCACGAGTTGCGGATTCAAGACGCCCGCGTCACGTGGCGGATCGTCTATCGCCTCGACGCCGATGCCGTCATCATCGCGGAGGTGTTCAGCAAGAAGACGCAGGCCATGCCGAAGGCGGCGCTCGACGTCTGCAAGCGTCGGTTGGCTGCGTACGATCGGGCGGCTCGTGAGGGGAATGCGTGATGAACAGCGCGAAGAGAAAGCGACTTGAAGCACAGGGCTGGCGCGTCGGCTCGACCCGAGAGTTCCTCGGCCTTTCGGCGGAGGAGGTGGCACTTGTTGAGACCAAGCTGCGCTTGAGCCAAGGCCTGCGCGAGCGCCGCACGAAGTTAGCGCTATCCCAGGCGGCGGTTGCCAAGCGGCTTCATTCGAGCCAGTCTCGGGTGGCGAAAATGGAAGCCGCCGATGCAACCGTGTCGGTCGACCTCCTGCTGAGGGCCCTGTTTGCCCTGGGCGCTACGCCGCGGGATGTGGCGACAGCGATTCGCAAGCCGCTTTCATCAGCGGCGTGAACGATCGCGAGCCAGTCTGGACTTCCCCGATGCATCTCACCACCATCCAGCGCCCTACAGCAGCTCCGGCTTCATCCGCACCGTGATCTCGCGCGTCCAGCCCATGCGCAGGCAGATGCTGCCGCAGTGATCGCGTGCGGGTGCGTGCGGCGCCCCGGTCTGTGTCGGCCCCGGGTCCGTTGTCGCCGGACACTACGAACCGGCAGCAGGCCGCGTCTTGTCCATCATCGGCAATGACTCGGTCCCGGAATCTGGAAGCGTTGGTCCGCGAGCGAGCGGAATGCTTCGCCCGGTTTGCGGTCTGGGAAGCATCGCATCCGGCCAGCCTGACGCCGGCGGCCGCGGTCACCGCGATCGGGGAACTCTATCAACTCCTACCCACGGCATCCCGCGGACGCCCGATTGACACGTCGGGTGTCGCTCGCCTGCACGACGCCCTTCGTCATCTCACCCGATGACGCCGCTCGACCGCGCGGTACACGACATCACGACCGTTCTCGAATCCCTGCAGATCGAATACGCGATTGTCGGCGGTATTGCCAACGCGATTGGGGCGAGCCGCGGGGCCACGATCGCCGTTGACGTCACCGCGTCTGTCGATGAGGAACGGCTGCCCGCCACCGTTCCGCCCTGGCCGAGCGCTTCCGGCCCGCGGTCGAAAATCTGTCGCCTTCGTGCAGCTGACGGCGTGCTGCCGCTCGACACCGATGATGGTGTCCGGATCGACGTGATCTTCGCGCTCCTGCCCTTCGAGCTCGACGCGATTCGCCGGGCCAGGGACGTTCCACTTGCCGGCCGAACGGTGCATGTCGTGTCGGTCGAGGCCCTGATCCTCATGAAAATCATCTCCGAGCGGCCGCGCGATGTCGCCGACGCCGAAGCGCTGGTCGGCGCCGGGCGCGCGACATCGATCGCGACTATCTCGAGCCGCGAATCCGCGAATTGGCGACGGCACTGGAGCGATCGGACATCATGAACCGTTGGCGGGAGTGGACGGCCGCGTGACCCGAGGCGAACTGGCGCCGCGCCGGATCTGCCGCTGGCGGGGGCGCTCGGGGAGGGAGGGAACGGAGTACAGACGCGATCCTTGCGTAGGCGCCGGCGCTTCGGTGCGGGGCAACGGAGGGGACGGAGGCAACGGTTTTAACACAGAGGAACAGAGCAACAGAGGACGAACGGAGAAGTCAAATTCTTGGGGGACTCTACTCCGTTCTTCCGCTTCTCTGAGTCAGCGTTCCTCCCCGGCGAACCGACGGTCAGGCGCTGCGCTTCATCGCTCGTTGGGCGTGCCACAGATCCCACGTGTTCTGCAGGTTCATCCAGGACATGGCGTCAGTCCCGAGCAGCTTCGACAGCCGCAGCGCCGTGTCCGCCGTCACACCACGCTTCCCGCGGATCACTTCGTTGAGTCGGTTGAGCGGAATGCCCATGCGCTCGGCGGCCTCGGTCTGCGTCAGAGCCATCGGCTTCAGATACTCCTCGAGGAGCATCTCGCCAGGGTGGGTCGGGGGGCGATTGGTCGGGAGGGGCGTCGTCAATTGCTTGCGCTTCATCGATGGTAGTCCTCGACCCGGACCTCGAAGGCGTCACCTTTGTCGAACTGGAACGTCACTCGGTACTGGTCGTTGATCCGGATACTGTAACGTCCTCGCTGGTCTCCCTTAAGCAGCTCGAGCCGGTTCGCCTTCACGGCCGGACGGAGAATCGAGCGTGAGAGCCGCGGTCCTGAGACGCTCGTCGAAGCAAACGAGCGGCCGCTGCTTCGGGCGTTCCCGGCACCCGGGCCACGGTCAAGCCTCGTCGCGATCGGCAACGACGGCCGTGACCGCCGTGCGCCGAGTCAGGCGCGAGCGTCGTGCCTTCCAGAACGAGGCCGGGATGGCGCCTGAACCCTTTCGCATGAGGCCGCTCGCCACGAGCACCGCATCATCGTCATCGGCGACCGTGAACGGGTCATTCTTGGCGATCGGCCGCTGGCGAATCCCGAACGATGATTTCTACACGCGATCACGTTATCCCTCAAAGGCACTGGGTAACCGTTCGAATGGTGGAACGTGGGCTAACATCAGTTATCGGATGGCAACTTAGGCATACATTCCGTTCTCGTGCAACCGATCAGAGTTTCCTCGGTCGCACTCGTGCTGATGAGCGCCCGAG
Source organism: Vicinamibacterales bacterium (assembly GCA_963834365.1). Classification (GTDB taxonomy): domain Bacteria; phylum Acidobacteriota; class Vicinamibacteria; order Vicinamibacterales; family Vicinamibacteraceae; genus CAWJAP01. Next base: position 27,907 of record CAWIBS010000042.1, on the reverse strand, counting down.
CTCTGTAGTCGCTCTCCTGCAATCTGGTCCCACCGTTCTTGCCTATTCCACCCATCACCAAAAGACCGAGCTCTGCGCCTCTCAGATCGCGCGTGTCGGACCGGATGGCCGACATCCACGAAGTATTCCTTTCACTGGGATGCGCGCTAAGTTTTGTTCCATTGCTCTCCCGTCGTGGATCCCGTCCTTGCGTCCGTCCCGTCCGCTATACTCTTCCCATAGCCGACGCTCGCGACATGTCCTGCTTTCGAGTCACGGCTCGCGCCGCCGCCGCGGCGATCATCGCCGGTTGCCTGGCGGTCGCCCGTCCGGTCAGCGCGCAGAGCAATCAGGCTTACCTCTCGCTTGGAGCCGGGGCGACTGACCTGTCCGGCGGCGCTGAATGGCTAGTGATCGGTACGCCGGTTGCGGTCGGCGCCGAGTTGGGCGCCGGCAACCTGCTCGTGGCGTCCCTCGCGGCTTCGTACCAACCCTTTGCCCGGCAACTCCAGCGCAAGGTGCATCCCTTCCTCCGCGTGTCGCTCACCGCCGTTTCGAGTAGTCCGTACGCGGCGGGGTGCGTCGGTCTTGGCGGTGGCCTGGCGTACTGGCCGCGGTCGCGACGGGTCGGTCTACGCGTTGAAGCGGCCAAGCTCTGGCCGGCATTTGACGAAGACCCGAGTCCTCCTGGCGATACGTTCGTGCCTCGTTTGTGGACCCTGCGGGCCGGCGTCGCGTTTGGCTGGTAGGTACTTCGGGCCGCGGGAAGGACCGTCTCGAGGCCGAAAAGGCAACCTGCGAAGCCTTGCCGAACAGGACAGGTTGACGCGGTTGCTACGCGTAGTCTTCCCTTATCGCGAAGGGCTTACCTATGCGCCCCAAGACCGGATCGCGAGCCCGCCATGGCCTCTTCAGAGCTCCCTGGCGTTCGGTAACCTGTGAACGGAGCGGACGGAGGGAACGCTTTTAACACAGAGCAACTGAGAAACGGAGACCAACAGAGGAAAACCTGATCCTGCTTCTATTGTCTAGATTTTGGATTTCTCCGTTCGCCTCCGTTACTCCGTTGCTCTGTGTTAAGACCGTTTCCTCCCTCTCCTCCGTCTGCTCCGTCCCCTCCGTCTCATCCCTCTCCTCCGTCCCTGCTGCCGCATTCGCATCAAGTCAGCCTCTGCTTCCTTCGTCGTCGCTTCGCGGATGATCTGGCCTGTGACACACATCGTGCCCCATCTCGATGCCATCCGATGCGGAAATGTCGTCCCGCCGCAGCGGATCCCATTGTGACTTCCCGACGTTTACCTGGTGCCTTTGAGACTCACGCCCATCCATGAGACACGCCGCTCGCCTCACTGCCCCGCCGCACGCCCGGGTCCCCTCCGTCCTGCGCCTCGGACCTCGCGTCGGGCCCTGGACCTCGGTTCACGCCGCTGTTGGTCGCGGCCGCCGCCCTGGTGTGGTTCGGCGGCGGGTCCGACCTCGCTCTCGCTCGTGCTCTACGCGGCGGCGCAGGAGACCGACACCGACGGCGACACGATGCCGGACGCGTGGGAGACGTTCTTCGGGTTCAATCCGAGCGATCCCGCGTGACGCCGGCGGCGATCCCGATGGCGATGGCCTGACCAACGCGCAGGAGTTCGCGGCGCGGCGGCATCCCGTCGGCCTGCACACGCGGTACTTCGCCGAAGGTTCGACGGGCTTCTTCGACACGTCGGTGGCGGTCGCTCAACCTGAGCCAGACCGCCACGGCGCACGTCGCGATCGCGCTCCTGGACGAAGCGGGCGGTGTCGTCTCGCACCAGCTGACGCTCGGCCCCCGGCAGCGGCAAACGGTCTCGATCAACGCGGTGCTCGGCGTCGCCGGCGGCGGTGGCCATCATCGTCGAATCGGACGTGCCGGTCGCCGCCGATCGGACGATGACGTGGGGAACGAGCGGGATTGGCGCCTCGCTCGACAGCGGCGCGCCGACGCCGGCGACCACCTGGTATTTCGCCGAGGGCGCCACGGGCCCGTTCCTGCTCTATTACCTGTTCGAGAACCCCGCGACGACGCCGGCGACGGTCACCGTGCGGTATCTGATCGAAGGCGGGGCCGCCGGTGACCACGACGCACACGCTGCCGCCCCAGAGCCGCACGACGATCCCGGTGAACCAGGACGACCCCGCGCTGGCCGTGGCGTCGGTGGGATCGGTGATTACCTCCGACGTGCCGATCTTCGCCGAGCGGGCGATGTATGTGAACGCCGGCGGCACGCTCGGCGGCGGGTCGGCCTCGGCCGGATCGAATCAGCTGTCGACGCAGTGGTACTTCGGGGAAGGCGCGACCGGGCCCTTCTTCCACGCCTTCCTCTCGCTGCTGAATCCGGGCACCGCGGCGGCCACGGCGACGGTGACCTATCACCTCCAGGACGGCTCCACGGCGACGAAGGCCTACGACGTCCCCGCGGAGGGGCGGCGGACGGTGTACTTCAACGGCGAAGCGGCGTCCGATCCGGCGCTGGCGGCGCTGGCGACCGGCCCGGTGTGGTTCACGGTGACCTCGACGCAGCCGATCCTCGGTGAGCGCGCGATGTGGTGGGCGGACTGGCCGTGGTACGAAGGGCACGCCGCGCCGGGCAGCACGACGAGCGCCGTGTCGTGGGCGGTGCCCGAAGGCCGCCACGGCGGGTCCGACGCTCGACGTAGACCTACGTCCTCATCGGCAACACGACGACGACCCCCGGGCAGGTGCGGCTGACGCTGATCCCCGACACGGGTGCGCCGTCGACACAGGACGTGCCGATCGCCGCGGGCGAGCGGCTCACGGTGAACGTCGGGAATCTCTTCGGGCTGACCGAGGGCGGCTTCAGCGTGATCGTCGACAGCCTGGGCACGCCCGCGACGCCGCTGGCGGTCGACTACGCGCGCTATCGCTCGGTGAACGGGCTCCCGTTCTCCGGTGGCGGCGCGGCCCCGGCCATTCCGATCGCCCCCGCCGACGTCGCCCCGTCGGTGGTCTCGACCGCACCAGCCGACGGCTCGACCGACGCCAGCTCGATCGACAACCTCGTGGTCACGTTCAGCGAACCCGTCAACGTGACGCCGGCCGCCTTCGCCCTCGCCTGCCCCTCGTCGGCGCCGATCGCGCTCACGAACCTGACGGCCTCGCCCGCGGCGGCCTTCACGCTGGATCCGGCCGTCACGCTGCCGGCCAGCACGCGTGCACGCTGACGATCGCGGCGGCCGGGATCACCGACGCGGACGTTGCGGATCCGCCGGACACGCTGGCGGCCGACGCGGTCATCTCGTTCACCACGGCGGGCGTGGCGATCACCAGCCCGGCGACGGCCGCCTTCACGGTCGGCAGCGCCGGCACGTTCACCGTGACCGCGGTGGGCGCGCCGACGCCGGCGCTCACGCTCGCCGGTCCGCTCCCGGCCGGTGTGACGTTCACGGACAACGGCGACGGGACCGCTACGCTGGGCGGCACCCCGGCCGCTGGCACGGGCGGTCCGTATCCCGTGACCGTTCACGGCAGCCAGCGCCGCCGGCAGCGCGCACGCAGAACTTCACGCTCACGGTGCAGTCCGCTCCGACCATCACCAGCGCGCAGTGCGGCGACGTTCATCGTCGGCACGTCCGGCGCGTTCACCGTCACGACGACGGGGTGGCCCGTGCCGAGCCTGACGCAAGGCGGCGCTGCCTGCCCGCGGGCGTGTCCTTCGTGGACAACGGCAACGGGACCGGCACGCTGAGCGGAACGCCCGGCCGCGGGGGCGGGCGGCAGCTACGCGCTGACGTTCACGGCGGTCAACGGCAGCGGATCGGCGGCTGCAGAATTTCACGCTGACGGTGAGCGACGCGCCCGCGTTCACCAGCGCGGGCACGGCGACGTTCACGGCGGGGTCGGCCGGGACCTTCACGGTGACGACGGTCGGCACGCCGGCGCCGGCGCTCACGGACGCCGGGACGCTGCCGGTGGGCGTGACCTTCGTGGACAACGGCAACGGGACCGGTACGTTGAGCGGTACGCCGGCCGCCGGCACGGGCGGCGTATATGTCTTGACGTTAACCGCGGTCAACTCTGGCGGCAGCGCGACGCAGACTTTCACGCTCACGGTGCAATCCGCTCCAGGATAGCCAGCGGAGGGGACGGAGGGAACGGTCTTTGTCTTAACACAGAGCAACAGAGAAACGGAGAACGAACAGAGGAGAGGCTTATTTTTTGTTTTTCTTGTATGAATTTGGATTTCTCCGTTCGCCTCCGTTGCTCCGTTACTCTGTGTTAAGACAAGACCGTTCCCTCCGTCTCCTCCGTTAAGCTCTCCCCATGACGTTCAACGATCTGCGCGCGAGCACTCCGAGACTCGACAGGCGGGAATTCGTCGGCAGCTGGCGGTCCTGGCCGCGGCGCCCTTCGGGCGGGTCCAGGCCAGCGCGAAACCGCTCCGCGCCGACGGCGCGCGCGTGAACGGGTGGCTCGCGCGCTTCGATGCGATCGGCCGCACCGCCGGCGGCATCAACCGGGTCGCGTACTCGGACGCGGACCTTGCGGGCCGCGCGTTCACGCTCGAGCTGTTCCGCAGCACGGGCCTCACTCCGCACATCGACGCGGCCGGCAACATCGTCGCCCGCCAGGACGGCACCGAACCCTCGCTGCCCCCGATTCTCATCGGCTCGCACGTCGACTCGGTGACCGACGGCGGCAACTACGACGGTCCCGTGGGCAGCTTCGGCGCCATCGAGGTGGCGCGATCGCTCCGCGAGCAGGGCGTGCGGCTGCGCCATCCACTCGAGGTCGTGGTCTGGCAGAACGAAGAGGGCGGGACGATAGGCAGCAAGCTGGCGATTGGGGCGCTGAAGGACGGCGACCTCGACGCCGTGGCCCGCTCCGGCAAGACGCTGCGCGAAGGCATCGGGCTGGCCGGCGGCTCGGTCGAGAAACTGGCTGGCGCCGTCCGCTCGCGCGGCAGCGTGCACTGCTATCTCGAGCTGCACATCGAACAGGGCGGCACGCTCGAGCGGTCCAGTCTCCGCATCGGCACGGTGACGGGCATCGTCGGGTTGCGGTGGCTCGACGTCGCGATCGACGGCTTCGCCAATCATGCGGGGACGACGCCGATGGACCAGCGCCAGGATGCGCTGCTGGCGGCGGCCCGGTTCACCGTGGCCGTCAACGACACGGTCCGCGCGGAACCGGGGAGCCACGTCGCCACCGTGGGACGCATGGTCGCGTCTCCCAACACGCGCAACGTCATCCCGGGACGCGTCGAGTTGACGGTCGACCTGCGCGACCTCGACGCCGCGAAGCTCGATCGCCTCGAGGCGCGCCTCCGCCAGCGTGCGACGGAAGTGGCCGAGGCGACCGGCACCAGGTTCAGCGTCAAGACCGCCGTGAACAGCGCGCCGGCGATGGCCGACTCCCGACTCATGGAGACGATCGATCAGAGCGCGTCGGCGCTCGGCCTGCCGGGCCAGCGGATGCCGAGCGGGGCCGGTCACGACGCGCAGGAGATGGCGCAGATTGCGCCGATGGCCATGATCTTCGTGCCGAGCGTCGGCGGGATCAGCCACTCGCCTCGCGAGTTCACCAACGGCGAAGACATCGCCAACGGCGTCAACGTCCTGCTGAACGCCGTCGCCCGGGCAGACCGGGAGTGAACGGAGCGGACGGAGGGAACGGTTTTAACACAGAGCAACGAAGAAACGGAGACGAACAGAGAAGAGCTTCTTTTTATTGTTTTTACTTGTTTGGATTTGATTTTCTCCGTTCGCCTCCGTTACTTCGTTGCTCTGTGTTAAAACCGTTTCCTCCGCCCCCTCCGTTCCCTCCCCGTGAGAGAATCGGGGGACGGGTAGAGCGAGGAGGGATCCATGTGCCGACTGCCAGGAACGATCGCCGTGCTGCTGTCGTGCGCGATGGCCGTTGTCGGAGCGTGCAGCCGCAAGGAGACGCTGACGCCTGAGGCCGCGAGCAAGAAAGGCGACGCGCTGCTTCGGGAAATGAGCGCCAGCCTGAGCAGCCTGCAGACCTTCGCGTACACGGCCGACGAGCGCCGGGAGGAAGTGAAGGGAGGCGCGAAGCAGGAACGGCGCACGTCCCGCCGGGTCGTCGTCCGCCGCCCGAACGCCTTCGCGTTCACGACCACCGGAACCGACCGCGACGCCGCGGGCTGGTACGACGGCAAACAGCTGACGATCGTCTCGAACCGCGCCAAGGTGTGGGCCCGTGGTCCGATGCCGCCGACGCTCGACGAAGCGCTGGATTTCCTGTTCGCGGAATACGCCATCCAGATGCCGACGGCCGACCTGATGTACAGCAACCCCTACGAGGCGCTGGTGACGAAAGACACGATCGGGGGATGGGTGGACACGCAGAAGATCGGCGATCGGACGTGCGATCACCTGGCCTATAAGCACGAGGCCGTGGACTGGGAGCTGTGGCTGGGTCCGGACCGGCGTCTGCCGTGTCAAGCCAGGATCGTGTACAAGAACGCCCCCGGCCAGCCGGCAACGACGGTGACCTACGGCAATTTCGAGAGCTCGCCACAGGTGTCCGACGACACGTTCACGGCCAAGATCCCGGACGGATACCAGCGGATCAAGATCATGCGCCACGCCACGGTGAACGATCCCGCCGTGGACGCGGCCCCGTCCACTCCAGCCGGCAAGTAAGCGCGCTGCGCGCAGGAGAGAGCCGATGTTCAACCAGGCAACTCGGAAGGGCGTTTCGCTTCGGCGCACGCCGGCGTTCGGCGTCGCGGCGATCGCGATCGGCGCGTTCGTCGCGCTGTACTCCGTGGACCTCTCCGCCGACCGGCGAGGTTCGGGAGGGTCGGTCAAGCAGTCACGCAGCCACAATTCCGGCGGCAACCGGAACACCAATGCGAACCGGAACACGAACGTGAACCGGAACACGAACGTCAACCGGAACACGAACGTCAACCGGAACGTGAACGTCAATCAGAACGTGAACACTCGCGGCTACGCCGGCCGTGGCGGGGTTGTTCACGGTGACGAAGGCGCCGTCGCGGTCGGGCGCCGGGGCGCGGTGGCCGTCGGTGAGGAAGGCGCCGCGGCGGTCGGGCGGCGTGGCGCCGTGGTCGCGGGCGACGAAGGGTACGCCGGCGTCGGACGCTACGGCGCTGTCGTCGGCGGCGAGCGCTATGAGTCGTATGAAGGCTGGCGGATGGCGGCGGGCGTGGCCACCGGCATCGCGGTCGGCACGATGCTGGCGCGGCCTCCCACGACCTCGGTCACCGTCGTCTCCGGCGGCACCAACTACATGTATGCCGACGGCGCCTACTATGAACAGGTGTACTACGGGGGGGAGGTCTCGTATCAGGTGGTCACGGCGCCCGCTGGCGCGATCATCACCACGCTGCCCGGCGGATGCACCACGACAGTGGTGGGCAACGTCTCGTACCAGCAGTGCGGGGCGACCTACTATCAGCGGGTGAGCACCGGCTACCAGGTCGTCGTGTTCTGAACCTTCGGGCTCCCGCGCCGGCTGTCATACACTACGGGGATGTCGGAACCCGTGTTGACGACCAGGGTCGACGAGGCGCGCGCCGCGCTCGACCGGCACCTCGTCGGACGTGCTCGAGTGGCACTTCAATCCGGCGACCGGTTCGCCGTTCTGGCTCGACTGGGCGGCGAAGGCGGGGTGGGATCCGCGGCGCGAGATCCGCTCGTTCGCCGATCTCGCCAGGTTCGGGCATTTCGAGGACGAGTGGCTGCGCGGCGGACCGGTGCGACGCTGGGTCCCGAAGGGCCTCGCCGATCAGCCGGTCTTCGTCTTCGAGACCGGCGGGACGACGGGCATTCCGAAGACCCGGATCAACATCGACGACTTCCGCACCGACTACGAGCTGTTCTCGCGCACGCTGCCCGACGAGCACTTCCCCCGCGGCGCCAACTGGCTGATGCTCGGGCCGAGCGGTCCGCGCCGGCTGCGGCTGGCGGTCGAACATCTCGCGCACTATCGCGGCGGCATCTGCTTCTGCGTCGATCTCGATCCGCGCTGGGTCATCAAGCTGATCAAGAAGGGCTGGACCGAGCACCTGAAGGCGTATCAGGAGCACGTGATCGACCAGGCCGTCACGATCCTGTCGGCCGGGCACGACATCAGGTGCATGTTCACCACGCCCGAAGCTGCTCGAAGCGCTGGCGCTCCGGCTGGAAAAAGAGGGGACGACGATCCGCAAGGCCGGCATCACGGGAATCTTTTCGGGCGGCACGGAATTCACGCCGCAGTGGAATCGCTTCGCCCACGAGGAGCTGCTCGACGGCGCGTACATGACCCCGACCTACGGCAACACGCTGATGGGGCTCGCCGCCAGCGAGCCGAGCGGCCCGCACAACGGCTACAAGATCACCTACCACGCGCCGCAGCCGCGCGCGGTGATCGAGGTCGTCGATCCGGACGACCCCGATCGCACGGTCGAGTACGGCGCGACCGGACGCGTGATGCTCACCACGCTCACGAGGGAGCTCTTCATGCCCCGGTTCCTCGAGCGCGACGAGGGTGAGCGCGAGCCGCCCTTCGACGCGTATCCGTGGGACGGTGTCAGCGGCGTCCGCCCGTTCTCGCAGTTCGCCGCGACGACGACGGTGGGAGTGTATTGAGTGCGGGCTACAGGCTACAGACTACGGGCTACGGCGAAGATCGACTGCAAGCCTCGTAGTCCGAGCAGAGCCCTGTAGTCCGTAGTCCGTAGCTCGTAGCTCGTCCTGGTAGTTCGAGTGCACTGGTAGCTGGTAGCTGGTAGCTCGTAACTGACCCATGATCCACCTGCCCATCCTCCGCTGGGGACAGCCCTACAAGAGCCTCGAATCCGACCGCGTGCTGCATTTCCTGACCGGCGAGCCGGTGGCCGAAGTCAGCCAGGCGACGGCGGGCATCATCGGGCGCGACATGCGGTTCAGCCACCGGGCCCGCAGCGTGCTGCGCGAGATTCCCAGTGCCGAGCTCGTGGCCCGCATCGAACGGGCGGCCGATCTGTTCGTCGGGCGCCGACCTGCCGCTCGGCGACGGCACGCAGTCGCCGGCCGACTTCGTGCGCCAGCAGTCGGCGACGACCGGCCTGCCCGAACGCCTGTGCCGGTTGAACATGGAGAAGCTGCAGTTCGTCCTGCGCAACATCCGCGGCATCCTGGACGCGCTGATGCGCGGCCTCGATCGCGAGATCCTCGCGAAGGGCTATGGCGAGGAGAACGGCGTCACGCGCAGCTACCAGGCCCATTCGCCCGTGCTCGGCCTCGTGCTGCCCGTCCAATTCGCCGGGCGTGCACAGCCTCTGGATGCCGATCATCCCGCTGCAGGTCGGGCTGGTCCTGAAGCCCGGCCCGCAGGAGCCGTGGACGCCCTATCGGATGTCGCAGGCGTTCTTCGAAGCCGGCATTCCCAGGGAGTCGATCGCGCTCTATCCGGGCGGTGCGGAAGTGGGCGCCGCGGTGCTGGCCCACTGCCCGCGCAACCTGATCTTCGGCGGCACGCCGACGGTCGAACGCTACAAAGGCAACCCCGGCGTGCAGGTCCACGGGCCGGGCTTCAGCAAGATCCTGATCGGCGACGATGTGGCAGACGAGTGGGAGAAACATCTCGACCTGATGGCCGAGAGCGTCGCCATCAACAGCGGCCGCGGCTGCATCAACTGCTCGGGCATCTGGACGCCGCGCCACGGACGAGCCATCGCGGCGGCGCTCGCCGAGCGGCTCGGCGCGATCACGCCCAGGAGCCTCCGACGATCCCGAGGCGCTGCTGGCGGCGTTCACGGTGCCCGGGCCAGGCGGCGGGCATCTCGGCCGACATCGAGACCGCGCTCGCCGAGGCCGGCGTCGAGGACATGAGCGCACCTCACCAGCCGGGTGGCCGGCTGGTCAGCCGCGAGCGCTGCGACTACGTGCTGCCGACCGTCATGTTCTGCCGCTCGCCGGCGGCGGCGATGGCGAAGAAGGAATACATGTTTCCCTTTGCGACGGTCGTCGAGTGCCCGCAGGAAGAGATGGTCGCCAGCATCGGGCCGACGCTGGTCGCGACCGGCCTCACCAACGACCCCGCGTTCCGGCGGGCGTTGCTCGATGCCGAGCAACATCGACCGCCTCAACCTCGGCCCGATCCCCACGACCAGGCTCAACTGGTTCCAGCCGCACGAAGGCAACATCGTCGATTTCCTGTACCGCGCCCGGGCGTTTCAGATGGCGTAGCGGGTGGGACCAAAGTCCACCTTGCGAGGCGCCTGCGCCACGCCTAGGCTATGGGACCGCGGGAAGGTGGTGAAAAGTGGCATCACGAGCGTCCATTCCAGCAGATGACATCGCTGGCACGGAGGTGCCGGGTCTCGCACCCGGTCCGGCGCCGGCCCCCGACATGGTCTGGATTCCGGGCGGCACGTTCCGGATGGGATCCGAGAAGCACTACCCGGAAGAACGGCCGGTCCACCGCGTCACCGTGGACGGTTTCTGGATGGATCGCGCGCCGGTGACCAACGAGCGGTTCTCGCGCTTCGTCGAGGCGACCGGCCACGTCACCTTCGCGGAGATCGTCCCGAAGGCCGAGGACTACCCCGGCGCGCTGCCGGATCAGCTCTTTGCCGGATCGCTGGTGTTCGTCAAGCCGGACGGACCGGTCGATCAGCGCGACTTCACCAAATGGTGGCACTGGACGCGGGGGGCCGACTGGCGGCACCCGCGCGGCCCCGAGCAGCTCGCTCGCCGGCGTCGCGCAGCATCCGGTCGTCCACGTGACCTTCGGCGACGCCGAGGCGTTCGCCCGCTGGGAGGGCAAGTCGCTGCCGACCGAGGCCGAGTGGGAGTTTGCGGCGCGCGGCGGCCTCGACGGCGCCGCCTACGCCTGGGGCGACGAGTTCCTGCCCGGCGATCGCCACCAGGCCAACACGTGGCAGGGAGAATTTCCGTGGCAGAGCGCGCCGCGGGACGGCTACGAAGGCACCTCGCCGGTCAGGGTCTACCCGCCGAACGGCTACGGCCTGTACGACGTGATCGGCAACGTGTGGGAATGGACGACCGACTGGTATCAGCCGAAGCATCCGGCTGAAGCGGTCAAGGCCTGCTGCATCCCCCGCAATCCGCGCGGCCCTCGCGCCGAGGACAGCTACGACCCCTGTCAGCCGGAGATCAAGATCCCGCGCAAGGTGCTCAAGGGCGGATCGCATCTGTGCGCGCCGAACTACTGCCGGCGCTACCGCCCGGCGGCGCGCTATCCCGAGCCCATCGACACCTCCACCTGTCACGTCGGCTTCCGCTGCATCGTCCGGCCGACCGCCGGCCAGGACTGACATGGAGGAGGCCTTCATCCAGCTGGCGCAAGTCGCCGGATTGCTGGTCGAGGGCGCGGCCATTCTCGTCGTCACCTTCGGCGCTGGAGAAGCCTTCGTCAGGCTGGTCGGGCTCGTAGCGAGCCGGGCGACCGGGCACGGCGCGCGCAAGGACGTCTGGCGGCGGTTCGGCATGTGGCTGCTGCTCGGGCTCGAGTTCGAGCTGGCCGCCGACATCATCGCGCACCGTCATCTCCCCGTCCTGGGCGGACATCGGCGAGCTGGGCGCGATCGCCGTCATCCGGACGTTCCTCAACTATTTCCTCGAGCGCGACCTGGAGCACGCTTCGCAGCCGGAGCCGTAACCGCGCCTCGCGTCACTGGGTGCGCGCGGGGACGCTCTTCGCTTTCTCGCGAGCGTGACGCGCTTCGATCACGAGCCTGTAGGCGATGTAGTACTTGTAGATGTTGCTGACGTACTGCACCGTCTCGCGGCCGACCCGCTCCGAGACGATGCGCTCGACGTTGCCGAACCAGACATTGGGGTTCAAGCCACGCTTTTCCGTCTCACGGCGCAACTGGCGGATGCGGCCAGGTCCGGCATTGTAAGAGGCGAGCGTCATCAGCCCCTTGTTGATGTCGTCCATCGGCTCGTCCTTGTAGTACTGGTTCATCATGAACCGGAAGTACTTGACGCCGGCGTGGACGTTCGGCTCGACCTTCGTGATGTCTCCGACGCCCAGTTCCTTGCCGGTGGCGGGCATCACCTGCATCACGCCGATCGCGCCGACGCGACTCTTCACGCCCTGGTCGAGGCGTGATTCCTGGTAGCCCTGCGCCGCCATCAGCAGGTAGTCGACGCTGTACCGCTTGCTGTATTTCTCGAAGATCGCCGCGAGATCCAGCAGCTTTTTCCGCTCGGCTTCCGACGACGCATTCTTGACGTAGCCGGCATCCTTCAGGTACCGGCGCTCCATCATGTTGCCAAAGGCGGTGCGCGGGCCGTACTTCGTGATCCAGCGGTTGAGGGCCGCCAGCAGCTTCGGGTTGTTCTTCCGCACGCCGACCGCAATCTGCCCGTCCCTGCGCAGGGCAGCGCCCGGCTGGGGCCGGATGTCCGGGAAGACCTGGCTCCAGAACTCCACGATGAAGTCGTCCACGATCGTGATGTCCACGAGGCGCGCGTTCACCATCTCGAGCAGGTCATCGTCCTCGAGCGGCTCGGGCGCCTCCTTGATCGTCACCGGCGCCTTGCCCTGGCTTTTCAGCGATTCGTTCAGACTCGTGATGGTCTCGTAATAGCTGCTGCTCCGCCGGATGAACACCTCCCGGCCGGAGAGATCTTGCGCCGTGGCCACCGGCTTCACGCCGGGCCCAATCACCGGGATCTCCGCCACACCCTCCCGCGTCGGCAGCGTGAACTCGGCATGCTTCCGGCGCTCGGGCGTGATCGTGATGGCCGCGGCGACAAAGTCCACCTTCCCCTCCTCGAGCGCCGTGAACAACTGGTCGCGGGGGAGGGGGACGATGGACACGTGGACCTTCAGGTTGCCTGTCTTCAGCCGGCTGTTGATTTCGTCCTCCAACAGCTTCACCGCCTCGTAGACGAAGCCGCGCTGCAGACCCCGCTCGATGAAATACTGCGTCCGGTTGTAGACGACGCCGGCCCGGATCAGGCGGCGGTTGACCATCTCGTCGAAGTCGCCCTTGAACGGGCGATCGAGGTAACTCCGCACCGTTTCAGGCAGGGCGTCGTACGGCGAAACCGCCGGAGGCAACGGCTCCTCGTCCTTCTTCACGTTCAGAATCGAGGTCGGCAGTGCCTCGAGGGATGCCTCGGCGGCTGTTGCAGAGGCGTCGGGTGCAGAGCGGCTGGGCAGAGCGGCTGGCGCAGAGGCGGCCGGAGGAGAGGCGGCGGGGAGAGCGAGGCGCAGCGCCCTGGGACGGTTCCGGTTTCTGCGGAGACGGCGAGCAGCCCGCCACGCACGAGCAGCGCCCCAAGCCCGGCGCGAAAAGCGACGGGAGTCATCATCGGTCTCTCATCTTACCCGACGCCTCCGGGCCAGGGCGCACGGCGTCGTTCATCGCGTCCCGCCACGCGAGCACACGGCTCCACTCCTCGGCCGACGCGCGCCGGGGATCGAATCGCGAGGCGTCGAACGTCAGATACAGCCGTCGATACGCGTCCTCGTCCACCGCACTGTTCCGGGTGTTCTCCTGGGCGCCAACGCGGCGCCGCCAATCGTGCAGCGAGCGTCGCAACGCCTCGGCGCGATCCGGTTCGCCGGCCGCGCGGTCGCCGGCTTCGCCCGGATCGGTGCGCAGGTCGAACAGCTCGACCTTGCCGGAGTCGTAGTCCTCGACCAGCTTCCAGTCGCCATCGCGGACCGCGCCGGACGGGCGCCCGCCCTGGTTCGTGTAATGCGGCTGATGCCAGAACAGCGGGACGGTCCGTGATGGAGGACGGTCCAGCAGCGCGTCCGCACGGCTCACGCCGTCGAGCCCGGTCGCGGGCGTCAGCCCGAGCAGGTCGATGAGCGTCGGTACCCAGTCGGTGTTCAACACCGGCGTGTCCACCACGCGGCCAGCCTTGACGCGGCCCGGCCACCGCACGATCAGCGGCACGCGAATACCTCCCTCGTAGAGAAACCCCTTCCCCGCCCTGAACGGCGTGTTGTGCGTCACCCGCGCGGTGCGGCCCCTCCGGGACGTGCAGCCCGCCGTTGTCGCTCGTGACGATGACGATCGTCCGATCGGCGAGACCGAGTGCCTGCACGCGATCGAGCAGACGGCCGACCGCGCGATCGAACGTCTCGATCACGCTGGCGTAGGTCGGGCTCGAACGCATCGGCCGCATCGCGCGGCGTCTTCGGGACGGGCGGCGTAGGGAATGTGCGGCGTGTTGTGGGCGAGATAGAGGAAGAACGGGCGATCGCGAGGCTCGCCGATGAACCGCTCGGCCGCCGCGGTGAGGTCGAACTCGCCCTTGCTGCCCTCGTCGGCGGTGGGAGGCGTGTTGGCGGTGCCGCGGTGCTCGATCTCGAATCCCTGCTGCGTCGGGCCGAAGCCGTGCCTCGCCCAGGTGCCATTTCCCGACGGCCGCGGTCGCATAGCCGGCTCGTGCGAACCGCTCGGCGAGCGTGAGTGCTCGAGCGGCAGCTGCTGGCGCATCAGCGGATGGCGCAGCCGTTGCGCCGGGAGTCCGCCCGGCCGGGAATGAACGTCGTCAGGTGGAGCCGCGCCGGGGCGAGCCCGGTGAGCAGCGCCGCCCGCGATGGCGAACAGATCGAGGCCGCCGCGTAGCTGGCCGTGAACCGCACACCCTCGGCGGCGAGACGGTCGAGGCGCGGCGTGCGGTGATCCGCGCGGCCGTAGGCGCCCAGGTCGTTGACTCCCAGATCGTCCGCGAGGATGAACAGCACGTTGGGACCGCGGGGCTGGGCCGCCGGCGTCACGAACGCGAGCGGCACGAGCGCGCCCGTGAGCAGCACGAAAAGGGTTCGGACACGCTGCATCCGCCAGCTCGCCGCCGCAGGAGCTCGTCCCATAGTCGAGGCCGATTCTATCCGCCTGACCGGAGCTCACTTGCGTTGGTGATGTGGCGCAGGCCTTTAGGCCTGCCCGGGCACGCGTTGGTCCGGGCTGAAGCCCGGCGCCACCTTGGCGGGCCCGTTGTCAACAGACGTGAACTCCGGGCTCATTTAGCCGGACCCGCACAACCCGGACCCCTTTCACGGCTTGGATGGTGCCGGGCGCCGCGACCAGCTGTGCCTTCGCCTCGCCCTGTGCCGTCAGCAGCGCCCGCAGCTCGGCCACCACTGACGGCTGGTCGCGCGCCAGGTTCCGTGTCTCGGCGGGGTCGGTCTCGTAGTCGTAGAGCTCGAGGTCGGCGGTGTCCGGCGCGGCGCCGGGCTTCTTCCACTCGACGAGCCGATGGCGCGCGGTGCGCACCGCGCGGCCGATCGACGGGCCTCGCCGGCCGGCACGTTGCGCGGATAGACGTGGAAGATTGCTCCTTGCGTCGGCGCCGATCCGGATCGCGCAGCGTCGCGCGAAGCTGCGTCCATCGAGCTTCTGCGGCACGGCCGGAGCCGGCAGGCCGGCGAGTTCGCAGAGCGTCGGGATAGATGTCCACGGTCTCGACCAGCGCCGCCGTCGCTCGCCGCGCGCCTTCATCGCCGGGCGCCGAGACGATGAGCGGGATGCGCGCGGCCTGCTCGTAGTTGGTGTGCTTGCACCACATGCCGTGGTCGCCGAGGTGCCAGCCGTGATCGCCCCACAGCACGATGATCGTGTTCTTCGGCGAGGCCGAGGCGTCGAGCTCGTCGAGCACGCGGCCGACCTGCGCGTCCATGTAGCTGACCGCGGCGTGGTAGCCGTGGATCAGCGTGCGCTGCAGGTCCTCGGGCAGCGCGCCGCTCGTCGGGAATGTCGCGGTATTGCCGCAGCTCGCCGCCGAATTGCGGCGCGTAGGCGCGGCGCGCCCTCGGGCGGCGTGCGTCGCGCCGGCGAGCGTGAAGGCGCGCGCGGTCGTACAGGTCCCAGTATTTCTTCGGCGCGCAGAACGGCAGGTGCGGCTTGACGAAGCCGACGGCGAGGAAGAACGGCTCGCCGGGTTTGGCCTTCGCCTGCGCGCAGCCGGCGCGATGGCCTCGTCGGCGATCTCGCCGTCGGGATACGCGTCGTCGGGCACGTCGGCCGATTCGTAGGCGGCGCCGCGCGGCAGCTCTGGGCCTTCGCCGTGGCACGTTCGCGAACAGCGCCTCCTCGCGCGTCAGCCCGTCGGTCGCGCGGCTCTCCGGCAGCGCGTAGGCGACGACGTTCGCGCTGCCAGTGCGGCACGCTCCACGACGCGGCGTCCTCGTGGTTGCCGTGGCCGACGTGAAAGATCTTGCCCAGCGCCTTCGGTGCGATAGCCGTGCTGCTTGAAATACTGCGGCAGCGTGACGGCGTCGGGCGCGCGCGCGCGGAAGTTCGTGCCGAGATCGTAGATGCCGAGCGCTGGTGGGCCGCAGCCCGGTCAGCAGCGCATTGCGCGACGGCGCGCAGACCGCCTGGTTGCAATAGGCGCGCTCGAACAGCATGCCGCGCGCGCGCCAGCCGGTCGATGTTCGGCGACTTGGCGAGCGGCGTCGCCGTAGCAGCCCAGCACCGGCTTCAGGTCGTCGACGCAGATCAGCAGCACGTTCGGTGCCGTCGCGGCCGCGGCCCGCGGCTGGGCTGTCGACCCGTCAGGCAGGAGGGTGAGCAACAGGGCGAGCGCGACGATCAGACGCTGTTCCAACACCGCGAATCTCCGTGCAACGGGCGTAGTGTCCGGCTTCAGCCCGGCCGCCCGTGCGAAACGTGAGTGCCCGGCTTCAGCCGGACCCCCACCTCGGGTAGGGCTTCTCGCCAGGCCCAGAACGCGCCGTGGGCTGCCTGAATCACGTCATCGGTCTGCGGTCTTCAAATACGCCACCAGGTCGATGACCTCGCGCTCGCTCAGCGCGTCGAACAATCCCGGCGGCATGAGGGAGGTGTCGGTCGTGTCCCGCGACTGGATGTCGGCCTTGTTCAGGGTCACCGGATCGCTCCCGGCGATCCGGAGCGTGAACTGGCGATCGGTCTCGGACAGGAGCGTGCCGGAGAACGTCCGGCCATCGCGCGTCGTGACGACGACCATCTTGTAGGCGTCCTGGACGTCGGCGTTGGGCGTCAGGACGTTGAAGAGCAGATAGTCGAGGCTGGTGCGGTTCGATCCCGTGATGTCCGGACCGACCGTGCCGCCTTCACCGTACATCCTGTGGCACGCGCCGCAGGTCCGCTGGAAGATCGCGCGTCCCTGCTGTGCGCTGGCCGCCCCGAGCGCGCCGTCGGTGAGGAGCGCCCGGTAGCGTGCGTAGGCATGCTCTTCGTCGGCGGTCGTCTCGACGGGCCCCCAGACGTCGGTGAAGCCGGCGCCGACGAGGCGTACGAGCTGCCGCGCGATGTGCACGGGCACGTCGCGCCGTTCGATGACGCCGGAGGAAAGTGCGGTGGTCAGCAGGCGCGCATACTGGCGGCGCGACGCGAGCGCCTGGACGATCTCGACCCGCTCGGCCGCCGGCGCCGACGGATACCGCGCAATCAGCAGCTTGCCGAGCGATTCATCGTCGAAGGCGGCGACGGCGCGGATCGCGTCGATCCGCACCCGCTCATCGTCGAGTGCGGCCGGGAGCGCCGCGGCGAGCTGCGGCCGCCGCTGGGCGGCCAGCATCTGAAGCGCGCGCCGCCTGGCCTCGACGGGCGCCGACGTGTCCTGCAGCGTGGCGATGTGCTGCCGCGCCGTCCCGGCATCGTTGAAGCCGGAGGCCACGTCGCCCGCAAGCTTCGCCACCTCGGGCCCCCGCTGCTTCAGATCGGCGGCGAGCGACGACCAGTTGCGCGGGGCGGCGACGTCGAAGCGTCCTTCGAGCCCGTCGCGCATGCCGCGCAACAGCGTCAGCGTGGACGCCGGCGTGGGCGACTTCGCAATCGCGGCGGCGAGCGTCTCGAGCGCCCCGGCATCGACCGCGCGTCTCGCGATGTGCTGCGAGACCAGCGGAATGCGCGCCCTTCGAGGCGTAGTCGAGCGCCAGCGCCGGATTCTGCTTCACCAGCGGCTCCACGCCCAGCCAGATCATGGTCGGCAGGTTGTGGTCGGCGGCATCGTTGCCGTGAGCCATCAGGGCGCTCGCAATGCCCCACCGGGCGGATCGATCGAGGCGCTGCAGTGCTGACGCCAGGTACAGACGCACCACCGGCGACGCGTCGTCGCGGGCCATGCCGGCGAACCGGGCGATGGCCGCAGCGCCCGGCGAGCCGCGTTCGCACAGGAGCTGGACGGCCCAGGCGCGCACGTGCTCGTCTCGATCCGCAAGCGCCGCGAGGAGTGCGGTGTCGCTGAAGCCGCGCGTGACGTGCAGCGCCCACATGGCACGCAGCCGGACGTCCGGGTCTTGATGGGTCTCGAACAGGGTCCGCAGCGCCGGCCAGGTTTCTGGTGCGAGCCGCTTCTTCGACGCACGCGCCTGGAGGATCAGCCGGGCACGGCGCGCGTGCCACGCGCTGCGGCTGGTCTGCAGCGCCACGAGCTCCTTGTCGCCCAGCCGGCGCAGATCGCCGAAGCGTCCCTCCCAGTGTTCGGCCGCCGAGGCCGCGGGCGCGACCCTGAAGATGCGCCCCGTGTCCTTGTGCAGGACGTCGTTGCCGCAGATGTCGGCGTCGTGCCAGTCGAGGACGTACAGCGCGCCGTCGGGCCCGATCTCCAGGCTGAAGCCAATCCATTGCGCGTTGTTCGCCAGCAGGAAGTCGTCGCCGTGATGCGCGGTGAACCCCGAGCCCTTGCGCACGAGCACGTCCGAGAGCACGGCGTGCTCGTGGATGTTGGCCATGAAGATCCGGCCGTGCTGCGCCGCCGGAAACGCGTCGGAGAGATAGACCCGCGCCCCGCCGTGGGCCGATCGATGACGATGGTCGGCGATGGTCTGGAGATCGCTGTAGACGTACGGATTGAAGTGGCGGCCGCCCTGGCGCTGGTAGATGCCGCCCGGGATCACGTGCCACAGGTGCGGAATCACGCACGCGGTGATCAGCAACTGTCCCTTCGCATCGTGATCGATGCCCCAGGGGTTGCTGAACCCGTGGGCGACGACCTCGAACCGCTCTTCGGTCGGATGGTAGCGCCAGACACCGCCGTCGATGTCCACGCCTTCGCCCTCGAGCACGTCCGGCGGGAACGCGTCCCTGTGCGCATAGAGGCGGCCCTTGCCCATCGGCGGCCGCCTCACCTTCGACGGCGTCGCGAAGCCCTGGAGCCCGTACAGCCAGCCGTCCGGCCCCCAATGCAGGCTGTTCAACGTCTCGTGCCGGTCCTTGATCCCCCAGCCGGTGAGGCGCACTTCGATGTCGGCCTCGTCGGCCTTGTCGTCGCCGTTGCGGTCGGGCACGAAGAGCAGGTTCGGCGGCGCACCGACGAACACGCCGTCGAAGCCGACGGCGAGCGCCGTCGGAAAGACGATGCCCTCCATGAACACCGTGCGGTTCTCGGCCCTGCCGTCGCGATCGGCATCTTCGAGGATCACGATGCGGCTGGTGCCCGCGTTCGAGAACCCGCGCCCGCGGGTCTCGTAGTCGAGGTTCTCGGCGACCCAGAGCCGCCCGCGATCGTCCCAGCAGAACGCCATCGGCTGCGCGATGGTCGGTTCACCGGCGAAGGCGTTGACGACATAGCCGTCCATCGTCGTCATCTCGGCGACCGCCGCCTCCGGCGTGAGGAACTTCGCGGTTTTCCCCTCGCTCTGCGCCAGTCGCCACATCGCCGTGATGTCCGCGCCGCTGAAGTTGGTCCACGCCCGCGTCATCGCCGCCTCGTCGAGCCGGCCGGTGTAGATGAGGAACCGGTGACGGACGATCGCGGCCTCGTCTTTCGCGATCGTCCAGTCGGCGGCGCGCGTGCGCGCGGAGCCGACGCCCATCTGGCTGTCCACCCGCCAGGCCTGCGGGTAGCCGGGGTTCTGGGGATGGTCGAAGATCGCCACGTGCGCGAGATCGTCCCGGCCCGGGACCTGCAGCCCGACGTCGATCCAGGTGGAACGCTGCCCCTCGGCGCGTGCGTTGCGCTGGCGCGCGGCGTTCACGACCTCCCCCGTCATGCCTGGCTGCCAGGGCATGCGCAGGAACAGGCCGCCGTAGTCGTAGGTCCCGATCGTGACGTTCGTCCGGGCCTCGCCGCGCCAGTCGAGGTCCAGCACGTAGGTGCCGTTGTCCTCCCGCATCGACCAGCGCTGCGTTTCGGTCAGCATCGGCTGCCCGGCCTCGTCCAGCAGGTCGTACACCGTCTGCCATCGCACTTCCTCACCGGCGGCGTGCGTCACGGTCGCGGCGACGCGGCGCCAGAACTGGCCGTGCGGATTGTGGAAGAAGTCGCGCCCGTTGACCCGCGTGAAACCCCAGTAGAGGCCCGTCTGGTGCTTGTGGTGCGACGGACTGAACTCGGTCAGGACACCCTTGCCGTCAGGGGCCACGATCGGATGCAGGTAGGGCCGCTGATCGGCCCGGGCGTTGTGCGTGAGGATCGGCGTCGTGCTGCCGGTCCGCGACACCACGATCGTGCCGGCCTGCAGGTCCGCGGTGACGACCAGTCCCTTCTCAGCCTGAACGGCGGCAACCGGCCTGGCCCTCGGCGCGGCGAGCCACGCGACGACGAGACAGGCAGCCAGCACGATCGTCTGAAACGGTCGTCGGGTGACCGCAACTCTGGTCATGGTGGGCGATTATAGAGTGACCGTCGCGGGTCTGGCGGACGAGCCTGTCTCACCTCTTTTTGGGATGTACTGGCGTGATGAAACCATCGACCGTCCTGGGCTGGGCCGCCGCGCTGGCGGCGCTGGCGGGCAGCGGCCTCGGCTCGCAGAGCGGACCGGGACGCCCTCCCTTCACTCCCTCGCAATCGCTCGCGATGCTGAAGGTCGAGCCCGGCTTCCGCGTCGAGCTGGTGGCCAGCGAGCCCGACGTCCAGAGTCCGGTGGCCATGGACATCGACGAAGACGGCCGCATCTTCGTCGTCGAGATGCCCGGCTACCCGCTCGACGTCAGCCCGACGGGACGCGTGAAGCTGCTCGAGGACACCAACGGCGACGGCCGCGTCGATCGCCAGCACGCTCTTCGCCGACAACCTGAGGCTGCCGAGCGGCGTCATGCGCTACAAGCGGGGCATCCTCGTGACCAGCCCGCCCGACCTGCTGTACTTCGAGGACATGAACGGCGACGGCAAGGCCGACCATCGCGAGGTCGTGCTCACCGGCTTCGCGCGCACCAACCCGCAGCACGCCGTCAACCATCCGGTCTACGGGCTCGACAACTGGATCTACCTCGCGCACTCGGGCGGATCCGAACCGGTCATCTATCGCGACCTGTTCGGCGACAAGGGCACGCGACCTCACGCTTTCCCGACCGGCCGGAGCTCGCAGGGCCTCGACGCCCGCGGCCGCGGCGTGCGGCTGAAGCCTGACCTGTGGAAGGTCGAGGGCCTGTCGAGCCGCACGCAGTTCGGCAACGCCTTCGACGTCTACGGCCACTTCTTCGCCCACAACAACTCGATTCACGCCGCGGCACGAGGTGATCGCGGCGCGGTATCTCGAGCGCAATCCGCACCTGCTGCTGCCGAGCGCGATGGCCGACATCTCCGACCACGGCAACGACAACATCATGCCGATCACGCACGGCGCGCGGTTCGACCTGCTGACCGAGGCCGGGCAGTTCACCTCGGCGTGCGGCGCTCACGCATCTACGCGGGTGGCGCGCTTCCCGGAGGGCTTCGAAGGCGCGGCGTTCGTCGCCGAGCCGGTGCACAACCTCGTGCACCGCGACGTCGCTCGTCGCCGAAGGGCTCGACGTTCGTCGCCAGCCGCGGCCGCCGCGACATGGAGTTCCTCGCCTCGACCGACAGCTGGTTCCGCCCGGTGAACCTCTACGTCGGCCCGGACGGCGCGCTCTACGTCATCGACTACTACCGTCCGTACATCGAGCACCCGGAGTGGGGCTCGAGCGATCTGCAGAAGAATCCCGAGCGTGCTCTCCACCGGCAAGGATCGCGGACGCATCTACCGCGTCGTCGCGACGACGGCGGACGCGCCGCTGCGACGCCGCGTCCCGGAGCGCCGCGGCTCGGGTCGGCGTCCGATGCGCGAGCTCGTCGAGGCGCTGGCGCATCGCAACTCTGGTGGCGCCGCACGGCGCAGCGTCTGCTCGTGCACCGGCAACCGGCGCGACGCGCGCCGGCGCTGGAGCGGCTCGCCGACGCGCGCCCGTCGGCGCTCGCCCGCCTGCACGCGCTCTGGACGCTCGACGGACTCGGTCGCCTCGAGATGCCGCGCGTGCTGCAGGCCCTGGCGGACCCTGACGCCGGCGTCCGCGAGAACGCCATCGTCCTGGCCGAGCGCTGGCTGACGCAGCCGCAGGTCGGCGCGGCGCTGCTCGCGCTCGCCAACGACCCGGACGCGCGCGTGCGCTTCCAGTTGCTCGCCACGCTCGGCTCGCTCGACACGCCGGCGTCGCACGCCGCGCAGGAGCGACTGCTGCTCGGCGCGATCGAGGACGAGTGGATGCAGGTCGCGGCGCTGAGCGCGTCCTCCGATCGCGCGGCCGCCTGGTTCGAGCGGGCGCTTCAACCCGGCTCCGGGCTGACCGCGCGGCGAGTCACCCGGCCGGCGCGCGGATTCTTCGATCGGCTCGGCGGCGTCCTCGCGGCGCGGCAGAAGGCCGCGGAACTGGCCAGGGCCATCGCCGATCGTCACCGACCCGTCGGCGCCCGCCGGCGACTGGTGGCGGGCGGCGCTGCTCGAGGGCGTGGCTCGCGGCATCACCGGGCGCGCGGCGATCGGCGGCGGCTCGGCGAGCAGCCAGGACACGCTGCTGACGCTGGCCACGGCCGACCAGCCGCGACTCCGGCGTGCGGCGGTGACGCTGCTCGGCGTCGAGCGGGGTCGAGCCAGGCGCCGCGACGACGGCGGCGCTCGCGCGCGCCGCGCAGCCCGCGGCCGATCCCGCAGCGGCCGCCGACGCGCGCGTCGATGCCATCGCGCTGCTGGCGCTGGCGGATGCCGCAGCCGCACCAGCCGATGTTCGAGTCGGTCGATCGGCAGCACCGAGCCCGACGCCGTGCAGATTGCCGGCGTCAACGCCCTGGGACGGGTGCCTGGCACCGGCCCGCCGGCCTTCCTCCTCGCGAAGTGGCCGACGCTGACGCCGCCGGTCCGCAGCGCCGCGGCCACGTGATCCTGGCCCGCCGCGAAGGCTCGCAGGCGATGCTCGACGCGCTGCAGTCTGGGCGCCGTGAAGACCGTGGATGCTCAACTTCTGGCAGAAGCGCAGCCTGATCATGAATCGCGACGAGGCGCATCCGGGCGACGGCGCGGACCGTGCTCGAGGAATCGCCGGACGCGCGGGCGCGCACGCGTGGCGCGCTACGCCGCGGCGCTCGGCGGTCGCGGCGATGCCGGCCGCGGCGCCGACGTCTTCGCGCGCAACTGCGCGATGTGCCATCAGGTCGACGGCCGGAACGGCGTCGAGATGGGACCGGACCTCGCGACGGTGCGTCATCGGCCGATGCCGGTGCTGCTCGCCGACATCCTCGAGCCGAGCCGCTCGATCGCGCAGCACTACGAGACCTACGAGGTCGAGCGCGCAGTCGGGCGAGACGCTGGTCGGGCGTCATCGGCGAGCAGTCGCCGACAGGCATCACGTTCCGCCAGGGCCCCGGCCAGAGCGTCACGCTGCAGGCGCAGCGAGATTCGCCAGATGCGCGTCGTCCCGCAGTCCACCATGCCGGAGGCGCTCGATCAGCAGATCACGCCCGAGGAGATGGCCCACCTGCTCGCCTTCCTCACCACGACGCCACAGTCGTCGGCGCCCTGATTCGCCGGATGGTGTCTCGATGAATGACGAGTGGCGGAAGATGCTGGCGGGCGAGTTGTACGACCCGCTCGACCCCGAGCTCGTCGCGGCTCGCGTCCGTGCCCGCGACCTGTGTCAGTCGCTCAATGCCACGCGCGAGGCGCAGCAGGACGAGCGGCGGAGCCTCCTGCGGCAGCTGTTCGGCGCCGGCGGCGAGACGGTGTGGATGCAGCCGCCGTTCTTCTGCGACTACGGCACGAACATCGAGCTGGGCGAGCGGGTCTTCTTCAACTTCAACTGCGTCGTGCTGGACGTCTGCCCCGTGCGCATCGGGAGCTTCACGCTCTTCGGGCCGGCGGTGCAGATCTATACGCCCATGCACCCGTTGGACGCCGAGCTGCGGCGCCGGCAGGAGTTCGGAAGGGCGATCACGATCGGTTCGGATGTCTGGGTCGGCGGCGGTGCGCTCATCCTGCCTGGCGTGACCATCGGCTCGCGGACGGTCATCGGCGCCGGCAGCGTCGTCACCCGCGACGTGCCAGAAGGCGTGTTCGCGGCTGGCAATCCCTGCCGCGTGATCCGCGAGATCGATCACGGGGCCGAACGTCGGCCCGACCCCGGCCTGAAGTAGGAGGGTCTCCTCCTTCCTCTTTCCAACTTCCTACTTCAGGTCTCTCCCGCCTCAGAACTGCGGACACGCGCAGAGGAGGCCGAAGCATCTCCCCGCGCGGCGCAACCGGGTGGTCACGATCTCTCGACCCGACCCCACGGCCGGCGACGAGGCCGTCGTCCTTGCTGAACTGGAAGTGGATACCGCTGTAGATCCGCGAGACGGCCCGCCTCGTCGGCCGCCTGCGAGAAGCGACGGTAGTCGTCGCGCCGCGTCCCCTGTTCCCCTCGAACGCAAACGGAAGCCGATCGGTGCAGTAGAAGCCCTCCAGCACCGTCGAAGCAGCGCCCGCGAAGGTCGACGTGCCCGACGGGTACTCCGGCGAGTCCCCGAACGTGATGTTGCGCGGGGTCCACCCGGCTTCGGCAAGGTGTCGGGGTTGTCATCCATGCCGGCTTCGCGGATGGCATCACCGGGACGCCAGAATGGGCGTCGAACTTGCCGTTCCACGCCGTCGCCACCGCGTCCGCCACGCCCATGCCGAGCAGCGCGAACAGCCGCGCGGTGTGTGACAGGGAGATGGTCCGTACCCCAGCGTTCGACGATGGCGATCGCCGCCTTGAACCAGAGGCCGGTCTCGCGGGCCGTGTTGGCTTCTGCCTGCCAGTGTCGGGCAATCTCGGTGCGGGTCGGGTTCGGATCGGTCGACATCGCCCACGGCCTTCACCTCGATGAACGAGGCGGCTGTACCGATCGCTCGCGAGCGCAGGGGGGTGCGCGCGACATACGGCTCGATGCTCTCGACGCCGAAGGGGGCCATGAGTCGGAACTGTGCGCCCGTGAACGGCGCGCCGATACTCGCCGATGCCGGTTCCCGCCGGCTGCGTCTCGGCCGACTTGGGTGCCGTCGGAGGCGCGGGCCGCGATGACCGCCAGGCCCGACCTGGGCCCCCCAGGTCTGCCCGGCGCTCACGAAGGACGTGGGCAGGTGTTGCAGGTCGAGCAGCTCCTTCGCCAGTTCCCCATCCAGCGCGACGTCCTGTGCCGAGCCCGCGAAGGACGAACGACTTGAGACCGCATGCGCGGCAGCCGCGGCGGCGGCCGCTCGACGGTCGCCGAGCAGCGGCGCTCGTCGGCGGGACGATCGCCTGTTCGCGGGTGGACAGATGGCGCGCTCGGTCGATCCCGTTGACCGCGTCGTACATCGCGACGGTCGTCATCGCATAGACGCGGGCGGCCGGTCCCGTGCCGATGTTCTGCGCCCTGACCGTGTCGAGCGCCTGCTCGACCCATCGGGTGACCGTGTTGTCGGCCCAGGCGTGCGAGTAGATCAGCAGAACCGCGAGAGCAGTCAGTGCTCTTGTCCCATGCATGGTCTGGCCTCCTGGCGTCCATGCTGCGAGCGCCGACCGTCGAAAGTCCTTTCAAAAACCTGATTTCGCACGTGACAGAGTTCTGACAATTGACGTGAAGCCCGCTGCGCAACTCATCGGTGGACGCAGAATCGCCACCAGCTTCGCAACCGCGCTCGTGGAGAGCACTGGCCTTTCACGCGGCGCGGCGGTCCGATGCGGCTCCTCCCCGCAGCTAGGCGCCGATGAGTCAGGGCATGAATGGGGTGTTCGAGTTCGGCAGGTTCCGGCTGGACCTTGCCCAGGGCGTACTGTTCCGCGAGGGGCAGATCGTCCATCTCACGCCCAAGGCCGTGAACACCCTCGCCGTGCTCGTGCGCGAGCGGGGGCGCATCGTCGACAAGGACGCGCTGATCCAGGAGGTCTGGCCCAACACGTTCGTCGAGGAGAACAGCCTCACCCGGAACATTTCCGTCCTCAGGCGAGTCCTCGGTTCGCAAGCCTCGGGTCAGCCGCTCATCGAAACAGTCGCCAGGCGCGGCTACCGGCTGGCCGTTCCCGTCACGGAAGTCGTGCCAGCCGCAGACCCGCCGGCGGCGAGTCCGACGAGCGGCGCCGACGACGCAGGCGAGTGGTCTGGCGCGCCGGGCTCGTCTGGTCGAGCGATCCCAGGATCCATTGGACGCTCCCGGCCGATGCGGACCGTCGCGGTCGTGAGCGTGCTCGCGATTGCCATCGTCTCCGTGCTGGCCTGGCGGGCGCGCTCGCCCCGGATCGACTCCGGCACAGCGGCAGCCTCCGACAGACGCGGCGACCTGGCGGTGTTGCCGCTGCAGGTGCTGACGCCGCTCGACCCGGCACTGCAGTACCTGCAGATCGGCATTCCGGACACGATTATCACGAGGCTTGCGGGCATTCACAGCCTTCGACTCCGCCCGACCAGCGCCGTCCGGCGATTCGGCGGCACGTCGATCGATGCGCGTCGCGCCGGTGAGGAACTGAGCGTCGATCACGTGCTGACCGGGACGCTGCGGGCACAGGGCGAAAGCTATCGCCTGAATCTTCAGCTCGTCCGCATTGCGGACGGAGCGGCAATCTGGGGTCAGCCGTACGACATCCGGGCCGATGATCTTGCCCGAGCTGCAAGACGACTCGGTGGCCGACCAGGTGGCTCGCGCCCTCAGCGTGAAACTCACGGCCGCCGAGCGCGCCCGGGCACACCGGCGCTACACCCAGAACGCGGCGGCGTACGCCGACTTCCTTCAGGGTCGGGCGCTGCTGGTCGAGTACACCGAACAACGGATGCGGGATGCGATCGGCAGCTTCGAAGCCGCCCTCGCCCGAGATCGCGATACGCGCTGGCGCGAGCGAGCCTCGCGATGGCCCTGGCGTATTACAGCGTCCGTTACGCGGAAGAAGCGGAAGCCGCGCGCTGGGGTGCGCGAGCCGAGGAGGAGGCGAACCTGGCGCTTCGCCAGGACCCCAACCTGGCGGACGCCCACCTGGCGCTCGCCAGTGCCGCGGGCACGGTGTATCGTGACTTCGACTGGGCGCGCGTGCTCGATGAGACCGCGGTGGCCCTGTCGCTCGATCCCAACCTGCACCTGGCGCACACGCTGCGGGCACGCGCGTTCTACCACTACGGCCTCTTTCGCGGAACGGCGGCCGAAGCGCAGGCCGCCGCAGCGCTGGCCGGAGAATCGAGTGTCGAGAATCAGCGGGCGCTGTTCTACGCGGCGCTCTTTGGCGCCCGCTTTCCGGAGGCGCTCCGGCTCGGCGAGGAGCTGCACGGACGGACCGACGCGGTCGCGATCCCGACACACCTGGCGCTCGCGGCCTATTACCTGGGCGACACGACGCGGGCGTTCATCGCGCTGCGCGCCGCCAGGCGGCGGGCTGGCCGGACCTTCGCGCACAGGCGGTCCTCGCCTCCATGGAGGCCGCCGCCGGCCAGCGCGAGGTCGCCCGTGCGATTGTCGGCCGCATCCTCGCGCAGCCGTATCGCGATCATCACATTGCCTACAGCCTCGCGACCACGCACGCCCAGCTCGGCGAGATGGACGCCGCCGCACGCTGGCTCGAGGAAGCGGCCAATACGGGCTTCCCCTGCTATCCCTGGTTCCAGCGGGACCCGCTGCTCGAACCGCTTCGGAGAAGCCCGCAATTTACGCGCCTCGAACCCGAACTGCGTCGCTCGTTCGAGGCTCGTGCGTCACGCTATGGGGCGAGCTGACGGATGAAGCACGGTGAAGGAGGAAGGAGGATCCTACTTCAGGTTGCTGGCTCTTTCAGCAACCTGGTTTACCGCAACCGCG
>CAWIBS010000041.1:0-361582 GCA_963834365.1 Vicinamibacterales bacterium | reverse complement strand
AGGCGAATCGTCGGAAGAACCATCCCTTCACCAGCTCGCTCGCCACGAGGTATCCCACGGTGATCCCGAGCAGCAGCAGGACGAACAGAGGCGGAGCGGCACGAATCCGAACAGCGCCCCGAGTGGCGTGTAGGGCAGAAAGATCGTCGTGCCCGCCACGAGAAGCGTAGAGACGAGCAGCAGTCTGCCGGGCCGGCTCCGGTAGAACGGCCCCCGGGTCCGGATGACCAGCACGATGAAGAGCTCCGTCATCAGCGACTCGATGAACCAGCCCGTCTGGAACTCCGGCTCCGTCGCCCGCAGCCAGTAGAGCAGCGCGCCGAACGTCAGGTAGTCGAACACCGAACTCACGAGCCCGAACACCAGCATGAAGTTGCGGATGAACCGGATGTCCCAGCGGCGCGGGCGATCCACCTGCTCGCGATCCACGCGGTCGGTCGCGATGGTCATCGAGGGACGTCGGACAGGAAGTTGTTGAGCAGGATCTGCTTCGGCAGGAGCGGCAGGAAGGAAGAAAGAGCGACGCGCCCGCCATGCTCACCATGTTGCCGAAGTTCGCGCTGGTGGTGATGAACACGTACTTCAGCGTGTTGGCGAACGTCTGCCGGCCTAGCTCGGACGCCCCGCGCGAGGACACTGAGGTCCCGCTCCAAGAGGACGATGTCGGCCGCTTCCTTGGCGACGTCCACCGCGCTCTCCACCGAGATCCCCACGTCGGCTGTGTGGAGCGCGCTCGCGTCGTTGATCCCGTCGCCCAGATAGCCGACCACGTTGCCGGCCTTGCGAAGCGCCGCCAGGATTCGCTCCTTCTGGTTCGGCTCGATCTCCGCGAAGATGTCCACTTCGCCCACGCGCTGCAGCAGCGCGGTGTCGCTCAAGTCGCGGAGCTCCTCGCCGGTGAGCACGGTCGGTCGCTCCAGCCCCATATGCCGACGCCATTCTGCCGGCGACGAGACGGTTATCCCCGGTGATGATCTTGAGCGCCACGCCGAGCTGCCTGAGCTCCACGATGGCGTCGAGCGCACCCGCCTTCGGCGGGTCCTCGAGCAGCAGGAACCCGATGAACGTCATCTGCTGCTCGTCGTCTTTGTCGATGATCGGGTCATCGGTCACGTCCCGGACCGCGACGCCCAGCACGCGATAGCCCTGTTCGCTGTAGGCCTCGAAGCGCTCCTGCAGGGAAGCGCGCACCTCGGCGATGGGCACGGTGCGGGCTGCGCCGGGACCGATCCGCGTCTGCGCATCGACGCACGCATCGAGCACGTTCCGCAGCGCGCCCTTCGTGATCATCGTGTGACGGCGCGTGTCGGCTGACGGCGTCGTCCGCTCCACGACCACGCTCAGTCGCTTGCGGATGAAATCGTACGGAACTTCGTCTACCTTGACGTACGCCGCGAGGTCGGGGCACGGCAGGCGTCGGAGCGCCTCGTCAATCGGGTTCGCGAAGCCCGACTCGAAGGTGGCGTTGACCTGCGCGTAGAGGAGGACCTCGTCGCTCGCGTTGCCATCGGCGTCGAGAGCGGCGTGCAGCCTCACCACCCCCTCGGTGAGCGTGCCGGTCTTGTCGCAGCAGAGCACGTTCATGCTGCCGAAATCCTCGATGGAGTTGAGGCGGCGCACGATCACCTGGGAGGCAGCCATCTGCTGCGCGCCCCGAGCGAGCGTGAGGCTCACGATGGCGGGGAGAAGCTCCGGCGTGAGGCCGACAGCGAGCGCGAGCGCAAAGAGGAACGAGTCCACAACCGGCCGGTGCAGATACACGTTGATGGCGAAGATCGCGATCACGAGGAGCAGGGTGATCTGGATCAGCAGGCCGCCGAAGTGCCGAAGCCCGCGCTCGAACTCTGTCTCGGGCGAACGGAGCCGGAGCCGCTCGGCGATCTCGCCGAAAACGGTGTTCGCGCCGGTCTGCACGACCACCGCACGGCCCGTGCCGCTCACCACGTGCGATCCCTGGAACAGCGCGTTCGCTCGCTTCGCGAGCGGCGTCTCGCCCGGGAGGTCACCCGCGCCCTTCTCGGCGGGGTAGCTCTCTCCCGTCAATGTGGATTCGTCCACGAAGAGGTCGGTGGAACGGAGGATCCGGCAGTCGGCGGGCACGGCCGCGCCCGCCGCGAGCACGATCACGTCCCCTGGCACGAGTGCGTCGTGGGGCAACTCCACCTCGTGGCCGTCGCGCAGCACCGTCACCTTTGTCTGGATCACCGCCAAGAGCTTGGCGACCGCGCTGCCCGCTCGGTACTCCTGCAGGAAGCCGAGCAGAGCGCTGCCGAGTACGATCGCCAGAACGATCAACCCGTCGGTCGTCTCGCCTAGGAACAGCGAGAGCGCCATCGCGAACAGCAAAAGGAGAACAAGCGGACTTCGGAACTGGTTCAGCAGCAGTCCGAGTGGCGTGGTCTTCCGGGTGTCGGAGCGGTGATTGGGACCGAACCGTAGTCGCTGACGGTCGGCCTCGATCTGGGTGAGACCATCGGGGCGAGCGGCAAGACCGGTGAGAACCGTCTCGATCGGAGCAGACCAGAACGGCACCAGCATCCACACGATCATAGTCAGGGTCAGGCTTCCGGGCTGCGCCCTCCACCCGATTGATCCAGAGATGCGCGCGAACACCCCACGCGTTGCCGGACGTTGAAGCGAGGACGACGTCCCGCCGAGCGCCAGATCAAGACGTCGAAAAGCATCGCCGGGTGCCACACGGGCCGGAGTGGGTCAACCGGGCTGACTAACCCGGCAGCCACGGGCACTCTCGGCGCGTTGCTGCTGTTGCTGGACGGACGCTGCACTGGGCTGCGGTACACTCATGTCGCGACTGAACGCGGAGATGGAGTTCGCATGGCGAAGCGCGACAACGAAACGATACGAACGAACGGTGCTACGACGACGACCGGCGCGTCAGGCGTGACGACGGCCGACGCGATGGAGCAGCGAGTGTTGGCGTTTGCGGAGCAGCTCGGCCGGATCGCAGGGACTTTTCAGGCGAAAGCGGAAGGCTGGATGGACCGCGACGCGCTGACCAAGCAGATCGCCAGTGTGCGTGACGGCGCGGCCAAACTGCTCGAGCAACTCGCGGGCGGCGCGACGAAGCCCTCGGGCAGATACCCGGCCGCCGCGGCGGCGCTCGGAAAAGCCAGACGGCGAAGCGGCGGCGTGGTCGACGCGCCCGGCAAGAAACATCGTAAGCCGATGCCAACCGATCCGGGCGCGAACATCGCTGACAGTCAGGCCGCCAAAATGCGGACGGCAAAGACGATGGTCAAGACGAACCGGCGCCGCGGCCGCGGCTAGAGCTGACACAACGGCCGACACGTCGTTCAATCAGGCAGCTTCCTGAAACCGAATTCAACTGGCTGGCGCGGTGTCCCCGGCGCGGACGCGCCGGCTGGACGTTCCACTTCGAGGCCGAGATAACATCGGGCTCAGCGATCGATCCGGGCTGCTCCTTCACTCTCGCCACAATCTGCGGATCCGTGAGTGTGTCAGCGGTCTCAATATCGACAGCGCACTCGGAAACGTCCTAGTGCCTCACCGGGTTTGTCAGAATCACCTTCAGCGCGCGTTCCCTCGCGGCGTTCCCGAACGTGTCGTAGGCGTTCATGATGTCGTCGAGCGCGAACCGGTGGGTGACCAGCTTCGCCGGTTGCAGCTTCCCGGACTGCACGAGTTTGAGCAGCATGGGTATCGCCGCCGTGTCCACGAGCCTCGTCGTAATCCCGATATTGCGATCCCATAGTTTCTCGAGATGCAGCTGCGCAGGCTTCCCGTGAACGCCAATGTTCGCAAGTCGACCGCCCGCCGCAAGAATGGACTGACAGATGTCGAACGTCGCCGGAACGCCGACCGCCTCGTTCGCGACGTCCACGCCGGCCCCGTTCGTGAGCGCCATGAAAAAACCTACGCGTTCTCGCGACAATTAAGACAAGCTGAGCTCGAGTGGCAATCTGACTTTCAATGACCTCTGCAATCGTCGGAAGGTTCAACGCCCGACAGCCAGCGGCTGGGGCCGCCCCTATGACGACCACCGTTGAACGTCCCCCTGCCAGCGGCTTGGAAAAGGAGGCGGAGTCAACGCTCGGTCAAGAGCCGACGCGCAGCCAGTCCTGGAACTCACCGTCCGGTCTCTGGCTCCGGAAGACGACGGTTATCGCGGCGCTGTCCATCGCCGCGATCCTTTTGCATCTGGTGCTTCGCTTCGGCTTTCGCACTACTGCGGGCACCTACCAGACTCCCTTGCTGGTCACCCTCGCGCTCGGCGGCCTGCCCCTTCTCTATGACCTCCTTCGAAAGCTCCTACAGCGCGAATTCGGTTCCGATTTGCTGGGCGGTATTTCCATTGTGACGTCCGTGCTGTTGGGCGAATACCTGGCTGGCTCGATCATCGTCTTGATGCTCGCCGGCGGTGAAGCGTTGGAGAGTTACGCGTTGCGCAGCGCCTCTTCGGTGCTGGCCGCGTTGGCCAAACGCATGCCGTCGATTGCCCATCGGAAACGCGCGGCGGACCTGCGGGATGTGTCGCTGGCGGAGATTGCGGTGGGAGATACCCTCGTGATTTATCCGCATGAGATTTGTCCAGCGGATGGCGTGGTCGTCGAGGGCCACGGGGTGATGGATGAATCCTATCTCACGGGCGAGCCGTTCCAGATCACCAAGACCCGCGGCTCGACGGTCATCTCGGGCGCGATCAACGGCGAGTCGGCCTTGACCATTCGCACGACCCAGCGCGCGGCCGATTCGCGCTACGCGAAGATCATGAACGTCATGCGGGAGTCCGAGGCCACGCGGCCGCAGTTGCGGCGGCTCGGCGATCAACTGGGAGCCATCTATACGCCGGTGGCCCTGACCGTGGCCCTGTTGGCCTGGGCCATCAGCGGTGAATCGATTCGGTTCCTTGCGGTGTTGGTCATTGCCACGCCGTGCCCGTTGCTGCTCGCCATCCCCATCGCCATCATCGGTTCGATTTCCCTCTGCGCCCGCCGGGCGATTATCGTCAAGAGTCCCGTCGTGCTCGAGCAAATCGCCGGATGTCGGACGGCGATTTTCGACAAGACCGGGACGCTCACGTATGGCGAGCCAACGCTGACGGAACAGCTCATCGCCCCTGGCTTTGCGCAACGGGAGGTGCTGACCCTCGTGGCGAGCCTGGAGCGCTACTCCAAGCATCCGCTGGCCCGAGCGATCCTCGCGGCGGCGACAGAGGGTGCGCTCCAGCTTCCGGAGGCCACAGAGGTGAGCGAAGAGCCCGGCCAGGGCCTGCGCGGAACCGTGTCCGGCCATCAATTGCAGATCACGAGCCGCGGCAAGCTCGCGGCGCAAGAGGTCGCTGGCGCCGATCAGATCCCGCCAGTCGGCGGCGGACTCGAGTGCGTGGTGGCGATCGACGGTCGCTACGCGGCGGCCTTGCGCTTTCGTGATGCGCCCCGAGCGGAGAGCCGTTCATTCGTGAAGCATCTGGGTCCCAAGCACCGATTCCATCGGGTCATGATCGTGTCGGGCGATCGAGTGTCGGAGGTGCGCTACCTCGCCGAGCAGGTGGGCATCACGGAAATCCACGCGGAGAAGAGTCCGGAAGAAAAGCTCGCCATCGTCCGCAAAGAAACAGACGCCGCCAAGACACTGTACGTGGGCGATGGCATCAACGACGCCCCGGCCATGATGGCCGCCACGGTCGGCATGGCGATTGGACAGAACAGCGACGTGACCGCGGAAGCCGCGGGCGTCGTGATCATGGATAACTCACTCAAGAAGGTGGACGAGTTCATGCACATCAGCCGCCGCATGCGACTCATCGCCCTCCAGAGCGCGGTAGGTGGTATGGCGCTGAGTGTCATCGGCATGGTCTTCGCCGCCACGGGGTATCTCAGTCCCGTGAGCGGCGCCATCACGCAAGAAGTCATCGACGTTCTGGCCGTGCTGAATGCCTTGCGGGCCGCCTTTCCTCCCAGCGTGATTCATGACCTCTGACGGCCCATCCAAAACCTCGGATGGGCAGCGTGACTGGCGTCTCGAAACGGGAGACCTCATTCGCCGAAGGAGCAGTTGACGACGCGGCTATACTGGAAAAGCCCGTAAGACAATATGCAGGGCAGCTGGACGCGCAGCTGCTGGTGAAGTGGGTCGCGACTGTTAAGCTCCTCTCGAGAATTCCCATTCTGAAAGGAGCGTTCATGATGACAGTCACGACCCAACATGAGGAGTCTACTGCAGCTGGTGGTGACCGACTGCTGATGGCGATCGAACTTGGCCGACGGCAGTGGCACGTGGGCTTTACCACACAGCGAGGGCAACGCATCCGCCGCCGCACGCTGCCGGCGAACGCCTGGGATCGCTTACCGGAGGAGATGGCGGCCGCGAAGAAGCGCCTTGGACCTGCCCAGTGATGCGCCGGTCACGAGCTGTTACGAGGCAGGACGGGACGGCTTCTGGATTCACCGGTATCTCGTCGGCGCGGGTGTCGACAATCTGGTCGTGGACTCGTCGAGTATTGAGGTCAATCGCCGCGCCCGGCGGGCGAAGACGGACGCCATCGATCTGACGAAGCTGCTGTCGATGCTCCGGCGCCATGTCGGCGGCGAGAAGAAGGTGTGGCGCGTTGTCCACATTCCGAGCGCCCCGGACGAAGAGCGGCGGCAGCCTCATCGGGAGCTCTGGACGTTGAAGCGCGATCGGACGCGCGTGACGAATCGCATTACCGGGCTGCTCGCCACGGTGGGTGTCTATGTCACGGTGGATGCGAAGCTCTTCCAGCGCCTCGATCAGGTGAGGCAGTGGAATGGGCAGCCGATCCCGGCAACGCTGCGGGCCCGCGTGGCGCGGGAGTGGGAGAAAGTGGCACTCTTCACCACGCAGATCCAGGCGCTCGAACGGGCCCGCCGGCTCGAGCTGCGCGAGACGGCCGATGCCTCCGTGGCGCTGGTCCGCCAACTCTTACAGCTGCGCGGGATCGGCAACCAGACCGCGTGGCTCTTCGTGACGGAGCTCTTCGCGTGGCGGCAGTTCCGCAATCGCCGCGAAGTCGGCGGGATCACGGGCATGGTCGGGACGCCCTACCGAAGCGGGCTCCTCAATCATGAACAAGGAATCAGCAAGGCCGGCAATAAGCGGATTCGCTCGATGGCGATCCAGATTGCGTGGGGCTGGCTGATCCATCAACCACGGAGCGCGTTGACGCGGTGGTACACCGAGCGGTTCGCCCGCGGCGGGCCGGTCGCTCGCAAAATCGGGATTGTCGCGGTCGCCCGGCGCTTGGTGATTGATCTGTGGCGCTATCTCGATGCCGGCGTCATCCCGGAGGGTGCGGTGTTCAAGCTCACGCGCTCGCGACGAATGGAGGAACCGGCAAATAAGACGCGGATCGATCTGATGTGACCAGTTTCTCGCCAGGAGTTGTGTTCGCGCTCTGGCGACTCAAGCTGGTGCGAACGACCCGGCAACTGATCACGGGTCCTTCAAAGGACCGTCCGTAAGATGGGGCTCGTTCGCGTCAGGCTGCTCGGCGCTACGGAGCGCCTACGTTATGTGGTGATCAGTCCGCTGAGACTGGCACGAATAGGAGTTGGTCGTGGCCTGAGTGTGACGGCCACGCGAACCGGCAGCCGCCAGCTCGAGACACGATGATCGATCTCGAGCGCTCACTCACGGACGCGAGCGCTCTTGTATGATCTGAACATGTGGCAGCCGCCTGCGCGGGCCCGGCTCTTGGCGGGCAGGCCCCGCTTCGGCGGCGACAATGGAGGTGTGCATAACGATCTCAGAAACCGCGGGGACTTGACAGCGAGACCCCTCATAGGAGTGACGGTGTTTGTCGAGGGTAGACACCGGTTAGGGCACAATCTGGGGCACAATTTCTGACGACCAATCTGCCAGTCGAGTTTCCTCTACGGTGGACGACCTTTCGCGGGTAATCGGAGACCGGTTCGATTCCCGTCAGGCACACCATCTTTTCATCAGCACTCTGAGATGGCGCCAAGTGGTTGAAAAGTGGTGAGACGCTGGTCGACGACTGGAGCATCCCCCGGCGGCTGCTGATCGACGCTTCGCGCCGACCAGCACGTCGAGACTTCTTCAGGTCTGCCTCAACATGTGTAGTCCAGCGACGTGTGAATTATCCTCGTGCTGAGGCCAGTTTTAGCGCCTTACCCTGGCGGCTTACGATCCAGCGCCTTGGTTGCCACTGTGAAGCTGAAAGGCACTCGCGCCGGGTTGTAACAAATCTTGTCGTCACAGGCCTGATACTCGAGCACGCCGGCAATCGTGACCGTCGGCATCGTCGCTAGCGTCTTTTGGACTTCTGGCGTAGCGAGAATCGTCACGTCCTGCACCAACCGAAACGGCTTCGAGTACACCTCGACCCGCTCGTCAAGCGGCTTGAAGTGGTAGATCTCCGACGGCGGATAGTGTGCGTCGTGCCCTCGCAGCCATGGCTGCGGATCGATGTTCAGACGCACAACTCGATAGTCGTGTTTCCCCGGCGCATACACGTGCATTGTGGAACGCGGTGTAACGGTCACAACGATTGAGATGCGTTCGCCCGGAGCGACCGTCGAATCTGAAATCGAGGCGCTCATGCTCAGGTGCTGAGTCTCCGCAGTGACGGTAGCGCCGGCGGGATTGGCGCCCTGTGCGGCAAGGATGGCCGCTGCGGTATAGCGCTCTTGGTATGCCTGCTCGAAGAAGCGCGCCGTCACCACGCCCTTCCGATCGACGATGAAGGTGCCTGGGTGCGGGATGCCGTACGAAGCTGTGCCTGGTTTCTGCTGTTCGTTCAGGATACCAAAGCGCTTGATGATGGCGGACCCGGCGTCAGAAACCAGTGGAAACCTGATCAATCGTGAATCAGCGAATCTCTTCAGCGTTTCGGGAGAATCGTAGCTGATTGCGACGAGCCCGAGACCTTGCTTTCGGATTTCATCGTAGCGGCCTTGCAGCTCCACGAGCTGCGTCTTGCAGTATGGTCACCAGTCGGCCGAGCGGAAGAACACCAGCATCGCGCCCTTTGCACCTAGCGACGACGCAAGCGTATGCGTGCGGCCAAATTGATCCGTGCCCGAGAAGTCCGGGACTCGTTGCCCAATCGTAGGCCCGATGCGGGAGGTGTCAATCATCGGTGCCTGACCTGCCACAACCGCGGTACAAGCCACCACCAGGCTCGCCAGGAAGACCCCGCTCGCGGGCAGGCGGTTTGATCGGCCGTCTTCAGTTCGAGCGATACGGTGCCGGCGAAAGAGTAGAGTCACGCTTCATGAGTGTAAGGCTTGGCGGCCGTACGCGGGGATAGGTTTGGAGCAGGTCTACTGTCCGGCTGAGCCAGGCCTGACAGCTCAAGAACCGGCATTGGTCACACTTGACGGCACGCGGCAGTCTAAACGTCGAGAACTCGCTAACGGTCCGGCGCCGTAGAACGCGGCGGCCAGGACTCGAAGCGACTGGAGGAGACCATGCGTACCTTCGACGTGCAAAGCATTCAACTCGACGTCCCGCCGGCGGACGCCTTCCGGTACCTGTCCGATCCCAGTACCCTCCCCGAATGGACGCACGCGTTCAAGGCCGCCGACAGCCAGCAGGCGACGATGTCCACACCTCAGGGAAGCGTCCAGGTCGGTCTTCGGGTGGACGCCTCGGCGGAGCACGGCACCGTTGACTGGACGATGACGTTCCCAAACGGCGTCGTAGCAAAGGCGCACTCGCGCGTCACACCACATCGCGGCAAGAGCATTTACACCTTCGTGCTGGAGGCCCCTTCGGCACCGCTGGAGGAGCTCGAGGGCGCGCTGGACGAACAGTCGCGCGTTCTCGCCGACGAACTCTCGAGACTCGCCACGCGGTTGGCGACGAGAGGCCAAGGCCAGCCTGCGTGACTGACGACCTCGAACCCCTCGTCGCCAGCGCACGTGAAGGCGATCGCGACAGCCTGGAGCGCCTCGTCGTTCAGATACAGCGACCCGTCTACAACCTGGCGCTTCGGATGCTCTGGCATCCGGAGGACGCACGAGACGCTTCGCAGGAGATCCTTGTACGCGTCGTCACGCACCTGGGCTCGTTTCGCGGTGAGAGCGGTTTCCTCACGTGGGTGTACCGCATCGCGGCGAACCACCTGATTTCAGCCAGACAGAGCCGCGTCGAGAGGCAGGAGCTGACCTTCGAGCGCTTCGCCGAGGATCTCGCGGATGGACTCGCCCCCGCCGAGGGTCGCGAGTGGCCAGCAGACAAGGCGCTCCTGCTCGAAGAGGTGAAGGTCGGTTGCATGTATGCGTTGCTCACCTGTCTCGATCGCCCGCATCGTCTGGCGTATATCCTCGGAGAGATTCTGGAGATCGAAGGGCCGGAGGCGGCGCGCATCTTGAAGATTTCTGCGCCGGCGTTTCGGAAGCGCCTGTCGCGTGCGCGCGAGGCAATCGTCGAATTCACCCGTCGCCACTGTGGTCTCGTCGATCCGGACAACCCGTGTCGGTGCATCCGACGGCTGCCGCGCGCGCAGGCCGTCGGACGAGTCAGCAACGAGGTGCTGCTGTTCGGCCAGGCTGAATCCGCGCACGCCTTTCCCGAGGTCCTGGAGCGGGTCCGACGCCTCGAGAGCGTGCAACGGACCGCGGCGCTCTATCGGGCCACGCCCGATGCCGACCCAGGACCCGCTCTGCTCGAACGGATTCAGTCGGCCATCGATCTCTGATGGCGTCTGTTCGATTGCGCCTCGATGAAGAGGTCGCGGAACGAACGTTTTCTGACGGTCAGGTACGATCGGTCCAGCAACAGCGTTTCTCGCTGGAACTACCTTAGTACGTTTCGGAAACGGGGGAAAAGGCCGATCTTCGCGACCTATACTCTGAATGCCTCCAGAGACACCCTCCGAGGCGAGCGCGTCCCGGCTGATTCCGGTCGTCGACCAAGGCTCCGAAGCGGAGCGGGAACTCGTTGCCGCCATCCTCCGGAAGGACCGGAAAGCGACCGCCAGGTTCGTGTCGACGTACACGGACTCTGTCTACGCGTACGTCCGACACCGCCTCGCGCCGCGCGCCGATCTCGTGGACGACGTGGTCCAAGAGGTGTTCCTGGCTGCGCTCGGCAGCCTGTCGAGCTTCTTGGGGAACGCGCCCCTTCGGTCGTGGCTCCTTGGCATTGCCCGCCACAAGGTTGAAGCGTTCTACCGCCAACAATTGCGCGCGCCAGACCCGCTCGCGGACGCCGGCGGTCCTTCGAACCGGCGGCCGACGGCCCATCGATCGACGAG
Organism: Vicinamibacterales bacterium; assembly: GCA_963834365.1. Classification (GTDB taxonomy): domain Bacteria; phylum Acidobacteriota; class Vicinamibacteria; order Vicinamibacterales; family Vicinamibacteraceae; genus CAWJAP01. The sequence goes on along the minus strand of CAWIBS010000041.1, from coordinate 350,358 downwards.
CAGATCGATCGCGAGCGGTTGGAAGCCAGAACGCATCGAATTCTTCAACGGCTGCCCGAGTCGTATGGTCTGGCATTGTTGTGGCGCTACTGGGAGAACCGCAGCGTCCGAGAGATGGCCGAGGCGACCGGCAAGACCGAGAAGGCCATCGAGCGACTACTCGCGCGCGCCCGAGCGCGGTTCAGAGAGCTCTGGGATCAGGTGTAGCGATGAACGACGAACGCTGGCTCCAACAACTGGCCGACGCGGCGGACTTCGATACGGCAGCGGCCGAGCGCGCTCCAGCGCGGCTGAAGTCACAGATCTATTCGGCGCTCGTGAGCAAGCAGGCGGAGACAGGACCGCTCCTCAGCCTGGCTGTGACGAAGGCCGCCGGGAGTGGACTGTGCGTGTTCGAACAGGGCCTCGTCTCGCTGCCGCTTGGCGAACAGGTTGCGTCGATGAATCCGTGCCGCATCTGTCACGCGCGCGTGCTGGCGGAACGAGTCGACCACGCTCCAATCTTCTGGCCTCACTGTCCCTACGCGGAGTTCCACCACTCGCGCGAGTAACTCGGCGGAACGCGGGGAGCGAATCAAAACCGCCTGATGAATCCGAACAGGTTCTGAAAGTTCGCGAGGTTGCGTTCACCCGGCGGCGTCAGGCGCGCGCTGATCGGATTGCCACTGATGCTCTCGCTGAAGCTGTAACGAAAACTCCACGCCTCTCCCATCGCGAGATCGATTCCGACGGCGACCCGCAGGACGAAGCGCGTCGCCGCAATCTCACCGTCAGGCGGCGCGAGGCCACTCGTCACTTCGCTGTTGGCCGGCTCGCTTCCAAAGCCCATCCATCCGACTCCCGTTGAGAGATACGGACGTACCCCATCTCCGAGTGCGCGGAAGTACAGGAGCGCGTCCCCGACAACCGCGTGCTGCGCACTGTTTCGATGCTGTTCGTAGAAGCCTCCGCCCTGCGCCGTCGTGAACGAGGAGAACAACGTCAGGTCGTTGCGATTCCATATGTAGTTCCCTTGAACGGAGAAGTAGCGACCGACGTGCATGCCGACGAACAGGTTGAGCGCTGGCCCGTTCTCGGGCTTATACAGCGACGCCTCCGCACGACCCGGCTGCGTCGATGCTCGGCCATCGGCCGAGAGCGTCGAGACGCCGGCGATTGCGCCGGCGTACAGCCGGCTCTCGTCCTGGGCAGCCGCTCGAGGCCCTGTTCCGAGCCACAGCAGCATCATCACAAGAACGCACCGCACCTGCTTCACAGGGGTTGCTCCCTCGTCATCCCGTTGTCATCCGACATCGTCGATTCATCGTGCCGTCGACGATGAGGGGGTTTTGGGCGCTACGCGCGACTCACATCTCGCAAGGCGGGACCCGTCTGGCGTGCGCCCCAGGAAGAACTATCTCATGCGCACAGACCGGGACGCGTGTCGTGTCGTCGACCTCGACAACGACATCCGCACGAGTCGCCGCCTCGAACGAAAGGAGCGCTTCCGTGAAGAATCGGCTCGTTCATCTTCTGGCCAGCCTGTCCGCCGCGTCCCTCATTGTCGGCGCCGGGGCCACAGTCGTCGCACAGGAGACCCAGGATCTCAAGGGTCTGCGATTTCGGTTTCCGGGTGCCGTCTACACCATGTCGAATGCACCCGACCGAAACAGGGTGCTCATCTTCGATCGACTCGCGGACGGGCGACTCGTGCGAGCCGGCGCCGTGTCGACCGGCGGCAGCGGAACCGGCGGTGGACTGGGAAACCAAGGGGGGCTGGTACTGACCGGCAACGAGAAATGGCTGCTCGCGGTCAACGCCGGGAGCAACTCGCTTTCCGTGCTCGCGGTGCACCGCCGGGGACTGCGTCTTGTGGAGGTTCAGCCAAGCGGTGGCATCCGACCGGTGAGCGTGACCGAACATCGCGGTCTCGTGTACGTCCTCAATGCAGGCAGCGACAGTATCACGGGCTTCACCCTCGGACGAGACGGCCGTCTGCGTCCGCTCGACGGATCTGACCGGCTTCTGAGCGGCGTCGGAACCGATCCCGCGCAAGTCGAGTTCACGCCGCACGGCGACGCGCTGGTCGTGACCGAGAAGGCGACGAACAAGATCGTGACGTTCGAAATAGGCAGGGACGGGCTGCCAGGCGATGCGCGCGTGCAGGACTCTAATGGACAGACGCCGTTCGGGTTCGCGTTCGGCAAACGCGACCAGCTGTTCGTGTCCGAAGCCTTCGGTGGGGCAGAGAACGCGAGCGCGACATCCTCGTACGAGATCGATCGACAGGGCATCTCTGACGACGATCAGCGCCTCCGTTGGCACGAATCAGACCGCCAACTGCTGGGTGATCGTGACGCCAAACGGCCGCTTCGCCTACGTCACCAACACCGGCAGTGGCTCGATCTCCGGGTACGCGATCGACTTTGATGGCACGATCGAGCTGCTCGACGCCGACGGGCGGACCGCCGTCACCGGCGACGGCAGCGCCCCGATCGACCTCGCCCTCACCGACAGTGGCCGTTTCTTGTACAGCCTGAACAGCGGCACGAACACGATTGGCGCATTTCGTGTGCACTCCGACGGCTCTCTCACGCGGCTCCCGTTTACGGGTGGCCTGCCAGCAGGGGCTAACGGCCTCGCGGCTCGGTGATCCCAGACACGATCGATACGAAGCGCGTCGCATCTTGCGCGCCATGGGTGAACGGATCAGCAGCGGGTTGGCATCATACCGCCCGCTGCTGTCGCTCTTGGGTCGGAGGAATTGACCACTGTGCCGCGCTTCTGATGCCACGTCGATGAGCGTAGACTAGACCTAGGGTGCGGCGGAGTTCTCATGTGAAGACCCGCAGTACGCGACTTTCGCGTCGCTCCATGCTCGCGACGCTCGCAAGTCCAGTCGCATTGGCCACGATGTCTCGACCCGGCCCGGCAGTAGGCCAGACGGTTTCGCAACGACGCATGCCACGCATCATCGTCTTCGACGTGAATGAAACGTTGCTCGACGTCGACGCCCTCAAGCCACACTTCGCGCGCGCGTTCGGCGACGAGCTCGTGTTACGGGAGTGGTTTTCGACGGTCCTGCTGTATTCGGAAGTCGCCAGCCTCGCGGGCCCGTACTCGGACTTTGGTGCGATCGGCGGTGCCGCGCTGGAGATGGTGGCCTCGAGCCGCCGCGTCTCCCTGTCGACCGACGATCGAACACGAATCCTAAGCGGTATGCGGTCGCTCCCGGCTCACCCCGATGTGCGTGAGGGACTACGTCGGCTCAGGGACGCTGGATTCCGAACCGTGACGCTCACCAACTCCGCTGCCGTCGCCGTGGAGCAGCAACTGAACAACGCTGGTCTCACGGAATTCTTCGAGCGGTCGTTTTCTGTCGATACGGTTCGGCGCTTCAAGCCGGCTCCTGAGCCGTACCGGTACGTGGCGAGTGAGTTGAAGGTTGACGCGAGCCAACTCCGAATGGTGGCCGCCCATGCCTGGGATGTGGTCGGAGCAATGCAGGTCGGATGGGCCGGCGCCTTCGTCGCCAGGCCCGGCAAAGTCCTGTATCCGCTGGCGCCGAAGCCTGACATCGTTGAACCAGATCTGCGCGCCGTCGCCGACCGCATCATCGCTGTCGATACGCCTCGCGCCTGATCGGCTCGAGAATCCGCGAGCTCTGACGCCCTGCAATCTCTCGCGAACGCATCGTGCGAAGTCGTAGGACTAACGGAGAGCGACGTTCGAACTCCGTCAGCGCATCTGAGTTCCGAGCTCGCGCTCGAGCGCTTCCCGTCGCGTCGTGAGGCGCGCGACGTTGCGTCGCGCTCGCACCAGCGCCGCCACTGCGACAGCGAGCAGCACAAGCCCCATGGCGAACGCCGCATAGGGAGCCGCTCCGCCGCTCGAATAGCCGACCGCCAGCGTGCCGACCACGAATGCCGACGTGAAGGTCACGGCCATGCGACCAGCGACGAGGCCGTCCCGACCGAAGAGCGGGCGGCGTCTGGTCAGTACCCACCCAGAAAACACTATCCACGACAGACCGATGAGGGTCAGGACGGCAAAGGCGACCGCCGTACGCGTCGGCAACGTGGGCTCGGTCAGCCACAGGGACACGATCACAGCCGTCATTGCGGCCGACGCGAGGAGCAGAGCCACGTAACCGAGACGCGAACGCAGCGACAGTTCCGCATCGAGCAGGCGGCGCAAGTCCGCCGTCGGTGGCGTTGGGAAATGAGTTGATGTCATGCTGATTCTCCTTCTGAATCCAATCCACGCCGCAGTTGGCGCCGCGCGCGAAACAACCGTGATTTCACCGTGCCAATCGGCACACCGAGCACGTCGGCCACCTCGGTCAGTGAAAGCTCCCGAAGATAGAAGAGCGTGAGCACCTCACGTTCGATAACCGGCAAGCGTGCCAGCTCACGCTCCATGGCTGCGAGTTCTTCCTCTGATTCATCCGAGCAGACATCGGCAGGGAGTGCCGCCAAGTCAACATCGGCGTCGACCGGTGTTGCGTACTGGTGCCGAAGACGATCCATCAGTGCGCGACGGGCAATGCCGAACAACCAAGCCCGGAGTCTCGTGCCGTCGCGGAGACCGCCGATTCCGCGCAGTACTCTCAGCCACACATCCTGTGCGACGTCCCACGCTGCATCGTCGCCACCGGCCACCCGCCGGACGTACTTCCACACTGGCCCGTGCCAGCGTTCCACGAGTTCGTCGAAGGCTGGCCGTTCGCCAAGCTGACAGCGGATGACGAGAAGCTCATCTTCTTGATGCGCAAGATGGCCGGGTTCGCTCGGATCGGTCACGTCTGCTCCTGTCCACTCATCCTTGAAGTCGTGGACTTGCGGAAAAGGTTCATCCAGCCTCCGTGACCCCTGTGACCGCGAGCAGCCGAGCCCCCTTGAAGCGGAACCGGAAGACTGCCAAACCATCAGGACACGGCGCGATATACTGATCGCAGTTCAAAAGCGAAGGGTGCGGCGGAACTCCGCTGCAGGCAACTGGATGGTCGGGCCGCCATCCTCGTGGTCGCGAGACCAGGAGGATTCGATTTGGGCAGCCCCGGTCAATGGACCGCTCACCCGTCGTGCGTGTGTCGTCCCGACGCTACAACCTATTCTCGCTGCGGCGCGCCTGTAAGCCGGAGCGATGACTGGCGCGGATTCTCTCTGCGCCGTGCCTGCCCTCGATTCCACACCACCAACAGACTGAGCGCTGGGACATCTCGCCCTCACGCCCAGAATCCCGGAACAACGACTGATGGCCCACACTCGTTCCAAGCTCGCCAGCTTCGTCTTCGATCACTCGCTGTTGCTCCTCGCCGGGACCATCGCGGCGGTGACGTGGGCGAATCTTGACCTCGCCAGCTACGAGCGGGTTGCGCACTCGTTGCGTTTCTGGGTCAACGAGGTGGGGATGGTGTTCTTTTTCGCGCTCGCGGCCAAGGAAGTCTTCGAGGCGACCTTACCGGGCGGAGCGCTGGCATCGCCTCGTCACGCGCTGTCGCCGCTGAGCGCGGCGGTCGGTGGCATGGTCGCGCCCGCTGTGATCTACCTGGCGCTGTCCTCAACGGTCGGACCCGCGGAGTTGAGTCGCGGCTGGGCGATTCCCTGCGCAACCGACATCGCGTTCTCCGCCATGATCGCCCGCGTCATCTTCCGCGCTGGGCATCCGGCCATCCCATTCCTATTGCTCCTCGCGATTGCTGATGATGCGCTGGGCTTGCTGATCCTGGCGGTGTTCTATCCATCGGGGCCACTGTCCGTTATCGCACTCGCGACGCTGATGACGGCGGCCGTGTTGGCGGCGCTCTGGCTGCGGCGCCGCCGCGTCCGCAGCTTCTGGCCCTACGTCATTGGTCCCGGTGCGCTGTCGTGGGCCGCGCTCCACTATGGCGGCTTTCATCCGGCCCTGGCGCTTGTGCCAATCGTTCCGCTCATGCCGCACAGCGCGCGGGACTTCGGGCTGTTCGATCCGCGTGAAAGGGGCCAAATCGACACGCTCAATCAGTTCGAGCATTGGTGGGCGGTGCCCGTGCAGTTCGTCCTCCTGCTGTTTGGCCTGGCGACCGCCGGCGTCCCCTTCGAACAGATCGGGCCGGGCACCTATTTCGTGCTGGCCGGACTGCTCTTCGGCAAGCCGATCGGCATCCTGCTGTTCGCGGGTGCGGCGCGGTTGGCCGGAGCGCGCCTCCCGCAAGGACTGCGTGTCGCCGACTTGGTGGTCATTGGCATCGTCGCAGCGATCGGCTTCACGGTCTCCCTGTTCTTCGCCACGGCCGCGTTCCCAGGGGGAGCGGCACTGGCCGAAACGAAGATGGGGGCGCTCCTCAGTTTCGGTGCCGCGCCCCTGGCGCTCGTGGCGTCGCGACTGTTGAGGGCGCGTGCAACTTGATCTCGTCGCGGCCATCGCCTTCCGTGGCACCGCGCGTCACAGCTGTTAGAGTCTCTGCAACGTGGCCGTTATCGACGTTCGCTCGTTCGGCTTTACGTATCCCGGCGCCCAGCGGCCGGCCGTTCGCGACGTCGCCTTCTCCGTCGAGCCGGGTGAGATTTTCGGATTTCTGGGCCCGAGCGGTGCCGGCAAGAGCACAACCCAGAACGTCCTGATCCGGCTGTTGGATGGCTACGAGGGCAGTGTCGCCGTCTTGGGCAAGGATCTGCGCGCCTGGGATAGGGGCTACTACCGTCGAATAGGCGTTGCGTTCGAGGCACCGAACCACTATCTGAAGCTGACCGCACGGGAGAACCTGCAACTCTTCGCGGGGTTGCACGGCGGCGGCACAGAGGATCCTGATGCCCTACTGGAGCGCGTCGGCCTCGAACAGGACGGTGACAAGCTCGTCGCAGAGTTCTCGAAGGGTATGCGCGGCCGGCTGACATTCGCGCGCGCGCTTCTGCACCGACCGGGGCTTCTGTTTCTGGACGAACCGACCGCGGGGCTCGACCCGGTGACCGCGCGCAAGATTCGACAGGTGATCCGCGAGGCCCGTGACGGCGGCGCGACGGTGTTTCTGACGACGCACGACATGGTCACGGCGAACGAGTTGTGCGATCGAGTGGCCTTTCTCGTAGACGGCCAGATGGCCGCGCTCGATTCACCTCGCTCGTTGCGGCTCGCGTACGGCCGGAAGGTGGTTCGCGTCGAGGCCCTGTCCGACGGAACGCGCGTCGCGCGCGAGTTTGCGGTCGGCGGTCTGGCCGATGATCCAGACTTTCTCGGGCTTCTTCGTTCAGGGACTGTTGAGACGATTCATACGCTCGAGACCACGCTCGAGGAGGTGTTCGTGCGCGTCACCGGAAGGACGCTGGCATGACCGCGATCCTGACCGCGCTCCGGTGGGATGTGATCGTCCAAGCGAGGAACGGTTTCTATTGGGCGAGTGCGTTTCTGATCATCGTCATCAGTGCGCTCCTTCTGTCAGTGCCAGAGAGCGCGCGCGCCAATTCCGCACTCTGGGTACCGGCCATCCTGGTCATCAACCTCCAGATCACGACCTTCTTCTTCGTGGCCGGTCTGATGCTCCTCGAGCGCGATGAGGGGACGCTCAACGCCCTCGCCGTCTCGCCGCTTTCCCCGTCCGGTTACCTGGCGACGCGCACCGTCAGCCTCACCGCACTCGCTGCGGCCGAAACAATCGCCATCGTGTGGATCGGATTCGGAACCAGCGGTTCGTGGTCGCTGATTCTTGGGGGAACCGCGGCACTTGGCGTCATCTATACCGGTTTTGGCGCAGCCGTCGCCACCCGCTACGACTCGGTGAACGCCCTGTTGCTTCCGGCCTCTGCGTTCGTCGCGCTCCTGCTCCTGCCGCTGCTACCTCATTTCGGTCTTGCACCGCGTCTGCCGTTCTTCGTTCACCCACTCGAACCGGCGATGACCCTGATTCGAGCTGGCTACGGCGTCGTCGACCGAATCGACGTCGCATTCGGGGTCCTCGGCTCTTTTGGCTGGAGCGCGATCGCGTTTATGTGGGGACGGAACCGTGTCCGCGCGCTCATGCACAACACGCGGGCCTCGGGAGGCCGATGAACGCCGCCATGTTTCGCGCGCTCATCTATGCCGATTCGCGTCTGCTGTGGCGTGATCCGCTTCTCGGCTGGATCCTGGCGCTTCCGATCGGGCTGGCGCTGCTGCTCAGGCCGCTGATTCCACGAGTGCAGGAAGCGCTTCTCGCGGGAATGGGCTTCGACCTCACACCGTACCATCCGCTCGTGATGGGTGGCTACTTGATGACCGCGCCCGGCATGGTCGGCATGGTCATTGGGTTTCTGTTCCTGGACGAGCGTGATGCGCGCACCCTCACGGCGTTGCGGACGACACCGATGTCGATGCACCAGTACCTTGGGTATCGAGTCGCTCTTCCGCTGCTGCTTGGAACCGCATCGACGCTGATTGGCTACCCCCTGACTGGACTGACGCCCCTTGCGCTGTCGTCGCTGCTGCCGATCGCCATCGTCGCCGGCGTCTCTGCGCCCATCCTGGCGCTCGTGCTCGCGATTGCTGCGCCGAACAAGGTGGCAGGATTCGCCGTTGTGAAAGTGCATGAACGCGGTGAATCTCCTGCCGGTCGTGGCGTACTTCGTCCCTCGCCCGCTTCAGTTCGTCGCCGGAATCTTCCCGACGTACTGGCCGATGCGCGCCCTCTGGTCGGCGGCGGCAGGTGAATCCTACGGTGCGCATCTCGTAATCGGGACCGTCATTTCTGCACTCGCACTCCTCCTGGCCGCTTGGCTGTTCGACCGGAGGCTGCTGCGACATGGCTGACGATGCCAGTCCCCTGTGAAGCATCGTGCTTCCACGGACTTATGATTGGCCGATGATATTTCTCGTCTCGTCCCTGATCCTTGCCACGCTGTTGCGGGTGCCAATTGCAGCACAGCAGTCCTCGCCGGACGTCGTCCCGCAGGCGCGAGGGATTCTCACAGCGATTGTGTCCGGTGATTTCCCAACAGTTGAGAAGCAGTTCACCGACGACATGAAGGCGGCGTTGCCGCCCGGTGCGTTGGCCGCGATGTGGGCGAAGCTGTTGAATCAGGCCGGTCCGTACAAGAGCTGCGGCACGGACCCGCGAGTCAGGAGAATCGATGACAAGCAAATGGTCATCACGCCGTGCGAGTTTGAGCGGATGACCATTGACATCCAGTTTGCGTTCGACAGCGCCCGCAGAATCTCAGGCCTGGTGTTTCGCCCCACCGTCAGGACAGCCGCACCATACACACTGCCGTCGTACGCGAAACCGTCATCGTTTGTCGACAGGGAGATCACCCTCGGATCCAACGAGTGGGCTCTTCCTGCAACGCTGACGATTCCGTCAGGCACGGGCCCCTGGCCAGGCGTCGTCCTAGTGCACGGATCTGGTCCAAATGACCGCGACGAAACCGTGGGCGCCAATAAGCCGTTCAAAGACCTTGGAACCGGGCTCGCGTCGCGCGGCATCGCTGTGCTTCGTTACGACAAGCGAACGATGGTTCACCGCGCCAGGGTGGCGACGCTTAAGGACTTCACCGTCACACAGGAAGTCATCGAAGACGCGATCGAGGCCGTGAAGGCGCTGCGCGCGCAGCCGGGAATCGATCCAAAGCGGGTGTTCGTGCTCGGGCATAGCCTCGGAGGGATGCTGATTCCGCGGATCGGCTTAGCTGATCCGACGATTGCAGGATTGATCGTCCTTGCTGGTCCGGCGAGACCGCTCGAAGAGGCCATTGTTGTCCAGACGCGGTATCTGGCTATGGCGGACGGCACGATCTCCATCGAGGAGCAGCAGGCAATCGACCAGGTGACAGCGATCGCCAACACTGTGCGCGCGCTGAAGACTGAGGAGGCGACCAGCGGCCGCATGATCTCCGGCGCGCCAGCATCTTACTGGCTGGATCTGCGCGGGTACGATCCGCCGTCAGAGGCGACACGCGTGAAGGCGCCGATGCTAATCCTGCATGGCGAGCGCGATTATCAAGTCACGGTGGAGGAGTTGGGTCGTTGGAAAGCCGCGCTCGGCTCTCGCCGTGATGTCACAGTCCGTAGCTATCCGGCGCTCAACCACCTCTTCATCGCAGGCACTGGGGCTAGCCTGCCAGCGGAGTACCAAGTTCCTGGCCACGTTGCGGAGGAAGTCATCCGCGATATCGCGACCTGGATCATGACGTCGCGCTGACGGACCATGGAAGTGCTTTCGGGCATGCTCGTTGTGGCGTTGGGCGTGTTCCTGATCGGGTTGGCTGTACTGATTGCGATCAAACCGCCACTCGCCGAACGTTTTCTCCGGTCCTTTGCAAGTTCGGCACGGGCCCACTATGCAGAACAGGGCTTGTCGCCTGATTGCGGGTGGAGCGATAGTCGTCTTCGCTCCTTCGATGTGGTACCTGGACCTGTTCAGGCTCTTTGGATGGCTGATCGTCGCTACTGCCGTGGCGCTACTGCTTCTCCCATGGCGGTGGCACTACGAATTCGGCAAGTGGGCGATCCCGTTGGTCATTCGACACATGAGGCTCTTCGCTCTCGGTGCTGTCGCTCTGGGAATGCTCATCTTCTATGGCGTGTCTCGGGTTGTGCTCTTTTGAAGATCTCGGCCGGCTCCACCAAACGCATGGGAACGGCGTGCGCTTCGCTGATTGCTGCCATCAGACCGACGTCTCTTCCCATCCCCGAACCGAATAGAGCAGCGGCTTGGTCCAGAGGCTCTCGAGACCCTCGAGGATGTCGGACGCCCAGTTGAAGACGTTCCGTCCTGCGACCACCTTCCGCATGGCCCGCATGCGCGTCATCTGCTCCTCGCTCGTCATGTTGATCGCTCTTGCGAGGGCCGCCGCGAACGCGTCGATGTCATAGGGATTGATGATCACCGCGTCCTCGAGCTCCTGTGCGGCACCTGCCAGAGCGCTGAGCACGAGCACGCCGTGCTCATCGTCCCGGGCCGCGACGAATTCCTTCGCCACGAGGTTCATCCCGTCGTGCAGGGAACTGACGATGCAGAAGTGGGCGAGACGATAGAGCGCGACGAGGCTGAACGCCCCGAGCGGTGTGGTGTAGTACGACACGACCGGGTGAGCCGCCCGGAACCGCGTAGCGCGCATTGATCGCGGCGATCCGCTCGCCGATCTCCGCTTCGATCGCCGCATAGCTCTTGAGATCCGACCGGGACGGGACGCCAATCTGCACGAATGTCAGCCTCCCCCGCAGATCCGGCCGCCGCGCCATGAGCGCATCGAGCGCGTCGAGGCGCTCCGGGATGCCCTTGGTATAGTCGAGACGATCGACGCCGAGCCCGATGATGTCAGCCCGCAGGTCGAGCAGTTCCCGCAGGCGCTGCTGTTCCGGCAGGAGCGCCGGGTCAGCGGCGAATTGTTGGATGCGGTCGTAGTCGACACCGATCGGCACCGAGACCACCGTGGTCGAGCGCCCGCGGAATCGAACGCGCGACGACTCGAGCTCCACCTCGGCGTGCAACTCTTCTTCAGCCGCCATCAGGAAATTTCGACGGTCGCGCTCCAGCTGAAAGGCGATCAGATCGTTGGCGAGCAGCCCCGCGACCAGCTCGCGCCGCCACGGACAGATGCGAAGTCGATCCGGGTAGGGCCAGGGGATGTGCCAGAAGAGGGCGGTGCGGGTGTTGGGCCGCAGTGCCCGCAATGCCGGCGCCACGAGGGCCAGGTGATAGTCCTGGATGAAGACCGGCGCGTCGGACGCTCCGATCTCCGCGTGAATCGCCGCGGCGAACCGCGCGTTGATGTCCTGGTAGGCCGCCCAATCGTCGCTTCGAAACTGCGGACGGACGTCGACCACATGGCACAGTGGCCACAGGCCCTCGTTCGCAAAGCCTCCGTAGTATGCGGAGAAGGTCGGCTCTTCGAGCCACAGACGCCGAAGCGCGTACGACGGACTCTCGGGAGGGACCAACACTTTGTCGGCCGCATCGACGACGAGCCGGTCCGCCGGACCAGCGCCATGCGCGATCCACACACCGCCTCGTTCGCGCATCAGCGCGTCCAACGCCACGGCGACACCACCTGTTGCGGCTTTCACCGCAATGCGGCCATCCTCATCGCGGCTATGGAGGTACGGCTCGCGGTTGGACACGACCATGAGCGGGCGAACCGCGTGCGCATCGAGTTCGCCTGCCCGAGCCAACCCGCGGCGAAACAGAATCGGTCCCACGAGCTCGTGAATCGCAATCGACGCGACCAGCAACAACTGCACCTGGTTGCCCCACCCCGGAAACTCGGTGGCGACGACGGAGGCAAACCCGAGGGTAATCCCGGCCTGAGACACCAGCCCGGTCCACGCATACTTTCCGATCGGCTCCGGAAGCCCAGACGACTTGACTCCTGCCGCGACGCCAAGCCTGATGAATCCGAGTCGGACCGCGGACAAGGCGACCGCGCTGATCCCGATGGCCGCCACCGCGTCGAGCCGAAGGGAGGCACCGACCGCCACGAAGAAGACCACCAGCACCGGCGGCGCGCCACGGCGTACGGCGGCCCGCAGCGTGTCGCCCTGCGCGACCGCCAGGTTCTCGATGACCACGCCAGCGGCGAGGGCGGCCAGCAGCGGTTGGAGTTGTTGCGTCGTGCCCACCTGACTCAGCACGGCGCACACCGCCAGCAGGACCAGTGTGATTTCACGGCCGATGTAGCGCAGGTACAGAGCGAACAACACGCCGATGAGCACACCAAAGGCGACGGCCCCACCGATTTCCCACGCGAGTCGGGCCAGAATCTCTGTGCCTCCGCCTTCTCCCGTGTCGAAGACGACGCGCGCCAGCAGCATCGACACGGAGAACAGCACCAGGATCGCGAGGTCGGCGAGCACGACGACCGCCAGTACCGTGTCGCTGAGTCGCCCACGTGCTCCCGAATCGGCGACCACCGCCGCGGTCATCGTGGGGGAGAAGGAGACGACAATCACGACCACCAACGCCAGCATGACAAGCCGTTGGAATCCGACGGCGTCGGGCGCAATCGGCAGCCACGGCCATACCATCCATGCCACCGCCGACAGACCGACGATGGCCACGGCCAGGGTCGCGGCGGTCATACGTACGATCGCCGCAAATCGGGACCCGAGACGTTCCACGCTCAACGTCAGGCCAGCGATCAGTGCGATGAGCGTCGTGGCGATTCCCGTGACCACCTGAAGTTGAGCACTCATCGATTCGGTGATCAGATTGCCAAGGGACGGCCCGACGACCACCCCGAAGAGGAGATACCCCGTCACGCGCGGGAGATGGAACCGTCGCAGGGCGTCACCCGTGACCGAGGCGCCCATCAGCGCGAACCCGAGTGCCAGCGCGGTGGCGGCTGAACCCGTCGTCGTCCCGCGCACCGAGGCCATCGCGCCGACCGCCAACGCGAGCGCCAGCAGTCGTCTCACTCGCCCACGCTCCGGGGAGGCAACAGGACTGCGACGAGTTCGGAGCCGATGGTGCCCGCCACCACGGCCGCGAGCAGCATCGACGCGTCGGCGCCGACCACGCTGACCGCGTTCAGCGCGAACCCCACGCCGAACACGCCTGGCGGCAGGAGGTGAAGCCCGAGATCGCGAGGCGCGTTCACGCCGACGACACGTCTCGCGACGGTGCCGGCAGCCAGCTGCCCGGCGACACGCAGCACGACGTAGCCCACGCCAAGTGCGAGCGTCGAGGGCGAGAGATCGGCACGAGCCCCCGCCACCAGCAGCACGAGCACCAGGAGGGGGTGCTGCACGAACAGCACATCCCGACTGATCGTCTCGCGCGGGTGTCGTCCCGCATATCGCCAGAACACGCCGGCGACCAGTCCTCCGAAGAGCGCGGACAGGGAAAGTGCGGCCGCGACGCCGCCGACGAGGAGCAGTGCCGACACGGCAAATACGCGTTCTTCCGTTTCGGAAGAGGCCCGCGTCAACAGCAACCATGCAGCGGCGGCCAGAGCCAGGGTGACGCCGCACGCGTGCGCCACAAGGACACCAGCGCCTGCGAAAGAACCTGCGCGGAGCCACGCCAGCATCAGCCCACCCGCCACGATTGGAAGCAGGACGCCGAGTTCGATGACACGCGTGGCCGCCGACCGCGGCTCCAGGGAATCGTCGGACGGCAGCGTGAGAGAAGTCGCCGCGCAGATGCCGCCGGTCAGGATCAGGATCCAGAACGGCCGGGCGACCGATGACATCGCGGTGAGCGCCACCACTCCGAACCCAGCCGAGACGACGAGCATCGTTACGGCCGCAGCGAGACAGGCGGCCCCGAGCGTGCGAGCGTCATCCGTTCGACGATCACTCACGCTCAAGCCGACGAGCACGCCGAAGGCCGCCAGCGCAACGGGCACCACTGGATCGAGCAAGGTCAGCGTCGCTGAGAGACAGAAGGTTGATGCCCCGGGGGCCGAATGCAATTCCTGCCGTGAGGAGGAGCGCCACCGGAGCCGACGTGGCCGACCACACCAACAGCCCGCGCCATCGCCGTGACCGGCGCTATCTGTCACCCGGCGACGGTCCGAGCCCGTCGTCGCCAGGAACGTCGAGAGACGGCTCAAGAACGCCGAGCGGATCGCCGGTCGGATGCGGCGGTCATCGTTCCAAGGTCGTCACAAAGTGGGCGTCGCCCCGCGTGACGGCCACCATCACGCGCTCACCCTGACCCATGGAGGTGTATGAACGCATCACCTGCGCTGGCGTCGGCGCGGAGACATCGGCGACGAGCGTGATGACGTCTCCGAGGGCCAGTCCGGCGCGATCCGCTGCGGACCCCCGTTCGATACGGACCACTTCAGCACCGATCTTCGTCCGCGCTCGTAGAGTGAGACCAAGCGACCGACTCGCGGGCTGCGCCGCAGGGGCGTTCGCGACCAACGCGACCTCGCGGATTTCGCCGCGGCGGCGCACGCGAAGGCTGAGTGTCTCGCCCACTGAGAGACGAGCCACGCGCACGTCCCAATGTTGCCGAGTGGCGAGCGCTCGACCGTCAACCGCTTCGATGACGTCGCCAACCATCAATTGCTCGCTGCTCGGCGCCGTCCGGGTCAACCCAGGCCACGACCACACCCACGGACGCGGCGGTCACTGATGCGACAGGTGGCGTCAGGTCCTGCACCTCAATGCCAATCGCCCCTGGGGGGCCCGGCGGCGCGGCCAGCAAACGCTCCGCTTCCGCGAGAACGGTCCCACCCGGCACGATCGCCAGCCCCCCACGGTAGGTGATCACCAGACCCGCCAATTCCGCGCTATTGGTGAACAGGAACGATCCAGCGGCCAGATCGGTGCGCCCCGGCACAGCCCACAGCGGTTCCGACCACAGCGGGCTATCGATGGGATCGAGCGATCCCACAAATACCGGGCGCAGCGACACGCCCTCTGGTGAGACGTCACTGGCCACGAGGTAGCGTGGTTGCTGCGGTTGGCGTGGCGTCCACGGCACCGGAGGAGAGGTGGATACCGGAATCGGCACACGGACGACTGCGAGGCCGGAAGCCGCATCGCGGGCGACGATGGGCGCATCGTTCCACCGCTCTCGGCTCGACCCAGGCGGGACCAACGTCACGGCCAGGTCGTCGCGCAGTCTGATGGCCGCCGTCCGGGGTGAGGTCTGCAGAGAGCCAGACAGCTGACGGAACGTCGAGCGCGAGGAGCGACGGCTGCAGACGCGCGTGGAGCTGCGCGATCTCTCCGGCGAGGTCGTCGTACTTCGGACCACTGGCGAGCTGACTGAGGACCGACGGGACTGGATTGGGGGTGACGGGACGCTCCGGGAATCTGATGCGCGCCAGGAGCCACAATGCGGCGACGGCCATCACTCCTGCGGTGAGCAGCAACCGTGTCTCGCGTGACACACGAGGACGATAGGGACTACTGGTCTCCATGGACCGGATCCTTCTAGGGATTGATCGCGTGGGCCGACGTCAACGCGTCAATCAGCGCCATCCGTTCAACAGCACGGTTGCAGTAACCAGAATCCACGGCTCAGCGTCTCATACCAATGACTCGAGATCGACCGCCGCCGTCAAGCTCGCGGGCCAACTTGCCCAGGACAGCCCGCGTGACATCGAGGTCGTCCCTGGTGGTCGTTTTGAGCACTCGCTGCACAGCCGCTTCGATGGTTCCGGGCGTTTCGCGATTCAACGCCTGTCCCTGCCGTGTCAATCCCAGGAGCCACCGACGCCGATCGCGTTCGTCGGGCCATCGGCGGACCAGACCGCGACGCTCGAGTCGCTTCAAGAGTGCGGTGAGCGAACTGGGGTGCAGATGCAGAATGTCAGCCAGTTGCCTCGCGTGGATACTCGGAAAACGGCCGATGATCCGAATCACCAGGCGCTGAGGGCCCGTGATGCCAAGCGTCGCCGCCATGGACTTGGACCGGCGCTGAAGCGCGTGGTCGACGGCCCAAATCAGACGCAGGAAGTCGATGGCGTCACCGACCGGCAGCCCGGATGGCGTGAGACCGGACCCGCTCGACACGTCAGTCACGGTGGCCTCCACGCAGCGGCGACGAGTGTTTCAAGGAGCCTGTCGATTTCCGCTTGATTGCGGATGTAGTACGGCGCCGCCGATGTTCGCTTTCGTCCCACTCGGATGGACAGCAGTTGACCCGGTCGATCGATCTGAAACACGTCCTCGTCGGTTTCGTCATCTCCCACGTAGATGACCGTGTCGCACGCGAAGTGTGAGCGTTCGCGCTCCAGGGCCAGGCCCTTGTGCGGGGCGTCCGGCACGAGGAAGTTGACGACCAGCTTCCCGCCAACGAGTCGCACGTCCTTGAGCGATCGTGCAGCCGACAGAACAGCCCGCCGTGTCGAGTTCCTCTCCCGGGCCTGCCGATAATGAACCGCCACTGAGAATCCCTTGTCCTCAATGACCACGCCTTGACGCCGGGACAGGCGTGCCTTCAACACAGGGAGCCACTGCTGTACACGACGCCGCATGGCCTTCCCGTTTGGCGATGGTTCCGCCCCATGATTGCCCACGACCCGACACACTTCGATGTTACGAAGCCGGCCGAGCGCATCGGCCTTTGCTCGACCTGTGATCACGACGCAGGGATAGAGCTTGCTTGCACGCCTGAGCAATCGTCGCGTGGACGCACGCATGGTGGCGTGTGCCGGCGCGTTGACCAGCGGTGCGAGCGTGCCGTCGTAGTCGAACGCCAGCAGGACATTCGACCACGCGAACATCTCAAGCAGATCGTGATTGGGTCGGCTGAACAGGTACGTCACAGTTTTGTGAATCTGGGCACGCGAACGGGCACGTCAGTGCGCGCCACGGAGGTTAAGTGGCAGCTGTGCGTTCCACCGAGGAGAGTCGGCTGGCGCGCGCCTGCACCGGCGAATGCGCGCAGCCCCAGGTCGTTTCCAACCAGGTGCCCGTTGCCGATGGCGATGACTAGCGCTCCATGTATTATGGCGCAATTATTAGTTGCAGAACAAACGATATGTTGCGCCGCCCACGTCGCGCGCGTCTATCGGCACGGCCCTCGCGAGGCGATTGTCACCTCTCTGGCCCAGCGGACCTACGCTTCAGAGCGGTTCCGCCGAGCTCTGATCGCATGACGCTCTGAGACGGCGAGCCGGCTAAGAATCGATCGCGAGTGGAACAGTGGACCTCTCTGATCCGCTTCGTTTAGCGAACGTCATTGCCGATCGGGGCGCGATGACGATCGACTCGTCGATCGTGAGCGCGTCGTCGACTCATCTCAGTGGCGGGCGCGAGCAGCATCAGACAGCCAAGGCCACTCCTCCTGCTCGAGATCGCGTCCTTTGCGCCAGACATAATCCCAGGCAGGCGGCGGAGTCTGGTTGCGGATGAAGACTGAGAGGCGCCGGCGCACGGTGGCCAAGTAGAGGGTGCCGAATTCGTCGTTGGCGTCGGCGATGCCGCGGTGATACGCGCGAACCGCAAGATCCAGATCACCCCCTGCCTCGTCGAGCATGAGGGACATCCAAAGCGCAACGAACCGAGTCGACATCCAGGGATCGTCGTACATCTCCTCTTCCAAGCGAACATCGACAACCCCAAGGTCATACAATTCGCGGAGACGATGGCGAGCGTACCGGAGGCGCCGCCAAGTCCGATGTCGCGGCTACCGTCGCGGTTCGTGCCAACAGCGCGGTGATCGAACCATGATTCACTCATGACTATCGCCGACAGCGTATTGGAGACGAGCCGTGGTGCGATGTCGTAGGCGCGCCCGACATCGTAGTAGCCGGCCCAGTAGGCCATCATTTGACGATAAGCCAGCGTCCGCATCGGTTGCGGCACGTCGTCCCAATCAGCAGCTGTCATGGTGTCCCACTTGTTGGGACTCATTAAGATCGGGCGATAACGCCTGAGCATGTTGTCCAAACCCTGCCGGCGCAGTGGTTGGGGGATCTGATTCCACTGTGCGAGATGCAGACGACGCCACAGTGTCAGGTTGCTGCGCACGTCGTCGGCCGTAGTCAGCCACTCCAATTGCTGACCCGCGACTGTGAACGTGATGATCACCGGAGTTCGATCGAAGAAGGTGTCGGTGAGGTCAGGCGCGGGCACAGTGGGCATCACGGTCGTCAAGGCACGATTCAGCCACATCACGCCGGCCGCCGATAGGGCGGTGACGACCATGATCGCGAGGAACGCCCGAAGCTGCCACTGTTGTCGACGGGTCGCCAGTCAGCTGGACTATGACAGACGGCAAAGGTGGGCGTCAGAGAATGTGTTCGCCGTCGCCGCACACTGGTCATGCTCGCGTTCGTGGCGAAACTTCGATGCGCAGCGCCTGTCGATCGGCGATGCCCTATGTCCATGGACGAGGGGCGCCGGAAAGTAATGGGGCCTCGGATCGTGCTCATGCTGCCCCCAGATTGTCCCTATGACCGCCAAGACAGCGCCTCCAGAGCCGACGGCAGCTAAGCGAAGCGAGTGATGACGTTGTTGAGACGCCAGGATTTGGCGGGAAAACGCAGATGGCCGAAATGCTGCTCGGCGTTTAACAAACCGTCGCACAGGCCGATTTCAAGCCGTTTCCAACATTTCAGGTCCGCAGGATTGACGCCCGTCGGCATTTCATCGAGGGAGCAGCAACGGCACGGCTATACTGGAAAAGCCCGTAACTGATCGCGGCACATTGAGGGACGTATCACAATCGCCGCAATCGTCCTTCAAGCGATGCCGTAAGTTGTTGATTCTAAACGGAGAGATGCTGGAGCGGTCGATCAGGCACGCTTGGAAAGCGAATTCCTCGAGCGACACCGAGCCACTCCGAGGCGACGTCAACGCATACGCGATCAGCGAGTTAGCCCTCGAAAACTATTCCTCGGTGTGCGTCTGTAAACCTCGATGTTCTTCGAGGTTTTGAGCCCGACGTATCACATTCCTATCACAATCGACTCGCCACTTAGAGGCGTCTTTCCCTGTATTCCTCGGTGTTCGTCACACTCGTTTTGTCACACCGGCGACTGAGGAACCGCCTTCGGCAATGCACGATCGCGAGACGCCCATGCTCTCAGTGGAGGCGAGTGATACCGGCTTTGTGAGTGCACCGCGGCGCCAGTTCTCCATACGACTACCGGCGTGTACAACGGTCTCCTGAACCGTTGCCTTCCTGAAAGCTACTGCGCGACGAGTTCGCGGATCGCGAGCCTACTTCTTCTACCACAGTCGACACTACGCCGAGGGCAACAGGATCGCCAAGAGGCTTGTCGAGACCCAGCTGCACCGTACTCCAGGGGTGCGCTGGGGGTGCTTCGGAGTCGACTCGAGAAAACTGTTATGACTCAACCGGGGCCTCTGGGGCATGATCGCGGTCCATGTCCACCGGCGCCGACGCGACGACAGCGCTGCTTCCGGTCCTGATCGTGGGCGCGGGACCGGCGGGCCTGGCGAGCGCCGCCTGCCTCAAGCAGCGCGGCATCGAGCCGCTGGTCCTCGAAGCCGGCGCGTCGCTGGCGAATTCGTGGCGGCATCATTACGACCGGCTGCGGCTGCACACGGTCAAACAGCAGTCGCATCTGCCCGGCGTACCGTTCGCGAAAGCGCTGGCGCGCTACCCGACGCGCGCCGAGGTGATCGCGTATCTCGAAGCTTACGCGGCCCGCTTCGCCATCGTGCCGCGGACGGCTGAGGCGGTGCGCCGCGTGTATGCCGCGGACGACGGATTCGTCGTGGAGAGCGCGCGCGCCGCCTACCGGGCGCGGGCGGTTGTGATCGCGGCCGGGCTCAACCGCGTCCCGAATCCCGAACGCTTGCCTGGACAGGAGCGTTTCCGCGGCACGCTCATTCACTCGTGCGACTACCGCAACGCGGATCGGTTCTTTGACCAGCGCGTGCTGGTGGTCGGCGCCGGCAACACGGGCGCGGAGATCGCACTCGATCTCGCCGAGCACGGCGCCCGGCCGACGATGGCGCTGCGCTCGCCGGTCAACATCGTGCCACGCGACTTTCTCGGCATGCCGACGCAGTTGACCACCATCCGCATACGCAGGCTGCCGCTCAAGCTGGCGGATGCGCTTGCACGGTTGGTGTCGCGGCTGGCGTTCGGCAACCTGGCGCGTTACGGGCTCGCGCGGCCCGCGCTCGGGCCGCTGACGGCGTTCAAGCTGCGCCGGCGCGTACCGCTCATCGACGTTGGCACGATCGCCGCCGTCAAGCGCGGCGACATCGCGGTTAAGCCGGCCGTCGCGCGCTTCACCGAGACGGGCGCGCTGTTCGCCGACGGCGGCGCCGACGAGTTCGACGCCGTGTGCTGGCCACCGGCTACCGCGCCGCGCTGGAAGATATCGTCGCCGTGCCCGGCGTGCTGGACGACGAGGGCTATCCGCGCGACTGGAAGGGCGGCGCGCATCCCGGCCTGTTCTTCGTCGGCTACCAGCAGCCGTCGACGGGATTGCTGCGCGAGATCGCGATCCAGGCCGAGGCCGTGGCCGCTGCGATCGCGCGAGCGTGACCGCTGAACTAGCGGCGCCGGGTGTTGGCGCGGGGAGAATCTGGCCGACGTCAGCATGATCCGCGCCGGACCGCTCGTCTCGCGAGGCCCAACGGCGTTTTGCTCGTCGCTGAGCACTGATGGAGACGTCGGCTCGCACCTGCGCGAGATCGGCGTATATTCGCGACCCTACGCCTCGGCCGAGTCAGTCTCGGACCCCAGCTCCATTGAAGTCGCGCGTTCTGGCGAGCACCGTACCAAGCCCGGCAAGCCAGACGCACATCACCACCGACGCAAGGAGCCGCAAGAGGTTCGCGGGGCCAACGTCGAGCCACATTCCGAGCGCCCAGCCGGCGAATGACGCGATCCGGCTCCGGCACCTATCGCCGCCGACCACTTCGGAATGTGTCGGTCGTCCTCTTCCGCTACTTGCGTCTCCCTTCAAGGCGAAGAAATCGGGCCGCGTTCTTGTGATGCTGCTCGCTTCTGCTCTGCGTCGGTCATTCGCGCGTCGCGTCCCAGCGGAGCTGTGACCTCGTCATCCAGTCGTACTCACACGGGCCACGATCAGATCTGACTGACCTGCCGCACGAATCCCGAACGGCCGGGGCGAGCGCCCCAGGTGCGCCGGTCATCTTGATCGCGGTTTCGGCGCCACGCGCGAAGCGGACAAGACATGTACACCATGCACGGCGCTTCCTCTCTGAGACTGTTCTGCCTAGTGTCTCCCACGACGCCGACGACCTCGATAGGACCATGCGGCGCAGATCCCCAGGCGATCATCCGACCGATGGGTTTCTCGTCACCGAACACTTAGCGGTCGGTCCGTTCGTTGAGGATCGCCACCTTACGGTTCGGCTCGGTCTCCTGGACCGTGAATGCCCGTCCGCGCAGGACCGGAGTCCCCATCGTCTGGAAGCGCTCCGGCGAAACCAGGTTCAGAACCTGCGCGCGCATCGGGGGTCTTCGGCTTGCGACCAGCGCTTGGCCGGTAAACAACCAGCTGGTGTTCGTCGGCGTCATCGTCGAGGCCGCCACAGACGTCACCCCCGGCGACGTCGGCAGGCGGTCGAGCGGTGCCTAGCGCGCGCACCGCGCCTGGTGGTGGTCGCACGGTTGAGGCACGACGGAGGTCGAGCAGTACACGCGCTTGGCGTCAAACCCACCGGCTGGGTCTTCAGATTGCGGACGCTCTGCGTCAGCAACGCGGCAACAGTCAGACGACCACGCAGAGCGCCATCTGTCAACGACGAAGCCGTGATCAGATGCCTCACCCCGCCCGCCTGTTGTTGGCCGGGCTGACCTTCAGCGTTGGCGTCAGATCGACGTCTCGCCTCTGAGCGCCGGCGCGAGACCGAACGCGAAGCCGGTCAGGAGCGCGACGGCGCTCGCGAAGCCAAAGACCCGGGCGTTCACCGACACGTCGAGCACGAGGGGCTGCTGCCAGACGCTGAACAAGGCCACGACCGAGGCCGTGCCCCATACGCACACACGAGACCCACCGCGCCGCCGGCGAGCGCCAGCACGGCGCTTTCCGTCAGCAACTGACGCACGAGGCGCGAACGTCCGCCTCCCACGCAGAGCCGGACGGCGATTTCCCGCGCGCGCCCGGTGGAGCGGGAGAGGAGCAGGTTCGCGATGTTGGCCGAGGCCACGAGCAACACGAGCGCAGCCATGCCCATCAACACCAGCAGCGGTGTGCGATATTGGCGCCGCAGCCGGTGCTCGCCCTTGCCCGCAGTCTCCAGGCGCGCCGTCGCGTACGCCGACGCGTCATATTTGCGTGCCCACTGTACGGCCGGCTCCAACATGAATTGCTGGAACGCCACGTCTGCCGCGGCGAGCGCCTGGGCCTCCGACACACCAGGCCGGAGACGCGCCACGATCGGCATCGAAGTGAAGCCGTCGACCCGACTCGAGGTATTTGGGATTGTCGCGGACGTAGCGTGCCAGCGGCAGCGTGATGTCCACCGACGTTCCCGGCATGAAGCCGCCAAACGCTCGCCGCCGTGACGCCAACAATCGTGACAGGCTCGCCCTGAAGCGTCAGGGTGCGGCCCAACACATCCGGCGCGCGGCCGAACCGCCGCACCCAGTAACCTTCGCTGATCACCGCAACGTCCTCGTCGCCCGTCGGCCGGTCGCTCTCGGACACGAATCCGCGTCCCAGGACGAAGGGCGCGCCGACCACTCGGTGATAGTTGCCACTGACGAACTGTCCGGCGACGCGCGCAGCGCCGCTCTCCCCGCCCAGGGTGAAGGTCGTCATCCGAAACGCGGTCACGCCGCTGAACGCCGTCACGGTGCGGTATCGCTCGAGCAACGGGTAATTCGCGCTCGTGCTCGGTTGATCGCCCTCGCCATGCGCCAGGAAGAACAGTTCGTGAGGATTCGAGACAGCAAGCGACCGCAGCAGGACGGCGTCGATGAGGCTGAAGATCGCCGTGTTCGCGCCGATGCCGAGACCGAGCGAGAGGATGGCCGCCGCGGTGAACGCCGGTGTCCGCCGCATGAGCCGCAGCGCGTAACGGACGTCCTGGCCGAGCTCGTCCCACCATCGCAACCCGCGGGCGCGCCGGCATTCCTCCCGGACTCCCTCGACGCCGCCGAACGCCGCACGGGCCGACGAAGCGCCTCCTCGGGCGCCAGGCCGTCGCGCCGGAGATCGGCGGCATACGCCTCAACGTGGAACTGGAGCTCTTCGGTCATTCCGCGCTCGAACCGGCGCCGGCCGAGGAGCACGCGCACGACAGACTGAAGCCGCCGCCACATGTCACACCTCGTCGGGGGTCGTGCCGAGCGCCGAGGCGATGGCCTGGGCGAGCCGGTTCCATGCCGCGGTTTCCTCGCGCAGCCGCCGGCGTCCCGCGGGCGTCAGCGTGTAGTACTTCGCCCGGCGGTTGTTGTCGCTTTCCCCCATTCGGCGGCGATGAGCTGCTGGTGCTCCAGCCGATAGAGCGCGGGGTACAGCGACCCCTGCGGCACCTGGAGCGCGTTGCCGGAGATCTGTTGAATCCGCAGCAGCACGCCATAGCCGTGCAGGGGCTTCAGCGATACCGCTTTTAGGATCAGCATGTCGAGCGTGCCCGGCAGCAGGTCTGCCGCTGGCGCCATCGTTCCCTCCCAGACAGACTAGGAGTAAATCAAGTCTCTCCTAGGCTGTCAAGGGGAGTGCTGGGTGGACACGATGGGCGCGCGTGGCCCGATCACAGCTCATGGCGGCCAGCTGCGCCTCAACGCGCCCGAACAGTGGTCGGCTCTTGACGGATGGCGCTGATAGTAGATGCGGAACGGCGGCACGCCCCAACTGCGCACGACGGCCCCGGATCGAAGACGTGAAACCGGACCGTCAAACTCCCGCGCTGCCAAGCGTTCAACGCAGTGCGCGATCTCAGCGTCGAAAATCGCGGCTGCCGTCGGGTTCCGTTCGTTGAGGTAGGTGATCGCCTCGACAATGTCGGCGACCGCGCCTTCGGTGTAGGTGACCTTCAATGCCCGAGGGCTGCCTCGATGATCTGTCGCGCGCGCTTTGCATCGACGACGCGGCCCTGGTGGTAACAACAGTTTACCGGAGGCCTTGGGGGCCACTCAACTGCAGACTGCCGCGGCCGGGGCTATTCCGCCCTGGCACAGGCTGTGCTCAGCTGGTGGTGCTACGAGGCGTTGCAGCCGTCATTCATGGTCTTTTTCGGAGGTTCATGAAAGGATCGCCCCCGATATGCCGTGCGGGGAGCCCGCAATCCGGGGCCAGCCGTAGCAACGGCCCTGAGGCCCATCGCTGCGGCGAAACGTCCTGATTCCCCGGCGATCGATGGAAATGGACGTGTCGATGTCCTCCACCAACAACGCGACCGAAGGGACGTACTCGTCGAATCTGCATTCAGGCAATCGAGCACGTGTCGCGGAGTTGTCGCGCTGCTGGTGGTGACGGCCCTCACGGCATGTCGTGATAAGGAGGCGCCATCGCCGGCCACCGCCACTCCGGCAGCATCGGCGGCGGCACCGGAAAACGCCGATGCGCCCATCCCGGACACCGCCTCGCCGATGGATGCCCTCCCCGAAGCGGTGCGGCAGGTGGCGGACAAGCCGTTCACCGGAGACTTCGACGAGATCGTCAAGCGCCGCGCGATTCGCGTCGGGGTGACGTTCAACCGCACGCACTATTTCATCGACAAGGGGCAAGAGCGCGGGTTGACGTACGAGGCGCTCAAGTTGTTCGAGACCGATCTGAATGCGGACCTCAAGACTGGCAACCTCAAGGTGCACGTGCTGATCGTGCCGATGTCGCGCGATCAGCTGGCTCCATCCCTCTTGAAGGGCAAGGTGGACATGATCGCGGCGATGGTGACGGTCAGGCCCGAACTGGAGGCGATTGCGGCCTTCTCGGAGCCGACACGCACCAATGTGAGCCAGGTGGTGGTCACCGGACCGGGAGCGCCGCCGATCGCCACGGTGGACGATCTGGCTGGCCGGGAGGTGTTCGTCCGAAAGGCCAGCGCATATTACGACACCCTCACCAAGCTGAACGACCAATTGAAAGGACGTGGAAAGCCCGCGGTGATCATCGACGTGGCTCCCGAGGTGCTCGAAGACGACGACGTCCTCGAGATGGTCAACGCGGGCATAGCCCCGATCACGGTCGTGGACGACTACCTGGCCGAGTTCTGGAGCCAGGTGTTCACTGGCATCGCGGTTCACAAAGACGTCGCCGTGCGCACCGGCGGTCGCCTGGCCGTCGCCTTTCGCAAGGAAAACCCCAAGTTTCGGGAGGCTGTCAACGGATGGCTCCGCAAGCACCAGAAGGGCGACGCCTTTCGGAACACGGTCGAACGCCGTTATCTCCAGAACACCAAGTACGTAAAGAACGCCGCGGCTGACGCCGAGCGGAAGAAGCTCGAGACCGTGGTCCAGATCTTCAAGAAGTACGGGGCCGAGGACAAGGTGGACTACCTGCTGATGGCAGCGCAGGGCTATCAGGAATCGACGCTGGACCAGAGCGTCAAGAGTCCAGTGGGCGCAATCGGCCTGATGCAGGTCATGCCGCCAACCGGGAAGGAACTGAACGTCGGCGACATCTCACAGGTCGAGCCGAACATCCACGCCGGCGTGAAGTACATGCGCTTCATGATGGACCAGTACTTCAAGGACGAGCCCATGGACGACCTGAACAAGGCGCTGATGACATTCGCCGCCTACAACGCGGGCCCGGGACGCCTGCGACAGCTCCGGCGCGAAACAGCGACGCGAGGGCTCGATCCCAATGTCTGGTTCAACAACGTCGAACGCGTCGCCTCGGAGCGGATCGGTCGCGAAACGGTCACATACGTCAGCAACATCTACAAGTACTACATCACCTACCGTCTGCTCACCGATCAGCTGAATCGACGTGAGGCGGCGAAGGCGGACGTCGGGAAGCGCAAGTGATGACTGCATGGACGCGCTGAGCCGCGAAGCGCAGAGCGGAAGCTGACTGAGGCGACCTCTGACCCGGCGAGCGGCGGCCCAGGCGCGACTATCCCTTGCACGAACTGACCGGACAACTGGAGCTGCGCGCGATCGGCCCCGCACACGACGTTGCAACACGGCCCAAGGAGGACTCTGGTGGAACGGCGCGAATTTCTTGAGAGCAGCGCCCTCGGTCTCAGCGGGCTTGCCATGGCAAGCCCGCAGACCAAGGTCGCCTCAACTCCCGCCGAGACGGCGGGTGAATCGACGCAGAACAAGGCCATCGACATCATTCGGGAATGGGACCCCGCCAAGGCCGATGCATACCTGAAGGTGAACACGAATCCCTGGACGAACGGTGTTCTAGACATCAAGACCATCGAGCTCATCTGCGTTGGCCTGAACGTCGCCTGCACAAATCTGCAGCCGGAACCCACGCGCCGTCGCATCAGGGCCGCGCTGCAAGCGGGCGCCACCCGAAACGAGATCCAGTTGGTGATCGAGGGGGCGGCGTTCATGGCGATCCATTCGTGCAGTCTCGGCGCACCGATGCTGCTCGAGGAGGGCAAGGCGGCCGGGAAGACCCCCACTGTCAAGAGAGTCGCGACTCCTTCGGCCGACATGATGAAGGCGAAGGGACTCTGGAATACGGCCTGGGATCCGTTCTTCAACCTTGACCCGCTGTGGACCGATCAGTTCTTTGCGGCCGTCGGGGGCATTTACGACGGCAAGACTCTCCAACCGAAGTTCGTCGAACTGCTCAGCATCGCCTTGGACGCGTCGGTCACGCACATGTATGCGCCCGGCACGCGGCGCCACATCAAGGGCGCCCTGGCCCTGGGGGCGACCATGGAAGAGATCATGGAGACGCTGAAGATCGCCACGTCCTTCGGACAGGAGACGATCAACATGGCGATACCGATCCTGGCGGAGGAAATTGCTGCATTCGAGAAGAAGAAATAGACCATCGCACGAACGCGAGCCGGCGTCGGTGTCTTCCAATCGGTCGCCTCGGCGCTCCTCGAGTCCCGTACCGCGATACCCTGCGAAGCCGCGCAGCCTCTTCAGAGCGACCAGGACCAATACTGCGAACGCGTAACCGACGAACCTCCGACGCACAGCGCCAAGTGAAAGCGCGAACTGTGTAGAAACTGTGTAAGGCGGGTTCGAAGTCGTCGACAACTATCGACGTGACTGGTTGCCATCACCTCTGTCGTTGTCGTCTCGCAAGACGCCGATCGGTTGGCCTCCACGCGTGCGCTGGCTTTTCAACACCGCTATCAGGCGACGGCGCAACCATTTCGCTGGACTTTCACGGGGCGACCTGCAGCAGCTCCTCGCCAAACTGGCGGCGGTGCGGCCGGCCGCATGAACAGAAAATACGTCACCGTAAATCCTGAATGGAGTACTCAGCTTGCGAAGACGATTACTCCCTATACGTCCGTAAACCTCGAAATTCGTCGAGGCTTGAGCCTGACGTATCACAGTCCTATCACAATCGATGTTTGCGGGTACGGCTCCGAGTCGATTGGAGAAGAACAGATGAAACTGCAGAAGGTCTACACCGCGTTACTCACTGCAGACCTTGCGATGGCTGAAGCCTGGTATACGAGCTGTTCGGTCGTGGACCGGATTACCGACCGATGGACACACTGATGCAGTGGGAGCTCTTCGACCAGTGCGGGGTAGCGCTTTCACCGACGACGATATCGCCGGCAGGGGCGTGATGTTCCTTGTGGTCGGTGACGTCGCGGCCGAGCGCCGCAGGCTGCAGGGCCAGGGGATCGTTCTCGGGGACGACATGGAGGGCGACTACTCGAAGCTGGCGCAGGTCCGTGATCCTGACGGCAACCTGCTCACGCTGGCGACGCCGCCCTCGCGGCCTATCCGCCGGCATGAACGCGAATACCTCGCCAGTCCGCAGACTTCAAACGCTCAATCCGCGCAGCCAGCTGATCACTGGATTCCAACTGACGCTGTTCTGGTTCCACCAAAATGGTTCCTGAGTGACCCCGCAGCGTTGACTGATCGTCGCGACCCGTCGGCGGGCATCGCTTCGCGTTAACAAGCGAACTCGAGGATTTGACAGACATCGCTGGGAGGAGTAATTTTCGATCAAGGTAGTCATTGGCCCAGCGCCACCCCTTCATGCCGAGTCCCTCGCATGAAGGCGCTTCACCCCGTCCCTCCTGGAGGCGCGGCGGAAGAAGCACCGATAAGGGCGGACCAACGGTTCCGCCACGCGCTTCGGTGCGACTCGCGCATGCCGCCTATCGCACCAAGCGCAAGTAGAACGTCGACGACGTACGCCGAGACCACTTCGTGCTGCACGAGGCCACTCGGGACCGCGTTGATTCGATAGTCGGAGCCGCTCGGCGTGCGGCGCGATGCTCGCCCAGCACGACCGCCCGGCTCCGCGCGCTGCCTGGCTGAACGGATGCCGTTCGGCCTTCCGCAGCGTCAGGGCACCTGACGCACGCGACCTGCGGTCCGTGCCGACGGGCCCTCGACGAGCCTGCCGCCCGTCGCGTTCGGCTTGGCGCCCCGCGCGACCGGACCATCACCGCGGCCATTGTCCGGCTCGTCTCGTCCCGGTCAAGGCTCTCGCTTCGCTCGACCTCGCTGACGCGAGGCTGACGGCCTTGACCGGGCCTTCGACGAGCCAGGGAAAGCGGTTGTGATGGTCCGGGTAATGCGATGCGAGGCGCGAAACCCTGTGGAGGGAACGTCATGAGCCGGAGGTCCAGGAATTCAGCGCAGCACCGGCGTCAGCCGTCGTCGAGCGAGCTTCCGCACCGGCTGCTGACGGTCTTCGAGGTGGCGGCGATCATCGGCTGCCACGAAGAGACCGTCAGACGTGCGTATCTGTGCGGCCAGCTGTCGCGCCAGCGATTCGGGGTTCGCAGCTGGCGCTTTCACGCGGCCGACGTCCAGGATTGGATTGCGCGAGGCGCGCCTACGACCTGTCGAGATCGAGGAGCGACCCGGACGGATGGTCCGTCCCGCCGTCGTCTTCTCGGAGGAGGAGCCCATGGCTGTACGCAAGATCTGCAAACCGAAGGGCTGTCGGGGTAGTCCACGGTGTGAGCATCCCTGGTGGTTCGATCTGATGCACGGCGGGCGGCGCTGGCGCATGCGCGTCGACGACTTCGCCGTCGCGCGCGGCGCCACCGAAACGGTGATGTCGAAGCAGACGGCGGAGCGCGTCTGGGAACCGCGGTTCCTCGCCGAAATCATGGCGGGCCGCGATCCACGCGTGGCGCCAATCACCCAGCCAGCGGCGGTGAGTGAGCTCACGGTCGCCGAGTTCCTGGACCGGTACTTCGTGCAGCACGTGCAGGCTGAGGCGCTCCGGAGCGCCGTGACGCTCAAGTCGCGCCTCACCGCGCTCAAAGCCGTGCTCGGCGACTTGCCGGCGACGGCGCTCGAGAAGCCGGAGCCCGCTCTGCGCTTCAAGGCGGCGTTCCGGCAGGGCCACGAAGTCGCGACGGTGAATCGCGCACTCAGCGCGCTAAGGGCCGCCATCAACTGGGGGCGCTTCCAGGATCCGCCCTTCCTGGAGACGTCGCCGTTTCACCGGTTCGGGGTGAGCATCAAGGCGAGGGACGAGACGAAGCGCGATCGCCGGATCGGTGTGGAAGAAGAGCAGCGGCTGCTGGAGGCCGCCCTGGCGATGAACAGCCCCGAGCATCGGTGGGTCGGCTCGGCCATGCACGACCGCATCGTCGGCGCACTCGAGACGTGTTGCCGCCAGGGGGAGATGCTGCGCATTCAGAACCGTCACGTGGACCGGGAGCAGCACCAGATCGCGATTCCCGGGGCGCACGCGAAGGACGGGGAGAATCGCCGCATCCCCTTCGACCCGCACGGTCGCCTGGCGCCGATCCTCGCGCGGCGAGCGAAGCTCGGTCCGAGCGCGTACGTCTTCGGCGGATCCGAGGGCGAGTTCCAGGACAGCTTCAAGACCGCCTGGGAGTCGCTGCTGCTCCTCGCGAACGGGCACGACACCACACGCGCGAAGCCGGGCGCCCGCGTCGACCGGGCCAAGCTGCGCGCGATCGACCTGCACTGGCACGACCTGCGACATGAAGGCGCCTGCCGACTGCTGGCGGACGGCGTCGACATCCGCATCATCCAGTTGATGCTCGGCCATGCCGACGTCAAGCAAACCCAGCGCTACCTCAACATCACGGACGAGGAACTGCGCAAGGCCATGACTGGGGTCTGGGAGCGCCGCCGCCAACTGCGTGCGGTGGGCCATTAGAGACCACAGGAGACTGCCGTGAGCCGCTCCCGATTGTCAGTCATTTGTCAGTCAGCGGGTCAGAGGCCCCTTCTGGGCACGCGCACGCCGGCGCGTGTGCTCAAGGCGCTACCGCTTGTCCTGAAACGACTTAGTGGCTGTTTGGAAGTGGCGCGCCCGGCAGGATTCGAACCTGCGACCTTTGGCTCCGGAGGCCAACGCTCTATCCAGCTGAGCTACGGGCGCAACGACTGATGCGTCAGGAAACCTGTCTCCCGTTGGCGGGTGAAGGCCGAGTGTCTTCCCGCGGCCCACGTCCTGGAGCTCGTGGGCAAGCGTCGATGCAGCCGTCAAGCCTAGCACACCCGAGGGCCGTGATCGGTGCCGGCGGGGCTCGGTCTGCGGAGGCGCAGCCGGAGCAGACGCCAAGAGCCTGGCGGGGGCAGCCTCTCGCCAGTGGCGCGGGCGCGGCAATCACAGGGCTCGGTCTGCGGAGGCGCAGCCGGAGCAGACGCCAAGAGCCTGGCCGGGGGCAGCCTCTCGCCAGTGGCGCGGGCACGTCGGTCACAGGGCTCGGTCTGCGGAGGCGCAGCCGGAGCAAACGCCGAACCTGGCGGGGGCAGCCTCTCGCCAGTGGCGCGGGCGCGTCGGTCACAGGGCTCGGTCTGCGGAGGCGCAGCCGGAGCAGACGCCAAGAGCCTGGCCGGGGGCAGCCATCTCGCCAACGGCGAGATGGCGCGCCCGGCAGGGCTCGAACCTGCGACCTGCGGCTTCGAAGGCCGACGCTCTATCCAACTGAGCTACGGGCGCGAACGGGACAATCGCGAAGGATAGCACGTGGCGCGCCCTGCGGGCCCGCGCGCCGGATCGTGATACCGCCCCCGGTTCCCCCGCGCCGGACGATACCTTGACTATCTGGTTATCGATGGGTACGATACCAAGACAATCTTGCTATCTCCGATCCGGACTCACGCACCATGGACACGACCGTCAATGCCCTCTTGCACGGCACGCTCGACGCGCTGATCCTGCGCACGCTCGTGCGCGGCCCACTGCACGGATACGCCATCGCCCGATCCATCGAAACGGCTGCGGGCGAGGCGCTCGACATCGAGGACGGGTCGCTCTATCCGGCCCTGTACCGGCTCGAACAACGCGGCTGGCTGGAGGCCGAGTGGGGCACGTCCGAGCTCGGGCGCCGCGCCAAGCTCTATCGGCTCACGCCCGACGGCCGCGCCCGCCTCAGGTACGAGACGCGGCAGTGGCAAACCTTCGTCACCATCGTCTCTCGCATCCTCCTGCCGGCGTGATGGGCGAACCGATTCGCGTCCCCTCGCTGGACGGCCCATTCGCCGCCGGAGCGGACCAGGGCCGGAGGTCGCCATGCGCAGACTGACGACGCGCTCGAAGCTGTTCCGGCCGAGCGTCGACCGCGACGTCGACGAGGAGTTCGCGTTCCATCTGGAGATGCGAACCCGCGAATACGTCGATCGCGGATGGTCGCCGGCCGAAGCCCGTGCCGAAGCGCTTCGGCGCTTCGGCGATCTGCGAACCGCCAATCGCACCTGCCGCAAGCTTGGCCGGGAAACGGAGCGCCGCATGCAGCGCCGCGAGTACGTGGACGAGTGCCTTCGCGACGTTCGATTCGGAATCCGCCAGCTGCTGACCCATCGCGGGTTTGCCGCCATCGCGATCCTCACGCTCGCGCTCGGGATTGGCGGCACCGCCGCCGTCTTCAGCCTCGTCAACGCCGTCGTGCTCAGGCCGTTGCCGGTGCCGGCGCCCGAACGCCTGGTCAGCGTCATGGAGCTGTGGCGCGAGCGCCCGAGCAACGTGTCCGTGGGCAACCTGCTGGCCTGGACCGATCGCGTGCGTGTGTTCGAGGCCATCGCCGGCATCCGGTACAGCAATTTCAGCCTGGCCGAGGGGGATTCGCCGGAGCGCGTGCTCGGCGCTCGCGTGAGCGGCGGGTTCTTCGAGGTCTTCGGCGTGCCGCCGCTGCAGGGCCGCGCGCTCGGCGCGAGCGACGACCGGCCCGGGAGCGAGCAGGTCGTGGTGCTCAGCCATCGGCTGTGGACGCGACGCTTCGGCGCCGATCCGGCCGTCGTCAATCGGGACGTGCGCCTCGACGGCCGGCCCTATCGGGTCGTGGGCGTCATGCCGGCGGCGTTCGACTTCACCAACGACGGCGAGGAGCTCTGGGTGCCGATCGCGTTCCAGGCGGAGGATCGCACGAACTTCGATCGGCACTATCTGCGCGTCGTCGCACGGCTGCGCTCCGATACGACGATGGACGAGGCGCAAGCCCGCCTGACCGTCGTGGCGGCGCAGCTCGCGGCGGAGCAGCCGCGTTACAACGCGCAGCGCAGCGCGTCGGTGACGCCGCTCCTGGAAGACTACGTGGATGGCGTGCGCGATCGCTTCTACCTGCTGCTCGCCGCAGTGACGCTCGTCCTGCTCATCGCCTGCGGCAACGTGGCGAACCTGCTCCTCGCGCGCGGCGCCACGCGCGCGGAAGAGCTCGCGGTCCGGACGGCGCTCGGCGCCGGGCGTCCCCGTCTGATTCGGCAGCTGCTCACCGAGAACGTCGTGCTCGCGGGGACGGGGGCGGCTGTCGGCCTGGCCGTCGCCCATCTTGCCGTGCGGGCGTTCGTGGAGCTGAGTCCTGCCGGCGTCCCGCGCCTCGAGCAGGCCCGTGTCGACGGATCCACGATTCTGCTGGCCGGCGCCATCGCGGTCGGGAGCAGCCTGCTGTTCGGTCTCGTCCCCGCGTGGCGCACGGCACGTCCCGACGCGCAGGACGTGCTGAAGGCCGGCCGCAGCCACGGGATGGGCGTCGCCCGCGATCGTATCCGCCAGACGCTCATCGTCGCCGAGGTGGCGCTGGCGCTCCTGCTGCTGCTCGGGTCGGGGCTGCTGATTCGCACCGCGCTCGCCTTGCAGCGCGTGGACCCGGGCTTCGAGCCGTCCGGCGTGCTCAGCGCGCGCGTCAGCCTGCCGCGCGACACGTACACCGAAAGGGCGAGCGTCGTGCGCGCGTTCGAGCAGCTCGTCGGGGCAGCGCGCCAGCTGCCCGGCGCGACGGCGGTCGCCGTCGTCTCACAGGCCCCGCTCGGCAGCGGAGGCAATTCGAACGGCTTGATTCCCGAGGGCCGGCCGATCGAGGCCGCGAGCGCGATCGACGCCCGGCTGCGGATCGTGACGCCGGAATTCTTCACGGCGATGCGCGTGCCCCTGGCGCGCGGCCGGGCCTTCACGCCCGACGATCGCGCGGGCGCGCCGAAGGTCATGATCGTGAGCCGCGCGTTCGCCGATCGCGCGTGGCCGAACGAGGATCCGGTCGGGAAGCGCGTCGCCTGCTGCGAGGCCGGACCCGACGGCAAGTCGCCGGACTTCAAGACGGTCGTCGGTGTCGCCGGCGACGTGCGATCGCGAGGTCCCGCGATCGATCCCGCGCCGGAGTTCTACCTGCCGATCGATCAGGTGCCCGCCGTCGCGTGGGAGTGGATCCAGCGGACGATGTTCGTGGTCGTCCGGACGACGGGTGACCCCGCCGCGATGACGCAGCCCTTGAGGCAGGCGTTGACGCAGGTGGACAGCGGCGTGCCGCTGTTCGACGTCGACACGATGGAAGCCCGCCTCGACGGATCGACGGCCACGGCGCGGTTCAACACGCTGTTGCTGACCACGCTCGGCATCATCGGGCTCGCGCTCGCCGCGATCGGCATCTACGGCGTCATCGCGTACTCGGTGGCACAGCGCACAGAGGAGATCGGGATCAGGCTGGCGCTCGGCGCACAGCCGCGTGACGTGACGCGGATGATGGTCCGGCAGGCGCTGATTCCGGTGCTGTTCGGCCTCGTGGCCGGGATGGCCGCGGCGCTGGCGCTCAGCCGGTTCATCGCGGCGCAGCTCTACGGCGTGACGCCCCGCGATCCGGTGACGTTCGGCGCGGTCGCGGCGCTCGTGATGGCGGTGGCCGTCGCGGCGAGCTACATCCCCGCAAGGCGTGCCGCGGCCCTCGATCCCGGCCGCGCGCTCCAGTCGCAGTGACGGCCGAGGCGAGAGCGGTCAACGCGTGGCGTTGCCGGCCAGCCGCTCCAGCACGCCGTGCAGATCGACCGGCGGCCCTTCGAGCACCGGCGTCCACAGATCCGGCAGCTGCTCGAACCGCGACAGTGCGGTGCGAATCGTGAACTCCGCGGGCTCGACGCCCTCCTGGATCTCGTCCCACGTGAGCGGCGTCGAGACGCCGGCGAACTCGCTCGCGCGGGCGCTGTAAGCGGTCGCGAGCGTCTTGCCCTCGATGTTCTGCAGATAGTCGACGTAGACCGTGCGCCCGCGCTTGCCCACCGATCGCTCCACGGTCGCCTGACGGGGATGCTTGATCGCGACCAGCGTCGCGAGAATCTGACAGAGCAGCAGGCCCGACTCGTACGGCGTGTCGCGCGGCAGCGGAATGTAGACGTGCAAGCCCGACGATCCCGACGTCTTCGGAAAGGCGGGGACGCCGAGCGATTCGACCTCGTCGTGGACCCAACGGGCGACGTCCAGCACCTGCTGGAACGGCACGCCCGGCATCGGATCGAGATCGAGCGCGACGTAGTCGGCGCGTTCGAGCGACGGCACGCGCGAGAACCAGGGGTCCTGCGACAGCGCGGCGAGCTGCGTCATGTAGAGCAGCGTCTGCAGCGAGCCGCCAATCAGCCGCGGCATCGTCGCCGTCCGGCTCTCCGTCGTCGGCAATGCGATCGATGCGGATGCCCGACGGCGCCTCGTCGGGCGCGCGCTGCTGGTAGAACGCCTTGCCTTTCACCCCGTTCGGGAAGCGCTTCATCACCAGCGGGCGATCGGCGACCGCCGGCAGCAGCCACGGCGATGCCCGGACGTAGTAGCGCAGCAGATCGCCTTTCGTCAGTCCCTCCGAGGGCCAGAAGACCTTGGCCAGGTTCGTGACATCGAGCGAACGGCCGTCGGGGAGGGCCAGCGTTCCGTCGCGCTTGGCCTCTTCGAGCTCGGAGAGCCGATCGGCGATCGCGTCGAGCGCCGGATCCCGGCGTCTCACAGGAGCCGCTGCGGCGCGCTGGCGCTGGCGTGAGCGGGGCGCGGCGGCCGCGTCAGGCGCGCGCGCTCCCGTCCCGGTGGTCGCGTCCACGCGAACCAGCGGCGTCCTGCGCGCCGCGTTCTTCGCGACGACCGTCCTGGCATCCACATCTTCACGCAGCCCGAGATAGACGGGGTGACGCAGCACGCCCTCGTCGGTCCACTCGGTGAATCGCACCTGCGCGACCAGGTCGGGGCGAACCCAGTGGGGGTGCTCGTTGGTCGAGGGCAGCTTGCCGAAGGGAGACCGATCGATCCGACGCGCGGTGAGCAGGCCGTGCACCCGCGCCAGCTCCTTCATCGTGAAGCCGGTGCCCGCGTGTCCCACGTAGCGCAGCCGCCCGGATCGCGGTTCGAACGCCCCGAGCAGGAGGGCGCCGAAGTGGGGACGCGTGTCGCGGGGATCGGTCCATCCGCCGATGACGAATTCCTCTTCGTGGAGGATCTTGAGCTTTCGCCAGTCCGGACTGCGCTTGCCGCTCTGGTACACCGAGTCCGCCCGCTTCGACAGCAACCCTTCCCAACCTTCCGAGCGCGCCTGTTTGAAGAGCCGCCGGCCGTCGCCGGCCGCGAACTCGCCGTGCCGGACGACCGACGAGCCCGACGCACCGAAGAGCCGCTCCAGCCGCGCCCGGCGATCGGTCAGCGGGAGCGGCCGCAGATCGTCGGGACCATCGCGCAGCATGTCGAAGACGATGATCGCGGCGTTCTGGAGACGCGACTCGCGGTCGATGTCGTGGCCGCCGGTCAGATGCATGCGTCCCTGGAGCCTCTGGAAGCCGGCGGGCTCGCCGCGGGCGTCGAGCGCCACGATCTCGCCGTCGAGCAGGACCGGACGCTTCAGCCGCTTTCCGAAGTCCTTCAGGCCGCGGACCACTTCAGGGAACTGGTTCGTCTTCTCGTTCCCGAGGCGCGACCAGATGCGGACGGCGCGGCGCGGGCTGGCCCGGCTCGAGCGCGACCAGCGCCCGGATGCCGTCATATTTCGGCTCGTAGACGAAGGAGGGATTCTCGAGGTCCTTGTCGGGCGGGTCGGTCGTGACCGTCGCCAGCATGGGGCGGACACGCGCCGGGTCGTCGCGCCACGCGATCGTGCCCGATTTGGTCCTGGCCACCGGAGGATTCTAAACTCGGGAGAGTCGGCGTCCGATACCCCGGCCGTTCCGCGATTGGAGAGTGCCATGGCCGCGCGTCCCACCTGGAAGGGTTATTTGAAGGTCAGCCTGGTGAACATCCCCGTGCGGGTGTTTCCCGCCACCGACTCGGCCGCCACGATCAGCTTCAACCAGCTCCACGC
This sequence comes from Vicinamibacterales bacterium, assembly GCA_963834365.1. Lineage (GTDB taxonomy): Bacteria > Acidobacteriota > Vicinamibacteria > Vicinamibacterales > Vicinamibacteraceae > CAWJAP01. Next base: position 313,431 of record CAWIBS010000041.1, on the reverse strand, counting down.
CGAGTGCCAGACGCGGATCCAGCAGAAGCGCTGGTGTCCGACGTGCGAGCGCGAGGTGGCCAACACCGAGCTGGTCGAAGGGCTACGAGTTCGAGAAGGGCCGGTATGTCGTCCTCACCGAGGAAGACATTGCGAAGGTGAGGCCCGAGTCCACGCGCGTCATCAACCTCGTGCAGTTCGCGGAAGCCGAGGCGCTCGATCCGATCTATTTCGAGCGGCCCTACTACCTGGCGCCGGACTCGCAGGTGGCCGCCGATGCCTTCGCGGTGATCCGCGAGGGCATGAGCGGCAAGGTCGGCATCGGAAAGGTCGCGCTCTACGGCCGCGAGTACCTGGTGGCCGTCCAGGCGCGGGAGAAGGGGCTCGTGATGTACACGATGCGGCAGGCCGCCGAGATTCGGGCGATGAGCGAGGTGTCCGAATACGACCTGCTGCCGGCGAGCGTGAAGCCCGACGAGGTCAAGCTGGCGCGGCAGGTGGTGTCCACGTTCGAAAGCGAGCTGGATCTCCGCACCTACCGCGACGACTATCAGGCCGAGCTCCGGCGCATCATCGACGCGAAGGTGGCCGGCGAGGAAATCGTCGCGACGGAAGAGGAAGCCCCGCAGAAGGTGGTCAACCTCATGGAAGCGCTGCGCAAGAGCCTGGCCACGGTCAGCGAGGCGAAGAAGAAGCCCGCGAAGGCCGATCTCAAGCCGTCGGCCGAGAAAGCCGCCGGCGCCAAGAAGAAAGCCCGCAAGTCGGCGTAGGGTGGCTCACACGCGAGGCCAGGTGCCGCTGAAGCGATCTTCGTAGATCATCGCCGCGCGTGCGAGGGCATCGTCGTAGGTCGGGCAGACGTTGGCCGGTCCAACGTGCCAGTCGAAGCGGGCCCGCGTCATCAGCGCCCGCGGCTGCTCCCGCGCGCCGGAGACCAGGAACACCCGATTGGACGCGCGCACCGACGCCGCCAGATCCTCGATGGCACGGAGCCCCGTGGCGTCGATCGCCGTCATGTAGCGCAGCCGCAGGATCACGATCGGCGGCAGGCCGTCGAGCCGATCCCGCACCAGATCGAGCTTGTCCGTGCTCCCGAAGAGCAGCGGCCCGGTCACGCGGAAGACGGCGACGTACGGCGGGATCTCCTTGTCCTGCAGCATGTCGGGACGCGTGCGGGCGATGAACTCGTCGGTCACCTGCGCGACGTCGGTCGTCGTCGTCACGCGGCGGATGAAGAGCAGCGCGGCGAGCGCCATGCCGACCTCGACGGCCTGTGTCAGATCGGCGAAGACGGTGAGCAGCAGCGTGACGAGCCAGACGGCCGCGTCGGTGAGGCTGGTCCGGAAGATGTCGGGAATCTCCTCCCAGTCGCCCATGTTCCAGGCGACCACCAGCAGAATGGCCGCGAGCACCGGCATCGGGATGTAGCCGGCCAGCGGTGCCGCCACGAGCAGTACCACCAGCAGCGTGAGGGCGTGGATCAGGCCGGCCACCGGCGTCTTCGCTCCCGAGCGGATGTTGGTCGCGGTGCGCGCGATCGCACCCGTGGCCGGCAGGCCTCCGAACAGGGGCGAGGCGATGTTGGCAACGCCCTGCGCCACGAGCTCCACGTTCGGGTTGTGCCGGTCGCCGCTCATCCGGTCGGCGACGACCGCCGACATCAGCGACTCGATGCCCCCGAGCATGGCCACCGTGAATGCGGAGGGCAGCAGCGACAGCAGCAGGTCGGCGCGGAAGGCGGGGATCCGCAGCTGCGGAAGCCCGCCGGGAATGCCGTCAAACCGGGACTCGATGGTTTCCACGGGCATGCCGAACACCGCCGACAGGAGCGTGCCGCCGAGCAGCACGACGATCGTCCCCGGCACGGCCGTCTTCTTGACGAGGCACAGGACGAGGATGGACAGAGTCACCAGCGAGACGGCGGTCGCCCAATACGACAGGGTCGGCAAGCTCCCCGCGAGTGTCATCATCCGGCCTGCGAAATCGCCGGGCATCGCGCCGACGGTGAGGCCGAAGAAGTCGCGGATCTGCGTGCTCGCGATGACGATGGCGATGCCGTTGGTGAAGCCCACGACCACCGGGCGCGGGATGAAGTTGATTGCGCTCCCCATGCCGGTGGCGCCGAGCACGACGAGCATGACGCCGCCCATCATCGTGCACATGAAGAGCCCGTCCACCCCGTGCTGCGCGACGATGCCCGAGACCACGACGACGAACGCGCCCGTGGGCCCGCCAATCTGGACCATCGAGCCGCCCAGCGCGGAGATGAGGAAGCCGGTCACGACCGCGCAGTAGACGCCGGCTTCGGGAGGCAGCCCGGACGCGATCGCGAACGCCATCGCGAGCGGCAGCGCCACGAGCCCGACCGTGATGCCGGCCCCAGCGTCTGACACGAATGTTGCGAACGAATAGTTCCGAAGGGCGACGACGAGTTTCGGAACCGACGGCCGCCGGGAGGCGGCGGGATCGGGCGCCGGTGGCGGGACGTCCGTCACCGGCTCGCGGAAGTAGTCAGGCTCGGCCTCGGGGATCTCGGCCATGTGCGTGACAAGTGTAACGCCCGAGCCGCGTTGCCTCGCCAGGCCGCGGCTGACGGGCTGATAGAATGCGCGCCCGAGGTACTCGTGGCCTACGCGTTTCCCGCTTTCGCGCTCACGCTTTCATTCGTGCTCTCGATCGCGGCGCCGAACGCGCTCGCCGAGTCGGTGGCCGGCAGCTCGGAGCTCCTGAGCCTGGCAAGCCTGATCTCGCTCCTCACGCTCGCGGCGCTCGAGATCATCCTCGGCATCGACAACGTCATTTTCATCGCGATTCTGGCCGGGAAGCTGCCGAAGCCCGAGCAGTCGCGGGCGCGGCAGCTGGGCATCGGGATGGCCGTCATCTCGCGCATCCTGCTGTTGCTCAGCATCACGTGGGTGATGCGCCTGACCACGCCGCTGATCTCGCTGTTCGGCGGCAGCCTGTCGGGCAAGTCGTTGATCCTCATCGGCGGCGGGCTCTTCCTCATCGGCAAGGCCACCTTCGAGATTCACGACAAGCTCGAAGGCGAGGACCACACGATCTCGGCCGGCGCCCGGCGGATCTCGCTGGCCGCGGTGGTCGCGCAGATCATGGTCGTGGACATCGTGTTCTCGCTCGATTCGGTGATTACCGCCGTCGGGATGACGCCGCACGTGCCGATCATGATCGTCGCCGTGATCGCGGCCGCCTCGGTGATGCTGGTCTTCGCCGGACCGATCAGCGACTTCGTGGCGCGTCATCCGACGATGAAGATGCTGGCCCTGGCGTTCCTCATCCTCATCGGGGTCATGCTGGTGGCCGAGGGATTCGGTCAGCACATCGACAAGGGCTACATCTACTTCGCGATGGCCTTCTCGGTGGGTGTCGAGATGCTGAACATCCGCCTGCGCCGCAAGGCGACCCCGATCCAGATGCGCCACTCGACCCTGCCGGAGATCGCTGAATGATCGCAGCCAGCCCGAAGTGAGCTCCCAATGCCGCCGGACCTAAAGGTCCGGCCTACCGGTGAGGCCGCGGCAAGATCGGTAGGGCGGGGCTTCAGCCCCGCCGAAAAGCAGACCGAAGAACGAAGACCGAAGAACGAAGAGCGACTTCTGCAAGACCGTAGTCCGCAGCGCCGTAGTCCGACGCCCAACTGACCAGCGACCCGAAGACCGAAGACTGACGACCGATCAGAACATCGCCGCCGTGCTGAGGGGCCACCATCTGGCGTGGACCCGCCCGATGATCGCGTCCCGGCGGACAGGGCCCCAGTGCCGGCTGTCCGAGCTCCGGTTCCGGTGGTCGCCCAGCACGAGGTAATAGTCGGCCGGGACACGGTAGGGGCCCCAGTCCTCCTGGCTACGAAAGTCGTCCGGAATGAAGCGGTCGTCCACCTTATGGCCGTTGACGAACACGTCGCCGTGCTGGATCCGCACCTCGTCGCCGGCTTCCGCGATGATCCGCTTGACGAACAGGCGACCGGGATCGACCGGCACATGGAACATGACGATGTCGCCGGGTGTCGGCTTTCCGATACGGTAGGTCAGGCGATCGACCACCAGGCGATCCTGATTGACGAGGGTGGGTGCCATGCTATGGCCCTCCACGCGCGCCAGCTGAACCGTGCATCCCATGACCAGCGCCGCGCCGGCGGTGGTTGCAAATACATACCTCGCCGCACTTTGCACGAAACGGGCGATGCTGAATCCCACGGCCGGCATGTGAGTGGTCTCGTGCATGAGCAGCGTTCTCGCGACCGGCGCCGGGAGCCTGCGCCGTGTCGCCGCGCTGACAGTGCAAACTCACTGCCGTGGTTCTTCTCGGTCAGACGCCCGACACTTCGACGGGCCGGAAACTCCGGGCGCCCGAAATTTGCGATCTGCGGGCAGGAAGCGCGATCGCACTTCTCCGTCTCGGCAGAAAACCCAATCGGGGACAGTCCCCAATCCGAGGACGGGCCCGACAGTTGCCATCGGCGGGACCGGTCACACCTGTCGTGCGAGTAGGATCGGGCGACGCGCATGCCTGCTTCCGACGACTTCGACGAGCTGATTCGCGATCTGTATGAGACCGGGCGACCGGCAGCGGGTGCGGCGAGCGAACCCGTGCCGGATGCCGTCGACGAGGGGCCACCGGACGTCGAGCGCCGGGCGGCAGACGCCGGACGCCTGGGCGACTGGCTGATCCTCCTGGCCGAGCGTCACGCCAGCGACCTGCTGCTCGTCGCGGGCGCGCCCGCCGCGATCCGCATCGATGGCCGGGTCACCCCGCTCGATGAGGATCGCCTCGACGGCCCTGGCATCGAGCGCGCCGTCCGCGCGGTGCTGCCCCCGCACGCCGATGCGAAATATCGGGAGACGGGCATCACCGACGCGTCGTACCGGATGGCCGGCGTCGGCCGCTTCCGGATCAACCTGCATCGCGAGCGCGGACGCGCCGCCGCGGCGATTCGCGCGCTGCCGACCACGGTCCCGCGTCTCGCCAGCCTCAACCTGCCGCCCGGCATCGAGCAGTTGTCGCGGCTGACCCGGGGCCTGGTGCTCGTGGGTGGTCCGACCGGCTCGGGCAAGTCGACGACGCTCGCCGCGATCGTGGACGAGATCAATCGACGCGAGGCGCGCCACGTCGTGACCATCGAGGATCCCGTGGAGTACGAGCATGCGCACCGGCAGAGCCTGGTCGAGCAGGTCGAGATCGGGATCGACGCCCCCGATTTCCCGACCGCGCTCCGTGCAGCGCTGCGCCAGGCGCCCGACGTGATCGTCGTCGGCGAGATGCGGGATCCCGAGACGATGCGGATTGCGCTGTCGGCGGCCGAGACCGGGCACCTCGTGCTCTCGAGCGTCCACACGACGGACGTGGCGTCCACCGTGTCCCGCGTGGCCGATTCGTTTCCGCTCGAGCGCCAGAACACCATCCGCCAGGAGCTGTCGATGGGGCTGGCGGCGATGATGACGCAGCAGCTGCTGCCCAGGACCGGCGGCGGGCGAGTCCCGGCCGCGGAGCTGCTGATGGTCGGGTACGGCGCGCGTCAGCACATCCGGAAGAACGCGCTCCAGCACCTCCACCAGGAGATCACGATCACGCGCAAGCACGGCTCGATCACGCTCGAGGAGTCGCTGGCAGGCCTGGTCCGCGCCGGCCTCGTGGACTATCGCGAGGCACAGCCACGCGCCGGCCATCCCGAGGAGTTCGAGCGGGCGCTGGGAGGGCAATAGAGCAGGGATCAGGGCCGAAGACAGAAGCCAACGACCAGTGACCAGCGACAAGCGACATCGTCCTGACTACAGGCTACGGGCTGCTGGCTACAGGCCAACCAGCACGCTTCCGCGCAAGCCCTGTAGTCCGTAGCCCGTAGCCGCAGACTGAAGTGAGCTCCCAATGCACGCCGGACCTAAAGGTCCGGCCTACCGGTAAGGCCGCGGCAAGATCGGTAGGGCGGGGCTTCAGCCCCGCCGATGGGGCCCGTAGCCCGTAGCCCGACGACCGAAGACCGACCAAAGACCAAAGACCAACGACCAAAGACCAAGACAGACCGACCACGCCGTCTGTTCGTCCTGACCGCTGCCGTGCGTTTATCGAAATGGCACAGGAGACACCCATGCCGTTCGAGGCCATCTTCGAGCCCCTCGTGTTCCGCAATCTGACCGTCAAGAACCGGTTGTTCCGGTCGAACATGTCGGGACGGTTCGACAACTACGACGGGTCGGGCAACCAGGCGCGGATCAACTGGGAGACGCGGTTCGCGCGTGGCGGGGTGGGCGCCATCGTCTCGTCGTTCGTGCCCGTCCAGCTGCGCGGCCGCATCGTCCCCAACTACGCGATGATCGACGATGACCGGCACATCCCGTTCTGGCGGGCCGTCGGTGACGCCGTGCACGCGCACGACTGCCGGTTCATCCTGCAGCTCAGTCATGCCGGCCGCCAGCGCGACATCAACGGGATCGAGTTTCCGAAGGGGTTGAGCTCGACCGCCAAATCGGATCCGCTGCACGGGTTCGAGTGCGAGCGGATGACCGCGGCCGACATCGCGACGACCATCGCCGCCTTTGCCGAAGGCGCTCGCCGTGCGCGCGAGGCGGGCCTCGACGGCGTCGAGCTGCACGGCGCGAACGGGTATCTCATCACGCAGTTCCTCAGCTCGGCGATCAACGATCGGTCCGACGAGTACGGAGGCTCGCTCGAGAACCGGGCGCGCTTCGTCGTCGAGATCGTCAAGGCGATCCGGCGGCGTGTCGGCGACGACTTCCACCTGCAGATGAAGATCAGCGCCACCGAGTTCGCCGACGCGGTCGAGCTGTTCCACCGGGGATCGGCGGGCAACACCGTCGAGGATTCGATCCAGGTCTGCCGATGGCTCGTCGAGGCGGGCGTGGACGCCATTCACGTGTCGAGCGGCGCGTTCTTCCCGCATCCGCGCAACCCGGCCGGGGTCGATCTGCCGCTCGAGGATCTCGCCAAGAGCTACGACACGCTGATCTCGAGCGGGGAGCGCACGTTCCTCAACTTCATCCTGTTTCGCAACAACAGCCGGCTGGTGCGCCGGCAGTGGAACCGCGCGGCGGGCCCTCCCGACCGGATCGAGGGCCTCAACCTTCCGGATGCGCGCCGCATCAAGGCGGCCGTCAGCGTCCCCGTCATCTGCACTGGCGGGTTCCAGACCGCATCGGTCATCACGAAGGCAATCACGGAGGGCGACTGCGACGCGGTCAGCATGGCCCGGCCGCTGATCGCGAATCCCGACCTGCCGCGAACCTTCTCGAGCGGCCGGGACCGCGCCGACAAGCCGTGCACCTACTGCAATCGCTGCCTCGTCAACGTCGTCGAGAATCCGCTGGGATGCTACGACGAGACGCGCTTTCCGTCGCGCGAGGCGATGGTGACCGAGATCATGTCGGTGTTCGATCCTCCGGCGTTCCGCTGAACCGCGGGGAGGACGGTCACGAAGACGCTGTCGGGATGACGCCGTCGAGAGGACGCTGCCATGAGGACCCCTGACGTGGGGATGCTGTCGTGAGGATGCTGTCGTGAGATCGCCCGTGTGGCATGCCGCCGCCCTCCTCGCCGCGGGCCTGGCAGCGGCGACGGCCGTTCGCGACCAGCGCGTGGACGCGCAGGACGACATCCTGGCGCACTTCAAGTACGGGGCGGTCGGGACCGAAGCGCGGGTGGGCGTGCCGTATCCCATCTGGCGGGTGCTGCCGACGGTGTTCGCCGACAAGTTGCCGTCGAGGCCCGGCCGCGGCTACGAGCGCCTCGGCTTCCTGTACGAGAATTCGCAGGCGCAGCGTCCCATCGGCGCGACGCACGTCGGGGGACAGGTGGCGCTGGTGGGCTTCAATTGCGCCACGTGCCACGTCGGGAGCTATCGCGAGGCCCCCGGCGCACCGCGCCGCATCGTGCTGGGCATGCCGGCGCATCAGATGGACCTGCAGGGCTACGCCCGGTTCCTCGCGGCCTGCGCCGAGGATCCGCGCTTCGACGCGTCCACGCTCCTCGACGCCATCTCCCGGGAAGTTCCCGAATTCTCCTGGTTCGATCGCCTCCTCTACCATGTCGCCGTCGTCAGCCGGACGAAGCAGGGCATCCTCGACCGCGCCCGCGAGAACGCGTGGTTCGATCGGCGGCCGCCCCAGGGCCCCGGCCGCGTCGACACCTTCAACCCGTACAAGGTGCTGCTCTCGCTCGACGTGCTGAAGGATGACGCCGTCGGAACCGTGGATCTGCCGTCGCTGTGGAACCAGCGGGTGCGGCGGGGCATGTGGCTGCACTGGGACGGGAACAACAACGCCGTCGAGGAACGCAACAAGAGCGCCGCGATCGGGGCCGGGGCGACGCCGGACTCGCTCGACCTCGCGTCGCTGGCGCGCATCGAGCAGTGGATCGAGAACCTTCCGGCGCCGCCGTTCCCGGCCGGTCGCATCGATCGGGCGCGCGCCGATCGCGGACACGCCGTCTATCGCACGGCATGCGCCTCGTGCCACGACCCCGGAGGTGCGCGGGTGGGACAGGTCACCGACATCTCGGAGATCGGCACGGATCCGGAACGGCTCCGTTCGTTCACGCCGGAGCTGGCGGTGAAGATGAACACGATCGGCGAGGGCCATCCCTGGAAGTTCACCCACTTCCGGAAGACCAACGGCTACGCGAACATGCCGCTCGACGGGATCTGGATCCGGGCGCCGTACCTGCACAACGGATCGGTGCCGACGCTGCGGGCGCTGCTGTTCCCGGACGAGCGTCCGCTCGAGTACCACCGGGCGTACAGACGTCTACGACTGGCAGGATCTCGGCTTCGTCTGGCGCGGGCCCGACGCCGAACGCGAGGGCGTGAAGTTCGACACGCGCGTCCGCGGCAACGGGAATGGCGGCCACTTGTACGGGAGCGAGCTCACGCGCGAGCAGCGGGAAGATCTGCTGGAATTCCTGAAGACCCTGTGAAGCGCCTGCCGGAGTTCCTTTGTTGGTGATGTGGCGCAGGCCTTCAGGCCTGCCCGGGCCCGCGTTGGCCGGGCTGAAGCCCGGCGCCACCTTGGCGGGCCCGTTGTCAACACAACTGAGCTCCGGGTTTACAAAACGATCTCCTGGCCGTCCTCCGCGACTTCTGCGTCCACCTCGGCCAGCCTGGACAGCATGTCCCGTCCCGGGTGAGTGAGGATGACGCGTCGGGCGCCCAGGGCCGGCAGCTCACGCCGCAGATCGGCGTAGCGCAGGTGGGACGGCACGGACTTGTCGAAGGTGTAACACTCGCAGATGAACAGATCCGCGTCGCGAGCCAGATCCGCGAGCGCCGGCGTCCACTCGGTGTCCCCCGAAAACGCGAGCACCTGGCGCCCGACCGTGATCCGGAGCCCGTAGGATGCGGCGCCGCTCGGATGGATGACGGGGATCGGCAGTACCGACAGCGGCCCGACCTGCAGCGGCTCGCGGTCCCGATACTCCGGATAGTGCACCTGGACGCGCTCTTCGACCTTGGAGGGGGCGCCTGGAAACAGGCAGCCCAGGGTGTCGGAGACGCGCAGCCGCGTCCCCGCCGGACCGGCCACCGTCAACGGCTTGGTCCGCGGCAGGTTGTAGCAGGCATCCATGAGCACGAACGGCACGCCGCCGAAGTGATCCCCGTGCAGGTGCGACAGCAGAATCGCGTCGATCGCCGGAACGTCCACGTTCAGGTGGCGCATGACGGCCATCGTGGTGGCGCCGCAGTCCACGAGCGCCCTGAAGGGCGCGTCCGCGACGCCTGGCGGAGGATTGACGGTGAGATGAAAGGCCGTCTGCCGTCGGCCGCCGCTGCAGAAGGCATCACCGGTGCCGAGGAAGAGGACCGTTGTCTGCATCAGGGTTGCGGGGGTCCGGCCTTCGGATGGACTCGCTTGCCTTTGTAGTCCTTCAATCCACAGAAACCGAGGGCGTTGTAGCCGTTCTTCTCGAGCATGGCCGCGGCACGCGCGGCTCGTCCACCGCCGTTTCAAGCGGTGAGGATCAGGCGGTCCTTCGGGAGCTCGCCCATGCGCTTCTCGAGCTGTCCCAGCGGGATGTGGACCGCGCCCTCGATCGTCCCGAGCTCCTCGAGCTCCTTCGCCTCGCGCACGTCGAGCAGGAGCACCTTGCCCTCGGCGAGATGCCTGTCGATGTCGTCGGCCTGGATTCTCCGTGATTCGTCCATCGGCGCGATCTGCGGTGGTGGGGGCGGAGCGGGAGTGGCTGGCGGCTGCGACCAGGAGGCGGTGGCCAGTGTGGCCAGCAGCGCCGCCGTCGGCAGGACCCTTCTCGTGTGCATGCGGCACCTCCGTGTTGGCGTCAATGCTACATGACTCGACTCGACTCCACGTCTCCGGGCCGAGGGTCCTGCTCGGCGAGGGCCCGCACGCGTCGGAGATCGATCTTGCCGGTGCCCAGCAACGGGAGCTCGGCAATCGGCCGCAGGTCCTGGCGCTTGGGGATCCAGAGCTTGGGCAGGTCGGACGCGTTGAGCGCATGCCACAGGTCGGCGGGCGCGACGGCCGGCTTGCTGTAGAACGCCACGAGCCGCTCGCCCTTCGATTCGTCCGGCACGCCGGTCACGACGCACGCCGCATCGTCGAGAATCCGGCTCATGACCTCCTCGATCTTGAGGTGCGGCACCATCTCGCCTCCGAGCTTGCTGAAGCGCGACAGGCGATCGGTGAGCTGGATGAACCCGTCCGCGTCCACCGAGGCGATGTCACCGGTCACGTACCAGCCGTCGCGAAGGACCTCCGCGGTCAGCGCGGGGTTGCCGAGATAACCGAGCATCCGGTTGGGACCCTTCACGAGGAGCAGTCCGGGCGTGCCCGGCGGCACCGTCGCGCCGCTCTCGATCTCGACGACGCGCGTGGCGACGCCGGGCAGTGGATGGCCGACGGTTCCCGCCTTCATCCCGTGCTGCTGACCGTCGAGCTGATTGGGCACATTGACCGAAACGACCGGCGACATCTCCGTGCAGCCGTAGCCTTCGAGCAGCTCGACACCGTACTTGTCACGGAAGGCTCGCGCGACCGGCTCTCGCAGCTTCTCGGCGCCGACGATCGCGTGGCGCAGGCTCGCGAACGCTTCGGGCGGGCAGCGGCGCGAGTAGTTGTGGCAGAAGGTAGGCGTCGCGATGAGCAGCGTGACCCGGTGCTTCCGCACCAGCTCGCCGATGACGTCGGCGTCCATCGGGTTGGGGTGATACACCGTGCCGAAGCCGCAGACGAGCGGCAGCCAGAGCGAGCCCGTGAAGCCGAAGGAATGAAAGAAGGGAAGCACGCCGAGGATGCGATCCTCGTCGTTGATCCGGAACACCTGCGCCATCGCTTCGGCGTTGGCGACGATGTTCCGGTGCGACAGCATGACGCCTTTGGGGACGCCCGTGCTGCCGCTCGAGAAGATGACCGTCGCCAGATCGTCCAGCCCAATCGGTTCCGGTGCATAGAGGCGGCGGAGCCACGCCACGGGCAGCACGCGCGCGGCCACGAGGGTGCGCAACTTCTGCGCGCGCGTGGTCTCGCGCAGCATGTCCTCGAGGAACACCATGCCGGGCGTCTCGTCGAGCTTCGCGCGTGCGAGGAAGGCCTTCGACGTGAGCACGGTCTCGATGCCGCTCTGTTCGATGGCGTGGGCGATCGCGGCGCGGCCGGCCGTGAAATTGAGGTTCACGGGGACCTTCCCCGCGAACACGACGCCGAGATTGGCGAGCGCGCCGCCCACCGACGCCGGGAGCATCAGCCCGATCATCCGCGTCGACGTCAGTTGACGCACCTGGCGCGACAGCAGCAGCCCGCCCACCAGCGCGTGTCCGAACGTCAGCGTCCGCCCGGTCGAATCGGTCATTGCGAAGCGGCGCCAGCGGCGGCGCGCCGCACGCAGCATGCGAAGATGCAGCAGGTCGTCGGCGCCGAAGCGGTGGGACATCGCTTCCGCGCCAAGCTCCAGCACGGCCTGCCGGACGTCCGCTGCCGGCGTCCCGGCGGCGAGCGGGGCGCCGAAGGCGATGGTGACCGGATAGGGCAGGCGTTCGGGCCGCTTCCAGAAGAAGCGCCCGTGCTTGAAGCTGAAGATGCTGCCCCACAGGCCGTCGAGGTAGACCGGCACGATGGGCACGTCCAGCCCGCCGGCTATTCGCTCGAGACCCCGGGAGAACGGCAGGAGGTTCCCCGTTCGGCTGATGCTGCCTTCGGCGAAGGCGCAGACCACGTGCCCGGCAGCGAGCTCCTCACGGGCCCGGGCGCTCGCGACCTGCACGTCGGTGCGGCCGGCGACGCGCTGCACGCTCGCGCTCACGATCAGCCCGTCCACCTGCGACAGGTGATTGGAGACGAGCAGGGCCGGCCCGCGCTTCGGCACGTGGTCGGCGCCGATGATACGAAGGCGGTAGATCGAGCGGATCAGCAGATTGCGGACGAACCGCGGCAGGAGACCGAGACCAGCAGGCTGCTCGAGCCGGGTGACCGAGGGGTCGGCTGACATGGGTGTGCGCCGAGAATAGCAGCGCCACCAACCGGACGCGAGCGCTGTTGCCCGCCCCAGCCGGCAGTCGGTTGACGTAGTGTCCGGCTTCAGCCGGACCCACATGGTCCGCCTGAAGGCGGCACACGTACGGCTGTCAACACGCGTAGACTGAGCCGGTGCGGAGTCTTGCAGACCCGGGTGCGGCCGACGCCCTGATCGCGCGCGTGCGCCGCCTCTCGCCGGATGGGGTGGGCCGGTGGGGCACGATGTCCTGTCCGCAGATGGTGGCGCACGTCGCGGACGCGTGCCGCCTCTACCTCGGCGATCTCCCGTCTCCCTTCGAGCCCAGCTTGTTTCAGTACCCACCCCTGAAGCAGCTGATCGTCTACGTGCTTCCGTTCCCGAAGAACGTGAAGACCTCGCCCGTGCTCCTGGCCAGAAGACCGGGGCCCTGGGAGACGGAGATCGACGCGCTCTGCGAAGAGATTGCGCGTGTGGCGGCCGCGTGCGGCGGGACCACATGGCCAATCCATCCGATCTTCGGCCGCCTGTCTCCGCGTGCGTGGGGTGTGATGGCCTGGCGCCACACCGATCATCACCTGCGCCAGTTCGGCGTTTAGACCGGAGCGCACTGGTGTTGGTGATGTGGCGCAGGCCTTCAGGCCTGCCCGGGCCCGCGTTGGCCGGGCTGAAGCCCGGCGCCACCCTGGCGGGCCCGTTGTCAAGTGAACTCTGGGATTTGTTTAAGCGGACGGAGGGTCCGGCTGAAGCCGGACACTACGGCCTGGGTTGATACGCCAACATCTGGTTTCTCAACCGCCGAAGGTCCACGACGGGGGATCGCTCGCCGGGAACGACTCCTTCGAGGCGTGGTCCACGGCGTTTCTCGCCGACCCGCGCCAGGCCTGGAGCTTCGCCCGCAGGGTGGTCACATCGTGCGAGCCCATCAGTGCGCGGGCGATGAGCGTGCCGCCGGCGATGGCGAGCAGCGCCCCGCTGCGCGAGCGACGCGACAGACCCGCCGCCGCGATCGCGACCCCCGCCGCGATCTCCAGGTAGTGCTCGACGTCGATGTCTCGCAGCGACAGCCGCGTGTGGGGGCGATCCCAGACGCTGGGGCCGCGTGGAGGAGTGAGGTTCGAGGATGTGGACGACTCGTCTCCCGGAAAGGTATCGCTCATGATGCAGCCTCCGACAATGACGGACAGCGAGACGCACGTTGTCGCGCCGCGTGACCTGGAGCACGTTGCGTGCCGCTGCAAGTTGCTGAACCAGCATCCACGACGAACGAGACTGTCTGGATTGCAGACACGGCCTGACGCCGTGACACAATCACCGCCGAGATGAGCCAGGGCAGACGCGTGCGGCGCCGGCTGGCGTGGTTCGTGGCGGCGGTGGCCGCCGCGGCGGCGCTCGATGCGCCGTCGATGCAGTCGCGCTACGACATCCTGATCACCGGCGGACGCGTGCTCGACGGCACCGGCGCTCCTGCGGTGGCCGCCGACGTCGCGATTGCCGGCGGCCGGATTGCCGCCATCGGACCCCTCGGAGACGCGATCGCCGACCGGCGCGTGGACGCCGCCGGCAAGCTCGTGACGCCCGGCTTCATCGACGTCCATTCGCATGCCGCCGAGGGGCTGGTGCGCGAGGGACTGGAAGCAGGGCCGGCCGCTCCTCGCACAGGGCATCACCACGATCGTCGGCAACCCCGACGGCGGCGGCCCGATCGATCTCGACGCCCAGCGGACGGCGCTCGAGACGCGTGGCCTCGGGCCCAACGTCGCGCTGCTGATCGGACACGGCAGCGTGCGCGGCGCGGTCCTGGGCCAGGCCGCGCGCGCACCGGACGCAGCCGAGCTCGTCGCGCATGGAGGCGCTCGTCGACCGCGCGATGCAGGACGGCGCGTTCGGGCTCTCGAGCGGGCTGTTCTACGCGCCGGGCAGCTTCGCGAAGCACCGACGAGGTCGTCGCGCTCGCGAAGCGCGTGGCGCCGTTCGGCGGGCGTCTACACCAGCCACATCCGCGACGAGGGCAACTACGACGTCGGCCTGCTGGCGTCGGTGGACGAGGTCATCCGCATCGCCGAGGAGGCCGGCGTCATCGGCATCGTCAGCCACATGAAGGCGCTGGGGCCCGACAACTGGGGCAAGGCGGTGGAGGCTGCGGATCGCATCGAGCGTGCGCGGGCGCGCGGCGTCCGTGTGTTCGCCGACCAGTATCCCTACGACGCCTCGTCCACGAGCCTCGCGGCCGCCGTGATCCCGCGTCTGGGCGCAGGATGGCGGCTGACGCGAGCTGGCCGGCCCGGTCGACGACCCGGCGATGCGGCCGAAGCTTCGCGCCGAGATGCGCGAGAACATCTGCGCGGCGGGGCGGCCCCGGCGTCGCTTCAGGTCGCGCACTACGCGCCCGATCGCGTCGCTCGAGGGCAGGACGCTCGACGACGATCGCGGCGGCGCGCGGTCTCGACGCCGCGGACGCGGCGCTCGACTCTCGCCGCAAAGGGCAGCGTGTCGATCGTCTCGTTCAACATGGCCGACCGCGACATCGCGCGACATCATGAAGCAGCCCGTGGACGATGACCTCGAGCGACGGCGGGCTGGTCGCGATGGACGAGGGCGTGCCGCATCCGCGCAACTACGGCGCGTTCCCGCGCAAGCTCGCCCGCTACGTCCGCCAGCGCGGCGTGCTGTCGCTCGAGCGGCCGTGCACTCGATGACCGGCCTCCCGGCCGACGTGTTCGGCTTCGCCGATCGCGGCACGCTCGCGGTCGGCGGGGCGGCCGACGTCGTGGTCTTCGACCCGGCGGCGGTTGCGCGACACGGCGACCTACACGCAGCCGCACCAGCTCGCCGAGGGCATGTCGCTGGTCTTCGTCAACGGCGTGGCCGTGCTCGACAACGGCGCCTTGACCGACGCCAGGCCGGGCCGGGTCCTGCGAAAACGGCCGGCCGTCCCGGGCCAGGCTGCACGGCGCCTGAGGCCTGACGTCTGGAGCCTGACGTGGTAAAGTCCGCCGGTCCATTCATGTTGGCGGCTTTCCCAGCGTTCATCGCCGAGGAACGTGAGGGTCGGGTCGACGGCCGCGTGTCGGAGCTGACCGTCGATCGGCTGCCCGGCCGGCGACGTCACTCATCGCCGTCGAGTACTCCTCGCTCAACTTCAAGGACGCGCTCGCGGCGACCGGCCAGAACAAGGTCGCGGCCGCGCTATCCCGCACGTGCCGGGCATCGACGCCGCCGGCACCGTCGCCGAGAGCACGTCGCCGGCGTGGAAGCCCGGCGATCGCGTGCTCGTCACCGGCTACGACTTCGGCGCGGGACGGTTCGGCGGCTAGGCGCGCTACGCACGCGTGCCGGCCGAATGGGTGGTGCGCATTCCCGGCACGCTCTCGACGCTCGACGCGATGGCGATCGGCACGGCCGGCTACACCGCCGCGCTCTGCCTGCTCGCGCTCCAGCGCAATGGCACGAGCCCGCGCGAGCGGTCCCATCGTCGTCACGGGCGCCACGGGCGGCGTCGGCTGCGTGGCCGTGGACTCCTCGCCGCGCGCGGCTATCGAGGTCGTCGCCAGCACCGGAAAACCGAGCGCGCACGACTGGCTGCGCGCGCTCGGCGCGCCGACATCGTCGATCGCGCGGCGGTGGCAGTGATCGCGGCCGGCACCGAGCGCGGCCGCTGATGCCGGCACGCTATGCCGGGGCCGTCGACAACGTCGGCGGCGCCACGCTCGACTACCTGCTGCGCTCGATGAAGATCGGCGGCAACGTGGCGCTCTGCGGGCTGGTGGGCGGCGCGCACGTTTCCGCGGGACGGTGATGCCGTTCATCCTGCGCGGCGTGGGCCTGCTCGGCATCGACTCGGGGCACACGCCGATTGCGGAACGTCAGGCGATCTGGGATCGGCTCGCGGCCGATCTGCGGCCGCCGCATCTCGACGACGTCACGCGCGTCATCGCGCTCGACGCGCTCCCGCCGCACATCGACGTCGATGCTGCGCGGCGAGGAGCACGGACGGATCGTCGTGAAGGTGCGGCCGGCCTGAGGCGGCGCGTTTGCTTAGCGCCGGCCGCTCGCAGCGGCCGTCGCGGGCAGCCCCGATTGCGCGGCGGTGGAGCCGGCCTTGGCGGGCCGGCTGGCCGCGCGAGGGCTGCACTCGGAGGCTCGATGCACGGCGCGACTACGCTCAACGTCGGCGGGCTCCTCGACGAGCACGCCCGGCTGTACCCCGATCGCCTGGCCGTCGTGTGCGGCCAGATCACGCCTGACCTACGGCGAGCTCCACGCGCTGGCCAGCCAGGTGGCCGGCGGGCTGCGCGCGCGCGGCATCGGCAGCGGCGATCACGTGGCGCTCTCGTGCCCGAACATCGCCGTATTTCCCGGCCGTGTATTTCGGCATCCTCACGCCGGGCGCCACCGTCGTCCCGCTGAACGTGCTGTTCAAGCCGCCCGAGATCGCCTATCACCTGCGCGACTCGGAGCGTGTCGGCCTACTTCTGTTTCGAGGGCACGCCCGAGCTGCCGATGGCGGCGATGGCGAAGCAAGCCGTCGACGCAGGTCGAGGCGTGCCGCCACTTCATCGTCATGCCGCGAACACCGGGCGCGCTGCCGTCGATCGACGGCGCGACGACCTTCGCGCAGTTCATCGCCGGGCAGGCCGTCAGCGGTCCCGACCGAGCGGACGCGCGCCCGACGACACCGCGGTCATCCTCTACACCTCGGGCACGACCGGCCAGCCCAAGGGCGCCGAGCTGACGCATCTCAACCTCTTGATGAACGCCGTCGCCGTCGGCCGACCTCATGCTGACCACGTGTCCGAGTCAATGCCGGCCGACCCGGTCGTCGCTCTCGTCACGCTGCCGCTGTTCCATTCGTTCGGCCAGGTGTGCCAGATGGTCACGGGCGCCTACGGCGGGATCACGCTGGTGCTCCTGCCGCGCTTCGACCCGCGCGCCGTCGATCGAGACGATGCGGGCCGAGCGCGTCAACCACATGGGCCGGCGTGCCGACGATGTACTGGGCGCTGCTGCAGTATGTCGACGGCGAACAGGCATCGACGTGACGCCCATCGCCGACACACCTGCGGTCGTGCATGTTCGGGCGGCGCGCCGATGCCGGTCGAAGTGCTGCGGCGAGTTCGAGGAGACCTTCGGCGTGCGGATCCTCGAAGGCTATGGCCTGTCCGAGACCTCGCCGGTGGCGACCTTCAATCACGCGGAGAGGCCGTCCAAGCCCGGGACGGTCGGCCAGCCGATGCTCGGTGTCGATGTCGCGTGCGTCAACGATCGGGACGAGCCCGTGCCCACCGGGCGAGCGCGGCGAGGTCGTCATCCGCGGCCACAACGTCATGAAGGGCTACTACAAGCGGCCCGAGGCGACGGCCGAGGCGATCCGCGGTGGGTGGTTCCACAGCGGCGACATCGGCATCATCGACGCGGACGGCTTTCTGTCGATCGTCGATCGCAAGAAGGACATGATTCTGCGCGGCGGATTCAACGTCTATCCGCGGGAGCTCGAGGAGACGCTGATGACGCATCCGGCGGTTTCGCTCGTGCGCCGTGGTCGGGGTCGCCGACGAGCGGCTCGGCGAGGAGGTCAAGGCGTTCATCGTCCGCAGTGCCGGGCACGCCGATCACCGAGGACGAGATCGTGCACTGGTGCCGCGAGCGCATGGCCGCCTACAAGTGTCCGCGCTACGTCGAGTTCCGCGATCAGCTGCCGATGGGCGCGACCGGGAAGGTCTTGAAGCGCGAGCTGCGATCGCCGGTGGCCCGCGCGGTGTGAGGAAAAGAGCGGGCTACGGGCTGCAGGCTCGGGCTACGGGCTCGCGGGAAGATCACTTGTCAGCACTTCCCTGGACGGGACTCATTCAGTTGTCAGTGGCCTGGTCAGAGCCGTCGGGGCCGTTCGCGCCTCGTTCAGGAACCGGATGAAGGGCGTCAGATCCTGGAACGCGGCGACGAGCGTGCCATAGAAGCGCGGCTTTGTCGCGAACTCACCGGGGAAGGTCTGCATCGCGACCAGATCCTTGAGCTTCAGGTACTCGCCCGCGGGGTGATCCGCGGGGAAGCCGCGGGGCACGCGCGTCAGCGAGTCGCCGCTCAGTTTTCCGAATCGCTTGCGGAACGACGGCGATTCCACGATCGCCCGCAGCCGGCCGTGAGTTGCCGGCGATGTGCTCGCGCACGGCCTGCAGGCTCGCCCGTTCCGGATGCCACATGCCGCCGCCGATGAACACGTGCCTGGCATCGAGGCTCATGTAGAGCCCGGCTCCGGCATGTCTTGGCAGGCCGCGCGGCGGGAAGACCAGCGCGACGTTGGTCTTGAGCGGCGACTTGTTCTCGCTGAACCGCGTGTCCCGGTACTGGCGGAAGGTGGACTCTTTGGGCGAGCAGGCGAGCTCGGGCGCGATCGTGTGCAGGTCCGAGGCGAGATGCTCGAGCAGCGCCAGCAGCGGCGCCTTGACGTGCCGGTCGAAGTCGCCCTTTCGCGCCTTGAACCACTCG
Source organism: Vicinamibacterales bacterium (assembly GCA_963834365.1). Taxonomy (GTDB): domain Bacteria; phylum Acidobacteriota; class Vicinamibacteria; order Vicinamibacterales; family Vicinamibacteraceae; genus CAWJAP01. Next base: position 294,495 of record CAWIBS010000041.1, on the reverse strand, counting down.
CGATCGTTGTTGCGGGCGAGCGCCCGCAGAAACGCCAGGGTCTTGGGCGTGAAGTACGTCGGCATCAGCCGCGCACTCCGAGCCCCAGTATCGTCCGGCAGTAGGTCAGGCTCTTCTCGAGCTCGGCCTTCTGGTAGGCCTGCACCGCGGCGCGGCGCTCGGGACCCTCGGGAGCCTTGAACGCCTGCCGCGGCTTGCCGCGACCCGCAATGGCCAGCCAGCGCGCCAGATCCTGGGCGCGCGCCTTCGGCCACGCCTTCCAGAAATCCGGCGACAGCACCGGAAACGGCCGCTGCAGCCCGGAGATCGTTTCGATGAACACCGGCACGCCCTTCGTCCGGGCCGCGAAGATGTCGGTCCACCGCCTGAAGTCCACGTCGCCGTCGCCCATCGCCGTCCACTGGACCACGGCGCCCTCTGGTGAGCTCCAGATCGCGGAATCGCGGATGCTGGTGCAGGCGACATAGGACGCCAGCGTCTCGAGGCTGGCGATCGGATCTTCCATCGTCCACGTCGCATTTCCCGGATCGAGGTTCACGCCGACATAGTCCGGGCCCGCGGCCTCGACGAGCCCGGCCAGCTCCCAGGCCTGCATGTCGCCGGCGTGGTTCTCGACCGCGATCCGCACGCTGGTGCTTCAGCGCCTCGTCGCGCACGGCCTTGCAGACCTCGACGGTGTTCTTGATGTGCGTCTCGATGCCGCCGTCCTTCAGCCGATCGTCGAACCGTCCCAGGATAGCAGCGAATGACCGGGGATCCGAGGCGGTGCGCGATCCGGATCGCGTCGCGCAGCTGGTCGGCCGCAGTGCCGGCCTTCGCATCGAAGGCGCCCGAGGTCGGGCAGATGCTGCCCATGCCGACGTAGAGCGAGACTCCGGCCGCATCCGCCCTGGCCTTCAGCGCCTTCAGCGAGGCGTCGTCGCGCTGCTCGAAGACGTTCAGCTCCGAGAGCAGCAGGGCATCCACCCCGAGTGCCCCGGCATAGTCGATGAGCGCCGGTGCCTTCAACCCGAGGTCGCGAACCGAGAAGTGGTCGAAGCCGAGCTTGATGCCCCGGCGCGCGGCGGGCTCCTGCGACTCCGGCCCGGCGAGCCCGGAGCGTGTCGTTGACACAGTGGCGGCGGCAGCCAGCGTGGACACGAATGCCCGGCGGGACGTCATGAAGCGACTCGTCGTTCGACGGCGTAGGGACACGTGCGTGATGGTAGGATTCGTGGGCCGGGAGATCAAGGATGGCTATGCCGACGACCAGACGTGAGCTGCTTCGGCTGACGACGCTCTCTGCCGCGGCAGCGCTCGCAGCGGGGAAGCCCTTGTTCGGGCAGGCGGCGCCCCAGGCCCCGGCGCCAGGCGCGCCCCAGGCCGCGCCACCGCCGCCGGTTGGCGCATTCGCCGACGTTCGCAGCAACGTCGGCATCTTCACCGGACAGGGCGGGACCATCGGCACCTTCGTGACCAAGGACGCCCTCGTGGTCGTGGACACGCAGTTTCCGGCGACCGCGAAGCAGTGCCTCGAGGGCCTGCAAGCCAAGGCCCCCGGCCGGCAGATCGACTACGTGATCAACACCCACCATCACGGCGATCACACCGGCGGCAACGGCGTGTTCCGCCCGGCCGCGAAGTCGCTGGTCGCGCATGCCCGCGTGCCCGAGCTGCAGAAGGCCGCGGCGGCGCGTCAGACCGGCCCCAATCCGGCGCCACCGCCGACCTTCCCCGAGACAACGTTCCCCGAGACCTGGAAGGCCGATCTCGGCGACGAAACGGTCTCGGCGAAACACTACGGTCCTGCCCACACCGGCGGCGACATCGTCGTGCTCTTCGAACGGGCCAACGTCGTCCACATGGGCGACCTGATGTTCAACCGCCGGCATCCGTTCATCGATCGGCCGGGCGGGGCGTCGATTGCCGGCTGGATCACGACCCTCGAGCAGGTGATGAAAGCGCACGGCGCCGACACGATCTACATCTTCGGACACGCCGGCGAGACGTGGAAGGTTCAGGGGACGCGCGCGGATCTGCAGGTGCAGCGCGACTATCTGACGGCGCTCCTCGACCTGGTCGTGACGGAGAACAAAGCGGGCAAGACGCGCGACGAGTTCATCAAGACGTCGGCGCCGCTCAAGGGGTTCCCCGATCACGGTCCGCTCATCGAGCGGGTGACATCAGCGGCCTGGGACGAGCTGAGCCCGGCATGACTTGCCGGACGGTTTCTTCGTGGAGGGCATCATGACTCGACGACTCGCGTGCGGCGCCATCCTGGCGGCCACCCTGATCGGGCTGGTTCCTGCGCTCACCAGCGCACAGACGGCCAACAGCTTGACGGCGTCGGAGAAGAAGGACGGGTGGACGCTGCTCTTCGACGGCACGTCGCTCGACGGCTGGCGGGCCTACAAGAAGACGGACGCCGCCGGCACGCGCTGGGCGGTGAAGGACGGCCTGCTGTGCCTGCAGCCTGGTGACAGTACCGACACGCGCGGCCAGCGAGACATCGTCTCGAAGAACGCCTACGGCGAGTTCGATCTCACCTGGGAATGGCGCATCTCGCCCGGCGGCAACAGCGGCGTCAAGTATTTCGTGCTCGAGGATCGCGATGCGGCCATCGGCCACGAATACCAGGTCATCGACGATGCCAAGCACGCCGATGCGAAGATCGGTCCGCACCGCCAGACGGCGGCGCTCTACGACGTGCTGCAGGCGTCCAACCGGCCGGTGAAGGCCGCCGGCGAATGGAACCAGAGCCGGGTGCTCGTGAAGGGGACGACCGTCGAGCACTGGCTGAACGGCACCAAGGTTCTGCAGTACGAGCTCGGCAGCCCGGCGCTGGCCGGCGCCGTCGCCAAGAGCAAGTTCAAGGACATCGAGCGCTTCGGCAAGCCGCAGAAGGGCCACATCCTGCTGCAGGATCACGGCGACGCCGTCTGCTACCGCAACCTCAAGATCCGCGGCGGCAACGGCCAGTCATAGAACGAGCGACAGGGCTGAAGCCCTGTCCCACCTCAGGGACCGTGGGACAGCCCTTCAGGGCTGTCTCCCTAACGTTGAGCCTCGTCGGTCCGGCTGAAGCCGGACACTACGACGCGAGTACTCCTGAACGACGACGTCAGTACTCCTGACGTAGTGTCCGGCTTCAGCCGGACCCGGCCCCGGCTTCGCGAATGTGGACTGACTCGTGAACGGCTGGCAGCCCTCGGGCGTCCGTGGCGGCTGCCAGCACGGGTCTCGTGATTGGGCGAGCGCCTACTGCGGGAAGACCTCCGCCTCGTGGAACGCCCTGGGGTAGACGATGCCGAGCTCCTGCGCCGCGGTGTCGTCCTTGGTGTGGTTGGAGAAGAAGTGCGCGAAGCCTTCTTCGGCGTTCCACGTTTCGATGTGAACATGGAACATCTGCGTGCCCGCGGGCTTCGCCCCGTCCGGTGCCTTGAACTGGAAGGCGCGGCTCGTGGCGACGCCACCCCCGCCCTCGGGATTCAGGTCGGCGACGACGATGCCGTCGACAAAATCGTCGGTGGACAGCTCGCGGACCTTGGCTCCATTCAGTCCCAGGATGTGCACCGAGACGTTCGACATGTCGAGGTGGCCGTTGTTGGTGAGCTTGACCTGGAACTGCCAGTTCTCGCGCGCGTTGACGTCCGTGTCCGACGGGTTGCCCACTTTCTCCACGTTGACGATCTCGATGGTGGTGTTGTCTGCCGGATAGCGATCCAGCTCATTGGCGATGTCGGTGAGAACTGCCATGTGCCTCTCCTTGATGTGACGTGCGCCGGCGCCGTGCGCCGGCAGTGAACGATTCGGGTCCCGATTGGCTTTCCTACTGTGTCCTACGCGGAAAGTTCGGGAATCCGGACAAGGCGGTCGCTCACCTGGGGAGCTGCACGAGCAGGATCCGGCCCCCGCGCAGATCCGTGACGAGGAGATCGCCCGTGACCGGATCGATCGACATGCCGGTCGGCGACGGAAGTCCCGATGCCATCACCAGCGGCGCGGCGTCGGGCGCATCGAACCGGAGCACACGTCCCGGCGCGCGTGCCTGCATGTTGCTGGTGAACTCGAGCACATAGAACAGGCCCCGGCCGCGTGTCACCGGCAAGACGTCGATGGCCGTCTGCAAGCCCCTGATGAGAGGCCCGTAGGCGCCCGTGTGCCGGTTCACGATCTGCACGCTTGCAAGCCCGGCGGCAAAGGGCGCGCCTGTCAGATACGCCACGAGCAGGTCATCGCGAAACCCTCGCACGCTCGCCGGAACGGGCTCGACGACCGGTGGACCGACGGGCGTGGTGTTCGGAACGCTCGCAAATCGGGTGAGGACCCATACAGCTCCGTCCGACAGGCGAACGCGCCACAACAGATTCCTCGACGCGTCCGCCACTTCTACGTGGGCCTCGTTGCCCACCATGTTGTAGGGATTCGAGATCCGGATGTTCGCGGGCACATCAGGGCGCGGTTCGGGCACGTCCTCGAAGTCCGCGACACGTGAGAGGCGGGCGTGCGAGCCCGGGTTCCGCAGGTGGACGGTCTCGCCCGCGGCGATCGCCGCGTGCCAGACCGGTGGGAGTACCGAGATCGGTCGGAAAGAGGCCCTCATCGTCCATCTCGAGCAGAAGCAGCGAGCTGAAGAGTGGTGACGAGACGTTCGGGTTGGGGATCTCGGTGCCCGGGACCGGACCACGAATCGCCACGTCCCCATTGCCGATCAGGATGTACAGCCGGTTCCTCACCAGGTGCAGCGCCGAAGGGCCCGAAGGTTCGCCGTTGTGAAAGCCGCTCGGGAGCTGATCGACGATCGTCACGCGGCGGCGGGCGCGATCCACGAGGGAGACCCGGCCCGTATTGGGGCCCTGGCCGGCCTCGGCGACGAGCAACAGCCCGTTGTCGAGCGCCAACATCCGTGTCGGGGCACGCAACCCCGTCACATGTTCGTGGACGATAGGATCCTGAGCGCTCCCAGGCTGGATGGCCAACGCCGTCACGATGGACGCCAGGGCGACGGGGAGCCACGCTGCACGAAGTTTCATACGACCTCCTGTTCCCTATAATTGGGCCTTCACGGACGAGGGGTTGCCGGGCCGGCACTCGCGTCGCCGCGCTCATGCGCGATCCGGCGTGTCTGCTCCCGTTCTAGCCGCCGCGCCGCGGCCGCGTCACGAACGCCGGCCGAAACGGACACGAACGGTGCACGAATTCGGGCGAAAGCCGGCATCAAGCGGGCCACCGCGCGATCTCGCCGCGGTCTACGTCCTCGGAGACGCGACGCTCGATCTGCGGCGGGGCGAGTTGCGGCGTGGGGGGGTCGCGCAACACCTTCGTCCCCGCACGTTCGACGTGCTGGCCTGCCTCGTCAGGCACTCGGGTCGGCTGGTCACGAAACAGGAGTTGATGGAGGCCGTCTGGGGCGACGTCGCGGTCACCGACGACTCGCTCGTCCAGTGCCTCGTGGAGATTCGGAAGGTCCTGGGAGAGGACAGCGTCACGACGCAGCGCGGCCGCGGGTACCGGTTCGAGCGTCCGGTGCGGCTCGCCGGTACCGACGACCCTTTCGACACGGCTGACGTGCGGGCTGGGGTGACGAATGCCGCGCCTGCGCCCGTGGCCGTTTCGGATGGCGCCTCGCGTCGGGCGTCGCCGGATGCGCCGCGGACCCGATCCGCGATCGCGTTGTGGGGCGTTGCCGGTGTGGCGGCGATCGCCGTCGCCTCGGCCTTCGTCGTGACGCGTGACGCTCCGCCCGCGGTGGCGACCGTCGGGGAGTCGACCAACGCGGAGGCCCGCCGTGCGGTGCTGGCCGGACAATCGGTTCGTCGCCGCGGCAGCCGCACCGAGATGGTCGAGGCGCTGGCGCACTTCGAGCGCGCAGTGACGCTCGATCCCGGCTACGCAGCGGCGCACGTGGGTATCTCACGCACGCTCACATCCGCCAGCGTGTTCGGGGCGGTGCGCCCCGCCGATGTCGGCGCGCGAGCACGGAGCGAAGCGGAGCGCGCGATCGCGCTCGATCCGACACTCGCGGACGCCTATGTCGCGCTCGGTCACAGCCAGGTGCAGCACGAATGGGATTGGGCCGGTGCCGAGGCGAGCTACCGGAAGGCGATTGCGCTCGATCCGTCCAACGCGACCGCGCACCTCCTTTACGCGCAGCTGCTCGGCGCGCTGGGCCGGTTCGATGAGTCGCTGCGCGAGAACGGGCGGGGCCTGACCCACCCCACACCCGAACGGCCCTCGTCCGGGAGAAGCCTGCGCGGGATTCTCCTTTACTGGGCACGTCAGCCCGAGGCGTCCATAGAGGAGCTGCGCGCCGCAATCGAGGCCGAGCCTGGCAGGAGCCTCCCTCATTTCTGGCTGGCGCTCAGCTACGCGGAGCTCGGACGCTTTGACGAGGCGATGCGGTCCGCGCTGGCCTCGCGCGAGGCGATGGGCAACCAGCCCGTCTGGGTCGTGGGTTACGTGCACGCGAGAGCGGGTCGGCGTAGCGAGGCGCTCACGGTGTTGCACGCGCTCCAGGCGCAGGCTGGACAGACCTACGTGCCGGCCACGGACATGGCGCTCCTGCACGTCGGCCTGGGAGATCACGAGGCGGCGCTCGACTGGCTCGAGCGCGGCGTCGTGGAGCGCAGCCACTGGATGGAGCTGCTGGCCGTCCATCCGGTCCTCGATCCGCTCCGTCGTGAGCCCCGTTTCCAGCGACTGCTCCAGACGCTGGCCCTTCCCGCCAGCGCGCCAGACGCTCCGCGCGACGGGTCGCGCGAGCCGTGATATCTTCTCGCCCGCTCAGCCCCTGACACCGCGCTGGAGGGCGCCCGTCCGCGCATCGACACGAGTCGCTCGTACAGGCGTTCCCGCTGCGAAGTAGGTCGGGGACGGGAGCCCCTCGCGAATGGGAGGCTCCGCCCCTTCTCCGGTTTGTGAGGTGACGGCGTGCACGAGATCGCCCTCGGCGGGATCGACTACCTGATTCTCGCGATCTATTTCGCTCTTCGTCCTCGGCATCGGCTTCGCGCTGCAAGCGCCACCAGACGACCAGCGAGGACTTCTTCCTGTCCGGCCGCTCGATTCCCGCCTGGATCGCCGGCCTGGCGTTCCTCTCCGCCAACCTCGGCGCGCAGGAAGTGATCGGCATGGCCGCCTCGGGCGCCAAGTACGGCATCGCCACCAGCCACTTCTACTGGGTGGGCGCGATTCCGGCGATGGTGTTCGTCGGCGTCTTCATGATGCCGTTCTACTACGGCTCGCGCGCGCGCTCGGTGCCCGAGTACCTGAAGCTGCGCTTCGACGAGAAGACGCGCGGCTTCAACGCGCATCACGTTCGCGGCGATGACGGTGTTCTCCTCGGGCATCTCGATGTACGCGCTGGCGCGCGCTGCTTCGAGCTGCTGCTCGGCTGGGACTTCAACGTCAGCATCTGGCGTCTCGGCCGTGCATCGTGCTCGTCTACATCTTCCTCGGCGGGCTGACGTCGGCGATCTACAACGAAGTGCTGCAGTTCTTCCTGATCGTGCTCGGCTTCGTGCCGCTGGTCTTCCTCGGGCTGCGCGACGTCGGCGGCTGGGACGGGCTGACGGCGCGGCTCGCGACCGTGGCCACCTCGCGCGGCTACGCGCCGGGCGCCTGGACCGAGTCGTGGACGCACCTGACGCAGCCCGGCACGCCAACCCGATGGGCGTCGAGTGGTTCGGCATGGTCATGGGGCTCGGCTTCGTGCTGTCGTTCGGCTACTGGTGCACCGACTTCCTCGTCGTCCAGCGGGCGATGGCCGCCGACTCGATGTCGGCGGCGCGGCGCACGCCGCTCATCGCCGCCGTGCCGAAGATGCTGTTCCCGTTCCTCGTGATCCTGCCCGGCATGATCGCCATCGCGCTGACCTACCAGGCGGGCGACGAGCGGCTTCGCGCTGCCGACGCAAGGGCGACGGCACGTTCGACTACGACATGGCCATCCCGATGATGCTCGGGCACTACTTCCCGCCGGGCCTGCTCGGCCTCGGGCTCACGGCGCTGATGGCGTCGTTCATGTCGGGCATGGCCGGCAACGTCACCGCGTTCAACACGGTCTGGACCTACGACATCTATCAGAGCTACATCAAGCAGGATGCGTCGCGACGCGCACTATCTCTGGATGGGCCGCGCTGACGACGATCGTCGGCATCGCGCTGAGCGTGGCGACCGCCTACCTGGCGACGCGCTTCAACAACATCATGGACTTCCTGCAGCTGGTGTTCGCGTTCGTCAACGCGCCGCTGTTCGCGACGTTCCTGCTCGGCATGTTCTGGAAGCGGGCCACCGGCCACGGCGCCTTCATCGGGCTGGTCGCCGGCACGGCGGCGGCCGCGATGCACCACGGGCTGACGCTGCCGGTCGGGCGCCGTGGTCGGCATCAAGGGCGGCTGGCTCGGCGTCGCTGCACGACCTATCCGAGCGAGATGGCGCAGAACTTCTGGACCGCGATCTACGCCTGGACCGACCTGCTTCGTGGTCACCATCGCCGTCTCGCTCGCCACGCGGCGGCCCAAGTCGGACGCCGAACTGGCCGGCCTCGTCTACGGGCTGACGCCGCGAACCGCGTCCGAACCCGGACCCTGGTGGCGCACGCCCGAGCGCCTCGGCGCCGTCGTGCTGGCCCTCGTCATCGTCCTGAACATCGTCTTCTGGTAAGGACTGGTCATGCAGACCTCGCTCGACATCCGCACGCCCATCGGGCTCATGTTCACCGATCGTCGGCGCGATCCTGGTGGTGTTCGGCCTCGTGTCCGACCCCGCCATCTACGCGCGGTCGCTGGGCGTCAACGTCAATCTCTGGTGGGGCCTGGTCCTCCTCGCCTTCGGCCTCCTCATGTTCTGGCTCGGGCGCCGTGAGCCCGGCCGATAACGTTCCAGCTACCAGTGAAACTTCCAATGCACGCCGGACCTAAAGGTCCGGCCTACCGGTGAGGCCGCCGGCAAGATCGGCAGGGCGGGGCTTCAGCCCCGCCGACGGGGACCGCAGACTGAAGACTGAAGACCGAAGACCGAAGACTGAAGGCGGCTACCGGCTACGGGCTGCAGGCCACGGGCTCGCCAGAGTGCTTTTCGCAAGTCCCGTAGTCCGCAGCCCGTAGTCCGTAGCCCAGACCCGAAGACTGAAGACCGAAGACTGAAGACCGACCCGCTCCTCATATAGACTCTGCCCCACATGGCGTCCCTCGACTGGCTCGTTGTCCTCCTGTATTTCGCCTCGCTCGCGGTCCTCACGTGGTGGGTGGTCCGGAAGAGCAAGGACACCACCGACGATTATTTCCTCGCCGGCCGAGACCTCGGCTGGCTGATCGTCGGGGCGTCGATCTTCGCCTCGAACATCGGGTCCGAGCACCTCGTGGGTCTTGCCGGCTCGGGCGCCACCAGTGGCGTCGCGCTCGCGCACTACGAGCTGCACGCGTGGTGCCTGCTCGTGCTCGGATGGCTCTTCGTGCCGTTCTACATGCGCTCGCGCGTCTATACGATGCCCGAGTTCCTCGAACGGCGCTTCTCGCCGGCGTCGCGCTGGGTCCTGTCGATCATCTCGCTCGTGGCCTACGTGCTGACGAAGATCGCGGTCGGCATCTTCGCCGGCGGGGTGGTGTTCGGCACGCTCATCCCGGAGGCGCAGGTCAGCGTCGGCGGCGCCGTCTTCAACAGCTTCTGGATTGGATCGGTCGCCGTCATCCTCCTCACCGGTGTCTACACGGTGATTGGCGGCATGCGCGCCGTCGCGTACACCGAGGCGCTGCAGACGCTGATCCTGATCATCGGCTCGCTCCTGCTGACCATGTTCGGGCTGTCCGAGCTGGGTGGGTGGAGCGGGCTGCGGGCGGCGCTCGACCCGGAGTACTTCAATCTGTGGAAGCCGCTGATTCCGGCCGGCGTCGAGGGCACCTGGGCGCCGGTCAAGGAGCCCGGCCGGATGGCCTGGTACTTCAACACGAACTTCCCGTGGCTCGGGATGCTCTTCTGCGCGCCGATCATCGGGTTGTGGTACTGGTGCACGGACCAGTACATCGTCCAGCGCACGCTGGGAGCGCCGAGCGAAAGAGAAGCGCGCCGCGGGACGCATCTTCGCCGCCTTCCTGAAGCTCCTGCCCGTGTTCATCTTCATCATCCCGGGCATGGTTGCGCTCGCCCTCGCCAAGAGCGGACGCTACCCCGGGCTCTCGACGATGGTGGGACCGGACGGGCGGGCGATTGCGGACGCGTCGCAGGCGGCGTTCCCGCTGCTGGTCCAGCAGATCCTGCCGGTCGGGATTCGCGGCATGGTCGTGGCCGGCCTGCTGGCCGCGCTCATGAGCTCGCTCGCGGGCGCGTTCAACGCCTGCTCGACGCTGTTCACGATCGACCTCTATCAGAAGTTCCGGCCGCTGGCGACACAGCACCAGCTCGTGTGGGTGGGCCGCGTCGCGACCGCCGTCATGGTCCTGGTCGGCCTGGTGTGGATTCCCGTCATTCAAGGTGCGCGCGGTCTCTACGAGTACCTGCAGGGCGTGCAGGGCTATCTGGCGCCGCCGATCTTCACGGTGTTCTTCTTCGGCGTGTTCATGAAGCGCCTGAATGCCGCCGGCTGTCTCGCGGCGCTCCTCGTCGGCTTCGTCGTCGGCATGTTCCGCCTGGTCGTGGACACGCCGGTGAGCCTGCGTCTCGCGGGGTACGAGGCTGGCTATCCCCAAGGCTCGTTCCTCTGGATCGTCAACAACATCTACTTCCAGTACTACAGCGTCCTCATCTTCCTCGTGTCGGCCGTGACGATGATTGCCGTGAGCTATGCGACGGCGCCGCCACCGGAAGGACAGCTGACCGGCTTGACCTATGCCACGGTGACCGACGCGCACAGACGCGAGTCGCGCGCGAGCTGGAACCACTGGGACGTGGTGAACTCCGGTCTGGTGCTCCTGCTCATCCTGGCCGCCTACCTGTACTTCAATGGCTAGCTCCCTGGAGCAAGCCCCAGGAGCAAACGATGAGTGATGCCCACGCGCTGATTCAGACGTCCCTGCCGGCGTCGGTGCGCCCGACCTCGGGGTCCGGCAACATGCCCGCCCTGGACATCCAGGGCCGGCTCGCGACGGCGCAGGTGTATTTCAACGGCGCCCATCTCGCCGCGTGGCATCCGCGCCGGGCCACGGCGCCGGTCCTGTGGATGAGCCGAGACAGCCAGTTCGAGGCCGGCAAGCCGCTGCGCGGCGGTGTGCCGGTGTGTTTCCCGTGGTTCGCGGCCCACGCCAGCGACAAGACGGCGCCCTCGCACGGGTTCGCCCGCATTCGCGACTGGACGCTGACGAGCGCCACCGAAGCGGCAGACGGCGCGGTCGTGCTCGTGTTCGAGCTGGCCTCGAACGCGCCGCTGTCACCCGTGTGGCCGCATGCCTTCCGCGTCCGCTACCAGTTGTCACTCGGAGATTCGCTCGGCATGTCGTTCGAGGTGCACAACCCCGGCGCCGACCCCTTCGTCTTCGAGGCCGCGCTGCACACCTACTTCGCGGTGCAGGACGTGCGGCAGGTGCACGTGACCGGCCTCGAGAGCACCGACTACCTGGACAAGGTGGCAGGGTTTGCGCGGCGCACGGAAGGCCGCGAGCCGATCCGCATCGCCGGCGAAACCGATCGCATCTACCTGAACACGCGCGCGGCGTGCACGATCCACGACCCCGGGAAGCGCCGGCGCATCAGCATTGCCAAGACCGGGTCCGAGACGACCGTCGTCTGGAATCCCTGGATCGACCGGGCCCGTGCGATCCCGGATTTCGGGGATCTCGAGTGGCCCGAGATGTTGTGCATCGAGACGTGCAACGTCAACGCCCACGCGGTCACGCTGGCTCCCGGCGCGTCGCACACCATGACCGCGGCCATCGACGTCTCGCCGATCCCGTAATCGGAGCCCTGAGTCTGAACCGTGATTCACCTGCGTCGGCAGCGGAGGAGACGGAGGGAACGGTTTTAACACAGAGCAACGAAGTAACGGAGGCGAACGGAGAAAACCATTGAAGAATCAGGCCAAAATCAAGCTCTTCTCTGTTCGTCTCCGTTTCTCTGTTTCTCTGTGTTAAAACCGTTTCCTCCGTTCCCTCCGTTACCTCAGCGCCTTCGCCACAGCCTGCTCGGCCAGCGGCGCCATTACCGCGTAACCCGCCGCGTTCGGGTGCAGGCCATCGTCGTTGAGCTCCGGACGGAGGAATCCGTCCCGGTCGGCCACGGCCGAGGCGTAGTCGAGATAGACGTGGCCGTTGTCCGCGGCATACCCGGCGAGCCATCGGTTGAGCGCGTTCAGCACGTCGGGCGGGCGGTCGCCACTGCGGCGGATCGTCAGCCCCTTGTCGTCACGCTTGTCATCCGCGATCGGCAGCAGCGACGCGAGCACGACGCGGATGCCGTGGATCCGCGCGAGCTCGGCCATCGTCGCGACGTTGCGCTGGATCGATTCCGGAGACACCGGGCCGGCGTTGCCGGCGACGTCGTTGGTGCCGGCCAGGATCACCACGGCATCAGGGGCGAGCGCAATGACGTCGGCGCGGAACCGAATCAGCATCTGGGCGGTCGTCTGGCCGCCGATGCCGCGGTTCACGTAGGCCTTGCCCGGGAAGAAACCGCCATAGGTGGGACGCGACCAGTTGTCCGTGATCGAGTCGCCGAAGAACACGACGCGCGTCTCGCCGGGCTGCTTCGCCACCAGCGCGGCATTGGCCGCGGCATAGCGCGCCAGGCGCCCGAAGTCGGCGGCGACGAACTCCAGACAGTCGGTCTTCTCCTGGCCTTCGAATCGCGAGCACCCTTTCGGCCAGACGGGGTACTTCCACTCCGCCGGCGTGGCGGCGTACTGCCCCGGGAATGCGATCTGCGGAGCGGCCGGCGCCGGTGCCTGCGAGGCGGGGGCCGATGCGGTGACGACAATGAAGAGGATCGCGAGCGTTGCGCCTGGCGGTATGCGTGGGGACACAGTGAAGCTCCGTTCGTTTCCCTGGGTCCGGCTGAAGCCGGACACTACGACGGTTCGCAGTAGCGTGAAAGCGTTCCTCAACGTAGTGTCCGGCTTTAGCCGGACCAATCACAGCCTCGGCGGCGCCGGCTTGATCGGCGCCTTCCAGGAGAGGGCGCCTTTCACCTTCACCTTGCGCTTGAACACCTTGTCGCCGTTGGTGACGTAAAGCTCGTCGAATCCCGGTCCGCCGAACGCCACGTTGGCGAGCGGCGCACGGTGCGGCGCCGGCAGGATCATGTGGCACTTCCCGATCTGATCGAATACCTGCAGGCCGAGCGCCGTGGCGATGTAGACGCGCCCGTCAACGTCCACCTTCATGCCATCCGCCGCACTCCGCGACTGGCCCGGCGGAATGTGCACGTAGAAATAGGGCTGCTTGTGGGTGAGCGAGCCATCGGCCGCGATCTGAAAGGCGTACGCCATCTGGCCGAACGAGTCGGCCACATACAGCAGCGTCTGATCGGGCGACAGCGCAATGCCGTTCGGCCGCTCGATCCCCTTGTCCACCACGCGTGCGGCGCCGCCTTTCGGGATGTGCATCACCTGCCGGTTCGCGGGATCCGTGAAGTAGATGTCGCCGCGGGACGAGACGACGAGGTCGTTCGAGGTGACGTTGTCGGCCACCACCGACATGGCGCCCTTCGCATCGAAGGCGACGATCTGGCGGCTGGTCCCGGCGGTGCCATAGAGCCGTCCATCCGGCCCGAACATCAGGCCGGCGGTGCCTCCCGTGTTCTCCGCGAAGAGGGTGACCTTGCCATCGAGCCCGACCCGGTGAATGCGGCTGTTCGGCACGTCGGTGAAGAACAGCTCGCCACGGTCGCTCGCAGCCGGCCCTTCGGTGAAGCGATGCCCTTCGCTCACGAGCGTCCATTCTTCACCGGCGATCAGGATCTGGCCGGTGTCCTGCCGGGACTTGCCGTGCGGGTCGGCCTTGATCGGCGCCGGCCAGTCCCGCCACAGCCAGCGGACGGCGTCGGGAAAGATTGCCGTGGCGTGCTTCGAGTTGTGCGCGCCCTCGCCCCAGCGATGGGCGACGTCGTAGCCCGCGTACTCGAGCGCCGACAGCATGTCCTGGTTGGCGACCCACCAGTCCCCCGTGTAGTTGTTCAGATCGCCGCGGCCGTCCTCGAGGAACACGCGAATCGGCTTCGCTTCGGTCTTCCGGACGAGGGTCGGGAACTGGTCGCCGCCGCGCAGTCCGACGTAGGTGCCGATGGCGCTGAAGACGCGACGAAAGGCGTCGGGCCGGTGCCACGCGGCGCTGAAGGCGGCGATGGCGCCGCTGCTGTTGCCGGCAATGGCGCGGTCGTTGCCGTCCGCCGACAGCCGGAGCCCGTGCGTGCGCTCGACGAACGGCAGCATCTCCTCGAGCAGGAAGCGCGCGTAGCTGTCGGTCACCGAGTCGTACTCGTAGCTGCGGTTCATGCGGTCGAGCGCCTCGCCGGACGCGGCGGGAACGCGCCCGTGCATGACGAAGACACCGACGAGCGGCGGCAGTTCCTTCCGGTGGATCAGGTTGTCGAAGACGACCGGCGCCGCATACTGCAGGCCGTCCTGGAAGATCATGACGGGGGCGGGCCTGGTGCGATCGAGCTGCGTCGGGATGTAGACCCAGTAGTCGCGCACCGTTCCGGGAAAGACCGCGCTCTTGTCGAACGTGCCCTTGACGACCTCGCCCTTCGGCACGCCGTCCTGCGGCTTCGAGTCCGGCCCGGGCTCCGGATCGGCGGCAGGCGCCGGCTGACCGGCCGGCGGGGGAGTCGCGGCCGCCTGCGCGCGCAGCCGCCACGTCACGTTCGCCGATGCGAGCAGCATCGCGATGAGAGAGAGCACGCCGACCGTCGATCGATGACCCACCGTCGCTCCTTGTCCATGCCGGAAGCGCCCTTCCGGTGTCTCGCCGTCGCTCGGTCTGTCGTCCTCTCAGTCGATCGCGACTGAGGGGTCCTCCGCGGCCCGCCGCGCTCGAATCGGGTGCTTGCCCGACGGGTTCCCGGTGCGCAAGGTCCGCCAGGCCGTGGCGACGAGCACGAGCGCGCCGCCCAGGGCGGCCCACGGGCCGGGCCGCTCCCCCTGCAGCCACCAGGCCCAGATCGGATTCAGCACCGGTTCGAGCAGCAGCAGGAGCGAGATGTCCAGCGCCGACACCGTCCGCACGGCACGCGTCAGCAGATAGTAGGCGAGGGCGATCTGGATGGCACCCAGGTAGGCGAGCACCAGCCAGTCGAGCGGCCGCGAGTCCGCGACCGGCAGCGCCAGCGGCAGGCACAGCACGAACGCGAGGACGTTCCCCCACAGCGCCGCCGCCGATGCGGCGCCCGGCGTCCGGGAATCGGCGGCAATCCATCGCAGGCCGACCAGCATCAGCGCGTAGAACACGCCGCTCGAGAGCGCGACCATGTTGCCGCGCGTCGGATCGGGAGCGGTGGTCCCGGCCGCGCCGGCGTCGGTGAGGAGCAGCAGCAGCCCGGCGCCGACGAGCCCCACAATCGGCAGGTCGCGCCGATCGAAGGGTGCGCGCAGCAGCAGGCCTTCGAGGGCGAGGACGTAGATCGGTGCGGCGGCCTGCAGGAAGACGGCGTGTGCTGCCGTCGTCAGCTTGTTGGCGACCACGAAGGACACGAGGGTCGCCGCGTAGGCCAGCGCCACGACGAGGATCGGCCACGACAGCTGGCGGGCGCGCGAGACCAGCAGCACGAGAACGAACGCGGCGATGCCCGGACCTGAACCCGGCGACCTGCCATGCGGGAAGCTGGCATGCCTTGATGGCGGCGCCGCCCGTGGAGAAGACGACCGCGGCCGCGAGGACCGCCAGATGCGCGGGGGACGGCATCGCGGCCGGCTACTGCGCCGTCCAGCCCCCGTCGACGAAGAGGAGGCTGCCGGTGACGAAGGAAGCGGCCTCCGAGGCCAGGAACACGGCCGCGCCCGTGATCTCGTGCAGCTCTCCCCAGCGTCCCATCGGAATCTTCTGGACGAAGGCCTTGAACTTCTCCGGGTCGTCCAGCAGTTGACGGTTCATGTCGGTGGCGAACGGCCCCGGGCAGATGGCGTTCACCGTCACGCCGCGCGATGCCCACTCGAGCCCCAGCACGCGGGTCATGTTCACCACGCCGGCCTTCGAGGAGGCATACGGAACGCGGCCCGCAATCCCGATGACGCTCAGGATCGATCCGAGATTGATCACGCGTCCCCAGCCTCGCTCGCACATCCGGGGGCCGAAGGTCCGCGAGCAGAGGAAGGGGCCCTTCAGGTTCGTGTCGATCACCGAATCCCAGTCGGCCTCGCTCAGCTCACCAATCGCGCCGCGCACGTTCACGCCGGCGTTGTTCACGAGAATGTCGATCGGCCCGAACTCTGCTTCAACCTTTGCCGCGAGCGCTTCGACATCGGCGAGAGTCGTGACGTCGACTCTGAAGCCGGCAGCCTGGCGACCGGTCCGATCGGCAATCGATGCGGCGGCGCTGGTGCAGCTGTCGAGCGATCGGCTCGCCACGGCGACGTCGGCGCCGGCTTCAGCAAGGGCCGTGGCCATCGCCAGGCCGAGGCCTTTGTGGCCGCCGGTCACGAGCGCGCGCCGCCCGTCGAGACGGAACAGGTCGAGGACAGTACGGTCGGATTTGGATGCCACGGCTGAGAATCCCTGAATCAGAGGTCGGCGTCGGGCAGCACGACAGGGCGCGCTACAGCTTCAGGACGTCCTTCGCGTGCGTCACGCACAGCCGGATGTTCTCGTCCTCCGCCCGCACGGCTGCTTCGAGCGGGAGCCCCCTGGTCGCTGGCAGTGGCCGGGTCCACGCCTTGCCGAGGACGTCGGTGACGAAGCGCTCGACCGCCTTCTCGTCGCGTGGCCCGCGCGTCACCCAGTAGCGATCCTGCTTGTAGGGGACGTCGAGCGGATCGCGGGTGAGCATCTCGAGGCAGAGGTGCACGTCCGGCCGCACGCGGCGGACCGCTTCGATCATCCGGCCGAGCGGCAGCAGCCCCGTGCCGAGCGGCACCTCCGAGAGCAGGAACCCGTCCTCGTCGATCGTGACCGCCATGTCCTTGAGGTGGGTGGTCACGACGTGGGGGGCGAGCGCTTCGACGGTTTCCATCGGATCTTCGAGCAGCGCGACGTTGTTGCCGAAGTCCAGGCAGGCGCCGACGTACGGGCTGTCGAGCCTCTTCAACCAGCCGGCGAGCTCCGGACCCAGCCAGTCCTTGTGGTTCTCGATGCCCACCGGCAGCGCGTGCGCCTCGATCCAGGGCTTCGCGCGCGTCACCAGCCGTCCGCCACTTCGTGTCGAACTCCTGCCAGGCCGCCATCGAGTCGAACGTTTCGTAGCGGCGTCCGGCGAGGAGCGCCGACCGGAGGCGCCTGGCGCCGAGCGCCCGCGCGACGCCGGCGACATGATCGAACGCCTCCTTCGACTCGAACGATCGGCCCGGGATCGAGAGCTCGAGGAACAGCCCGTGCTGCTCGACGAGCGTCCGGACCGCGGCCAGCGCCGACGGCTCGGTCGAGGCCAGCTGCGACACGTCCATCTGGCATCCGGACGCGCCGGCCTCGACGCAGAGCTCGACGAATCGCTCGGCCGGGAGCGCCGCGCCCGAGGTCTTGAAGATGTCGCGGCCCTGGCGCATCCGGACCGTGTACGAGTTGTAGACGATGCCGAAGCTGCCACCTGTGGCGTCTAGCGCATGGGGGACGAGAGCGGTCATGCCGGTTGCTGCGAGCATCTCGAGGAACGTGCGTCTCGTTGGCATGGCGGCCACATGCGGAACCCGCAGGAGGGCGCGGCTTCACCCGCGCCGGCTTTGCGGCCAGTCTGAAGACCGGCCCTCCTGCGATGGCCTATTTCGTCAGTTCTGATGTCAGCTTGGCGCCGCCCATCTGCGGCAGGGTCGCCGTGATCTTGACGACCGTCCGTGTGTCGGGCGTGATCCAGACCGTCTGGAGGTCGGGCTCGCCGTCGGCCGAGCTGACATCGACCTTGAACGCCTTGAACGTTCCGGCCGGCACCGTGACCTCTTCGGTGCCGACGACCTTGAGCTGTTTGAGCGTCGGCTTCTGCTTGAGGACGTTGAAATTGCGGAACGTCGTGGTGTAGCCCTCGGCGAGGGGCAGCGTCGCGATGACGTTGTAGGCTCCGGCACCGTCGGCGAACAGCGGACCGCCGAGGTCCACGGACAGCGGCTTCGACTGTCCTTGCATCGACATCGTGCCGCTGGCCTTGTTGCCGGCGAAATCCAGGTCGATGCTCATCGGACCCTGCTTGATCGAGCGCTTGCGGACGGTGAGCGTGCCCTTCTCCAGCGTGGAGGCATCGGTCATGTCGCCCTGCGGTGTCTTCACCGTCTCGGTCACCGCCCAGGCGCCGGCGTCCTCCTTGATCTCGGTGACGGCGGTGAGCGGGATGGTCTGTCCGCCGCCTTCGATCTTCGCGGTGTAGCTGAGCGATCGCGGCGACAGATCCACTGCCGGCTTCGGCAGGCCGACCGAGGAGGGGTCCACGCTCTTGGTCAGCACCACAGTCTTCGGATCAACGGTGATCTCGCCGAGGCGCGTCGCGACCTCCGGCTTCATGTCCGGCTGATACCGTCCCTTCAGATGCTTGGCGAGAAACGTCTCGGCCGACGCGAACAGCGCCATGTTGTTCACGGGCCGCGCGAACCCGTGGCCCTCATCGTCGGCCACCAGATACTCCACCGGGAAGCCCCGGTCGCGCAGCGCGATGACGATCTGATCAGACTCGGCCTTCTTCACCCGGGGGTCGTTGGCGCCCTGGATGACGAGCAGCGGCGTCTTGATCTTCGCCGCGGAGTGCAGCGGGGACTGACGCTGGAGCTGCTCCTTCCCCTGCGGCGTGGTGGGATCGCCCATCCGCTCGTGGAACATCTTGCGGCCGGCTTCCCAGTACGGAGGAATCGACTCGAGCAGCGTGATCAGGTTCGACGGGCCCACAATCGAGACCCCGGCGGCGTAGACGTCCGGCGTGAAGGCGACGCCGGCGAGCGTCGCATAGCCGCCGTACGACCCGCCCATGATGCCGACGCGCTTGCCGTCGGCGATCCCCTGGGCGACGAGGTACTTGGCGCCCCAGGTGATGTCGTCCTGCATCTTCTGGCCCCACTCGTTGTTCCCCGCGTTCAGGAACTTCTTGCCGAAGCCGGTGGACCCGCGGAAATTCGGCTGCAGCACCGCGTAGCCGCGGTTGGCGAGGAACTGCGCGATCGAGTCGTAGCCCCACGAGTCGCGGGCCCACGGGCCACCGTGCGGGACGATGACGGCCGGCAGGTTCCGGGCGGCGCCGCCCTTGGGCAGCGTCAGATACGCGGGGATCTCGAGTCCGTCAGACGAGGGGTAGCGCACCGGCTTCATCGGCGCCAGGTGCTGCCGCGGGATCTTGTCGAAGACCGCGTACTGCTTGGTGAGCGCCTTGGTCTGGCGATCGAACAGGTAGCGGACGCCGGGCTCGGTGTCGCTCGACGCCGTGATCAGGAAGAGCCGTTCGTCGGCGGTCGACGAGTTGAACGCCACGTCCATCCCGGTCAGCTTCTGTTCGAGCGTCCGGTAGTCCGCTTCGAAGGCCTTGTCGTGGAAGACGTACCGGACCCGATCGTCCTCGTAGCTCGTCGCGACGAGCTCGTTGGTCAGGTCCGAGAACAAGGTGTCGCCGAAGTCCACGCGCTTCAGCGGGTCGGATTCGACGAGCTCCTCCTTGCCGGTCGCCGGGTCGAACAGCACCAGCCGCACGAGATCGACGTCGCCCTTGTTGGTGACGAGGTAGACGCGTGCGTTGTCCTTGTGGAAGCGCACGGGGTTGCAGGTCTCGAACACCGTGCACGAATACACCTTCGTCAGCGCCTCGCCCTCCAGCTTGAGGATCTCGGTGGAGCCGTCGTCCGCGGTCCGGGTGGCCAGGCGCGGCGTCGCCTTGTGATCGAAATGGAAGCCGGAGAGCTTGTCGGTGTTCTTGCGCAGGAGCGTGCGCTCGCCGGTCGAGATCGTGACGCGATAGAGATCGTGCCAGGCCGCATCACGATCGTTCAGACCGACGAAGATGACGTCGGGCTGTTCTTTGGGGACGTCCATGATGAACGCACGGGCGCCCTTGGCATCGGTCAGGTTCCGCGGCGTCGGCACCTCGGATCCGGCGGCCGGCGATTCGGCGGGATTGACCGCGTAGACGTTGTAGTTCTCGTCGCCGGCCCGGTCCTGCACGAACAGGATGAACTTGCTGTCCCGGCTCCAGAAGAAGCCCGGGATGGGCCGCCTCGGATCGTTGGTCACGAGCTTCGCGGCCGAGAACGGCTCGCTCAGCTTCTTGACCCAGACGTTGCGCGTCTCCTTGAACGGCTTGATGAACGCGACGAATTGCCCGTCGGGCGAGATCCGCGCCCCCGAGATCTCCGGATTGCCGAAGAACACCTCGCGATCGAGGAGCGGCGGCAGCCCGGCTGCGGGATCCTGGGCGATGGCCGCGGACCCGGTGAGCAGGAGTACGGCGCAGGCCATGCCGCGCAGGCGAATGAACCGATCCATTGGAGCCTCCAAGGGGAGGATTCTACCCGACGCCTTACGGCTTCGTTCCGTCCGTCTTCGGCACGTCCGGGGTGGTCAGATCGGGCAGGGGGTCGCCCCAGAGATGGTGATTGAACCAGAGGAGATTGTGCTGCATCACGGCGCGCATCGCCTTCGGTTTGGTGATGCCGTGCCCGAATCCCTTGTAGACGATCATCTCGACCGGGACCCCGCGATCCTCGAGCCCCTGCCGCAGCTCGTAGCCGTTGGCGATCGGGACGCGCCGATCGTTCTCGCCGTGCTGGATGAGGGTGGGGGTCTTCGCCTGTTTGATGAACGTCATCGGCGACGTCTTGCGGTAGATCTCGGGATCGTCGGCCGGATCGTCGCCGAGATACTGGATCGTGAACGGCGTGATGTCGGTGTTGTAGTAGTAGGTCGCCCAGTTCGAGATCCCGGCGCCCACCGACACCGCCGCGCATTTCGTCGTCGCGGTGGTGAGGAACGCGGAGATGTAGCCACCCTGGCTCCATCCCATGCAGCCGACCCGCGACCCGTCCACCCACGCGCGGGCGACGAGCGCCTCGATCCCCGAGACCACGTCCCAGGCGTCTCCCACACCGAGGTTCCGCAGATTGAGCTGCCGGAAGCGCTGGCCGTAGCCGGCGCTGCCCCGGTAGTTCACCTTCAGGAGCAGCGCGCCGCGCCCGAGCCAGATGTCGGTGGGGTAGTAGCGCAGGCCGAACGGTATCGGGCGATCGATGCCGGTCGGGCCGCCGTGGATCTGGACGAGCAGCGGATAGCGGCGTGACGGATCGAAATCCGCCGGCCTGACGAGCACGCCTTCGATCGGGGTGCCGTCCTGACTCTTCCACGAGATGACCTCGGGGCGGCCAATGCGTGAACGCCGCGAGCTGGGCCGACAGGTCGGTCAGCCGGCGCGGCGAGAACGCCGACATCGGCGTCGTGAACACTTCACCGAGCGCGGTTGGCGACGCCGCCACGAATGCCAGGTGCGCCGCGTCGGCGGTCAGCGAAAAGGCGTAGGCCATGAGCGCGTCCGGCGTGCTGACGCGCGACACCGCACGGCCGTCGGGATCGACGCGAAACAGGTGCGAGGCAGTCTTCTGCAAGCCGCTGAAATAGATGCCGTTCGTCGTCCAGGCGACCAGGCCCGGATTCTCGTCGAAGGCGTCCGTGATCGATCGGGGCGGTCCGCCGGCGGCCGGCACCACGGCGAGGCGGGCATTTGCGTGATAGCTGTCCGCGCGGCCCATCGCCGACTCGAAGACGAGCTGACGGCCGTCGGGGGACCACTTCGGGTTCGAGTCAGGCCCCGCCTGGGAGACGAGCCTGGTGACGCCCTTGTCGCCCGATGCCGCCGGATCGGCGGCCTCGATCGCCAGCAGGAAGACGTCGAGCGTCTGCCGGTTCACGAGGTCGGGCGTCGCGGCGGCGCTGAACGCGAGGCGCGTGCTGTCCGGCGCCCACGCGAGGTCGACGACGTGAAACGCGTGCCCCTCGGTGCGCTGGGTGCCCGCGAGCGGCTTCCGCATCGCCTCGGCGACGTCCAGGGTCCAGATGTGGCCGTGCGAATAGTCGCGGCGGATCACGTCGAAGTCGCCCATGTGGTCCTTGCGCGCCTTGAGGGCCTTGGACTCCACCTCCGGGGCCACGAAGGCAATCGTCCGTCCGTCGGGCGCCCAGGCGAAGTCGCCGACCGCCGATTCCGCTTTGGTGAGCTGCACCGCCTCACCCCCGTCGGGACGAATCGCGAAGATCTGATTCCGATCGCCGACGCGCGGGCTCGTGAAGGCGAGCCACCGGCCGTCGGGCGACCATCGGGCCGCCCCCACCGACTTGGCGCCGCGCGTCAACTGGAACGGCGTGCCACCGCCCGCCGGCACGATCCAGAGGTGCGTGACGAAGGCGTCGTTCTCGAGGTCCGTCTCGTTGACCGTATAGGCGACGAATCGCCCGTCCGGCGAAATCTGGGTGCCGCCGACGGTCTTGACGGCGAGGAGGTCGTCGATCGTCGGGACCCGTGGGGATTCAGCAGACGCGAGTGAAGCCAATGCCGCCGAGAGGCATCCCACTGCCGCCGCGCATCTGAGAGACCGCACGTCGATCATTTCGTCTCCCTTCAGATTTTGTCAGATCTGTCCGTGGCCCTCGTCAAATCGGCCCATGGCCCTTGTCAGATCCGTCGATGGCCGTAGATCTGTCAGATCTCTCGGCGTCCGTGGCTCAGCGCTCGGCGCCGATCCATTCCCAGGCAGCGTCCTTCTTTCGAAAATAGAACGTTGCCGGGGTCGCCCACATCGGCTGCTGCGGATGCAGGGCGGTGACGACGACACCGATGTACTCCGCGCCGGTGAGCTCCGCCGGGGCCCGTGCCTCGAGGAGGGGGGCCGTCGAAGGCTCGCCGACGTCGGTCCGGCGTTGGTGGCGTTGTCCAGGCGAAACCATTGCAGGGTGTAGCTGTCGGCCGGCGTGGCGACGCCGGCATCGACGGCCGCGTTGGCGAACGTCAGCCGTCCGCCGCCATCGAGCTGCAGGTCCACGATCGGGTTCACCTGATTGAGCCAGGTGCGCAGCACCTTCTCCCGCCGCTTGACGAGCACCTCGGTCATGTACTCGGTCGCTCGCGGGTCGCTGTAGCGCGCCTTGCCGACGATCGCCCGGATCCCCTCCGGCGTGAAGCGCGAGACGATCCGTGCCGCCCAGAACGCATCGTCTGGCCGCATGTTGTCGAAGGCCGGGTTCGGATACTCGGGACGCCACAGCAGCGGATCGAAACGGTCGCTTTCGATGCGGCCGACCGACTTCGGCACGTCAGGGTAGTCGATGTGCATCCAGGGGCGGGTGTAGAAGCCCAGCGTGCCGAGGGTGAGCCAGCCCGGCGCCCACTCGAAGATGTATTCGTTGCCGGCGCGATGTACCTGCGGGTGCACCGTCCCGCTCCCGAGGATCGATCCGAAGTCGAACATGTAGTGCTTGACCCAGCTGCGCCCCTTCTCCCCGACGACGAAATCGAGGCTGTTCACGCCACGCGAGTCGTCGTGGTTCAGCCAGGCGCCGAAGACGCGGGCGCCGCGCAGCTCGCGGCGATGCTCGTGCGGCACGATGTCGTTGGGATCGTCCGGGCGGGTGCCGTAGTAGCGGAAATTTCCCGCCGGGCGGCCGTCCGCGAAGCGGCTCGCGAGCACCCGGACGCGTCCGTTGGGCTGTCGGCTGGTGCGGCGCAGGACGCCGTCGATGTCGCGGCGCGTCAGTGCCCGGCGCCTGCCGTTCAGCGGGTCCTTGATCGTCGCCTTGGGCCCGATCCGGATCGCGGCCGGGTCGAGCTCGGCGACGAACACCTCGACGACGTGGTAGCCGAAGGCATGGTAGAAGGCCGTGCCGATGGTCTCGGCGCCGGTCGCCAGTTCGGGGTTCGTCTCCGGATCGACCTCGATCTGGTAGGTGTGTCTGGCGGGATCGGTCATGCGGAAGCCCGGCTGCACGCCGGTTCCCTTGCCGCCCGAGACGATCCAGCCATCGAGCGACGTCACCTCGCGCTGGTCCGGTCCGCGGACGAGCTCGTCGAGCGACATCGGCTTCCGGCCAATCCGATTGGTGAACCAACTCGAGTCGGGGACTTCGTCGAGCGTGTTGACGTTCATCGCCCGCACCGGCCGCCGCTCGCCGGGCCGGGTGAACGTGTGGTTCAGGAAGTCGAAGACGTTGCGGTCCTCGTGCTCCTTCACGCCGCCGGCATCGACGACCTTGTCCTGGTCCACCCAGATGGGGTCATCGGGATAGAAGCGGGGAGACGACGAGCGGGCGACGAACGTCCAGGTGGCGAGCCCGCACGCGAGCGCCACGGCAAAGGCGCGGGGCCGCATCAGAACACTCCCCCGAAGACGATCCAGAGGCGTTTGCCCTCGCCGCTGCCGAACGCGGCGTCGACACGGAGCACGATCCCGTTGTCGCTGTTGAAGCGGAAGCCGAGGCCGTAGTCGCGCTCGAGATCGGTGAAGTCCAGGTCCGACCGCGAATTGGTCACCTTGCCGGCGTCGTAGAAGAACGCCAGGTCGAGCGCCGACCAGATTTCGATGCGGTACTCGCCCTGGAGCAACAGGCCATGCGGACCGCGGAACCGGTAGTCGCGGAACCCGCGGAGCGTGCTGTTGCCCCCGAGAATGTGCATCTCGTAGAAGGGCACGGTCTGTCCGCCTGCCACGTCCGAGGTCGAGAGCGCGGCGCGGCCCCACAGCACGCGGCGCTCGCCCAGGAAGCTGATTGCCTGCCGGAGATCCACGTCGAAGCGGTTGAACGTGTAAGCGTCGAGCGTCCGGTCGTCGAAGTGGCTGAATTCGACGCGGTACCAGCCGCCGTTGCGCGCGTAGCGCGGACGCCGGTAGTCGATCTCGACGTAGGCCGACGACCGCAGGAAGTCAGGTTGCGCCGAAAGCCCCGGCGCCGTCGTGTCGTCGAAGACCTCCTCGATCGAGGGCAGCGCGCGATCCTTCCCGGACCCGATCCGGTGATGCACGTGCTCGAGCCCGACGCCGACGAAGACGTGGCGCCTGACGGGTTGGTACGCGGCGCGCCCGCCGAATTCCTCGCCGCGGAGCGCGAAGTTGCTCTGATCGCTGCGCACGGACGCCGGGCCGAGGCCGTAGTAGTCCTCGGCGGGATAGTCGCGGTGCTCGGCGTACCCCTGCAGGAAGAGGCGACCGTCGGCCAGTTCCGGGAACGTGATGTCGCCCCTCATGCCGAAGTACTTCTTGATCGATCCGGCCGCCCAGAGATCGATCGTCCCCTCGCGCTTCAGCAGGGAGCGGTTGCGGATGCCCAGGCCGCCCGAGAACCCGCTCCCCGTCGTCAGGCTCCCCAGCTTCGGATAGGGGCCTTCCCTCGTGAGGAGGAAGACGCCGCGATCCTCGACGAAGTCGAGCGTCTCCTCGACGCCGGTGGACTGGTACGGCGTCAGCGTCTTCTGCTTCTCTTCACGCTGCTGCCGGAGCGCGTCGGCGCGAGTGGCGGGTTCCTGAGCCTCCAGAGGAGTTATGAGAAGGAGAATGAAGTACCGAAGTACGAAGGACGAGGTACGAGGCGAGACGGATGAACGCCTTGATCTCTGTACCTCGTACTTCGTCCTTCGTACTTGTCGCATCACTAGCGCCCTTCGCTGGACGGCGGGACCAGGCCCTTCATGCGCATGTAGGTCACCATGTTGCCGTAGTGCTCGAAGTTGTGCGCCGTGTTGAAGTAGATGACGCCGAGCTTCGGGTGCTCGTTCGGCCCGAAGAGCTTCACCACCTCTACCGCCGACTTCGCGTCGAGCTTGGCAATCACGCCGTCGCAATACGCGAACGACTCGGTCACGGCCTTCACCAGGTCGGCCTTGGTGGTCACGGTCTTCTCGATGTCCACCTTGTTCGGGCTGTCGCTGCCGGAGGCACGCGAACAGATCATGTAGTTGGCGTTGGCGACGTGGCCGATCAGCCGCGCGAACGTGCGCACCTCCGGCGTCGGCGCGAAGGCGTAGTGCTCTTCCGGCATCTTCTCGGCCGACTTGAGGATGTTGCCCTTGGCCATGTCGCTGTAGTTCTTCGCGGCCGTCACCAGCGGATCGGCCTGCGCGGCGGCGAGCGCCGGCGCGGCGAGCACGAGACTCATGAAAGCAAGAATACGACGGGTCATTGAACGCTCCTTGTCCTGAGATCGGACGCGACGGGGACAGCCGGCGAGCTTACTGCGAGAGCGCCGGAGGTTCAAGCTACCGGGCGCGCGTCTTCGAAGAGCTCAGCGTGGACGCGGGCACGCTCGCGGTCGATCTGCTCGGCGGTCGCGCCCAGGCGCCGCAGCAGGGCTTCGGTGAGCGCCAGCGCCACCTCGCCCTCGCCGGCAAACACGGCGTCGGCGCCGGCGGCGCGCAGCGTGTCCCGATCGCGCAGGGAGCCGGTGCGGGCGAGGATGCGGATGCCCGGCCGGAGCTCGCGCGCCACCCGAATCACCTCGGCCGCACTCGGCAGGTCGGTGGTCAGGACGAGGCTGGCCGCCGCGGCGACCCCGGCGGCCTGGAGCGTGTCGCGCTGGGCCGCGTCGCCGTACACGGCCGTGACGCCTTCCTCGCGCAGCGCGCGCACGGTCTCCCGGTTCATCTCGATCACCGCCGGCTCGATCCCGTTGTCGCGCAGCAGGCGCGTGAGCAGGCGTCCGGTCGGGCCGTGGCCGACCACCACGGCACGATGGCTCGCATCGGTCCGGTGCCGCGCGCCGTCGTGCGGCACCGGCCTCCCGGGATCGAGCAGCCGCCACAGCATGCCGTATTGCCGAACCCATCGTTCGAAGGGCTTCACCAGACGGAAGAGCGGCATGTTGACGACGATCGACACGATCGACACGGCCACCACCGTGTTGACCGCGAGGACCGACAGGACGCCGAGCTGCCGCCCGAGAGCGGCGAGAATGAACGAGAACTCGCCGATCTGTGCCAGCGCGACGGCTACCGGCGCCGCGACCGCAAACGGATAGCGGAGCAGACGCACGACGACGAGCGCCGCCAGCGGCTTGCCGATCAGGACCACCGCCAGTGCGGCGAGCACGATCCCGGGGGCCTCGAGAATGACCGAGGGGTCCAGCAGCATCCCGACCGACACGAAGAACAGCACCGCGAACGCATCGCGCATCGGCAGCGCGTCGGTGGCGGCGCGCAGGCTGTAGTCCGATCGGCCGACCACCAGGCCAGCCAGGAAGGCGCCGAGCGCCATCGACACGCCGAAGACGACGGCGGATCCCACCGCGATGCCGATCGCGATCACGAGGACCGCCAGCGTGAAGAGCTCGCGGGAGCGCGTGTCGGCAATGCGATCGAGCACCCAGGGAATCGCGCGTGTCCCGACGACGCCGGTGAACGCAACCAGCCCTGCCACCTTGAGGAGTGTCAGCGCCAGGGCCAGGCCGATTTCCCGGTGCCCCTCGCCGCTCGCCAGCACGGGCAGCAGCACGAGGACGACGACCGTGAAGATGTCCTCGACCACGAGCCAGCCGACGGCGATGTGCCCGGTGGGCGTATGGAGCGTATGGTTGTCGGCGAGGACGCGGATGAGCACGACCGTGCTCGCGACCGACAGGGCGAGCCCGAAGACGAGGCCGGCCGTCCAACTCCAGCCGAAGGCATGGGTGACGACGGCGCCCAGCAGCGTCGCGACCACGCTCTGCGCGATGGCGCCCGGGATGGCCACCCGCCGGACGGCCAGCAGTTCCTCGAGATGGAACTGCAGCCCGACGCCGAACATCAGCAGGACGACGCCGAGCTCGGCGAGCTGATCGGCCAGCCCGACGTCGGCGACGAATCCCGGCGTGTGGGGGCCGACGACAATCCCGGCGAGCAGATAGCCGACGATGGGCGAGAGGTGCAGGCGCTGGGTGAGATAGCCGAAGACGAGCGCCGTGGCGAGCCCGCCGACCAGCGTCGCGATGAGGTCGAAGCTGTGCATCGCGGTCGGTGATGCGCGTCAGCGCGCCGCCAGCAGCGCGCGGAAGGTCGTGAGCTCGATGCCGCGCGCCTTCACTGCCGCGATCACCTTCGGGCTCGTCCACGCTTCGACAACGGCGGCGCGATCCGCGGCGACCTGCTCGTAACCGAGATGGCCGAAGGCGCGCATCTCAGGCGAGTCGGTGGCGGCGTGATCGACCATCAGCCACGTCCCCGGACCCAGCACGGCCAGCTTCGCCGCCAGCTTGTCCGCCCGCACCGGTCCGGGGTCGGCCTGGTCCCAGACGCGGCCCAGTGACTCGAGGCCCAGTTGGGGCCCGGGGACGATGAGCCCGTGCTCCTTGGCCAGTCGTGTGACGATGCCGCGGACCTCCGGCGACAGACTCCCGAAGCCCATGTGCTCCCAGGCGTAGGTGAGATGCGGGATCAGTGCCCTGGCGAGCACGATCTGCGCGCGCAGCTCGCGTTCCACTTCGCCGAGATCGATCCGGGCCTCGCTCAGGCTCGTGCCGGGCGGGAAGCCCTGCCGCGGACGGACCATCGGGAAGAAGAAGCCATGTCGATCGACGAGCGAGGGCGCGGTGGTGAGCGGCCGCCACTTGATGGCCTCCCACTCGCTCGTCAGGGCGAGATGGACGCCGGCATCGATCTCCGGATGCTCGCGCAGCAGGCGCGCGGCCTCCGGCAGCCAGGGGCCGGGCACGATGACGTTGGCGGACCGCAGGATGCCGTGCGTGAACGCGTGGACGGTGGCGACGTTGATGCCGTGTCCGGCGGCCATGTCGTCGCCCTGGACGATGAGTCGGATCGGTCCGGCAGGTGCCGTCGGCGCCTGTCCCTCGAGGTACGGCGAGTGCGCGAGGAGGACCGCCAGCGGCAGGAGCGGCCAAGCGGCGCGAACCAGCATGGGCGGATGGTATCGCAGGTCGGGTAACGGAGGGGACGGAGGGAACGGTTCAACACAGAGAAACGGAGAAACGGAGACGAACGGATAAAACCTGATTCTTACTTCTATTTGTATGGATCTTGGTTTGAATCAGGATTTCTTCGTTCGCCTCCGTTTCTCCGTTGCTCCGTGTTAAAACCGTTCCCTCCGTCTCCTCCGTTGCCTCCACTCTCCTCAACCGTGCACGGCTGCGGGTCGCCGGCGCTGCGCGCGTTGCCGACCTCGCAGCGGACGAAGGCGCTTCGTGTCCGCGCGAATCGACGGAGATGCTCGACGTCGGCGAGGAACTCGTCGTTCGACTGCGGCTTCGACGCGTCCGAGGCCATGGCGTCCCGCACCTGCCGGAACGCCTGGTCCAGTTCACGTTCGAGCCAGCCGCGATCGTCGCCCTCGTCGCGGCTCGCCGCGAGGTCGGCGGCTTCCGTCAGCGTGCGCAGATACAGATTGCGCAGCTCGGGGACGCGCATCGCGCGCTCCATCAGGGCGTTCGGCTCGTACGCCGGCCAGATGCCGAACGACGCGCTGCGGAACGACTGATCCTTGTCCCACGGAATGACCTGGGACAGGGTGCTTCCCTCGAAGCGATACAGATAGAAGTTGTTCATGCCGGCGAAGCCGAGCATGCCGTCGTGTTCGGCGACGAACGTCTCGACGGCCACGTAGCGGATCCACTCCTCCAGATCGAGCAGCGCGCCGACGACGCTCCGTGAAGTCCTCGTCGGACGTCTCCCCGATCAGCCGGCACAGGTCGCGGATCGGCGCGTAGAGCCACTCCGGTGATGCCGATTCATGCGTCTGGGGCTCGAAGAGCGGCATGTACGGGTCGAGTCCGGCGCCGAGGTCGGTGAAGTAGTAGGGGAAGTTCCAGCGGTAGTCGAGGAGGAGGCCGTCGCGCTCTCGCCGGCCGGTGGCTTCTTCACGGCCCGCATAGACGCGTGTGATGAAGTCCTTGTCGATCGATTCGACGATCGTGTAGGTGCCGACGTAGGTGCCGTTGACGTGCAGCCGCGCGTGCGCCTCGCGCGGCGCCGGCAGGCCCATGCGCTCGAACATCCGCATCGCGAGGCGCTCCCTGAGGCCGGACGCGTCCTGAACAAGGTTGTCGAGCACGAACGATTTGAGCCCGAGGAAGCGCTGGTCGCTCACGTAGCGATCGAGGTCGACGCGGAGGCCCGGCTTACGCATGTTGCGGCTGGCGTTGCCGCGCGAGCGGATGCCGGCGTTGCGGACGTGGACGCCGTTCCAGGTCACGTCGGCCGGATAGTAGGTGTTCTCGAGATACCCGTCGCGGAGCCGCGTCCAGTCATCGCTGTGAAGCGTCAGGTGCAGCTCGTGCAGGACGGTCGCGTCGAACAGCTGGCCGGTGCTCCTGCGCGTCGGCCCGGGTGGCCAGCAGCGCCGAGAGCACCAGCGTGGTCGCGATGGCAAGGTGTCGAATGGGCGCCGACATGACCGACCCTCAAAACTGCACTTGCAGCTTGACGGTGCTGCTCCAGTGCCGATGGTTGTCAACAGCCGCCGCGGCCGGCGTGTCGGGATCCTCGGCGACGGCGTTGATCTGGATGCGGCTGTAGCGGTTCAACCGCCAGGTCGCGCCGAGCGTCAGCGCGTGCAGCGAGTGCCACGGCACGACCGCCGTGCGCGGATGGATCACGTCCACCGTCCCCGGCCCGGTGCCGAAGCGGATGCCCTCGAAACGGCCGCCGACCTCGAGCTCGCGGAACAGCCACCGCGTGATCCCCCCACCGCTCCCGCGCGACTGCGCGACCCGATAGATGGCGCTCGCGTACCAGCCCTGCCCGACGAGCGCCGGCAGATCGCCGCCGTCGAGGGCCTGTGCGTGCCGCGAGGTCCGGACCTGCATCCACTCGCCGTAGATGCGCAGCCGCGCCGCCGGCGTCCACCGCAGCTCGGTGCCGACACCGCTGCGTGGACCGTTGACGTAGACCGGACTGAACATCGACTCGCCGCCGTCGCGCGTCGAGACGCCCAGCGTCGCCAGGCCCGGCAGGACCGAGTCGCGAAATCCGGCGACGCCCAGACGGAGCGTCCGCAGCGCGTTTGCTTCGGGCAGCGCCGCGAAGGGTCTGATCGTCACACGTGTGGCAGCCAGCAGCGGACGATCGCGCCCGCGCTGGATCGGATCGTCGTCGAGCGTCTCGTCGTCGCCGCTCTGGAAGACGCCGACCGCGTAGTCCAGCCGGTTCTTCCACGTCTCGCCGTGCCCCATGGCGCCGTTGCGCCGGCCTGGCGCGAGCTGCTCGGCCGCGTAGGATCGCTCGACGAAGTCGATGCTGCCGAGACCGCGCAGGCGCTCGTCGCTGAACGGGACCTTGAATCGGCCGCCGCGGAACGAGACGGCGCTCGCCGCCTTGACGTCCGCGAACACATCGCGCCACTGCTCGTCGCCGCCGAGATCGCGAGACACTTCGAAGGCGATGCGATCGGTGACGCGGCCGGCGATCTCGGCACGTCGTCCCGTCCAGCCGAATCGCTCGTCGCCCGCGGGAGGATCGTCGAGGCGAACGGCCGCGTCGAGGCGCAGGCCGAGCTCGACGCGAATCGACTCGTCGATCTCGATCGCCGGGCGATCGTCGAACACGAAGCGGACCCGGCGCGGATGGTCCTCGTTCGCCGTCGGCTCGTCGCTCGCCTGTGCGAGTGCGCGCACGGGACTCGCGAGCGCCAGGCCGGCGACGAGGCCGGCCGCGCACGCGCGCACCGCGCGCCGGCGAGTCGAGGTCAAGGCCATGCGTTTTTTCTGGAGGCTTCCCAGGTGACCTGCTTGATCCCCATGCTCCCGCCGTTCAACAGCTGCGCGCTCAGGTCCTCCAGGGACGCCTGCGGCGACACGCGCGCGCGATATCGCATCATGGCGGCATCGCCGGTCGTGAGCTCGAGCGGCTCCAGCGCGACGTGATGGCGCGCAAACACCTGTTCCACGTGCTGGCGCGGGAAAGTCGAGCCCTGTGCCACGAGCGCCACTTTCATGCAGCGCTCGGCGCCGGCGTTCATGCGCGTGAGCAGCAGGAGGAAGACGGCGAGGAAGACGGTCCCGAGGCCGGCGACCTGCAGCGCCCCGAGGCCGCAGGCCATGCCCAATCCCATCAATAGAAAGAGCACGGTGACGTCACGGGGATCCTCGACCGGTGTCCGGAACCGCACGATGCTGGCGGCGCCGGCGACGCCGAACGCCCGCGCGAGTGAATCCCCGATGATGAGCATGATCAGCGCGCCCGCGACGGCGAGCAGGACCTGGGCCTGGTCCATCGAGGTGGGGGCGATGCGGTCCTCGCGCGTGTATCGCTGAATCCCGGTCAGGATGAGCCCGAGGGCCGCCGCGCTCGCGAGCTTGAGCACGCTGCCGGCGGGTGTGTCCACCCACGCCGCGTGGCCGACCATAGCCAGCGCTGCGGCGAGGGCGCACGCGGCGCCGAGCAGCCATGCGAGTTGCGATCCGCGATCGATCGACGTCATGGATGCCTCCGTGCGCGGCCGGCTGCAAGAGCAGGACCACCGCCTGTGACGCGCCTATGTCCTTAGACGTATGTGAGGTTCGACCGGGCGTTCCTTTGAAAGGACAAATGTGATTGCTTCAGATGACGGAGGCCGTGACGCGCGAGTTCACAGCGCACCTCATGGATGGGCTGCAACACATGACTTCTGTGGATGTTTTGGATCGCGCTTCAGGAAATGCGATCCGCAGGAATACAGATCTGATCGTAATGACAGAATTGACGGTGCCTGGAGTGGGGCGTGTGCATTCTGAGCCGTGAATCTCGGCCTACGCGTGACAGACGTCCTGTCCGGCATCGTGAAACGCCTGTCCCGGAACGGACACGAATTCCCACATGTAGCTCTCGGCCGCGAGCGTGAGCTTCAGCACGCCCCACGCTCCGCCGCGGGCTTCAACGAGCTGGCTGCCGCGCGTGAACGCGTAGACGGTGGCGCCGCCCGTCCCGACGATGAACTGTCGCATCCCGCGCTGCGGATCGCGCCGGAGGTCGCCGT
The DNA here is from genome assembly GCA_963834365.1 of Vicinamibacterales bacterium. Classification (GTDB taxonomy): domain Bacteria; phylum Acidobacteriota; class Vicinamibacteria; order Vicinamibacterales; family Vicinamibacteraceae; genus CAWJAP01. Next base: position 261,570 of record CAWIBS010000041.1, on the reverse strand, counting down.
CGAGTGCGGCAAAGCGCTGGTAGTTGTGGTCGTGGCCCCCGAGGACGACGTCCACGCCGTGCTGGTGGAGGAGCCGCCAGATGGCCAGCATGTGGCGCGAATCGCCGTGCGGACCCTCGTTGACGACCGGGTGGTGCCAGTAAGCGAGACTGCACCGCGCGGGTCGTCGCGCAAGCTCGGCAGCGAGCCACTGATACTGGGCGGACGCTTCGCTCGTGTCCACGGTGCTGTTGAGCGAGAACACTTCCCAGGCGCCGAGGCGATACGCGTAGTAGCCGAGCCCCGGCGGTCCTGCCTGCAGGCCGAAGTAGCCGAAATACGGCGCGGCGCCGGGCGACTCGTACTCGTGGTTTCCGGGCGACGGGCGCGTGCGCTGACGGTGACGGCCCCACGTCGGTCCGTAGCACTCCTGGAATTCCCGATCGCTGCCCGACATGTATGCGTGATCGCCGGTCGTGAAGATGGTGCCTGGCATCCCGTCGAGCAGCCGTGCGGTCTCTTCGCTGCCCGGCGAGCCGCAGACGGCGATGTCGCCTGCGCCGACCAGCGTCTCGGGGGGCGCCTGTACGGGGGGAGCGCCGCCGCTCGACGGGCCCGTCGTGGCTACGGGCGGAGGGGTCGGCCCTGTCGGCGACTTGGAACAGACCGCCGCCGACAGCGCGCTCATGAGCAGAAGCGCCAGGAGCGCTGTCGGAAGCGTACGAGTCATCCTCTTGCCAATCGGCCATTTCGTGTTCGCGGCACAACGCGCGCGGACGAACGGCTCCTGCAGGTCGCCTGTTCGCGCCCCGAGGGCTGTCCGTTCTTGAACGGTGGAGGGTCCGTATGACGCGTGACGTTGCGCCCGAGGCCTGGCGCTCGCTTGCCGACGCGCTGAAGGTGGAAGAGGCGGCCCTGCGCGCCGTGGCGCAGGTCGAGTCGTCGGGCAGCGGCTTTCTGCCCCCGCCGTCCGACCTGCCGAAAGTCCTCTTCGAGGGACACGCGTTCCACCGGCTGACGCAGGGCCGCTTCGCCGCCAGCCACCCCACACTGAGCTTCCCGAAGTGGACGCGCGAGCACTACGCGGGGACGGCGACTGGCGAGTGGGCGCGGCTGACGCGCGCCTGCGAGCTCGATCGCATGGCCGCGCTCCAGTCCGCGAGCTGGGGCGCGTTCCAGGTGATGGGGTTCAACCACGCGCTGTGCGGGTTCTCCGACGTCGAGCCCTTCGTCGCCGCGCAGCGATCCGGCGCCGAGGGGCAGCTCGAAAGCTTCGCCCGATTCATCGCCCGCGACCTGTTCCTCGTGGCCTTGCGCGCCCACGACTGGGCCGCGTTCGCGCGCGCCTACAACGGGCCGGCATTCGCGAAGAACAAATACGATACGAAGCTCGCGGCCGCCTATGCGGCGTTCGCGGCTTCGCGTGCGCCGGCCGGTCGTGCCGGCCTCACCCCGCCACGGCGCCGTCGCGTACCGGCAGCCGCGTCGCGCCCGCCTCTCGGCCGGCCGCTCTTCGCCAGCACGCCGACCGTGAGGCGGCAGCCGTTCCGCCGATCCGTCAAGCCCGATCCGGTCGATCTCCGCGACTGGCTCTATCGGCCCGACGTCGCCGTGGCGCCGCTGCCGGTCGTGCTGCCGCACGATGCCAGGCCGGTGACGCACCAGGGCGACACGAATGCCTGCACGGGGTTCGCGCTGGCCACCGTCATCGAGTACCTGCTCGATCGCGGCCGTCGTCCCGTCGAGCCCATTTCGGGCTTCATGCTGTACGACATGGCCCGCCGGTACGACGAATGGCAGGACGATGAGGCCGACGAGGGATCGTCGCTGCGGGGCGCGCTCAAGGGCTGGTCACGACACGGCGCCAGCGCCGCGCGGCTATGGAAGGCGCTGAAGATGCCGAAGGCCGCGAGCCGTCCCGATGACGACTGGTGGCACGACGCCGTCAAGCGGCCGCTCGGAACCTACTACCGCATCAAGCCCGACGCGATCGGCGACATGCACATCGCGCTCAGCGAGGCCGGGGTGGTCTACGCGAGCGCGATGACCCACGGCGGCTGGGACGCGCTGCACGGTGAGGCCGCCTCGACCCCGCCGGTGTCGCCCGACGACCTGCCGCTCATCGACTGCCGGCAGGGCCTCGAGGATGGCGGACACGCGTTTGCCATCGTCGGCTACACGGAGAAGGGCTTCATCGTCCAGAACTCGTGGGGCACGAGCTGGGGACGCGGCGGATTCGCGATTCTGAGCTACGCCGACTGGCGCCAGAACGCGATGGACTGCTGGGTCGTGCAGCTCGGCGTCGTCACGACCGAACACCAGCACGTCGCGCGCGCCGCGACGCTGCGCCTCGAGACCCTTCCATCGGGCCGGTCCTCGGATCGCGTCGTCGTGTCGAGCAGCGCGACGCTGGCCGCGCACGAGATCGCTCCGTTCGTCGTCGACCTGCAGGACGGCGGCCGGCTGAGCGATCGGGGTCAGTTCCGCACCAACGAAGACGATCTCCGGCTGCTGCTCGACGAACACCTGCGGACGGCCTGCGAGCGCTGGTCGATCCGGAAGCGCGACACCCTCGACGTGGCGATCTATGCGCATGGCGGGCTGGTCGGCGAGGCCGATGCGGCCGAGACCGCGCGAGCGTGGATCCCGCTGCTCTACTCGAACCGGATTTTCCCCGTGTTCCTCATGTGGGAGACCGCCCCGCTGACGAGCGTCTTCAACCTGGTCGAGGGCGCGCTCCGCGACGAGGAAGGGCGCCTGGGCACGGACTGGTGGGACCGCTTCACGCAGTCGCTCGCCGACTGGCGCAACGAACGCATCGAGGGACTGACACGCCGCCCGGGCCATGCGCTGTGGCGCGCGATGACCGGCAACGCCTCGGACATCTCGAGCACATCGGCGTCGGGCGTCATCAAGCTGTTCCGCCTGTTCAAGGAGCGGGGCCGCCGCGCCCGGCTGCCGGCGATTCGCCTGCATCTCATCGGGCACTCGGCCGGGGCCATCGTGCATACCTGGCTGGCCCCGCGCGCCCGCCGCGCCGGGTTTGCCGTCGCCAGCCTCAGCCTGCTCGGGCCGGCGGTGCGGGTGAACCTGTTCGATGTGCAGCTCGCTCCGATGCTGCGGCGCGATCAGGTGCGCGTCCTGGTCGCCCATCTGACCGACGCCGCAGAGCGTGGCGACCCGTCATGCCCGCCGTACGGGCACTCGCTCCTCTACCTCGTGTCGCGAGCGTTCGAAGCCGAGGCCGACGCCGCCATCCTCGGGATGGAGAAGCACCTCGTGCCGGCGGTGGTCGGCCACGAATGGGGCGCCTCGATCCGCCGGCTCGCCTCGCCGGGTGCCGCGTTCCGGCCTGGCGATCGCCTGACGGTCGCGACGACGCACGGGGGCCTCGATCGCGATCGAGCGATACAGGATGCCGTCGTGCGGCACATCAAGGGACCGCGCTTCGCGGGCTCGGTGATCCGCGCGGTCGGGCCCTACTGAAAGCTCAGGAAGGTACGAAGTACGAGTACGAGGTACGAAGTGTGCCCGCGTCACCTGATGAAGTTCAGCAGCTCGGGGAGCGGCCCGGCAATCGGCACCTCGAAGAACTGCGCCGGCGTCGGGTGGATCGTCGTCGCCCCGTGCGAGGCGAAGAACGCGGCCATCTGCTGCTGCGCGCCGAGCGCGATCGCCCTGACCGTTGCATTCGGGCTCGTCGGCATCCCCGCGAACAGATGAGGGTTCTTCGGGATCGTGGCGTCGGACGCGAACGCCAGGTCGTGCCGGTACAGGGTCGTGTAGGCCTCCAGGCCGCCCTCGCGCACGATCGCACTCGTGCCCGGGTTGACTGCCTGCTGGTCGCCGAGCGCTATCTGGATCAGGATTGACTTGGGATCGTTGCCGCGCAGCGGATCCGCGCGGAGGTGCCTGGCCCACGGCACGGGGCCGATCCCGGCCTCGGCGCCGAGCTCGGCGAACTCGATCGCCTGCTGGATGGCGGTGGCGCCGGGCACGGTGTTGATCACGATCGGCTGATCGCGCAGCGGTTTGTTCTCGTCGAAGTGTGGCGCCGCCGTGGGGACGCCGTCGATCGCCACGAGGCCGGGCGCGTTGATGAGCGAGGGCGTCCGGGCCTGCAGCGCCGTGCCCATGGCCGCCCGGCGCACCGGCTGCCAGCGGACGTGCTCGGGGATCAGACCCGGGGCCGTGCTGAAGACGGCGACGGCGACGCTCGGGTCGAGCGCGACGAAGCTCGTGCCCAGCAGCGGCCCCGCCGAGCTGCCTTGAAAGTAGATCCGCTGCGGGTCGAGGTCGTCCACCGCATCGCCGTCCACGTCCATCCCGACCTCGATGACGCGTACCAGCTGCATCAGATCGATCACCGTCTGTCGGTGGGAATCCCGGAAAGATATCGTCCAGGTGCGCGGCGACGCGGCCTCTGCGCCCTCGAGCATGGAGTAGATGTTGTCGCCGTCCTGATCGACGCCGCGTCCGGCGTCTGGCACGTCGAGGACGGTCGCGTCGGTCTTGGTGATCAGCAGCCTGCCCAGCGGACCGAACCCCTGCCCGACGTGGCTGATCGCGATCGTCGCAATGCCATGGCTGGCCATCACCGAGGCGAAGATGGTGGACGAGACGTGCTGGTTGCCGCTCGCGCCACCGCCGACGATCACCACCGGCCAGCCGCCAGCCGGCTTTGCCGTCGCCGGCAGGTACAACGTGAAATAGACGGTCGTGCTGCCTCGAACCGGGGGCGTGGCGCGCCGCGTGCCGACGGCGGGGATGTATTCGCCGGGATGCACCATGTAGTCGGGCGAGGTGTAGCGGCCGTAGGCGATCGTGCCCACGGTTCCGGGGATCGCCTGCAGTAGCGCGAGGTTGACCGTCAGGGGCGTATAGACCGCCGGCGTTCCGGTGGTGTGCTGCCTGAACACCACGCTCGAGACATCCGCGCGGGCGAAGACGGTACGCTCGCCGTTGTCACCGAGGATGAAGTCGGCAGGCGCCGGCGTTCCCGCCTTGATGTCATCCCGAATCCTCTCCATCACCGCGGTGATGGTCTGCGTGCTGAACACGCTGGCGACGACGACGCGGCGCGGGCGGACGCCGACCGCGTCGGCCGCCTCGAGCGCCTCGTCGAGGAGCGCCGCATACCAGCGCGGCGCCGTGCGGTCGTAGCGCGCGAACGCCGCCGCTCTCCTGACTCTCCTGCCTTCCGTATCGCGAACGCCGTCGGTGACGATCACCGCGTAGCGGGTGTGCTGCTCGAGCAGCCGATCCACCTCGAAATGGAGGGTGCGGCTGGCGACGTCCCACACCGTCTGATTGATGCCGATGCGTTCGCGGCTGTGGCGCCAGCCATGATCGAGGCGGACGACAAAGACCGACTCGCTCGAGATCGAAGCCGGATCGATGTCGCCGCTGAACGGAATCGACACGCGCGACTGCAGCCCCCACCCGTCGAGCGTGTTGACGACCGCGAGGTCGTCGCAGTCGGAGGGCCGTGCCGCGCAGTCCGGCAACGGGTACGCCAGCCGGCGGCCCGTCAGGTTGCCGAAGTCCCGGACCGTGAAGATGTCCGACGGAAACGGGCCGGCGTCGGGCGACCCGAGATCGAACCGGGCGGAGACATCTCCCGGGGACGCCATTCGACCGTCCTGGGTGCTGGCGAGCTCCTGGCCCTGCGAACCAATGGCGCTGAAAGACAGCGCGAGTACCGCGACCTGCCGCACGAAGCTGCTCATCATCGATCTGCTCCTCGAAGAAGTGATCCGCTTTCCCAAAATGCCGGAGGGCGCCAAAGCGGACACCCGGTCTGGCTGGGGGCGGCGGACGGAGCAAATCTGGGGGAGCCGTGGCGGACCCGGGCGACTACTCGGGCACACCGAGCTTCTGCAGGAGCGCGGGCATCCGCGGGTCGCCGCGGAGCAGCGCCATTTCGGGACGCCGGAGCCACGTGGCGGCACGCCACCAGTTGATCTCGGCGGTCCGGGTGAGCATCTCGAACGCCCGCTCGCGGTCTCCGAGGCCGGCGTGGATGAGCATCGTTCGCGATGGCTTGTCCGGATTGCTGGCGATGAGGGCTTCGGCCGCGGCGCGCTGCCCGGACACCGCGAACAGGTAGCCCAGATAGCCGAAGAAGTCAGGCCCGGCCCGCTCCAGCGCCTGCCGCGCCTCGTCGTATCGGCCTGACAGGTACAAGGCGCGCCCCAGCCACACATCGACGTACGGGAACGCGGGATCGTGCCGCTTGATCCAGCGGCAGTTCTCGATCGCGTCATCGTAGCGACCGGCGTCGATGAAGACGTGGGCCTGGACCCGTCTGACGTCGAGCGACAGCGGATCGGCGCGGCGGGCGGCATCGAGTTGCCGCAGCGCTTCGTCGATGTCGCCGATCGGCATCAATACGCCGAGGACGAAGTCGCTGTAGGTCTCGGTCAGGCTGGGATCGAGGTCGAGCGCCTTCAGGTAGGCCATGCGCGCGTTGACCCAGTCGCGATCGCGCGCGTACAAGCCGGCAACGGCGGCGTGCGCTTCGGCCAGGAGCGGGTCGAGCCGGAACGCCTTCAGCGCCGCCCCGGCGATCCGCGGATCCGGCGGGATGATCGCCTCGCCGAGCGAGGGCCGCGACAGCTGCGCCAGTGAGTTCGCCAGTCCCGCCCACGCCGGCGCGAAGTCCGGCGCGCTCGAGGCGACTTCCTGGAACAGCGCCGCCGCCCTGGTCGAGTTCTCGGGGCCGCGCCGGCCATGGAAGGCCCGCGCGCGCAGGAACTGGTAGTACAAATCCGGGGCGAGCTCGTAATGCCGTGGTGCCCGTCCGCGCGTGACGCCGAGCTCGTCGACGATGCCGCGCGAGATGTCGTTGACGATCGTCGGCAGCGTGGCCGACTCGCGGTCGAAGCGGTCGGTCCAGAGGACCTCGCGGCCGGGGAGGTGGGTGAACCGCGCCTCAATCTGCAGCCGTGTACCGGCGCGGACGATCGTTCCCTCGACGATGTAGTCCACGCCCAGCTCGGACGCGATGCGATCGAGATTGCGCGGTTGCGACTGGAACGGGAACGACGCGCCCGCCGATCGCAGGGTCAAGCCGTCGATCGTCGCCAGGCCGCGGTGAATCTCGCGGGTCAGGCCATCGGCGAGATCGTTGCCCTCTGGCCGCGCGCTGCGGTCTTCGAACGGGAGGACGGCGATCGAGGGCATTGATCCCTGCACCCCGGCCGGCCGTCCGATCCAGACGAAGGCGATAGCGGCGCCGACGGCGGCAGCGGCGACGGCGCCGCGAGCCAGCCAGCGGCGGGTGCCGCCCCTGCCCGCCTTGCGCAGGGCTTCCGCGAATGCCGCGGCGGTCGGATACCGGCGATCGGGCGCCGCATCGACCGCGAGCTCGATCGCCCGCGCCAGCGGCCGCCCGACGTCAGGCCGTACGGCACGCAGACTCGATCGCACGGGAGTCGCGTGCGCGGCGCGAATCTCGTCGAGCGTCCGGCCTTGAACCGGATACGAGCCGCTGAGCAGGTGAAAGCACAGCACGCCCAGGCTGTAGACGTCGCTCTGAACCGTGGCCGGACGATTGGCGAGCACTTCCGGCGCCGCATACAGGGGCGTGCCGGTCAGGTCCGGCGCCGCCCCGGCCGCGAGCTCGCGCCCCGCGCCGAAGTCCATCAACACCACGCGGCCGTCGTCGGCAAGCATGACGTTGTGCGCCTTGATGTCGCGGTGAAGCAGTCCCGAGATGTGGACGGCCTGCACGGCGCCGGACAACGCCACGCCAATGCGCACGACCTCGGCGGCGCTGAAGCGGCCCCCGTCGGCAAGGATCTGTTCCAGCGTGCGGCCGCGCACGAGCTCCATCCACAGGCCGACCCGGTCGCCAATCTGCTCGGCCCCGTGGATCGTCACGACGTTGGGGTGACAGACGCGGGCGAGGAGGCGGCCTTCCTCGATGATCGAGGACGGGTTGCGGTCGTTGGCCTGCTCGCGTGCGAGCACGAGCTTCAGTGCGACGTCGCGGTCGAGCCGGCTGTCCCACGCACGGTAGACATCGCCGAACGTGCCACCGCCGATGCGCTCCAGCAGCCGCAGGTGGCCCCAATGATCGGGCGGGCGTTGAACGTCGGCAACGGCGGCGACGACCTTGAGGCAGCGAATCAGGTCCAGTTGCGCGGCGTCTGACGTCGATTCGGCGGCGATCCAGTCCACCGCCCGGCCGTCCAGGACGTCGGCGGCGAGCTGTTCCAGCCGCTCAGCGTTGGTCACGCCTCATCTCCTCGACCAGTCGAACCAGCGCCCGCTGCGCCGCTTTCCGGGCGGCCTCGGCCGTCGGCTTGTCCAGTGCCTGGGCCAGCTCCTCGTAGGTGTATCCCAGCTCGATGCGACCGACGATGGCGTTCCGTTGTTCGGGGCCGAGCCGCGCCAGTGACGTCTCGTAGACCTCGATGGCCTCGCCGCTGATCGCCTGCTCGAGCGGCGACAGGTGGCGATCGTCCGCGAGGCCGCTCAGGCTGGTATCTTCGGGCCTTCGCCCCTTTCGGCGCAGCTCCTCCCGGATCCGGTTCAGGACCGCCTGACGCAGATACGCATGGAGCGCACCGATGCCGCGCGGTTCGAACTGTCCGATCCTCTTGAAGGTCTGAAGCAGGGTGTCCTGGACGAGGTCGTCGGTGTCGCTGACGTCGCGTGCCCATTGCGGAAGCCGCCCCGACGCCCAGCGCTGGAGCGGTCGGACGAAACGCGCGAACAGGCGGTTGACGGCATCGGCATCGCCGGCGCGGGCGCGCTCGATCAGTTCGGTCGTCGATTCGGCGTCGGGCTGACGCGAAAGGCCTGCCGCCGTGCGATCGCCGCCGCGCCGCTCCACGCCCATAAAGTCGATCTCTCCTCGAGTGGTGCGATTCTAGCTGAACACTGGCATCCGCCAGCGCCCGGCACCGGGGATCACCTCCCGAGTGGGTAACGCTCCGAGATGTCACGATCAACGAAGGAGCTCAGATGAAATCTCGAGTCTGCCGGGCGGCGACGGTCGAAGAGTTCGAGACGTCGGAGCGGTGCCACATCCTCGAGGTCGCCAACGACGAGGGCGACGAGGCGGTGTCGATTGCGCGGGCGCGCGTGCCGGCCGGAGTGACGACCGAGTGGCATCACCTCGTCGGCACCGACGAGCGCTACGTGATCGTCAGCGGCCGCGGGCGCGTCGAGGTCGGTGACCTGCCCTCGTCCGAAGTCGGCCCGGGCGACGTGGTTCGCATCCCGGCGACCGTGCGGCAGCGGATTGCCAACATCGGGACCGTGGATCTGTTGTTCTTCTGTGTCTGCACCCCACGCTTCAAACGGATCAACTATCGCGAGGGGCCTTGACGTTCCAGGGAACTGGACTGAAACCCGTCAGAACGCGATCAACCAGTCCATGAATCCGTGCCACGCCGGGGTGCGGCTGATTGGGATGCGCAGGAGCTGCATGCCCACGAGGCAGGCGCCCGCGATCAGATACGCCCGATGCGGACGTCCATTCACGCGCCAGTCGCGCACGATGGCGACGAGCAGAAGGACATTGGCGATCATCGCGGAGATGAGTGCGAACTCGACGGAGAGCGGCCCGCTCAGGGACGGCCTTGCGACACCGGTCCGCAGCAGGAGCACGATCCGAGCGATGGCGGGCGGCAGGATGACGATCGAGGCGACCAGCATGAGACGCAGGTGCACATCGCTCCGCCGGACGAATGCAATGGCGGCGGCGACCGTCGCTGCAAAGAAGGCGACAGTCGAGAGCGGGACGATCGCGAAGGCCCGGCCCGGCTGGGCGAACCCGTTCGCGATGCGGTTCTCCATGCTGCCGATGGCGACGCTCACGCCGGCGAAGAACATCGCGGTCGCCAGCGAGATGCCGAGCAGCCCCAGCATGCGGTGGCGCTCATAGCGTCCCGTCGCCGCCAGCGTGGACTGGACGATGAACAGCAGCGGCCAGGCCGTGAAAAGCAACCCGTGCAGGTACACACGCGACGGCCCCTGGAACGAGCCCGAGGCGACCGGCGCCCAGAAGGTCGGGATGAATCCGGCGATCGCCACGAGCGCGCAGGCATACGCCATGTTCACGTAAAAGCGGCGCGACTCGGTGCGCGGCGCGGCGGCGACTCTCCGCGCGGCGAACGGCGAACTGGCGGTAGTCTCGATCGATGACATGGGACCTGCCTTGGCTACGTGAGATGGATCCAGGTGGCGATCGACGGCACGCCGTTCACATCCACGAGAAACAACATGTACCAGCCGGGCGGTGCGAGGTTCGCCTCGCCCGGCACTACGACCTGCACCGACCCACCGCCCTGTGCGGCAATCGGCACGTCGACGAGCCGCTGGCTCGAATCGAACGAATGTGTAGTGACGCCGTTCTTGACGAGATCCACCCAGCGAATCTGCCCGGCCTGCGGTGACTGGATGGCCAAGGCCTGCCCGTAGCGCCACTCCGTCGGGACTGCGCTGATGACCGGGCGCGGCCCCTGAAACAGGTACGGCGGGCTGAACACCTCGATCCGCATCTCCTCCTGCGGATCGGGCGGTTCCCACGCCACCGACTGGCCGCCTTCGGGATTGCCGCCGGCCGCGACGACGCGACCGTCCGGCAGCAGCAGCGCCGTCGAGTGGTACAGCCGCGGCACGGCCGCCGTGGCCATCAGGCTCCAGCTGTTCGTCGCGGGGTCGTACCGCTCGGCTTGCAGACGCGCCAGCGGGTTCGCCTCCTGCTGCAGCGAGCCGCCGACGACGAGCACGGTGCGGTCGGGAAGCAGGACGGCATTCAGGTGCATGCGCGGGAGCAGCATCGGCGGGGCCGGGATGAACGCAGGATTCGCCGCCGTCAGATCCACCACGCTGACCATCCCCGTCGCGTGCGTGAGATCCTCCTTGCCGACCGGCCCGCCGCCAATGACCATCACCTGCTGGTCTTGTGCCGGCGGCAGCAGCACGCTGGCCGACTGGTTGCGCAGCACCGGATCCACCAGGTCCGGCACCTGAAAGGTCTGGACCGGGTCGGTCGTGAGGTCGATCAGGCACGGCTGCACCTGCAGCGGATCGTCCATGCGGCCGCCCGAGAAGAAGATGCGGCCGTCGCGCAGCAGGAACAGGTGGGCGTAGAGCGGCACGCCCGCGAAGCCCGCCGCGAAGTGCTGCTGCTGCCAAATGTCGCTCTCCGGCGCGTAGATCTCCAGCGCCTGGTTGTGGCCGTTGCCGGCTTCGTTGAGGCCGGTGGTGACCAGGACGCGCCCGTCGCCAAGCGTGACCAGCGTCGGATACCAGCGGCCGTGCTGCATCGGCTGGACGAACGACCACTCCTCGGTGGAGGGGTCGAACGCCGCGACGTCGGCCCGCCCCTTGAACGGCTGGTAGTCGAGCGTCCCGCCGGCCGACAGCATCCGTCCGTCGGCGAGGAAGCAGTCGCCGCCGCAGAACAGGTCGAAGGGCTTGCCGTCGGCGGCGCGCAGCGTCGCGGGATGCGAGAAGTTGGGGCTGCCTGGACCGGGCGCGATGGCGGGATCCCACAGGACGCTGGTGAAGATGCCCTTGGCCTCGTCGCCGAAGTCGGGACTGCGGAACCGGACGGCGCTGCTGCCCGAGCCGGCGAAGAAGAGCACCCTGCCCGTGTGCACCACGGCGGCATGGACGGCCAGCACGCCGGACCGGAACGACTGGACCTCCCACCGGCCTCGCTCCGCCGGGACGTCGTCGAGATCGACGACCTGATAGATCCCGGCGTTCTGCCCGGGCGGACTGTCCACCGTGAACACCACCATGCGATCGCGGCCGTTCGATGGCGCGAGCGCGATCGCCGCGCCCTGGTTCTCCCACGAGAACCACCCGCCAACGCCCAGCCACGGGCCCCAGTCGCCGGCCGGGACCTGTCCATCGGCGCCGATGTTGCGGCCGATCCGGTAGAACGCCTGGTTCTGCCCGACGGGGGCATCGACCTGGAAGATCACGAGGTCGCGGGCGCCGGGCGCCGTGAGGCTGCCGACCGCGAGGCCGGCGCCCTGGTTGTCCCACGAGAACCAGTCGGGAACCGGGATCCAGTTGCCCCAACCGCCTGTCACCTCGCCGTTCGCGTTCAGGCGGCGGCCGACGCGGTAGTACGCCTGGTTCCCCTCCGCCGGGTTGTCCACCATCAGCACAATCAGCTCGGGCCGGCCGTCAGCGTCCAGGTCGGCGACGGTGATGCTGCCGTGGTGATTGTCGAATGCGAACCAATCGGGAATGGCGATCCATGGGCCCCAGCCGCCGGTGACGACACCGTTCGCGTCGAGCGTCCGGCCAACGCGGTAGTAGCCCTGGTTCTTGCCGCCGGGGTTGTCGATCTGGAACACGAACAGCTCGGGGCGGCCGTCGGCGTCGAGGTCGGCGACGGCGAGGCCCGCACCCTGGTTCTCGAACGAGAACCAGTCGGGGACGTCGATCCAGGGTCCCCAGGACGCGGCGGTCCCGGCCGCATCGAGGCCGGCGCCGACGCGGTACACCCCGCGGTTGACACCGGCCGGATTGTCCACCATGAGCACGAGCAGCTCGGGCTGACCGTCGCCGTTCAGGTCGGCGAGCGCGGCGCCGGCGCCATGGTTCGCCCACGCAAACCAGTCCGGTACGTTTGCAAACGTCGTTGGCATCGCGGCAGCGCCGATGGCTATGGTTGGCCGTGCTGCTTCTGCAGCGTCAGCACGTCCTGCACCGTGAGCTCGGGATAGGCGCTGTAAAAGGGCTGGACGCAGCCGAGATCGTGTTTGCGCACGTAGGCCAGGAACTCGTCACGGTGATCGGAGACCGGCAGCGGCGGCGCATCCTTCATGTGCGCCAGGAGCTTGTCGAAGATCCCGCCGATGGCGTTCACGAAGGCGTCGATGTAGTCCTCGAAGCTGCCGTCGTAGGTCGTCATCACCGCCAGCTGCTGCTCGCTCAGGAAGACGAACCGTGCGAAATGCACGGTCCTCAGCTGCGTCAGCGCCTTCACGATCGGATTCTGATCCGGCGGCATTCCCTGCAAGCCCTCGACGAGCGCCTTGAGCGCGCGATGGTCCTCCGGTGACTTGATGTTCATCACGAGCGTGAGCGGGTTGGCGACAGTGCGAGGCATTGTTGTGGTGTCTCCGCGTGGACGATGGGCGAGTGATGGCCGGGGCGGGCGCAGCGACGCGAGAAGCACGCGGGGCGGTGCGGCCCCGGCCGACGGACTCCGATGCAGGTAATTCCGATTGATCGCCTCGACCGATTCGGCCGCCTCGTTCGCGGTCCGCATCGTCACCGTCGGCGCGATGCGATCGCTGGCACGTCGCTGGAACCAGCCGAAGTTGCGCGTGTTCCAGATGTCGCCCGGCACGACCGCGTCGTCGACGCCGGAAATGCCGTCGGGCGTTGCGAACCGCAGTGCCCCGTCCCCCGCGGGCAGGTCGAGGGCGCGGCGTCGCGTGCTCTCGGTGTGGCAGCTCACGCAATCGGTGTTGAAGAAGTGCGCGCGCTGCGGATTGGCCACGAGATCCGGAATGTCGCGGTGCAGGGGCCTGGGCCGGCCGCTCACGGCCGGTGTGTCGAGCTTCGTTGCGATGTCGTCGGTGAACAGGACGCCGGTGCTCACACCCTGTCCGGCTGCCGCATCGACGTTCGTCACCGACGGAACCGGCCAGGCGCGCGGCCGGCTGAGCAGGGTCAGCATCTGGATGTGTCCGCCGCCGAGCACCGCCTGCGATGCGGGCGCGAGCGTGCCGTCCGGCCTCACGGTCATCGCAAAGAAGATCCAGGGCTCCGGCGGCTCGATGCCCATGAACGACACCGCCAGCAGCCGGGACGCCGAGACGTGCTTCGCGAGGAAGGCTCTCACCTTGTCGCCGAAGCCCGCGACCCGCGCGTTCAGAGCCGGGTGCACGCCCAGCTTTCCGCCGGTGTCGAGGCCAGCGGCGGCCTTGAGGGCCTGCAGGTCGGCGACGATGGCGCCGAATCGCTCGCGGTCGGGCGTGAAGGGCGGCGCGAAATTCCCGGTGATGTAGCTGTAGACCAGGTGCACGGCGACATCGTGCGCGCGGACCCTGCCCGATGCATCGACGGTGATCGGCTGCATCACGAGCCGAATTTGCGGGACGGATCCGAATCGCGCGACCAGCGAGGGATGCCCGCCGGGGGCCGAGGGGTCCACCCGGAACCCTGCGAGCTTCCAGGTCGCGAGCTGCTCGAACTGCGCCTGGAAGGGGGTGAAGTCGATGCGGCTCTCGGTGCCGGCCAGGTTGGTGATCCCCGTCTGCCTCGCGGCCTGCAGCACAGCCGTGAATACTTGCGCGGGCCACAACTGCGACCCCTCGGACGTCGGTGTGTCCGCGGCAATCAGGGCCGCCACGTCGTCGCGCGTGGCGGGTGGCGGCCACAGGAACGACACGTCGTTGACGTCGAGACTGACGAGACTGGCGGGTGGCTGGGCGGCGCGGGCGTGGAGGGCGAGGACGACGAACACGGGCGCCGCCCACAGGATGTTCCAGCGAATCGGGGTCTTCATGGTGTGACGTCTGGCTCGCGAGTCTTCGCCGTCCCGGGCGGCGAGCCCCACCTGACTAAACGGCCGTCCGCGCCCGAGCGCACACGTTGGTGCGGACCTGCGTCTGGCTGAGGCCCGCAAGCTGCGCCCGGGGTCCGGCTGAAAAGCCGGACGCTACGGCTGTGGGAGCGCATAGACAACGTCATTGGCGGCTTCGACCCTCGATGGGGCTTGAACCTCGAGCTCTGGTCCGGCTTGGGCGGTCGTGTCGCGCCCTGAACCCGCGTCCCGCCTTGAACGTCGCGTCCCGCCCTGAACGTCGTGCCCGCCCTGAACGTAGTGTCCGGCTTCAGCCGGACCCGTGCCCGGTCGCCATAGACAGACCGCCGACTTCTGCCCCCGTTGTCTTAAGCTCCGGGTCATGAATGCTGCCATCATCCGGCGCATTGCGGCCAAAGCCGGCGTGCCGGCGCTCGATCGCGTGCTCGCCGAGACGCTGTCGCCGAGCGAGCTGCAGTCCCTCTCTCTCGCCGTCTACCAGAGTCGCGCGCGAACGACCAGCGTCTCGAACCTGATGACGAGCGCAGCCAGCCGGGCGGTCGTGGCGCCGTCCACCGTCGACGCGCGGCTGCTCAACGCCTTCGACCGCGTGGCGTTCGGGACGGCGTCCGCGTTCGAGGCACTGGAACTGTCGCCGGTCGGCCCGTTCGCAACGACCGCCGTGCTGGGCGCGATCCACCAGAACAGCGTGCTGACGACGATCCGCGGCGCCGAGGTGCTCGGCGATGCCACACCGGCGCTCGCGCTGGCCTGCGCCCTGCGGCGCCGCCGGACCGCGGATCGCGGTGCGCAACCCCTCCGCCTTTGCAGCAGCCATCGCGTCGTCCGGCTCCAGCCCTTCGACGTCCCCGGCTTCACGCCGCACTTCCGCCTGTTCTGCCTGGCCAGCGCCGGCCGCGACACGGGGTCGGCCGGGTTCGAGGTTGCGGCGCTCCGCGAACACGTCGAGTGCTACCTGCGACTGTTCCGATCGCTCGATGCCGAGGGCTTCGCGCTGACCGAGCCCCTCGTCGAGATCTCCGACACCCGGATGACGGGGGCGCTGCTGTCGTCGTCACCGGCAGCCCGCGAGGCCATCCGCGACCTCGTCCGGGCCCATCGTCCTGGAGAGTCGGCGAGGATCCTCGAATCGCATGGATTGACGCTCCCTGCGGCGGTTGCCGATGTTCACGAGCTCGACGAGCTCACAGCGAGACACGGACTCGAGCGGGAGCGGGTGCGCCTCGCGGCCGTGAAGGCGCACGTCATCGACGCGCTCGCATCCCGCTATCCCGAGGCGCAGTTCCGCTTCAATCTGGCGCGACTCGAAGGGCTCGACTATTACGACGGCTTGAGCGTGCGCATCTCGCCGTTCGCGCCGGGAGGAGATCGATATCCGATCGTCGACGGCGGGTTCTCGGACTGGACGGCGCGGCTGCTGCAGGATCGCAAGGAGCGGTTCTTTGCGACCGGGATCGGCAGCGAGTTCGTCTGCCGCCGCTATCGGCGGTGATGCGGGACGCGGATCACTCCGAATCGATGGTCCGCGCGCTTTCGACGGCGCCACTGTCTGTGGATGACGTCGCGGCGGCAGTGTAGCCCATGTGCTACACTCGCCAGTCATGAGTCGTCGCATCACCCAACGGGAGCTCCGCAATGAGAGCGGCCGAATCATGCGGGCCCTCGACAAGGGCGAGACCTTCACGGTCACCCGCAACGGCGTGCCTGTTGGCGAGTTGGTTCCCGTGAGGGCGCGTGTGTTCGTTGCGGTCGAAGCGGTCGCCGCCGCCTATCGGCGCGCGCCGCGAATCGCGCACAGGCGATTTCGCAAGAACCTGGACTCCGTGATTGACCAAAACCCGACGCCGCGTGGTTGAGCACCGTCATGTGCGCGGGCTCGTCGACACGTCTGTGTTGATCGACTTGGACGTGATCGACCCGGAGCGATTACCGCACGAGCTTGCCGTCTCCGCGATTACCGTGGCCGAACTCGCGGCGGGCCCGCATGCCACGCGGGATGCGGGGGAACGGGCGCGTCGTCAGGATCGACTGCAACGCACCGAGGCGACATTCGATCCGCTTCCTGTCGACAGGAACGTGGCTCGTGCCTACGGCCTCGTCTACGCCGCGGTCGTCGCGGCTGGACGAAAGGCGCGTGGACGCCGGGCCACAGACCTGTTCATTGCCGCGACCGCCTTGGCGGCGGATCTGCCCCTGTATACCCGCAATCCAGCTGATTTCGCCGGACTCTCCGACTTGCTCGATATCGTCACCGTTTGATGCCTTCCATGCGCACGAGGTCGATCAGAACGTTGATCGGGCCGAGCGGTGGGAGCGGCGACACGATCGCCACCTCCGCCCGTCCGAGTCAAGCAAGTGTTACCGACGGCTTCGTCTGAACGCGGCCAGGGCCGGGTAGATGTCCCGCCGGGCGCGGTTGAGCCCGCCGAGCGGTCGGTGCTCCTCGAGACAGTGCCAGGGATCGAAGGCCACCTGCTCGCAGCGCGTCATCCGCTCGGGCGTGTCGAATTCCTGCGGGGGAATCCTGAGGCGCGCGACCGGGACGTACGGCGACACGTCTTCCTTCCACTCGACCGTTGCATCCTCGATCGGCATCGTCTCCGCGTCGGTCTGGAACTGGACCAGGAAATCGAAGCAGGCCTCGGCCTGCGCGAGGTGGGCCTTCATCGCCTGGCGCAGGTAGTCCTCGGTCAGCGACGCCGGCAGGGCGCTGCGCGGCGACGAGCAGGGACGGACGATGTACTTCACCGCGCGGCCGGCGCCGAAGAGATAGGGCGTGGTGCTCCAGTACGGGATGTCGAGGTGGCTGGCCGGCTGCTGGCGAGCCGCGAGCCCGATGCGTGCCAGCCGCGGATGCCTCGCGAAGTACAGGGCGCGTCTGAGGCCCCCGGCCTCCATCGCCTGCAGCAGCGCGAGGAATTCCCGCGCATCCGGCGCCACCATCACCGGATGGCTGTTGAGCACGAAGTCCTGCGTCGTCGAGCCCGTGGTGAGATTGCGGCCCGGGACGCCGGCGAGCGAGATCGACAGGCCCCGCACGTCCTTCTCTCGATCGGTGCTGGACGAGGCGCTCGCGAACCGGAGGAACGCCGGGAACGTTCGCGGCTCGGCGAAGAGTCCCACGCGAAGCTCGCGGCGGAGGTCGTCGCGGACGGTGAATTCGCCTTCGAGACAGCCGGCGTGACGTCCCTGGTTGAAGCGGCGGATCAGCCCCTCCGGGTGCCGCAGCGCGCTGGTGCGCTCGAGGAACTCGATGAACGACGCGACCACCGCGGTCTCGTCCGGCGCGACGACTTCTTCCGCAAGTCGGGGCATGCTGAAACCTCACGAAGTACCGAGGGACGAAGTACGAAGGTACAAAGTGAAACTTCCCCAGGACGTCGTGCGTGGGAATTGTTATCACGCTCCACTTCGTACTTCGTCCCTCGTACCTCGTACTTCAGCATCGAAGTGTCCTCCGCCGCAACACCTTGACCCAGATCGCGCCGACAGCGAGGAACGGCAGGAGATAGACCAGGAGCAGGACCGGAGCCGGCCGCAGGTCGTAGGTCGCGTCCACTTCGCTCGCGAGCTCGCCCCGGCCCAGCGGGCCATTGACGATGACCTGTACGGCGAAGCGGCCTTCGCGATCCAGCACCAGCGCGGCGAACTGCCGCGATACGCGCCCATCGACCGGTTGTGCGACCACGGTGCGCTCTTGCCCGGCGCGATCGAGGGGACGGACAGTGACGCTGGCGTGCGTGCCCGGCGGAACCGGGACCAGGCCCGCCCGCGTTTCGAACACCACCCAGAACTGGCCGCCGGCCGTGCCATCGTCGGTCGCATCGGGATCGGTCCAGATCGAGATCGCATATGGGCCCGCGATCCGGTCGGTCACGATCGGGTAGGGTGGGCCGCTGTGTGCGCGCAGCGGACCCGCGGTGGCCAGCACGGACAGCGCCAGCGCCCCGGCGGCGATTGCGGCGTTCATGGGCCCAGCTCGGTGCCACGCATCTCCATCGGCTGCGAGAGGATCCACAGGGCGAAAGCGGTCAGCCCGACGATCAGCACCGCCCACGGCGCCGCCGCCCGCCCACCTGCTCCCGGATGATCGCGTTCGCCAATGCGGGAGGCGATGACCAGCGACCCCATCGCGCCGAGAATGACCACACCCATTTCAAGCGGAACGACCGCACCCGGCCGCAGGCCCATCCAGCGCCAGTCGGGCTCGCCAAGTATGGCCCACCCTGACCACTCCAGGGCCGCCCCCTGAACCACCGGCACCAGGGTCATCGCGGCGGTGGCGAAGTGGAAGCCGTAGTGGGCGAGCCAGACCCCGGCGCCGACCGGGACGAGCGCGTAAGCGAAGCTCACGGCCGTGTCCGCCACGGATCGCGGCCCGTGAGGCGCGAGGCCCCGTGTGACACCGGCGGCCCCGGCGGTCAGGAGCAGCGGCGCGATCACGAGGCCGGCCAGGAACAGGATCGTCAGCGCGATCGGTTCGGACGACACGCCCGCCGTTCGCGCAATCCACTGCTCGGCCGCGTAGGCGGGCGCCGTCATGGCAAGGGCGTTGACCAGCGCGCCGAAGGTGAAGAGCAGCACGAGCGCCGCGAGATCGCGGCGCGTGGACAGGCGGCCGATCGCGGAGCGCCGGCGATCGTCGGCGAGCTCGTCGCCCGGCACGCGTACGCCCAGCGTGACGTTGTCGTGCGGACAGGCGTGGACGCAATCGAGGCAGAACGTGCAATCCAGATTGCCCACCTTCGCCGGCAGGAACAGGTCGAGCTCGCACCCGCGCCGTTCGATCGGGCCGCGAGGTCCGGGAATCTCACGTCCGTTGATGCAGTCGGCCGTGCGGCATGACGCACAGACAGACGTCTCGCGGACCTGGACTTCGAGCGGCGACAGCGTCGAGGCGACGAAGCTGAATTGTCCGACCGGGCAGACGTGCTTGCAGAAAGCGGCGCCCGAGAAGGTGAGGTCCACGATCACCGCGGTCCCGAAATAGCCGATGAGCAGCCACGCCGTGGCGGCCGGGAGGGCCCACAGGTCGAAGAGCTCGTAGCCGAAGAGAACGGCGGCAAAGAGCACCACCGCGACCCACTTCTGACCGAGCCAGCGCGGCCATCGCCACGTCGGACGACGCCAGCGGCGCGCGACGTCACGCACCAGCACCATCGGGCAGGCGCCGCAGAACAGGTTGCCGGCGAGAAGCAGCGCGCCGATGAGCAGCCCGCGGTAGTGCACCCACGTGAGCACCGACGACAGGTTCCTGGGCGCAATCTGCGGGCCGGTGAGCCCGTGCACGACGATCAGGACGGCGACGCCCAGCAGCACGAGGCGGGCGACGGTCCGCGTGTGCGGCCGTCGCAGCACCGGGGCCCACGCCCGGCCATCGCAGCAGAATCGACCGGAACGGCGGAGCGTGGCGGGACCGGGCTCACCGGGGGCGCCAGCATGAATGGCTACGACACCTGGTCCTCATCAGGCGGCGGGCCGCACGTTGGCCACGTCGATGCGGCGTTCGATGCGCTGTCCGTCAGGCGCGATCGCGACCACCAGCAGCACCCAGTCTCCCGGCATCGTGAAGGCGAAGCGCGCGTCGTACTCGCCGTCACCGCGATCGATCGCCGTGGCCAGCACCGGCGTCATCCCCGGATGCGACATGTGGCCCTCGACTCGCACGTTCGCGCCGCGCATGGCTGCACCCGATTCCTCGCGCAGCCTCACGATCAGCCTCGTCGGGCCAACCGTTCTTTCACCGAGCGTCCACGAGACCTGGATCGGCCGGTGGCCGGCGGTCGTGCGCTGACAGGCGCCAGCGAGCAGGGCAGCCGCCACGGCGAGCGTCGCCACGGCCGGGCGATGCCGGGCAACGCTGTTCAGACCGGGGAGGGCATTCTCGACTGCCACGCGTCGGCTGAGGGTGGCGCTGCGCGGTGTGTCCCGTCAAGCCCTCGGGCAAGAAAGGCGCAAATCCTAGTGCAAAGAATCAGCCAGGCTAGACGCATCAAAAGCTGGGCGACTGGGCGACTGGGCGACTGGGCGGCTGGGCGGCTGGGCGGCTGGGGGACTGGGGGCTGGGCGACTGGGGGACTGGGCGGACTGGGAGACTGGGGGACTGGGCGACTGGGCGACTGGGGCGACTGCGTAACGCGGCGTCACCTCGTTTCAAGGTGCCGCGTGCCGTATCGTAGTCCGAGACATGGACCCGAGTCCGCGCTCCCCGGAACCCGGCGCCACCACCGGCACCGCCGCGCGGGAGGCGGCGCTCGACGCGCAGGCTGCCGCGTTTGCCCGGCTGCTGGGCTTGTCGAACGACATGGACAGCGCGTTCCGGGCGGCCGTGGCTCTGGCCGACGGACTCTTCCCGCACCAGGTGGAAGGCGTCGCGTTCCTCCTCGGCCGCCGCCGCGCCATCCTCGCCGACGACATGGGCCTCGGCAAGACGCGGCAGGCGATCGTGTCGCTGCGCCACGCACTCGCCCGACGGCCCGTTCCTCGTGGTGTGCCCGGCGTCGGTGAAGCGCAACTGGGCGCGCGAGATCGCGGCTGGTCGCGCCCGACGGCACCGTGCTCGTCATCGAAGGCGGCAACGCCGTGCCGGCACGCCTCGCGCCGAATGGATCGATCGTCAACTACGACATCCTCGGCGCGTCACGCTCGAGGCGCTGGCCGCGTGCCGTGGGCGGGCATCGTGTTCGACGAAGCGCACTACCTGAAGAACCACACGAGCGCGCGCAGCCGCGTCGCGCGCCAACTCGTGGACCGGGACGACGCGCGCGCCGCGCCGGGCCGAGCGAGCCGGCCGTGTATCTGCTGACCGGCACGCCGCTGACGAACCGGCCGCGCGACCTCTTCGTGCTGCTGCAGCTCGCCGGGCATCCGCTCGGCCGCAGCTTCCTCTCGTTCGCGAAGCGCTACTGCGCGGCGGAGAAGAACGGGTACGGCTGGAAGACCGACGGGCGCCTCGAACCTCGAGGAGCTGACGGTGCAGCTGCACGGCGTGATGCTGCGCCGCTCGAAGGACGCGGTGCTGGCGCTTGCCGCCCAAGCTGCGGACGTGGCTGCCGGTGGACGTGCCGGAAGGCACGGGCGCGCGAGGAGATCCGCGCGGTGATCGTAGCACCTGCTCCGGACGACCGCCCGGCCGTCCGAGGGCGCCAGCGGCGGCGGGCGAGTGCGCGCGACCGCAGTCAAGCTGCTGGCGCTCCTGACGAAGGCGCGCCAGCAAGCTCGCCGTCGCTAAGGCCGACGCCACGATCGACTTCGTGTCGGGAGCCGTCGAGCAGGGCGAGAAGGTCATCGTCTTCTCGTGCTTCGACGAGCCGCTGCAGGCCTTCGCGAAGGCATTCGGGAAACAGGCCGTGCTGCTCACGGGGCGCACGCCGGTCGACGAAGCGCCAGGCGCTGGTGGATCGGTTTCAGCAGGACGACGACGTGCGCGTGTTCCTGGCGAACATCGTCGCCGGCGGCGTCGGGCTCAACCTCACGGCGGCGACGCCAGGTCGTCTTCAACGATCTCGACTGGGTACCCGCGAATCACTGGCAGGCCGAGGACCGGGCCTACCGCATCGGGCAGACCCGGACGGTGAACGTGACGTACCTCGTCGGGCGAAGACACGGTGGACGACTTCGTGCAGGCGGTGCTCGACACCAAAGCCGCGCTGGTGACGCCGTCGTCGAGGGCGAGGCGATCGCCGGCGATGTGTCCGGCGACGTGCTCGACGAGCTCGCAGCGCGCGCTGCGCGCGATCTCGCCGGGGCTCGCCGATGCGCCGAACCGGATCGAAGACGACGACCTGATCGAGCGCCTGCTGCGGCAGGCGGCCGACGAGTTCGCGGCGCGCCGCAGCGCCGCCGCAGGACGCGGCGCGAACCTGCCGCGCAGGCCGCAGATGTGCGAAGCGTTGCGGCTGGCCCTGCAAGGCGCTGCTGAAGGTCCTCAGCGGACAGCCACGCAAGCGCTTTCGCGTCACCAGCACGTCACATCCCGGCGTCGGCTACGAAATCGTCGTGACCGGCAGCGACGTCACCTGCAGCTGTCCCGGATTCGAGTATCGCGGCCAATGCCGCCATGCGCGCGAGGTCAAGGCCCTGCTGGCGGAGAGGAAGTCGCTGCCGGCTGAATACACGGAGGTCCGATGAGACGCTAGCACCTTGAAGCCGGAAGTCGGAAAGAGGAAGGAGGAAGTCGCTTTTCCTCGGATTGTTGCACTTCCAGTTTCCTCCACCCTCCTACTTCAGGTCACTGATTCGACGCGTCGGGCCGCAGGCGTCCCAGTTGCCCGGCAGGGGGCGTCGGCGCGGCAGCCGTGATCCAGATGCGCCACTGCCCGTCGCGACGGCTGTGATAGGCGACGCGGGCGCCGCGCGGATCCCACGTGAACTCTTCGGCTGACGGGTCGGCGAGGATCCGTCGCACCGATCGATCCGCGAGCTCGAGCATCCATGCACCGTCGCCCTGGACCTGAAAGACGATGCGGCCGCCATCCGGCGAGACGGCTGGCGTCCGCAGCGTGCGTCCGGGCACCGGAGAATCGAAGCGCTCGCGGCGCCCGCTCGTGAGGTCCAGCACGTAGAGCGAGGTCTCGTGGCTGTAAGCGACCGAGTCGCCGTCCGGGAACCAGGACGCCCCCCAGAGCTGTCCGTACGGATACGAGGTGACGCGCTCGAGCCTTCCCGAGGCGACGTCGAGCAGCCACAGGTTCCAGACGCTCGACCGGGTGGGCTCGCCGCGGACGAAGGCGAGCCGCGAGCCGTCGGGGGACCAGGTCGGGACGGCGCCAAAGCCGGGCCCGCTCACACGCCGGACGTCCGAGCCATCGCGCCGCGCGACGTAGACCGCCCGCTCGCCCTCGCGATCGGAGTCGAAGGCGACCGAGTTGCCGTCGGGCGAGAGACGCGCATGGTAGTTCCGGCTGCCGTCCTGCGTAAGGGCGGTCACCTGGACGAGTTGATGGTCCGCCTCGAGCTTTCCTTCGGCGAGCTGTGCCCGCGACGACCGGCCGACGTGAAAAAACACCGACGAGCCCTGGGCATCGAACGAGGGGGAGAATACGGGTGCCGTGATCCCTGGTGTCTCGAGCGGCACCGCGGAGCCGCTCGAGCGTGAGCGTGCGGCGATCGCCGGCGACGGCTCCACCCGAGGGCGAGCCGCAGGTGGTGGCGGTTCCACGCGATCGGCAGGGCGAGGGGCAGCCGCTGTTACTGGCGCGACTGGCGCCATCCGGTCCGCGTCCATTGTCGTCGAGGGCTCGGTCGCCGGACGCGCTCTCGTTGCTTCGGAGGTCGGCGGGACGCGGTGAGCAGGTCCGTTGATCACGCCTTTCGGCAGCCGCTCCGTGAAGAGGATCAGCGACAGACCCGCGACCAGCAGTGCGAGCCCGATCGCGATCCGCCGGCCGTGCCGTCCCGGCGGTGTGGAGACGGTGCGAGACAGCGGCGCGCGATCGCGCACGATGACGATGTTCGGTGCGCCGCGTTCCCGCGCCACGGGACGGGTCCCCGCCATTCGCCAGGCGATCGGACGCAGGACCGATCGGGAATCCGTCAGCGCGAACGCATGCTGCATCCACATGCCGAGCTCGGCGACGTCGGACACCGGGGCCACGTCGCCCGTGGCCGTGGGCCGGCTCAGCATGGACAGGGCGAGGTCGGGGCAGTCCACGCGCAGAAGCAGCTCGGCGACGAGCTCGATGAGGACGCCGGTCGCCGGCTGCGACCCGGCACGCAATCCATGCTGAACGACAAGATCGCCATCTTCCGAGATGGAGAGATCGTCAGCCGTGATCGGTGCGATCGACTCGTGTCCGTGCACGACGCAGTGCTGGCACAGCACGGCGATGATCGCCGCCACCTCTGACGAGTCGAGTTTCGCCTCGATCGGCCGCCATGTCATTCCATCCAACACTGCGTAAGGCGTGCCAAACCGTTGGGGTCAGTTATCGGCCCGTACCGCGGGCCTCACACTCATCTGAGGTGTTCACGTCATTCAGCGATGTCTCTTGCGGCTGCGGGAGGACAGCCCGACAGGGGCTGCTGCGAAATGGTCGGGGCGACTGGATTCGAACCAGCGACTTCTCGCTCCCAAAGCGAGCGCTCTACCAGGCTGAGCTACGCCCCGTCCGCGAGGGGATGGACGGCAGGACTCTGCATTATCCCAGATTCGACAGCCGGGCTGCGAAGTCTTGCCGCGTCGATCAACGGCCGACACTGACGGTGAGCGGCAGCGACACCACGAGTCGGCGGTCCGGACCCGTGTGCAGGTTCAGTATTTCGAGCTGCAATTCGATTGTGTGCTCGCCGGCCGGAGCGCCGGACGCCACGGAAGGTCGCAGAGCAGTGACGGCCTGCGCGTCGAGCTGAAAGGGACCGGCGAGCGCGAGCCATTCCGGTCCGCCGCGGGCGACGACCCGCATGGGAATCGCGGACGTATTGCGCAGGCGGAGCACCGGGCTGACACCCGGCCGGCGCGTGACTGTGGGCGTCTCGACGGTGATGGCGCCCGTCCACAAGCCTCGCAGCTCCGCCTCCCCGCCCCACACCTCGTCGCCGAGCCAGGCCGCCGTGCGGCGGGACTCGAGCGCTTCGCGGACACCCTCGAGATCGCGGGTGCGCACGAAGAGCAGGGTCATGGGCCGGCGAAAACCGGTGGCGCGTGACGCGATCGGTTCGTGCGCGTCGCTGTTCGCCAGGATCGTCAGTTTGCGTTCGGCAATCCAGCCGAACGCCTCGTCGTAGAAGTCCGGCCCGTTGACGAGCTCCATGCCCTGGAAGAGCCCTTCGTCATGGGCGCGCGCGACGGGCGGGAACCATCGGGCACGATCGACGCGATAGCGCGGATGGTTCCAGAAGACGAACGCGCGCTGCGCCCTGGCCCGCCGGAGTGCCTCCATCAGATCATTCGGGACGTTGAGGGCGTTGGCGTCCGTGACGAAGAGGGCGTTGAAGTGCTGGGATCCTTCGGCGAGGACGAGTGGCGCCGGCGGGTCGGGCTTGGTGATCTCGACACCCGGCACGAGGAGGATCCCGAGCTGATCGGCGAGCGGCTTCGCAACGGCGAACGAGCGCGCTCCGTCGACCTTCACGTCGGCCGCGTGCGGGTGGTACTCGGCGTGCTCGGTCAGCGCGATGACGTCGAGCCCGTCACGCCAGGCCTCGTTGACATGGACGGTGGGCCAGACGTTGCCGTCCGAGAACACACTGTGCAGGTGGAAGTCCGCCTTGAGCGTGTCGTACCCCGGAAGGTCGGGGACCGGCAGCGTCTGGCGTGCGGGCGTCTGGGCCCGGTGCTCCCCGGAGACGAGGAGCACCAGACTCAGAGTCGAACACCACGTTCTCGCCGCCCGCGTCATGCGCAACGGGACGCCCGCCGACCCCGCTCGATCATGCGAATTTCCGATCTCAGTGAGCCATGGGACATCGGCTCACCTGGGACCGGTATCGTAGCAAACCCGTGACGGCGGTCAGGTCGCAGGATCCTTCTGGCGCGTCTTGACGATGCCGCCCATCAGGCCGATGCCGATGATCACGAGCGCGCCGGCGATGATCCAGGCCTGGTTCACGCCCATGCGCGAGGCAGCGTAGGCGAGGCCCGCCACCACGAGCAGCGTTCCGATCAGATAGACGAGAAAATTGGTCATAGAAGTGCACGCTCCAGTCCTCCAGCCCCGGAAGTCTGTCCCGAGCCGACCACGGCCATCAGTGCAAACTCATCGCCAACCCCGCTGGGGACGCTCCAGCCGGGCCCGACTCGACGAAACCGCTTCGAACGCGTCTGCGGTTGCGACGGACGAGGTCTGTGTGCGTTCTGGAAGACGACACTGAAGAGCGGGATAGAATCGCGGCGCCATGGAGCGCGATCAGACGCCGTCGCCATCCGAGCCACGGACAGATCTGACAGATCAGAGCCACGGACAGATCTGACATCAGATGCACGGCCGCAGACGGAGCCCGGCGATGTCAGACGCAAGCTCTTCTTCGGGTTGGCGTTGGTTCTGGCGATGGGATCGATGTATGCCGGGATCCTGGGCGCCGGCCGGGTGGTGCAATACGGGTTGGCGATTCTCGCGTTGATCGTGGTCGTCGTCGCGATGGCCAGCGGGGTGACCGCTCGCCGTCAGCCCTGAGGTGGGACAGGGCTTCAGTTCAGCCTCCACCTGTTACTGGGCCTGTCTTCGTCAGCCGCTAAAGCGTGTGTGCGCCAGGAAATCGCGGAGGGCCCTGACGGCCACGCCGCGGTGGCTGACGGCAGCCTTCTCGTGATCGACTTCGGCCAGCGTCCGGCCGAGCGGCGGATAGAAGAAGATCGGGTCGTAGCCGAATCCGCCCGTGCCCCTGGCTTCATCGGCTATGACGCCTTCGACGACGCCGCGGGTCTCGAAGAGGATCTCGACGCCTCGCGCCAGCGTGAGCGCGCACACGAATCTCGCCCCGCGCTCCGGCCGGCCGCTGTCGCGCATCTCCTGCCACAGATGTTGAAAGCGCTCCGGATAGCTCGCCCCCGGATAGCGTGCGGAGTGCACGCCGGGACGTCCGTCGAGTGCGTCAACCTCCAGCCCGGAGTCGTCGGCGACGGTCAGCAGGCCGGTCGCCTGCGCATAGAAGAGCGCTTTGAGCCGCGCGTTCGCCTCGAAGGTGTCGCCGGTCTCCTCGGGCGCCGGCGGCGGGTCGATTTCGAGCAGCGATCGCAGATCGTAGGACAGACCCGCGAGCAGTCCGCGAATCTCGCGAAGCTTGCCGCCGTTGGTCGTGGCAATCAGCAGCGTCGTTCTCACCCGCGTTCCTGCCGTGCGCCGACCAGTCCGGCTGAAGCCGGACACTACGTCTGTCTTTGCGAACCAAGTCTTTGCGAACCAAACGTCGTGTCCGGCTTCAGCCGGACCCTGGTGACCGCTGGTCGTGGCAGTCAACAGCGTAGACGTCACTCAATGGTCCCAGTGAGCCCTCTCCACGAGCCGCAAGGCCTCCAGTCCGCGCTCCAGCCGCTCCTGCGCGCTCCAGCCGCTCCATCAAATCCCCAGAAAGCCCCCGACGTGCTCACGCTGCAAGGCGACGAGGGCGGTGATGCCTGCGCCTGCGAGGTCGAGCAGGTTGTCGAGGGCCTCGCGATCGAACGGCTCGCCTTCGGCGGTGCCCTGAACCTCGATGAAGCTGCCCCGGCCCGTCTTGATCACGTTCATGTCCACCTCGGCGCGCGAGTCCTCCTCGTACGCGAGATCGAGCATGGGAGTCCCGCCGATGACCCCGACACTCGTCGCCGCCACGTAGTCGGTGACCGGGAGCCGGGGCAGGACGCTCTGCTCGCGCAGTTTCTGCAGGGCCAGGACGAGCGCGACGAAGCCGCCGGTGATCGACGCGGTGCGCGTGCCGCCATCGGCCTGGATGACGTCGCAGTCCACCCACACCGTGCGTTCACCCAGCTTCTCCATCTGGACGACGCTGCGAAGCGAGCGGCCGATCAGCCGCTGAATCTCCTGGGTGCGCCCGCTCACCTTGCCCGCCGTCGAGTCGCGCTGCGTCCGTGTCGTCGTCGCGCGCGGGAGCATGCCGTACTCGGCCGTCACCCAGCCCTTTCCCATCCCGCGCAGGAACGGGGGCACGCGATCCTCGATCGACGCGGTGCAAATGACCTTCGTGCGTCCGACCTCGATGAGGACGCTGCCCTCGGCGTGCATCAAATAGTTGGTGGTGATCCGGGTCGTGCGGAGATCGGTGGGCAGGCGGTTGTCGGCTCGAATCATGGGGGATAAGACTGACACACTTCACGCCGATCGCCGGCGGACGTTCATCGCGTCCCGCCCGGCGCCGTCGCGTCCGGCGCCGCCGGCTTCTTCACGAGCGTCAGGTTGCGGGTGAGCGGCCGGCGGATGTCGATGTGATCCGCGAGCGTATCGACCTCGTGGCCATCGACCAGAATCTGCACGCCGGTGATTGCCGGCAGGTTGACCGTCAGCGCGTTCACGATCGCATAGACCGTGAACAGTTCCTCGAGCGATCCGCCAGGATGCTTGTCGACGATGTCGGGGCTGAGATCGACGAACGCCTCGCCCTTCTCGGTGAGGAACAGCGATCGGACGCGCGTGCCCTCGGGCACGGGCTGCCCGAGCGGCGGCGAGGTGCTTTCGAGCTGGAACTCGAGCAGCGCCCGCGCCTGTTCGACCGGACTCTCCGCGTACGGGACGTCGCGATCGACGGCGACCAGCGACGTGCCCTCCTGCGCCACGTAGAAGATCTGCGCGCGAATCGTCCGTGCGGCGGCCTCGGCCGTCGCCGTCGCCGGCGCGGGCCCTGGCGGGGACGCGCCGTACCAGCGCGGAACCAGGACGAACAGCACCACCGCGGTCACGGCCAGCGTCGTCGCGACCGCGGCTCCGAGCAGCCCGCGCCGCACTAGGGCACCCTCGGCGGCGCACCTGGAGGAAGCTGTGGCGCCGACACCTGGGGGCCGGCAATCGCCGCCTGGTCCGCGCGCCGCCGCTGGTCCAGCTGATCGCGGAAGCGGGCGATGCTGTCCACGAGCGCGTCCACGATCGCCTGCTGGTAGCGGGGCGAGTTGAGCAGCTTCTCTTCTGCGGGGTTCGAGATGAAGCCCATCTCGACCAGCACGGCCGGCATGTTGGCGCCGATCAGGGCGCGGAACGGCGCCTGCTGAATGGCCTGCGCCCGCATCTTGACGCGGCTGCGCAGCGCCTCCTCGATGATGCCGGCGAGCGCCGCGGAGTCGGCGATGTGCCGCATCTGGGCCATCTCCCACAGGATGATCTCGATCTGCCGGTCGCCGCCGGTCAGCGCCGGCAGTGCGGCGCCCTCCTCGCGCATGGCCAGCCGCTGCGCCTCGGGGCTGTAGCCGTCGAGGCTCAGATAGTAGACCTCCGCACCGGTCGCGGCCTGCCCGATCGACGCGTTGGCGTGCAGGCTGATGAACAGGTCGGCCTTGTTGTTGTTGGCATACGACGCCCGCTCGTCGGCCTCCATCGTCCGGTCGTCGTCACGCGTGAGCAGGACGTTGACGCCGAGCTTCGCTTCGATCGCATTCTTCAGCAGCCGCGCGGTGGCCAGCGTCACGTGCTTCTCGAGCGTCCCGCCCGGGCCCTTGGCGCCTTCCTTCTCCCCGCCGTGGCCCGGGTCGATGACGATGCTGCGGATGGCCGGCACGGGACCGACCGGCGCAATCGGGGGCGGCAGCGGTTCCCCCGGAAGCTGCGCTTGACCGGGCGCGGTGGTGGCGGGCCCGGGTGCGGATTCGGATCGCACCGGCGAGGTCGATCGTCAGCCGCTGCACATCGTTTTCCGGCGGTGTCGTGGTGGCGCGGAAGGTCGCGAAGCGTGGACCGAGATCGACGGCGATCGCCGGTGTGCCGGGAACCTGCCGCAGCGCGAGCACGAAATCCGGAGACGTCGCCACGCCGAGCTCCGTGTCGATGGCATCGGCCTCGAAACGCACCACCAGCCGCCCCGGTTCCTGCACGACGGTGTGCGGTGTCGCCGGGGCCATCTCGATCACCACGCGGGCGTGGCTCGGAGGCGTCTCCATGCGGACGCTGATCCGGGGCACCCGCAGGTCGCCGACGACGATGAGACGTGCCCGCGGGCGGACGTCGATCTTCGACGAATGCGCAAGCGCGAGGGCCCGGTCGATGAACTCGACGGGCACGAGCCACGTCCGGCCCGATCGCTGCGGTGGCGCCGGAAGCGTGACGACGCGACCGCCGATGGAGGCGAGCCCCTGACTCGACGAGAGGACGACCGTTTTTCCCTGCGACGTCACCGTCAGGCCGCGAGTGACCGGATCCTCGCGGACCTCGACGCCAAAGACGCGCCCGAGCTCGTCGAGTGCAACCATCTCGCGGCCCGACACCGCCGTGGTCGCCAGCGGCTGACGACCGTCTTTCGTCAGCACGGTCCAGGGCGCCGGCGACGGTGCGCCCGGCGCCTGACCCGCGACCACCGAGAGACCAAGGCCAGTGGTGGTCAGCACAGCCACGAGGGTCGCGGCATACCAGAGCCAGGACGGTCGAGCCTGCACAGCCCGCAATGATACCGCGGTGAACAGGACCCCCAGATGCGGCCGAGCGTCGGCTGCGCGACGTCGCTGACGAGTCCCAGCAATGATTTGATACAGCGCCTTGCCAGAAGGCTGTGCTTTTCCCCCTAGCCGATCCGCGCAACTGCGCCGCTCTCAGCGAACTACGGCCGTATCCGGACTCAGGAGCGGACTGGCAACGAGTTTGCCGTGTTGATCACGGGCTATGGCCCTGGATGTTCAACAGGAGAAGATGATGAGCAACAGAACACTGACCAGCGGTGCCAGCCTCGCAGGAGCGTTGGTGCTGATGATGACCGGCCTGGCATCGGGCCAGGACGCCGATAGGATGGAAGAGCAGATCGAGAAGCGGCTGGCCGCGGACGAGCGGTTCAAGGCGTGCCAGACCTGCGACGTGGACGTCGAGTTCCTCGCTGGTGTCGTGAAGCTCACGGGAGATGTGCCGGACGAGTCGCTCAAGGCGCGAGCGGGGCGTCTGGCGCAGATCACCGGCGTGACGAGGGTAGACAACCAGCTCGCCATCGAGCCCGACACGGGCGCCACCGCCGCGGACAAGACGCGCGATGGCCTGAACAAGGCCGCTGACGAGACCGTGGACGCGCTCGACAAGGCTGCCAAGGCGACCGGCAAGGCCGTGAGCAAGAGCGGTGAGGTGATCACCGACGCGTGGATCACGACTGCGGTCAAAAGTCGTTTCATGGGCGACGAGCCGCTCGAAGGCAGCCGCATCGACGTGGACACGAAGGACAACGTCGTCACGCTGCGCGGCACCGTTCCGACGGAAGCCGCACGGACGCACGCGGTGACCAAGGCGCGCGAGACCGAGGGCGTCAAGCGAGTGGTTGACAAGCTGTCGGTCGCGCCGAAGACCAACTAGGCGGACGAGCCGGGGACGGGAGCCTCCATCGGATCCAGGGAGGCTCCCGTCCCCGACAGCCCAGTAACAGGCTGTTCGACGGGTTCCTGCCACACGTTAGTCCCGGTAAGGATGGCTGACCGCCATCCCGGACCGGGCTCATGCAAGACTTCTGGCTGCGGCTCGCGGCGTGCGATGCGCAGGGGCAGCGCGCGAAGGACTCCGAGCGGGCGGTCCGCGTCCGGGTTTCACTGTTCGACCGCCCATTTCCCGACGACGCCACGCAGCCCATCTGTAAAGACGCCGATCTGGATCTCGCGTCTCTCGACCAGCCTTCCCCCACGCGACAGGACATTCGGGGCGTCATTGCCAAGCCGGGTGTTGCGGCGGTCACGCTCGAACAGATCGGGGTCCGCCTGCACGACTGGCTGGAAGGTGCGCCCGCGGGCCTCGCGCTCGCCGAACTGGCCCAGACCGCCGACGTTCGTCTGTGGGTGGAATGCGCCCACCCCGACCTCGTCGAATTGCCCTGGGAAGCCCTGGCCGCCCGCAACGCTGACGGCAGGCACGATCCGCTCGTCTTCCGCACCGGGTGGACGCTGATCCGGGCCGCGCCGCCGGTGCCCGCGGTGTTGTCGAACGGGCGCTCGCTCCGCGTGCTCGTCCTTGCCGGGAACGACAGGCTCGACGCGGCGCCCGATGGCGGGACGCCGATCCGCGCCGAAGACGATGCGGAGATGGTCGAGCGGACGTTTCAACGGACGCTGTGGAGCACGCACGTCGAGGTGGCCCGCCAGCCCGCGGACGTCACCGCGCTGCGGAGAGCGCTCAAGGATCATCCGCCGCACCTCCTGCACTTCGTCGGGCATGGCGGCGAGTCTCCGCAGTCGAACAAGCGCGCCCTCTTCTTTCGCTACGAGGAGGAGGGAACGTGGGGCTGGGACATCTCCGAGATCAACATCGACCTGAGGCAGCAGGGCGCCGTCCCACGCGTCGTCGTCCTGAACGCCTGCCACACGTCCCAGTCACTCCAGCACTCCGCGTCGGTCGCCGGCGCCTTCCTCCGTGCGGGATCGCTCGCGGTCGTCGGCATGCAGGCCGTCGTTCGCGCCGACTATGCGCTGACCTTCACCTCCAGCTTCTACGAGGCCCTGTGCGCCGGGCAGCCGATCGATCAGGCGGTGGCGCGCGGGCGCGATGCCATCCGCGCCAGGAGCGGCCTCACCACGCGCGACTGGGTGCTGCCGACCGTGACGCTGGCGGCGCCGCCGGCCGACGTCCTGCCGCCCTGCGCCTATGCGGAGGAGATCAGGAACTGCCAGATCCGGCAGGAGATCTTCGTCCGGCAGGGGCCGTTCGTGGACCGGTCCCTGGAACGGCGGGTCGCGCTGCGGGAGGTGTTGCCGCTCGAGGCACCCCAGGGCTGGCCCACCGGCGTGCTCGTGCGTGGCGCGAGGCAGTCGGGCAAGAGCTGGTTTGCCAAGCGCGTGCTGGCCGAGTTCCATCACGCCGGCGCGCTCGCGCGGTACTGCTCGCTCGTGCCAGGAGATGGCGGAGTCATTACGGCGCGCGACGTGCTGACGAGACTGCGTGTGGGGCGTCCGGGCTCGCCGCTGCTCGAGCGGCTGCCCGACGGGCCGTTCGCCGGCTTCGACGCGAGGCTGGCCGAGGTGGAGGCGAAGCTCGCGGCGTCCGGCCAGTCGTCCCTGCCGTTGCCGGTCGTGTCGACGCTCTTCGGCGAGTTCGTCAACGGCCTCAGGGAAGTGGCGAAGGCCCGGCGCGTCGTGCTGGTGCTCGACCAGTTGTCGGGCCAGGGCGGATCGTTCCCCGACACCGAGTTCAAGAGCGACTTGTATCCGAGGCTGATCCTGCCGATTCTGCGCGGCGCGGCCGGCATGACGTCGGTCGTGCTGGTCGCCCGTGATCCGGAGGAGATCGACCGCTACGGGCTCGAGTCGGACGGAGCGCTGGCCCCGGAATTCCACGTCATCGACGTGCCGTACTTTCCGGAGAAGGACGCGGCCCTCATCGTGCGCGAGTTCATGGGGTACGAGCGGGAGTCGAATCACCTGAAGCTCGAAGAGGTCTTTCTGTCCACGCGCCAGATGCAGGGGCCGTGGTCGCCGGCGGAGCTCGAGGATCTGTGGCGCATGGTCCTGAAGCTGCGCAAGAGGAAGGGGAACTAGGGTGCAACCTGGCGACGCCCTTCGCCTGGCGCTCGAGCGCGGTGCGACGTTCGCCGAGCTGATCGCGCTCGACCGCGAAGCGCGGGCGAACGAGGTCCTCGATCGGGCGGCGCTGGTGCGAAGCTTCGACCGCCGGTTGTACGGCGAGGTGCTGGCGCGTGACATCGCCGGGGCGCCGTCGTTCGAGGAGTTCGTCGACAGCCCGGAGATCGAGCCGGTCCCCTATTCCACCGCGCGCTACTGGGTCCGCGAAGACGTGCGCGCCGAGAGCCTCGACAAATGGCGCCGCGATCCCGAGGGCCTGCGCGACTGGAGCCGGCAGCTGGCCGAGCATCTGGCCAGTGCCGACGAGTCGTCTCTCGAATTGCTGGAGGCCCGCCTGCGGGCGGATCCGGAGGGGGCACCGGCGCGCTTCGACCGCATCTACCGATCGGCCGACCATGCCTTCGACATCGCGCGCTGTCATGCGCTGCTGGAGCTGGCCGATCGGTTGAAGGTGGATCTCGGCGGCGCTGCCGGCCTCGATCGGGTCCGTCATCAGTATCTGGGCCTGTACAAGGCCCGGACGCTGTTTGCCGACGATTTCCGGCAGACCCTCCGCTACGTGCGGCGTGCGGCGCTCGAACGCCGGCTGCGACGGGCGCTGTCGCTCCACTCGACGCGGTGGATCGTCAATCTGCACGGCGCCGGCGGCACCGGCAAGACGACCGTCCTCCGTCGCCTGGTGTCGCATCGCCTGATTACCCGGCGGCTGCGGATCCCCTGCGTGCGCATCGACTTCGACACCGTGTCGCTGTCGGCCGTCTGCGACTTCCCGTGGCTGCTCGCCCTGCCGATTGCCGAGCAGCTCGATCGTCAGATCTCCGAGCCGCTGTTCACGACGCTGCTGGCGCGGATGCAGCCGTTCCGGGCGCTCGTCGGCGGCCGCCATCTCGACGCCGAGACCGAGCTGGTGCTGCGTGAGCGCGCCCATCGGGGCATGTACGTCTGGCAGTCGCTCCTCAAGTGTTTCCAGGCACTGCCGCAGGATCGCCCGATTGTGATCATCGTGGACACGCTCGAGGAGGCGTCGCTCCACCGGCCGGAGCAGCTCCTCACCATCGTGCGGCGCCTCTCCGAGCTGCACGCGGCGTCGCGGGCGACCAGGCTCGTGCTCGCGGGCCGCTACGCGCTCGGGCTGGAGCACGTGCCCGAGTTCTGCGACACCTTTCTCTCCAACACCCGGCACATCCGGCTGCATCGCTTCCGCGACGCGACGGCCGGCCGCTTCGTGAAGCGCTTGTGGCCCGACGTGTCCGACGATCGCCTGCATGCGATCGTGAAGCGCGGCGCCGGCAGTCCGTTCCGGCTGGCGCTGCTCGTCGAGCTCGCCGAGAGTGATCCGTCGATCACGGCCGCGCGGATCGGGGGCCCGGAGTTCGATCACGTGGACGAGGCCTATCTCATGGACCGCGTCATCCGCCGCATTCCGCTGAGGCTCGACGCCACGGCGGGCGATGCGGCGCTCGACCAGCTCCCGGTCCGCTGGGTGATCCGCTACGGCGTCGTGCCGCGACGGCTCTCGCGCGAGTTCGTCGCCCAGGTGCTGCTGCCGTTCCTGCAGCGCGCGCTGGCGGGCGATGCCGAGCTCGCCGGCGACGACTTCGTCGAGCAGTACAAGGCCGATTGGCCGGCCTTTGCCACGCCGGACCGCACCTTCGACGTCGGGCGCGTCTGGCAGCAGCTCGCTTCATACGCCACCAGCGGGCGTCACGGCTGGGTGTCGGTGGACCGCGGCGAGGAGGAGACGCTGCGCTTCCATCCCGACGTCGTGACACCCATGCGGCGTCTGCTGCGCGAGAAGAAGGTGCATGCCGCGCTGCAGCGGGCGGCCCGCGACTTCTTCGCCGCACGCGGCGCGGTCGAGGACGTGCTCTTCCACGAGCTGCAACTGTTCCCGGCTCGCGCCCTGCACACCTGGCGCGGCGTGTTCGACCAGTGCGGCGACGACTGGTCGGCGCGGCAGATGCTGGCCGACGGGCTGCTGGGCCCGGACTTCGCGGCCGCGCCTCCCGCGGCGCTCAGCCTCGCGCACTGGCAGGCGGCCAACGCGATGTGCGCCGACGTCAACTACACCTTTGCCCTCCCGAGCCTGGCGTTCGATCGGGCCTGGCGCCATCTGGGCGAGGCGCAGCGTCTCGAACGGCTGGCGGGCGAGCTCATCGTCCCCGCGTGGTGCCGCAGCTGCGCCGAGGCGATGCGGCTGTTCCGGGCCGGCCGTTCCCGGGAGGCCGTCGAGCTGCTCGATCGGGAGCTTGCGAGCGGCGCCTACTCGGACCGGGAACAGGTCCGGCTGCTCCTGCAGCGCGCCGAGCTCCGCGTGCGGATGGGGCAGGACGCCGAGGCGGACTTCGCGCAGGCCCTCGACTCGGCCCGGGCGGACGAGTCCCGTGAGGTACCCCTCTGGGCGATCCACGATCGCATTGCGCATCGGGCCGCGCGCCGCGGGGCGTGGCAGATCGCCGGCGACCACTATGCCGCCGCGCTCGCGAGCGCGCAGGAGTCGGGCCGGCTCCACAAGGTCTACGAGCTCACCAACCGCCTGGTCGCGCTCGACCTGTCCGAGGGCCGGCCGTCTCGCGCGTTCACGCGGCTGACCGGGGCCGAGCGGCTCGGCACGGCCGGCCAGCCTCGCAACCCGCACTACTTCGAATCGCACGCCCGCGTGGCGCTGGCGCTGCTGCGGCCCGATGTCGCCATCGACTTCGCCTCGCTCATGCAGCGCACGCTCGCCGGCCACGAGCGCTCGGCGCTCGAAGCCGCGTTCGTCCTCGGTGAGGCGTACGCCGAGCAGCTCGAGCTGGATCGGGCGCTCGAGGCCTATCGACGCGGCCGCCAGGCCTTCGCGGCGCGCGGCGATCTCTCGAGCGCCGACCGCTGCCGCGTGGCGATGCTGCGGCTGTTCGTGCGCCACGCCGGCAACGTCCGCGAGGCGTCGATGCTGCTCGACGAGGGTCCGCTCGCCTCGGCCGATCAGAATCCGGCCCTGCGTGTCGAGTGGGCCGTGCTGTCGGCCTGGGTGGCCCTCCGGACCGGGCGCCCTTCCGAAGCCGCAGAGATCCTCGAGACGCTCGCGTCCCCGCGCGCGACGGGACAGTCGCGCCCTCAGCAGATCGTCGCGTGGCTCGCGCGACTCGCCTTCGGACTCGGTGCGCTGGACCGCGCGCAGCTCACCACGCTCCTCCTCGCGATCGCGGAGGTGGTTCCCGTGACCGCGCGGACCGCGCTGCTTCATCCCCTCGCGCTCGGTGGCGTGTGGTCGATTGCCCCGGACGTCGATGTGACGCCGCTGCTGGGCGCGTTCACGATCGAGGCCGAGCCCGGCCGCGCCGAGGCGCACGCCGTTCGCGAGTCGCGGATTCGCGCGATCGCGACCGCCGAGCTCGCCCGGGCGCTGGGCCGCTTCGACGATGCCTGGGCGATGCTGGGGCCCGCGGAGGAGGTGCAGTCGTTCGGCGATCTGATCCTCCTGCGCCATCGGCTCGCCCTCGAGATGCGGCTGCGCGAAGCCGGCTCACCGGGGCCGCGACTCCCGGCGCAGGTCGATCTCGAGGCCGCCGCCCGGACGCCCGTCCTGCAGGCGGCGCTGCGGCTCGGGCTCGCGGAGCGTCTCGTCGCCGCCGAGGCGTTCGACGAGGCCGGCCTCCTGAACGCGCCGACGGTCGATCAGCTGCGCCACACGACCCTGGCCACCAGCTTTCATCTGCATGCGGAGGCCCAGACGGAAGTCCTGCGCGTCCAGCGCACCGAGTCGGCGTCCACGCCCACTGTCGACAGCGACGCGATGCTCGAGCGGATGGCGCGTCAGCTCGGGTATCAAATCGAAGGCCCCGGCGGCGCGGTTGGCGTGACGCGTACGCACGTCACCATCGCCGGTGTCCGCGTGCGCCACCGGGGTACGACGTGGACGGTCCCGCCGTCCGCACCAGCCGCCGGATCAGAGGACACGCTCCCGCTCCTGCTGGCGTTCGACAGCACCGGTCCGGAGCCGCGCGTCGCGGTAGCCGACGAATCCTGGCGCCCGCTGAAATCGGCCTCTCTGCCGCGGCTCGCGTCTCACGAGGACCATTGGCGGGAGGCGGAGCAATTGGCCGAGGACTGGCGCGTGTGGGCCGTGCGCCTCGCCTCGTGGCTCGAGCCCGTTCGCGATCGGTCAGCCCCGGCTGCGATACACGATCGACGGATCTGGCTGGATGTCCGCGGCGACCTGAGCGTCCTGCCATGGGAGCTCGCGGTGCGTGTTCCCGGCGCCCACGCGATGTCGCTCGTCCGCGTGCCCTGGCGTCTGGAAGGCGTGCCAATGCCCGTGCGCAGCGACGACATCGACCCGCAGCCGGACGCGAGCGTCGAAACGCGTCGGCGCGACGCGCGCGCGGCCAGCGAGGGACCGCCTCACGTGCTCGTCATCGATGCAGTGCGTGGGACCGGGGCGCAGCGTCTGGCGGGCGTCTCCTTCGAGCTGATGCCGCACCGGCTCGAGCGCGCCGGCGCCCACGTCACGGTGGTCCCGTCGCTCGAGCGCGGACTCGACGTGCTCGCCACGACCTCGCCGCACCTGGTGATCATCAGCGCGATGCTCTGCGAGGCCACGGAGGGGTACGCGCTGCTCTCGGGGACGTGCCCCGTCGATGCCAGCAGCCTGCACGATCGTCTCGTGCGCCGGGCGGGCCGGCCGCCGACGCTCGTGCTCGACATCCCGTCGCCCGGATCGCCGACCGAGGCAGTGGTGCAGCTCCTGGCACGGAACCGCATCGCGTTCGACGTGGCGCGGCGAGGACAGGTCCACGCCGTGCTCGGACTCGGGTTGGGACACGAAGAGGCGATGGGCCGATCCTACGACGTGCTGTGCGAGGCGGTCGCACAGCGCCTCGGCCTGGACGAGATGCTCGACCGACTGGCCGCGGCCGGTCCGACCATCGGTGAGGCGGCCCCCCGCCTCGACGCCGTCCTGCCCTTTCTTGCCGCCGCGCTCTTCACCGCCGATCCGCACGCGCTCTTCCTCCCGGCCTGAGGTCCCTCGTGTCGCAATTTGCGCATCGCAAGCGGATCGAGCTCGACACGAAGGTCGCCGCGCTGCCGGCGGAGCTCGACGCGTGGCGCAAGCTGAGCGCCAGCGGCAGCAGCCCGCTCGCGAAGCACCACACACAGATCCGCCGCCTGGCCTCTCAGATCGAGGGCCTGCAGAGTCTCGTCGCCGACCAGCTGCGGCAGTTGACGACCGACGACGACCTGCTGAGACAGGCGCGGACGATCGAAAAGCGGCTGCTGGCGGTGCATGCGGTGTGGGACTATTTCCGCTCCAGGCTCGTGCTCCGCACGCAGGAGCCGTTCGCGCAGTTCCTGCGCGCCGCCGATGCCTTTGCGTGGGCGTGCTACCGGCCGGTGCTCGATGCGCTCGGCAAGACGGCCGGCGTCACGCGCGAGCCGCCCCTGGTGTCCCTTCAGGGCGACTGGTCCCCGAATGCGCTGCCGCGCGGGCGCGCCTACGACGTCGTGCGATCGCCGGGCGGCTGGACCGACGCGGCGCCGTTTGCCGCCGTCATCGGCGATCTGCCGGTCCCGATCATCGGCGTGCCGTGGCTGCATCTGGAGCACCTGCCGCATCTGGTGCTCGTCGCGCACGAAACCGGGCACCTGGTCGAGGACGACTTTCACCTGGGCGCGGCGGCCGGGAGGATCATCACCGACGCGCCGCTCGAACGGCCGGAGGCGCGCGACGGATGGCTCGCCTGGCGATCCGAAGTGTTTGCCGACGTGTTCGCCTGCGTGGCGGCCGGTCCGGCGTTCGCCTGGAGCCTGGCCGACGTCCTCGCCCGGCGCCGCGCGGACATCGAGGCGGAACGGGCCGATGCCGCGGGCGGGTGGGGTGAGTACCCGCCATCGACGCTGCGCATGCGGCTCAACGCGGGCGCCCTGGACGCCCTCGGCTTCAAGGACGAGGCGCAAGCGGTGCTGGCCGCCTGGATGGCCGCGTATCCAGGCGATCCGCTCGCGGAGCTGGCGGCTGATGCGCGCACCGTGGCCGCGCGCCTCGTGTCCGGCGGCCTCCTGCCGGAGGCGCTCCACTTCTCGCATGTGGCGGGGGAGTACGCGCTGGCCCTCAAGCTGCTCGCGGCCGGCTTTCCGCTGAACGACGAGACGCTGCAGGACTCGCGCGCGCTGGTCGCCGCCGCGTGCGAGCACTATCGTCTCGATCCGGCGGCGTCGAACCGCTCTGCCACCTGGCGGAAGGTCCGGGACCGCATCGTCCGCGCGCGTCCGCCGGGTGTGCTCGATGCCGCCGACCGGGCTGACGTGACGTTCAGCGAGGACGATGACCGTGAGTCGGGCCGGACCGCAGGGTCGTCATTCTTCGCCGCGATCGACGCGCTCGGCGATTCGTGATCGCGGGGCTGACCTTGTTGGCGACGGCGCCCCTCAGCCGGACCTGCCGGCGACTTGGCGACTTGGCGACTTGGCGACCGGTTGACGTAGTGTCCGGCTTCAGCCGGACCTGTGGTCTCGGCTCACGTGAGCAACTCCGTCCGCAGGCGGACGGCGGGATCGCCGAGCACGATGTAGTTGCGGGCATCGTCGCGTTTGAGCCAGCGATCGGCGAGCACCGCATCCGGCACCTGCCCCGAGCTCAGTTCGCGCGTGCGAAGCAGCCCGGTGAGTTCGGCTGAGAGCACCGCCCACCGCAGATTGAACGCATCGAGGCACTGACCCAGACGCTGCCCGCGCACCATGCGCTGCAACACCTGGTGGAGGTCCTGCGTCTGCGGCAGCATCGTGTCGGTCTGGAACGAGAAGGCGAACACCCGATCGACGTGGCTGACGATGCCGAGCGCGCCGCGGGCGAGCATGGCCTGGGGCAGCCGCGAGACGATCGTCTGCTCCAGCAGCGGCTTCGGTGTCCCGTCCGCCAGGCGTGTGTACGTGTCCACGGCGGGGCATCCGCCGCCGTAGCAGGCGAACATGAAATGCAGGAGGCCGCCCAGGTCGTCGATGTCTGCCAGGTCGCTCGCGCACAGCGTCGAGGCCGCGCTGAGAGGCGTGCCCGGGCCGTTCCAGTCCTGCGTGACGAGGCCGCCGATGCGATCGACCCGCTGCGCCACCTCCGGACCGGCGAAGATGCCGTGCGACCCGGTGAAGAGCACGGCCGGCCGGCCGCCGGGAGCCGTGCCCGCCAGCGTCGCCTCGAGCCGCGCCTTGGTCGCATCGCCCTTGAGCGCCGCGTCCATCGCGAACTGCTGCGCGGCGCCGATTGGCTTGAGCCCGTACTTCGTCGAACCCTCGACGAAGGGCTTCGCGACCTGGTTGTGGAAGAACCCGGTCGCGCGGTCAGCCGGATTCAGCGGCGCGAAGATGGTCACACGCCGCGACTGCGTCAAGGTCGCGGCGCGCTCGTAGGCGAGGAGGCGCGACACGTACTCCCCGTACATCGCTTCATCGTCGAAGTGCAGACGGCCGACGTTCCAGTAGGCGTCGAGCAGATACTGGAACTCGAAGGGAATGTCCTGCGGCGAGGCGACGATCAGCAGGTAGAGCGGAACGCCGAGCTGCGGGTTCACCGACGCGAACGTCACCTGCTGGCGGTTCAACCAGGAGCGGACCGTGTCGTCCGGCTGGTAGGCGCGTGCGCCCTCGAAACTCGCGAAGAGCGAGCCGGCTTCGGCTTGCCGGTGGGCAATCAGCGGCTGCAGTGCCTGCCGGACTCCGGCGCTGACGCCCGGTCCGAAGATGATCCCCCAGCCCGCCTCGGCCAGGTTGTTGGGATCGACGTCGTCCACCGCGAGGCCGCGCGTCACGCCCGCCGCGCGCGATTGCGCGTCAACCTCCTCGGGAATGTCGTCGAGCCCGCCCGGTGACACCTCGGGGAGCACGGCGCCCGTCGTCCAGTCCACGCCGGTCGAGAATGGCGGTTCGGGCGCATCCGGCGGCATTGGGACTCCGCGTGTGGGTGGATCGTATCGGGCTACGGGCTACGGGCTACGGACTACGGGCTGCGGGCCAGGACGCAGATCGGCCAGCGAGCCTGATCCTCTGCCAGCGCGTCCGAACTCTGTCCGATCTGTCCGTGGCTAGACCTGCGCCGCCTGCCAGATCACGTGCGCCACTTCGGGGCCGTCGATGTCACTGTGGGCGCCGGACCCGCCGTCGCCGTTCTTGATGTACGCACTGCCATCGAGGTTGTAGATCGTGCCGGGCGCGAATCCGTACTGGTGCGTGACCGGCTCGATCTGCCCGGAGACGACACCGCTCGACAGGCCGCGGGCGCCGAAGGTGCCGAGCCCGCCGTAGGTGGGGAGGTCGTCACTGCCGGGACCGAAATCCACCTGACCGGCGAGGCCGGCAGCCAGCGGGTAGAACCTGCCGACCGCGGTATCGAAGGTGGACTGCGTGGTGACGATCGGTCCGCGGACCCTCCCGCCCGACACGACACTCGAATAGAAGCCTGGCGTTCCCGGCGCCTTGGGGATGTCCGGGCAATAGGCCCACAACGACAGCGCGCCCTGCACGAGGACCACCGAATCGACCGGTGCGCTGAGCGTCGAGCGGCCGTCGCCGCGGAGGATCGACGAGACGACGATGCAGCCGAAGCTGTGGCCCATGAGATGAATCGCGGCCGGCAGGTCGTCTTGCAGCTCGTGCACGAACGCGTGCATCCCGCCGCCGCCAATCGATCGCGCCCGCTTCTTCATCGTCCAGAAGGAGAGCTGCCGCAGCGGAGACAAGACGCCGCCCCAGTCGATGCCGCCGAACGACGCCTGGCTCTCGGCCTGGGCGAGCTGGAAGGAGACTTCGGGGTCGAACGGCTCGTGATCGTCGCCCGGCCCGGCGTCCACGCCCTTGTCTTCGAGCGCCAGCAGGTCGTGCAACTGGCGATAGGCGGCGACAATCGGGGGGTCCAGCGTCAGGGCGGCCGGATTGTCGCGGGCCTCGGTGAGGATCACGTCGAGCGCGGCGCGAATCTCCGGCGTGTCACCCAGCCGATCGAGGTAGCGCGCGCGCAGCTCGGCGAGCGGGACCTGGGGCTGATCGACGTCGAAGGAGGCTCCTGCGGTGCCGAGCTCGTCGTCGCCCCAGGGCTGACTGGGCCAGTGCAGCCCGATGAAGTAGGGCGTGAAGTCGAGAATGCGATCCTCCTCGGCGGCCACATCGTCCGCGACCTTGAGCATGGCCCCGATCCAGCGGTTGTACTGGTCGATGGCCTTGGGCATGTCGCCCTTCCAGCCGTGGGCGAAGAGGAAGATGTTGGTGGGCGGGTGCTGCTCGACGTCGCGGAGAATGCGCGCACTCATCCGCCCGTCGAGCCCGTCGGGATCATCGGTGCGCTCGCGGCCGTTCTCGTCGAACGCGATCAGGGCATACGGCGTGGACGTACCGGGAACCTGGCGGAGCGGCATGAGGGGACCTCCGTATGGGCACTGTTCGAGGGGGGCTGCGATCAGCGTAGCTGCGGAGCGTGCGAACAGCAACCCCACGGCCCCACTCGATCCTGCGGCAGCTTCGGAAGCCCATCCGTACAGTGAGGCTCCAGGCCGTGTGAGCGCCGAGAGTGGGTGTCGGCGGATCAGGAGGTGGGACAGGGCTTCAGACCTGTCCGGTCGCGATATGATTCGCGGCACCGGAGCCCCGGTTTCCGCCTTTGTCCACGAGGGAGTCTCGATGATGGACCGCCGTGTCGCCTTGTCATTGATGTCGTCCGCCGCCGTCGGCACGTGGGCCGCGCGACATGCCGGTGCTGCCGACTTCCCTGGTGCCCTCGGCGTGCAGCTCTACACCGTGCGCACGCAACTGGGCGCGACGCTCGATGCGACGCTCGGCAGCCTGGCCGCGATCGGCTACCGCGAGGTCGAGGCGCTGCGGCCGGTGATGCCTGCTCTGGGCCCGCTCCTCAAGAAACACGGCATGACCGCGCCGAGCGGACACCTCGATCCGTGGCTCGTCACCGGGAATCGCGACGTCTGGGAGAAGATGGGCGGTGCGCCGGCGGACGTGACGTTCGATGGGGTGATCGAGCAGGCGAAGGCCCTGGACATGAAGTTCCTCGTCCTCGCGTACCTGGCTGCGGCCGAGCGCCAGTCGATCGACGACTACAAGCGGCTCGCGGACAAGATGAACGCGGCAGCCACAGCGTGCCGCAAGGCCGATCTGCAGTTCTGCTACCACCACCACTCGTTCGAGTTCGCGACGATCGGCGGCGAGCGGCCGTGGGACGTCCTGCTGTCCCGCCTGGACGCCTCGCTGGTCGGTCTCGAAGTCGATGTCTTCTGGCTGGCGACGGCAGGACTCGATCCTGTCAAGACGGTGCGGGATCTCGGGTCGCGAGTGAAGCTGCTCCACCTGAAGGATCGGGCGAAGGACGCGCCCGTCACCTTCGACGAGGGCAAGGTGCCGCCGGCAGCCTTCAAGGAAGTGGGGGCGGGGACGATCGACTTCCCGGCGGTCCTGCGCACGGCGCGGGATCTGAAGGTGGCCCACTGCTTCGTGGAGCAGGATCAGACCCCCGGCGATCCGCTGGCGAGCCTGCGCCAGAGCTTCACGAACCTGAAGGCGATGGCTGGGTAACGGAGGAGACGGAGGGAACGGTTTTAACACAGAGGAACGGAGAAACGGAGACGAACAGAGAAGAGCTTATTCCTATTTTATGATTGAAGATTTCTCCGTTCGCCTCCGTTACTCCGTTCCTCTGTGTTAAAACCGTTCCCTCCGTCTCCTCAGTTGTCTCCCCTCCCTCAACTCCCACCGACCTTGCGCGGGGTTCTGACCTTCTGATGGAACCCGCCCTGCAGCGCGGTTTTCTTCCACGGTTGCTGGGTGGAGGGTCTCGGCGGCCGTGCCGCCGGCCTCGCGGGTTCGGCCGCAGCCTCGGCCTCGCCAGCCGGGGCTGCCGCCGCGGCGCTGGCGCGCGCCTCGC
The DNA here is from genome assembly GCA_963834365.1 of Vicinamibacterales bacterium. Classification (GTDB taxonomy): domain Bacteria; phylum Acidobacteriota; class Vicinamibacteria; order Vicinamibacterales; family Vicinamibacteraceae; genus CAWJAP01. The sequence goes on along the minus strand of CAWIBS010000041.1, from coordinate 217,041 downwards.
GCGCCTCGGCTTCGTCCTTCGCGAGACAACACTGCTTGTACTTGCGCCCCGAGCCGCAATGACACGGATCATTGCGGCCCGGGCGGGGGCCTGTCGGAACAGTCACTCTCTCGGATCCTTTCTTCATCAGCCGCTCCAGCCGCACCAGCCGCTCCAGCCGCTCCAGCCGCTCAAAACCTGAAGCGCACGCCGATCTGAGCCTGGCGCGGATCGCCGACGCCGCTGCGGATTGTACCGCTGAAGTCGAACAACAGCCCGCCGCTGATCTGCGAGACGATGTTGTTCTCGCTGTTCGTCAGGTTGAAGACTTCGAAGAGCGCCTCGATCGATCGGGTGCCGGCGAGCGGAAAGACCTTCGAGATCCGCAGGTCGATCGTGAAGAAGCGGTTGTCCTTCTCCTGCTTGTTGCGGCCGACGTCCTGCCCGTTGACGAATCGCCGATCGTTGGCGTGATTGTCGTTGTTCAGGTCCTGGCCCACGAGATCGGTCCCCGTTGTCGGGTTGGGAGAACGGTACTGCACGAGGGCCGAGACCTGCACGTCGGCCGGCAGATCCCACAATCCGAAGACGTTCACGCGGTGCCGGCTGTGCCGGTCGGAGAGGCTGTACTCCGAGTTCAGGTCGAGGTAGTCCGCATAGCGGATCGTGAACGGATCGCGCTCGTTGTCGTCGCTCGACTGGTCGTCGGAGATCGCCCAGTTGGCCTGGAGCTGCCATCGATCGCTGTACTTCTTGTTGAGGGTCAGCACGAGCGCCCGGTAGAGGCTTCGTCCGGCGCTGTCGGTGGTCAGCACCTCGCCGAGGTCGGGGAAGGGCCGATTGGGTGATCCCACACCGCCATAGATGCGGCGCCCCTCGGCGTTGGTCGTGAACGAAAAGTCGACGTTCGGGTCGTAGAAGTTGGACAGGTGGACGGTGTTGGCGTAGTTGAAGGCGGCTCCGACCGCCATGCTGGGCATGATCTCGCGCTCGGCCGAGAGGCTCCATTGCCAGCTGCGCGGGTTCTGGAAGTCCTTGTCAACGACGCTCACGCCGGGGTTGGTGTTGGGGTAGTTCGACGTGTCCACGAGCGTCGGGAACGCCGGCACGCCGAAGTTGAAGTTGCCGTCGGGCGTCTGCACGATGACCCCGGTATAGTTCGCGAAGATCACGCCGTTGGCCGTGCGTGGATTTGCCCAGACCAGGCCCGGGGTTCGCGCCTTGAAGATCCCCGCCGTGCCCCGCACGACCGTCCGGCCGTCGCTGGTCGGATCCCAGGTGATGCCGAGCCGCGGCTGCCAGCCGCCGTAGTCGTCGGGGATCTCGCCGGTGTCGGTGGGGAAGCGCGGGTCGGTGAAGTACTTCGCAAACGGCGTCTCGCCGGGAGGCGTCAGCATCGGCGGCGAGTTGTGGCCTTCCCAGCGCAGGCCCGCGTTGATGGTCAGGTTCGGGCGCAGGCTCCACTTGTCCTGCACGAAAATGGCCGGCTCCCACACGGGAATGTCCTGGCTGCCCGACTCGTCGATCGATCGGCCGCCGAGCGGCACCCGCTGCAGATACAGCACGAAAGAGGTCAAGGCGGCGGGGTCATTGGGATTGTTGATGAACGCCTCGAACTGGGGCATCCCGCCGGTGAAGATATAGCGGCCGCGCGCGAAGCCGCGGAACACCTGCGTCATGCTCGTATAGTTCAGCTCACCGCCAGCCTTGAGGAGATGCGCGCCGCGGATGAGCGTCACCGAATCGGCCACCTGGAATCGCGTGTCCGTGGCCGGATCCACGGGAAGGAAGTACGGCCGTCCGAACCGGAACGAGCGATCGACGCCGCCGGGGAAGTTGCCGATCGCGGTGTCGGGAAGATCCGGGCCGGGATAGGGGCGCGGGCGCGGCTCGCGCGCGTACTGCACCTTGGCCTCGTTCAGCAGCGCCGGTCCGAACACGCTGTTGATCTGGCCGACGATCGAATGGCTGCTGTCGCGCTCGATGCCGTTGGCCTTCACCGTCCACGTCGGGACGTCGAACGTGCCGTTGATCTGCTCGGCCCACGAGTAGGCGTAGCGGGTCGAGAGGCGGTGTGACGGACGAGAGCGCCGAGTCCACCTTGCCGAGCAGCACCAGCGCGTCGTTGGTCTGCGGCATCGGATTCTCGGCGCCGCCTTCGTTCGGGTCGTTGTAACGGGTCGCGAGGATGTCCAGCAGGCGCCGGCCTTCTCCATTCGGGTTGATCGCCGGATCGTCGAACGCCGCCTTCGACTTGAGGCGCTCCTCCTCGTTCTGGTCGTAGGAGAAGAAGTAGAAGACGCGGTCGCGGCGGATCGGACCGCCGAACGAGCCGCCGAACTGGTGCTGGCTGAAGTCCTCGTCCTTGGTGCCGTCGGAGTTCTCCGACAGCAGGGCGCCATAGCGCCCGAAGTAGAAGGCCGTGCCGCGCGGCTCGTTGGTGCCGCTCTTGGTCACCATGTTCACGAAGCCGCCCGCCGACCGGCCGAACTCGGCCGACGCGCCGTCGGTGACGACCTGGAACTCCTTCACCGCTTCGAGGCTGATGATGTACTTGGGCCGCTGCCCGCCGCGCTGCTCGCCGAAGAACGGGTTGTTGGCGTCGGCGCCGTCGATCATCGTGTTGTTGTAGATGCCGCGCTGGCCGTTGATGCTGATCTCCGCGCCGTCCGGGCCCTGCACGATGCCGACGGTGGGCGCCAGCTTCACGAAGTCGATGAAGTTCCGGCCGTTGATCGGCAGGTTCTCGACCGACTGCTCGTCGATGAGCGCCGACTGCTCCGATCGCGTCGTTTCGATCGTCGGCGTCCCCGCTGCGACCCGCACGACCTCGTCGACGCCGCCGACCGAGAGCGTGAAGTCGATGCGCAGCGTCTGCCCGACCGCGAGCCCGACGTCGGCGCGGCTGGCGGTCTTGAATCCGGTGAGCTCGACGGTGACGGTGTAGGTCCCGAGCGGCAGCGCCAGTCCCCGATAGCGGCCGTCGCCATCCGTCACCAGGTCCCGCGTGAAGCCCGTGGACTGATTGCTCATCCGCACCTTCGCCCCTGGGAGCACGGCCCCCGAGGGATCGCTCACGAGGCCTTCGATCACCCCCGACGTTGCCGCCGCCTGTCCGGCTGCGCTTTCGACATCCGCGCAGACGATGATGCAGCACGACACGACGAGACCAGCGCTCCAACGATGCATGGGGACCCTCCCGGAGAAACGACGCTTGTGCAGTCTGGTGTTTGCCTCGGCTGAGCACCGGGGATGGAGCCAGCGGAGGAGAAGGAGGAAACGGTTTGACACAGAGAAGACGGGAACGGTTTTAACACAGAGCAACGGAGCAACGGAGGCGAACGGAGAAATTCTTGAACAACAAGAGCTCTCCTCTGTTCGTCTCCGTTACTCCGTTACTCTGTGTTAATACCGTTCCCTCCGTCTCCTCCGTTACCTCACGCGCGTCAGGGCTGCTTGGTGGCGGCGGCGACCCAGGTGTCGACGAGCGCGAGCGACGGCCCGCCTTGCGCGCGGTAGGTGTTGGCGAGGCGCGCCATCCGCTGCCGGTCCGCGTCCACCGTCTCCACCGGGCGGCCGGTCGTGAACGCCTCATACAGCACGAGGAGTGCCAGCGCGAGCATCGGTTCGTCTCCGGGTCGAGCTTCGAGGACCTCGTCGATCGCCTGGAGCCCCTCGGCGTAGCGGCCCGACACCACCGACGCGGCGGCATAGCGCCGCTTGAGGCCTTCGTCGCCAGGCCACCGCGCGAGGGCGCGGTCGAGCGCTTGAAGCGCCTGGTCGCCCCGGCCGTCGCGCAGCAGCGCATCGGTCAGCAGCACGTGCAGCGCCACGGCGTCACCTTCCTTGATGAGCGCGGTACGCCAGGCACCTGCGGCCTCCTTGTCCTGGCCGCCCGACGCATAGCAGGCGCCCAGGTAGATCATGCCGACATAGAAGTCCGGAGACGCGCGGATCGAGTTTCGGAAGGCAGTGGCGGCCGGCTCGTATCGCTTCTGCGCCAGCAGCGACAGTCCGCTGAGAAAGGACGCGATTGCCGGCGACTGCGTCGTCAGCTTGTCGGGGACCGACAGCGAGGCCAGTGGTTCGTTCCGGGCCCGGCTCATCACCGCGCGCACCTCGGGTGAGGTGGCGTCCGGCCTGGCCGCGAGGCGGTCGAGGAACGCGCCGACGACGGGTGGAGCGAGGACCTGCTCGATGGTGAACCGCGGCACCGTGCTCACGGCGCGCGCCGTGACGCGCGGAGGCGCCATCCGTCCCACCACCGCCGTTGCGACGCCGGTCGCGTCCGTAACGAGCCGCGGCGCCTCGAGCACGACGAACGCCCGTCGCACTTCGCCAAGGACCTCGTTCGCGGACTTCACCTTGGCGCGGGCCACATAGTCGCCGGGCGGCAGCACGCGCACATCGGCGACGCCCTGCGCCACCCTGCGCACCCCACCATCCTGGCCCATCTGGGCGTCGGCGGTCACGAGCGCCGGGCCATCGACCGTCTCCGCGATTCTCGAAGACGACTTCCGCGGTCCCGAGCCGCTCGATGCCGCCCTGCAGGTCCACCTGCATGGCGAGCCGCTCGTCTTGCCGGATGCCGTCGAGCGCGAGGCGGGGTTCCCCCTCGCGCCGGGCCGGCACACGCACGAGGAGCGGCCCGCTCGCCCGCAGCGCGCCGACCGGCGTCGCGCGCGCCTCGACCCGATGGTCCACGGAGCCGACGTTCCCCGCACTGTCCATCACCGCCAGTCGGACGATGTAGGTGCCGGGCCGGACGGCGAGATTGGCGGAGAAGGGCAGCTTCTCCGAGGTGACCTCGCCGAGCGGCTGTTCGCCGAACACCATTTCCTGTCCCTCGATATCGCGAAGGACCACCTGATAGGTGGCCTTGCCCGGCCGCAGGCGGGACGCTTCTCCAGCCAGCACCAGCTTGAGATTCCCGTCGTCCTCTCCATCCGTCGCGATGTAGCTGGTCATCCGCAGACCGACGCCGGTGGCGGGGGTCGGGCTCACGAGGGCGTTGGCGAGGCGCGCCGTCCAGTCGCGATCCTCGTAGGTCCGGACGTCGAAGACCTCGCGTGCCCGTACGCTCACGCCGCGATGCGCGACCTGGACCTTCATGCGCTTCGCCTTGCCGTCGATGTCCGCCGGGCTCTTCTCGACGCCGATCCGGTAGTAGCCCGAGAGCTCCTGCGCGAGGCGCTCGAACAGCCCCTCGACGCCGACTTCGGCCCGGTAGGGCGTGCCGCCGGTCATGCCGGCGAGCGTGTCGAGCGGCCACGATCGGATGTAGTGATCGGCCGTCGGCGTGGACGTCATGACCCGGCGGGTCACCGGGACGAGCGAGCCAGGCACGAACATGGTGAAGAGACTGACGCGCGCGGCCACCGCGTCGGCGGCGACGGTCGAGAGCAGCGAGGATTGCTCGCGCTCGTCCATCGGCCACCCGCCGGAGATGAGCACCACGCTCTTGTCGCCCCGGACGTGCTCGAGGGACGCCAGCAGCTGACGCAGCGAGGTGAGGCTCGAGAGGGCCGTCATCTGCGCGGCACGCCAGGCGGCCTCGGCCTGCATCTGGATGTCGCGCGCGCACGAGCTCGTGCCGAACCCGCCGAAGCCGCCGCGGCCCCCCGTCGATCCGCCGCCACCCCCACCGCCACCGCCACCGCCGCCACCGGCCGCGGCGCCGCCGCCCGTCGCGCCTCCCGAGGCGCCGCCACCGCCACCGCTACCACCGCCGCCACCGGCGCCGCCCGACCCTGCGGTCGATCCGCCCGATGCCGTCGAGCCCCCGGCAATCTGGCCGGTCGGGAACCCGCCGCCACCACCACCACCACCGGCGAACGACCCGCGGCACTCGCGCATCTCGACATTGCGCAGGGCCATCGGGTTGCGGCTCGCGATGTCGCGCGCTTCGGCCAGGCTGCCGAACTCCCATTCGGACGAGAAGTTGGCGAGCCCCGACACGCGATTGAGCGCCTCGCGGACGCGCGGGTGATGCCAGGTGAACGCGACGTTGGGGCCGACCGGCAGGAGCGTCAGGCCCGAGCGATCGCCGAGTGTCAGGCGATCGAAGAAGCGCGACGCGGCGCGGACCACCTGCCGCGCGCTGCCGGACTCGAGCGTGCTCTGATCGACGACGAACATGACGAGGCGGCCGAACCCCCCTGCCCCTCGTTGCTGCTCACCGGCACGATGTCGCGTCCCGCCGACATCAGCCGCTGCACGCTCGCGTGCTCCACGTACTCGGCCGACACCACGCGCCTCGGCTGGCCTGCCACCGTCACGGTGAAGTCGTTCGTCGCCAGGCCCCGCACCGGCTGCCCCTGGCGGTCGATCACGCCGACGTCCACCGTGACGACCTCGACCCCGGTCTTGTACGAGGGCTGTTCGGGCACGCCCTGCTGGGCGGCGAGACCCGGAATGACGAGGAGAAGCAGGGCTGCCGCCCATGCGTTGCGAGTCGCCATGGCTCACCCTCCGGCCCGCGGAGTACCGAGTGCGCGATACCCCTGTCGGGCCCTGATGTCGTACTTGCCCTTCTGCACCTGCACCTTGATGCTGCGCCACCCGCGATCCCGCTTCGGGCTGACGGGCGAGTACGTCAGCACGTACTGATTCGCCAGCTCGTTGATGATCTCGGTGAACGCTTCGTCGAGCTCCTTCACGTCGCGCGGGAAGAACGCGCGGCCGCCGGTCGATCGCGCATAGCCCTCGAGGTTCTTGCGCAGCTCCGGCACCGTGGCACCGCCGCCGAAGCCAATCGTGAACAGCATGGCGTCGCTCGACTGCACGCGCGCCATCGCCGTCTCGCGGCGCGTCAGGCTGTGCCGGTCGTCGCCGTCGGAGAAGATCACGACGCCCTTGCGGCTCCAGCCGCGGCTGACGAGGTCGAGTGCGACGACCGTCGCATCGTAGAGCGCGGTGCCGCCCCACGACGTGAGCAGCTCGACGGCCTCTTCGCGCGCCTTCTGATCGGTCTCACGCTCCGCCGCGACGAACGTCGTGTCGTTGAAGCCCACGAGCGTGGCGGCGTCGCCGGGCCGCAGCTTCGCGAGCAGCTGCTTCACCGCCGGCTTCACCTCGCCCAGCGCCCGCTCCATGCTGCCGCTGATGTCGATGGCGAGGACGAGATCCAGCGGCGCGTCCTCGTTGACCAGGCTCCCGACCGGCTGCGGCACGTCGTCTTCGAAGAGCTTGAAATCTCCCTGCTTCAGCCCGCGGACGAACTTGCCCCGATCGGTGACGATGACCGGCACGAGCACGGCATCGACGCGGACCTTCTCGGTGTGGCCGACCTCCTTCGTGTGGACGTTGTCCACCAGCCGGCGGCCGTCCGCCAGCGTCGCGACCACCCGGATGTGATGGCCCTTCACCACCGTCCCCGGATCCCACAAGCACACGAAGGGCGCCTGCTCCAACGTGCAGACGATGCGTCCGTTCACCGAGAAGCTGACCGAGGTCACCGCGACTGCGGGTGTGATCATCGCGATGAGACGGGTGGGGCCGCTGACGATCATCGTCCTCGCGCGGGAAGGTGATCCGGAGCTCGGGCGCGACGCTGGTCTGACCGGCGACGACCGCGACCGCCAGCACCGCTGCGATCGATCGGCATGCCGCGCGGATGCCTCGCGTGCCGGCGAGCCACACGCTCATCGTGGACCTCCGCCTTGCGCGCTCGGTCCGAGCGCGTCGCCCACCGCCACGAGCGGGCCGTCGGAGGTCAGGAGCGCCAGGTACTGCTCGACGCGATCCGTGCTCAGGCCCTGCACGAACTCGACGAGCCCCCGGCGATCGTCCTGGTCTCGGCTCACCGCCGAGTTGATCAGATCGAGCGTGGCGGAGGCGAGCACCGGTCCGAGCAGGGACGCCGGCATGCCCAGCTCGCCGAGCAGCTCGGCGAGGCGCAGGTTGAGATCGGGGATGCCGCTGGCGAAGATCCCGGTGCCCCACCGGCCGGCCAGCTGCTCCCACGGCCGGCGATCCGTCATCTGCAGGCACAGGCACCCCAGGCGAGACTCGCCGGGCGCGCCCCACTTCTGGAAGCGTTCGTCGAGCGGCGCCTGCTCGAGGCCGAGCCAGAACAGCTCCAGCGGCGACAGGAACGCGGCCAGACGCGCCGGTTCGTGCGTGAGCACCCACGGCAGGAGGTTGCGGCGGGCAGCGCTCAGGCCGATCTCGTCAGCGATCGCAATTGCCTCCTGCGGCGTTCGCAGCGCCGCGACGCGGGCCCGGCCGCGCTGCATTGCGGCGACGATGGCCTCGCGATCCGCCTCGGTGAGCCCGCGCGACTCGACGAGCGCAACGCCTTCGATGAACACCCGGCGATGGTCCTCGTTCAGCGACGGGCGCCGCGGCGGAGGCTTGGCGGAGAGCCGCACCAGCGAGAACTCGGCGAGCCGGACGTCGAGTCCGAGGAGCGATCCCACCACGCGCCAGCCCTGCCTCGTGTCGCCGCCCGCAGAGGGGAGCCTCCACGCGCCGTGACGCCGACCGGTGCTGCCGGACTTGAACCAGAAATCGTGACGGCTCGCCGCGTCATGGGCGCTCACCCAGGCGCGGTCGGGCTGTCCGAGGGCGGCGGCGTAGGTCATCTCGAGCAGACCGCGCGACGTCAGATCGTCCGCGAGCGCACGCGCGAGTGGCGCCAGCCGTGATGCGCCGCCCGCCGGCTTTCGCGGCCCGAGTGCCGCCGCGAGCTCGCGATGCCGGGCCAGCACGGCTCCCGGCCACTGCTTCCTCGTCGTCCCACGCGACGTCGCGGGACACGCGCGCGAGCAGTTCCGCCTGCTCCCGCAACGCGGTGGCGGCGAGCGGCCGGGCCGCGAGCGCGTCGGCCGCCTTCACGAGCGCGAGGGCCGACGTCAGGTATGGGCGTGGCTGCTCGCCGAGCAGGCGCGTGAGGCGGATGGCTTCGGCCCGCACCAGATCGACCCGATAGCGTGTCCCTTCCCACTCGACGAAGCGCGGCTGGCGGTCGGGCGGACCGGCCAGCCATGCCAGGAGATCGCGCTCGATCGGACCCGCCGCGGTCGCCAGCACCTCATCGAGAGCCTCGGCGGCGGGCGCACCCGGATCCGCGACGGCGCTCGCAGCCTTCGGTGCCGCACCCGCCGGGCGGGGCAACTGGTCGGCGATCCAGGTCACCAGCCTGCCTTCATAGTCGCCTTTCGGGCTCGTCTCGACGGCAGAGAGCGACGTGAGCGTGTCCGCAAGCCTGGTCGCGGTCCAGCCGGATTGCGCGGCCGCTCGCGTCACGAGCGCGACCGCCCCCTGAAACTGCGTGATGGCGCGGACGGCCTGCGCCTCGTCCTCGATCGCGGCGAGCGTCGCGGCCCGCCGCGCCGTCTGCGCGTAGACGGCCGGAGTGGTGACCTTCGCGCGCTCGAGGACGGCGACGAGAGCGGGGAACGTCGCGATGGCGCGAACGGCTTCGATCGCCTCGTCGTCGAAGGACGGCGGACGCGCCGACGCATTCGCGGCGAAGAGGCGCGAGGCGAACAGGACCTGCCGGTAGCGCTGGCGCTGATCGTCGCCGAGGACGTCGAAGATCTGTTCGCAGAGCCATGCGAACTCGAGCGGCGATGCGTCGGGGGCCGGGCGTGCGTTGACGCCGCCAGGACGCGGCGCGTCGTCGGCGAGCACCGCCTCCCAGAAACGCCGCGTCCCGGGGATCACGGGGCGGCCGTCGCGCGAGACCGGCAGATTGGCGAGCAGCAGCGCGGGGTCGAGCGGCGGGCGCCAGAAGACCCGCGCATCGACGGTCCAGCCACGACCGATCCGTTCGAACACCTCGTGCAGCCGCCGGGCCGACGCGAGGCGGCGACCGGAGCTCTCGGCATCGAGGTCGAGGGCCACGCGCTGCTGGAGGGGCGTGAGCTGGCCAATCGCGCCGAAGAAGTACGCCAGCCGCCCTTCGTGCGCGGCGAGCAGCGCGCGCAGGAACGCGGCCGGATCGGTCACCGGCCGGCCCGTCAACTCGAGCCACGCGGCTTCGGCGGCGGGCCCCCCGGGAATCGACAGCCGGCCGTCCGGCGAGACGCGCAGCGCCGGTGCCGCGAGGACGAACGGCGCCGCGAACTTCGAGGACAGGTCGGTGATCAGCTCGCGCTGTCCGGCGAGCCATGTTCGCGTCGGCTCGTCGAGCCACAAGAGGCCGTAGTAGAAGAGCGCGGCGCTGCGCGATTGCACAATCGCGCCCGCGAGCGACGGCAGTGTCGCGCGGCCGCCGAGGACGGCCTCGATCCAGACCTCGGGCGGCAGCGGCAGCGGCAGCGTGTCCGGCCGTGCGGCGGCGAGCGCCGGCGTGCCGGCCGGGTCGAGACGGGAGATGAGTGCGCGGATGATCGGGTCGTTCGGATCGCTCGCCCCGATCGGCGTCCGGTGAGACCGACGGATCAGCTCGAGCAGGAACTGGCTCCGGTCCGGCGCCGCGCGATCGTCAAGCGACGCGAGCGAGTCGGTGAGCGGCCCCGGCCACGGGATCGACGACAGCGCACCGGGCGCGGGCGTGTCCTGAGCGTCGGCGACGCAACGCCAGGCTCAGGACGACGAGCCCCAGCAGGGCGCGGGCCACGAACGGGCGCTGGCAGCCAGACCCCGGCTGTGTCGCGCCGCATGGTGGCCACGGCGCCGACTCGTCACCCATCATCGCTCGGAGCGAGCGCATCGGAGACCCTCTTGGAAGCGGAACGCCGGATAGTGTATCTCGCGCCCGGGTTGGTCGCACGTAGTTCCTCACCCTGGATAGCGGGATCGCTGGTACCATCCTGTAACGCCGCGAACCCCGCGTCGGATCTCCACTTCCCACCGTCTCGAGCCAGGCTCGGTCCCCTGACAGCCGGGACGGCAGCTCGAGCGATAGACTCGGAAACACCGATGACGGGTGGCCGGGGTCATGGCCGCAGGAGCGCCGGCCAGATGTCTGAATCACTGTCTGCCGGGCGGCCGGACGGCGGGGGACCAGCCGGACCACGCGATCAGAGGGGCGTCCGCGCGGCGATCCTCTGGGGCGGCCTCACCGCCGGCGTGCTCGACATCCTCGATGCGTTCACCGTCGCGTGGCTGGCGAGCGGCGTCCCCCCGGTCCGGGTGCTCCAGGCGATCGCGAGCGGCCTGCTCGGCCGTGAGGCGTTCCAGGGGGGCTTGCAGACCGCCGCACTCGGCCTCGGCCTGCACTTCTTCATCGCGTGCACGGCGGCAGCCGTCTATGTCGCGGCCAGCCGCAGGCTGCCGGTGCTGAACCGCCGCTGGGTGGCCTGCGGCCTCGGCTTCGGCGTCGCCGTGTTCTTCTTCATGCGGCACGTCGTCCTGCCGCTCTCGGCGTTCCGGTCCGGGCCGACGCGCCCGCTGATGCTGCTGAACGGCCTGCTGATCCACGCCTTCGGCGTCGGCCTGCCGATCGCCTACTTCGCGCGGCGCGCGTCGAAGTCGCCGGCGTGGGTCACAGTTCCTTGATGCGGATATTGCGGAACTGCACGAGGCTCGGCGGGCTGGTCCACTGCCCGTCCTTCTTGCCGCCGTGATGCTGGAGCGTCACGGGCCCGCGCGGCGGGATCCCCGGCAACTGCGCGTTCTCAATCACCGTCTTGCCGTTCAGGACGACCGTCAGCCGATCGCCGCGCATCGTGATCTCGAACGCGTTCCACTCGCCGATGTTCTTGTCGGCATTGAGCTTCGGCGTCACGCCGGCGCGGACCTCGCGCGGCATCTTCTCGTCCATCCGATATCCGTACACTTCACCAGAGCCCACCGGCCACGCCCAGATGTTCACCTGCGCCTTCGGGAAGCCCCGCATGTAGACGCCGGAATCGGAGTCGGGGACCGAGATGCGCACGTCCTGCCCGTCAGGTCCCTTCTTGTGGGATCCGTCGGGCATGATGATCCGCACCTGGGGGTTGACGTACGGCGTGTCCTTGATCCGCCATTCGAGGCGCAGCACGTAGTCGCCGAACTCGCGCTCGCTCGGCAGGCTCTTGTCGCCGCTCGCCTCGCTCATGGCGTCGTAGTCGATGACCGCATCGACGACTTTCCAGTGCCCGTTGTCGCCGGGCGGCACCTTCCAGCCCGAAAGATCCTTGCCGTTGAAGAGCGTCACGAACCCGTCGGCGCCGGCGGCGGCTTGTGCGCGCAGCGGCTCGACGCCGAGGACGGCGACGAGCGCCCCGGCGAGCAGTGAGAAAGCGGCAGTCAGACGAGTCACGGTCACTCCAGGGGTAGGGTCACGGGTAAGGTGTGGAGAATTGTCGGTTCACGGGACAGCGGACGTCAAGGCGCGTGCGGCAGGAGCGAGGCCAGCTCTGTCCCTGTCCGATCTTGTCAGATCTTGTCCGTGGCTCTAGTCCGTGGCTTGTCAGATCTGGTCCGCGGCTCGCTTTGTCCGATCTTGTCCGTGGCTTGGTATTCAGATGTGATCCGTGGCTTGCGTCGAGGCCCCGGCATCTGCTTTCCTACCCGACGCGCGCACGACACGAACACTCGCCGTTCCCACTCGAGTCCGGCTGAAGCCGGACCCGTGGATCCGACTCAAAAGGACATCAACCGTGACTGACAGCCCGCGCCCGGCCGATCGGCGGAAGTTCCGGCGTTCAGCGAACGACACCCGAACCTCGAACGACCCGCCGCTGCTGGCTCGCGCGATCGTGGACCAGTTGTTCTACACGCGCGGCACGCTCCCCGAGCAGGCGACGCGCAACGACTGGTACATCGCGCTGGCCTATGCCGTGCGGGATCGGCTGCTCGACAAGTGGATCCGTACGGCGCGGACCCTCATCCAGAAGGACGTCCGCGTCGTCGCCTACTTCTCGGCCGAATTCCTGGTCGGCCCGCACCTCGCCAACAACGTCGTCAATCTCGGGATCGAGCAGGAAGTCCGCCAGGCGACGAGTCTGCTCGGCCTCGATTTCGACCAGCTCGTGGACGAGGACGGCGAACCGGGCCTGGGCAACGGCGGCCTCGGCCGCCTCGCGGCCTGCTTCCTCGACTCGCTGGCAACGCTCGAGATTCCCGCGATCGGCTACGGCATCCGCTACGAGTTCGGCATCTTCGATCAGCAGATCCGCGACGGCTGGCAGATCGAGCTGACCGACAAGTGGCTGGCGTCGGGGAATCCCTGGCAGATCCCGCGCTCCGAGCGCAGCTGCCTGGTCGGGTTCGGCGGCCGCACCGAGACCTGGTCGGACCAGGCCGGGCGCGAGCGCATCCGCTGGATTCCCGCACGCGTGGTCCGCGGCATGCCCTTCGACACCCCGATCGTCGGCTATCGCGTCAACACCGTCGCGCTCCTCCGCCTGTGGCGATCCGAAGCCGCGGAGTCGTTCGACTTCTCGGCGTTCAACGTCGGCGACTACTACCGTGCCGTGGAACAGAAGGTGGTCTCGGAGAACCTCACGAAGGTCCTCTATCCGAACGACGATGTGGTGATGGGGAAGCGCCTGCGCCTCGAGCAGCAGTATTTCTTCGTGTCGTGCTCGCTGCAGGACATGATCCGCCTGCACCTCGACGCCGGCGGTACGCTCGAGACGCTCGATGGCGGCTTCGCCGCGCAGCTGAACGACACGCATCCGTCGATCGCCGTCGCCGAGCTGATGCGTCTCCTCGTGGACGAGCACGACGTGGACTGGGACACCGCGTGGGCGCGTGACGCAGCGCACCCTGTCCTACACGAACCATACCCTGCTGCCCGAAGCGCTCGAGCGCTGGTCGTTGCCGCTCTTCGCCGACATCCTGCCGCGCCACCTGGAGATCGTCTTCGAGATCAACCGCCGGTTCCTGGACGACGTGCGGGCGCCGAGTCCCGGGCGACGAGGGGCTCGTCCAGCGGGTGTCGATCATCGGCGAGGAGGGCGGCAGGACGGTGCGGATGGCCCACCTCGCGAGCGTGGGGTGCCACTCGATCAACGGCGTCTCGGCGCTCCACACCGAGTTGTTGAAGCACGACGTGCTGCGCGACTTCCACCATCTGTGGCCCGAGCGGTTCGTGAGCGTCACCAACGGCGTGACGCAGCGCCGGTGGGTGCGGCTGAGCAATCCGGGGCTGGCCGAACTGATGACCGAAGCGCTCGGCGAGGACTGGGTGCGCGAGCCGTGGGCGGCGCAACGGCTCGAACCGCTCGCCGATTCGACGCGGCGTTTCGCGCCCGCTGGCGCGACGACGAAGCGCGCGAACAAGGACCGCCTCGCCGCCATCATCGCGCGGCAGACCGGCGTACGCGTCGACCCGTCGTCGCTGTTCGACATCCAGGTCAAGCGGATTCACGAGTACAAGCGGCAGCACCTCAACGCCCTGCACGTCATCACGCTCTACAACCGGCTGCGTCGTGATCGGGCGCTCGATCTGCCGTCCCGCACAATCCTCTTTGGCGGCAAGGCGGCGCCGGGGTATGCGATCGCGAAGCTGATCATCCGGCTGATCACGGGCGTCGCGGAAGTTGTCAACGCCGACCCGGCGGTCGCCGGCCGGCTCGCGGTCGTGTTCCTGCCCGGGTTCAACGTCAAGAGCGGCGAGCGCATCTATCCGGCAGCCGACCTGTCGGAGCAGATCTCGACCGCGGGACGCGAGGCTTCCGGCACCGGCAACATGAAGTTCGCGATGAACGGGGCGCTGACGATTGGCACGCTCGACGGCGCCAACGTCGAGCTGAGGGACGCCGTCGGTCCGGAGAATTTCTTTCTCTTCGGTCTGCGGGCGAACGAGGTGATGGCCGCCAAATCCCGGGGCTACGACCCGCGGTCGCACTACGAGCGCCACGCCGAGTTGCGTCAGGCGCTCGACCAGATCGCCTCGGGGATGTTCTCGAGGGGTGACGGATCGCTGTTCCGTCCGCTCCTCGACGCGCTGATCACCCGCGACGATTTCCTCGTCCTCGCCGACTACGAGGCGTATGTCGCCTGCCAGGACGAGGTCGGGGCCGCGTTCCAGGACGAGGAGGGGTGGACGCGCCGATCGATCCTGAACGTCGCGCGCAGCGGCTGGTTCTCGTCGGACCGGGCGGTCCGCGAGTACTGCGAGCAGATCTGGCACGCCGTTCCCGTCAGCGTCGCGGGGTGAAGCTGGAGCGGCTGGAACGGCTGGAACGGCTGGAACGGCTGGGCGTGCTAGCCGCGACTGTTCAGCGGCCGATGGCGTAGAGCGCCGTATCGGTGCGGATGAAGAACTGGCCGCGGGAGACGGCCATCGAGGCCTGGCAGCGGCCCGTCAGCCGGTTGCGCGCCACCTCTTTGTACTGGCCGCCTGTCTCGATGACGATCGTCTCGCACTCCTCGTTGAGAAAGTGCAGGCGGCCACCGGCAAACACCGGCGAGGCGGAGAACGCGCCGCCGACCCGCTCCTGCCACACGAGCGTGCCGTTGGCGGCGTCGAGCGCGCTCATGATGCCGGCATCGGTGACCGTGTAGAGGTAGGGTGCGACGAAGATCGGCGAGGCCTGCATGGGCACGCCTTTCGACTGCTCCCACGCGATGGCCGGCGGTGGCCCGGGACGGACGGCACGGATCGTCGGCTGACCGAACCCTGATGTCGTGACGAAGAGGCCGGCCGCCTCGACCGGCGACGGCACCACGCCTTCGCCGGGACTCGGCACCGACCACACGCGCGCACCGTCACGGAGGTCGTAGCCCTGCACCACGTCGCCGGCGCTGCTCACGAGGAGCGTCGCGCCGTCGCCGCCGCTGACCAGCGGTGTTGCATGCCCGATTCGCGACAGCCCGCGGCCGGTGCGCCACGCCACCGCGCCGGTGTCGGCATGCAGCGCGACGAGAAACGACTGTTCCCATGGCTTCTGCCAGCCGACCGTCTTGTCCTCGCCTTCGCTGCTGCCGTCGCGGGCGGTGATGAGCAGCCCGCGATGCAGGCGCAGCGACACGCCGAGTCCATGCTGGCCGTAGAAGGGAAGCGAGCGGTTGGTCCAGACCGGTTCGCCGTCGGTCGTCACGGCGGCGAAGCTGCCGTCCGCGAACGCGGCATACACGCGCCGTCCGTCGGTGGCCGGCGTCGGCGTGGCGTACGAGTTACGCGTCTCCTTGCGCTTCAGCTCCTGCGTGAGCACGGCGCGGTCCCAGAGCACCTGCCCTGTGCGCCGATCGAGCGCGAGGATGCGGCAGGTGCGGCCGCCATCGCCGGCGGTCGTCACGAAGACCCGGTCGCCCCAGACGATCGGCGACGACCAGCCTTCGCCGGGGATCTCGGTCTTCCACACGACGCCGTCCGTCGCGCTCCACGTGAGGGGCACCGCGCCCTGTGGCGCCAGGCCCTGTCCCGACGGACCGCGAAACTCCGGCCAGTCGGGCGACGACGGAGGCGTCGCAGATGGCACGCGTTGAGGGACCGCCGTGGGGTGTCCCGTACCCGCACAGACCAGACAGAGCAGAGCGACAGCGATCCGCATGCGTGACCCTTGTGGAGGCAGCAGAGGGGACGGAGGGAACGGTATTAACACAGAGTAGCGGAGGAACGGAGGCGAACGGAGAAATTCAAATAGATACCAATAGAAACCAATAGATACCAATAGAAATAGAAATAGAAATAGGAATCAAAGCCCTTCTCTGTTCGTCTCCGTTCCTCCGTTACTCTGTGTTAATACCGTTCCCTCCGTCCCCCCCATTACCCGAGTTAATACCGTTCCCTCCGTCCCCTCCGTTACCTCCGCACTACGCGGCGGCGCGCAAACGATTCAGGAACATCTTCAGCGTGCCGATCCCCATCTCCACCGATTCACGCTCGATGAGGAGCGTGTCCGCCGAGGTGCGCAGCCGTGGGGTCCACGATTCGAGGATCGCGCTCGTGCAGCGTCCCTCGGCATGGACGCGCTGCATGGTCGCGAGAATCGGCAGCTGTCCCCGGCCGAGGGGGCGCCCCTCGACCACGAATCCCATCTGGTGGCGCACCCGCATGATGGCGACGTCCTTCAGGTGAAGGTTCACCGTGACCGGCGCCAGCACGTCGGTCACGTGCGCCAGGCCCTCGCCCGCGCCCAGGGAGTTGGCGGTGTCGAGGCAGACGCCGACGCGGGGGCTGCCGACGTCTTCGATCATCCGCCGCAGCACCGCGGCGGGGAGCCGGTCGTGGTTCTCGAGGGCCACGATCACCGGCGACGCCTCGATGGCGTGGACGGCGTTGCTCAGCAGCGCGACGACCTCGCGCGGGTGCGGCTCGTGCCCCGGCGCGTCGATCACGAAGCGCAGCAGGCGCGATCCGATCCGGCTGCCGATCTCCAGGTAGGTCGCCAGGTGCGCATCGGTGAGGCCGCGCGCCCCGAGCTCGATGGCGATGCTGGCGGCCCGCGCGGCAGCGAGGAAGGTCTCCAGCCGGCGCCCTGACATGGTGTGGACGGGCAGGTTGTCGCCGAGCTGCACGACTTGCAGCCCGTGCCGCACGGCGCACGCCAGCAGGTCGTGCTCGTCGAACGACGGTCGCGTGCCCCGCAGCGCCCATCCGAAGGCGAACGAGCTGAGTCCTGCCTGCATCGTCATTCTCTCGTCGTGATGTCCCGGACCTGCTCGCGGATGTCGGTCATCTCGAAGACGCGCTCCCAGCCGTCCTGGAAGATCCGCGGCCGCGCGCGGCGGCTGATCTTGTAGGCCGCGTCCGAGAACGTGCCGTTCACCTCGCCGAACAGCACCGCGATCTGGATGCGCAGATGGCCGAGGAGGAAATCCCGGACCGCCTCGTGCGGCAGGCCGCGCGCCACCAGCCGGTCGTGTCCGTCCTTGACGACCTCCAGGCACGTCTGCGCCAGGGTCTCGACGAGCGCCGGCTCGAGCATGGCCATCTGTTCGAGCGTCACCCGATGGACGCGGTGCACGGGCGCATACATCTCGGTCGCAATCTCGACGCCCCGCACATAGTGCGCTTCCGAGCCCCACATGAGCGCGCACACGATCGCCTGCTTGGCGCTGATGCCGCCGTAGAAGTCCCGGAACGCCGACTCGGTCGGCTCCCAGTTGAAGACCGACGGATGGCAGGGATGCGCGACGATGCAGCCGATGTCGGCCCGCGCCGGCAGCTGGTTGTCGAGCGGCGCCGCCGGATCGAGCGTCATCAGCAGCGCCCCGCTCTTCATCCGCGGCACGATGTCGTGCGCAATCTCGCCGAGCGTGACGTCGGGCACCGCGAGGATGACCACGTCGGCTTCGGTCACGCTCGCCGGATCGCCGGCGGCCTGGATGCCGCGGGCGCGCAGGTTCTCCAGGCCTTTCGCCGACGTCTCGACATAGGCGACACGGTGCGGAGACCGCCGGAAGTTGTCGGTGAGCCGGCATCCCATCTTGCCGCCGGCGCCGATGAGGGCAATCGACGTGGACATGGCCCGTCTCACTTCCGCACCATGATGCCCGGCGGCGGATAGGACTTCGCCGCATCGTCCAGGACGAGCACCCAGTCGAGCAGTTCGCCCGGGTCGGGCGGTGTGAACGATCGCTCGCCGGTATTGTCGAACGTTCCGGCGGCGGTCGCCTTGCCGTCGCGCGGGTTGAACCACCAGGCCTTGACCGTGGCGCCGCGAATGACCCCCATGCGCACCGAGAAGGCGCGTCCTACGGGCGCATAGATCATGGCGTAGGTGCCTTCCGTGTCACGCGTCGCCGCATAGTGGTACCGCCCGGTGCCTGGCACGCTGGTCGCCACGCGATCGGTGACGACGATGTCGGCATCGGGCACCCGCGTCAGGAAGGGGCGCGACTCGAGCAGGGCTCGACCGTGCTGCATGTCGGCTGCGCCCGGCTGGTCGATGGCCTCGTGCCACGGCATCAACGGGTTGTTCACCGGCTCGCGTCCCGGCGCCCACATCTGCCAGACCGAGTGGTGTCCGTAGGTGTGCCCGAAAGCGCCGGAAAAGAGGTCCCAGTACAGCGGCCGGCGCACGTCGGCGCCCGTCGAGTGCCCGAGCTTCTTGGCGTCGAACGACACGGGATGGTCTTCGTAGATGGGCTCGCCGTCCACGACCGGCTTCGTCGGCGTGCGGTCGTAGTCGACCCGCGTCTGGTCGTAGCGCCCCGTGAATTCGGTGACATGTCCGTTCTGCCGCATGTTGAAGTCGAGCCACTCCTCGTCGTGGAACCACGTGGACGACCCGCCACCGCCCGGAGGATGGAACGTGATGAGGTGCGCGCCGCCGTCGCCGCGCCGGATCCCGCGCGCCATCGCGCGCGTGATCTCACGATGCCCGTCGGTCTCGACGGCCCGGTCGCCGCCCAGGATCCAGACGATGCCGGCCTCCTTGTAGCGCTGGCCGAGCCAGGCCCCGTACTGCTCGGCGTTCGCGGGTGTGAACACCTCCGGACCCGCGCCCCGCTTCTGGTTCCACTTGTCGCCCCAGGTGGGGAGCATTCCGACGTACAGGCCCAGCGCGTTGGCCTTCGCCACGATCCAGTCCACGTGGGCGAAGTACTTCTCGTCGGGCTTCGCCGGGTCGTTGTCCAGCAGCGGGCGCGCCCCGTAGGGATTCGGCGTCTGGAGCCCGTCGAGCTCGGCGAGCGCCACCGCCTGGATGACCGTGAACCGCCGCTCGGCGCGGTTGCGCAGGTAGCGTTCCGCCTGTTCCCGGTCGAGACGGTGGAACAGCTCCCACGCCGTGTCGGCCAGCCAGAAGAAGGGCCGCCCGTCGGCGCTGACGAGAAAGCGGCGATTCTCCGAGACCTTCAGCCTCGGCAGACCCTGAGGCTGGGCGAGCGCGCCTGGCACGGCCGCGAGCGCGCAGACACAGGCGAGCGCGGCCGCACGCGGCCGCGGCCCCGACAGAGGACGCAGGAGCATGGTCGAGACACTACGGAACCCGCGCCAGCGGCGCTAGTAGTCTCGTGTCGGATTCTTGGTCGATTTTGACCGACCGCCGCCGGTGCGGTAGTCCCGTGGCGTCTGCCCGAAGGCGCGCTTGAAGCGCTTGTCGAAGTAGCTCTGGTCCGCAAAGCCGACGGTACTGGCAATCTCGGCGATGCTCAGGCTGGTCTCGCGAAGCAGGCGCAAGCCGTTGGCGAGTCGCACGTGATTCAAATACGCCACGAGCGTCGTCCCCGCCACCTTCTTGAAGGTCTTCATGAACTGGGGCGGGCTCATGTCGACGATCGCGGCGGCGCGGCGCACGGTCAGCTTGTCCGGATAGTGGAGGCTGACGTGATCGAAGAGCGGCTTGAGCAGGAGCGACCGCTTCTGCTGGCGCAGGAACTCCCACTGCACCGGCTCCGGCGTGCGGAAGCGGCGCGCGAGCTCGAGCAGCAGCTCGAGGAGGAACACCCGGCATGCCGCGCGCCGCAGCGGCACGTCGCCTTCGCCCGTCCACGCCTCGACGAGCCGATGCAGCGCGTGCGCGGCCTCCGGCGCGGTGGGCAACGGCAGGACGCGGGCCCGGCGATCGCTGCGCGAATAGAACGGCAGGAGGAACGTATAGTCGTGCGAGGGCGATCCCAGGCTGTAGACGAACTCGGGCCGGAAGCTGACCACGACCGTCCGGGTGTCGAAACCCGGAAAATCGACGACGTGATGGAGCTTCAGGTTGTCCACGATGAGCAGCTCGCCCGGCTGCAGATCCACCTGCTGGTCGCCCATCCGGAACAGCGTCCGATCGTCGAGCGGGACGAACAGCTCGAGCCGTTCGTGCCAGGTCGATCCGCGGGTGTGACGGGCGGACGTGTAGTGGAACAAGCGGATCGCGAACGGGAACTCCTCGTCGAGCGGGACGACGTAGTGGCCGCCCGCGTCGAGCTGCGCCGCGATGTCGTGCGGCTCGAATGTCAGCGGCGCGCACGCGGCACGGAAGTCATCCCAGGCGCGCCCGGCCGGTGGCGTCCTCCTCGACATGCGCGTTCATGCTATCGCGCGCCGCGACCGCGAATCACCCGCCGTGCGAGGCGCTCGGCCACCGCGTGGCGCTGACTGTCGAGCAGCACCGCCAGGAAGATCACGGCCGCCGTGATCAGGGGATAGACGTACGGATCGACGCGTGCGACCACCAGGCCGCTGTAGATGGTGCGGAGCAGCAGCGCGCCGAGCACGGTGCCGGGCAGCACGCGGCCGCGCCCGCCGAAGAGGCTGGTGCCTCCGAGCACCGAGGCCGTGATCGCGTCGAATTCGTACAGCTCGCCGAACCGGGGTGACACCGCCCCGAGCTGCGCCAGCGCCAGGAGGCCGCCGATGCCGGCACACAGACCGCTCACCACGTAGACCGCAGCGATCAGGCGCCCCGTGTTCAGGCCGGCACGGCGCGCCGCATCGGCATCCGCGCCGACGGCATACAGCCGCCGGCCGAACGGCGTCCGGCGCAGCACCCATTCCGCGATCCCGGTCACGACCAGTGCCACCCAGACCGGGAGCGGCAGCCCCAGCCACGATGTCGAACCGAGCGCCAGGAATGCGTCCGGCAGGTTGATCGCGCGCGTCTCGGTCACCCAGCGCCCGACCCCGCGGCCGATGTAGAGCGTCGCCAGCGTGGCGATGAACGCCACGAGGCGCAGGCGCGTGACCAGGAAGGCGTTGATCGCGCCCGCGGCCAGGCCGACCCCCATCATCAGCAGGGCGCACCAGACGAGTGGGACGCCACCCACGGCGAGCTGTCCCGCCAGGCCGGCGCCGACGAACATGATGGCGCCCACCGACAGGTCCACGCCGCCGACGAGCAGCACGAACGTCATGCCGGTCGCGACCACGACGATCGGCGCCGACTGCTGCAGGATCTGCCGGAACGAATCGACGGTCAGGAACTGGTCCGCGTGCAGCCCGATGACGAGCACCACCAGGAGGAACAGCAGCGCCGGCACCGCGTCGAGGGCGCGGAGCCCGGTGAGCGCCATCGCCCGCCTCATCGCGATCGCCCCGCCGGGAGTGCCTGGGCCATGAGGCGGTCGCGGTCGAACGCGTCGCGGGTGACGCTGGCCGCCAGCTCGCCCTGGCGCATCACGACGATGCGATCGCACAGCGCCAACAGCTCTTCGAGATCCGAGGAGACGACGAGCAGCCCCGCCCCGCCGGCGGCCAGCTGCCGCAGGAGCCGGTGAATCTCGGCCCGTGCCGCGACGTCCACGCCTCGCGTGGGTTCATCGATCAACAGGACGCGCGGGGACGCCAGCAGCCATTTCCCCACCGCGATCTTCTGCTGGTTCCCGCCGCTCAGGAATCGAACGGGGGCTCCCGGGCGCACGCGAGTGAGCGCGAGCGATCGCCCGAGGGTCTCGGTCGCGGCCGTGAGACGCCCGCGATCGAGCAGGCGGAGCGGAGTCCGGCAGAAAGCGCGCAGGGCCGCCAGCGCGAGATTCTCCTCCCAGGTGGCGTCCAGGCACAGGCCATCGTCGCGGCGATCCTCCGTCACGAACCCGAGACCCTGCCGGACGCGGGCGCTGGGACTCCCGACCAGCGGACGCTGGTCGAGCAGCACCGCGCCGCCGCTCATGGGATCCAGTCCCGCGATGATGCGCGCGAGCTCGGTGCGGCCGGCGCCCATCAATCCCGACACGCCGACGATCTCGCCCGCCCCGACGACCAGGTTGACGTCGCGGACGATGCCGGGCTGATCGACGCCGCGCAGCTCGAGGACCGGCGCGCCGGCGGGGGAGCGGGGAGCATGGGGCGCCGCGCCGACATCGCGCCCGACCATGAGCGTGACCAGCCGGTCGATCGTGAACTCGCCGGTCGGCCCCGCCGCCACCACGCGGCCGTCGCGCAGCACGACCACGTCCTGGCACTCGCGCAGGACGTCCTCGAGATGATGCGAGATGAAGATCAGCGCCAGGCCGGCGGCCTTCAGCTCGCGCATCAACGTGAACAGACGGTCCCGCTCCGGAGCGGTCAGCGACGTCGTGGGTTCGTCGAAGATGATCACGCGCGGATCGACGCCGAGCGCCCGCGCAATCTCGACCAGTTGACGCTCGCCGGCGCTGAGGCGCTCGACACGGCTGTCGGGATCGCGATCGAGCCCGACGCGGGCCAGCAGCGCGGCCGCCCGCGCGCGAAGCGCGCGCGTGTCGATGGACAGCCGCAGGCGGCTGCGGGGGAAGGCGGTGAGCTGCAGGTTCTCGGCAATCGTGAGATTGGGGAAGAGCAGCGGCTCCTGGTGGACGAAGGCGACGCCGGCACGCGCCGCGACGGCGGCGGTCGCCGGCGCATAGGGTTGACCCGCCAGGTGCATGACGCCGCTGGTTGGCGCCACGGTCCCGCCCAGGACGTTCATCAACGTGGATTTGCCGGCGCCGTTCTCGCCGACGAGAGCCGTGACCCGCCCCCCGCGAACGGTCAGGCTCACGTCGTCGAGGACGGGAATGCCCGCGAAGGCGCACGAGATGTGGTGCAGGGAGGCGAGGGGAGGCGCGTCCGAATCGCCGCCGCTGGCGGTGATGACCGTGGAGCCAGTCATGGTCGTGCCTCCAGGTGCGCACGCGCGACGTCGAGCAGGGCCGCCAGCAGGATGAGGCTGCCTTTGACGATCGCGATCGTGAACTCGGAGAGGTTGAGCAGCGTCAGCGCCGTTGCCGACGATGGCGAGGAACAGGACGCCGAGCATGGTCATGCCGACGCTGCCACGGCCGCCGGACAGGCTGGTGCCGCCGATGACCGCGGCGCCGAGCACGTCGAGGAGCAGCGCGCGGCCGTGCGTCGGCGAGGCTGTCTCGAGCCGCCCGGTCAGGAGCACGGCCGCCGCCGCCGCGAAGAGTCCGCTGGCCGCGTAGGCGGCGACGATCACGCCACTCACGGGCACACCGGACACGCGTGCGGCGCGGGCGTTGAAGCCGACCGCGCGCAGCCACCGCCCGATGAGCGTTCGCTCGAGCGCGACGTGCGCGAGCAGCACGCCCCCACCAGCCCAGATCACGCCGATCAGCGTCGACGCGCCGACGATCGTGAATCCGGGCGGCAGCCCGTACACCGTTTCCGTCCCGGCGAGCGCGCGGACGCCCCACACCGCGAGTCCGCCGGCGAACATGCCGGTCGTCAGCGTCACCATGAACGCGGGCATGCGCAGCCACGTGACCGCCACGCCATTGACGACCCCGACCGCCACGCCGGTGAGTCCCATGGTGACAGCCGCCGCCGGCGGGCCGAGCGCGCTGCCGGCGAGCCACCCGATGTCGGCACTCATCACCAGGCCGCCGGCGACGCTCGCGAGCCCGACGACCGCGGCCGCGGACAGGTCAATCCCGGCGGAGATGAGAACGAGAGTCTGCCCGGTCGCCAGAAGGAGCAGGGGCAGGGCGGATTGCACCAGGTTCAGCAGGTTGCCCGCGGTGGCGAAGCCATCCGCCACGGTGGCGAACACCAGAACCGCCACGCCGTTGAGCAGGAGCGCCGCCCGCAGCGCCCTGCGCGCCGTCCCGAGCGCCGCCGGCGCGGGTCCGCTCACGATTTGGGCTTCGCGATGAGCGCCCCCCACATCCGACCTTCGAGCTGGGCGAGCGTCGGCTGCGTGATCACGAATCCCGGATCGGCGATGCGCGCCGCCGGCGGCGTGCCGCGCGACGCGTCCAGGATCGCCTTCAGGGATTGGTCGACCTCCCAGAACACGTCCTGGACCCCCGTCGCATCGACATAGCCCTCGGTCATCAGCCGATAGGCGGTGGGATCGCCGTCGAAGCCGCCGACGACGACGTGCCCGGGCTCGCCGGCCTTCTTCCAGCGGCCGGCGCTCGTCAGGACGGAGCGCACGCTCGGGAACATGAAGTCGGAGGACGAGAAGATCAGGCCGATGCCCGGTTCCGACTGGAATGCGCTCTGAAGTCCCGCCAGCGCCTTCTCCTGGTTCCACTCGGTCGGGATGCGTGCGACGACCGAGACGGCGCCGCCCGCCGCCGTGACCGCCTGCTCGAACCCGTCCCGCCGCCCGACGGCGTTGACGTCGCTGAGGTCGCCGAGGAGCACGGCGGCCTTCACCGGCGTGCCCGCCCGGCGCGCAGTGTCGATCAGATACGCCACCGTGTCGCGGGTGATTGCCGCATTGTCGGGCGCGACCACGGTGTGGCGCGCGTCGGTGGCATCGGCGGGCCGGTTGAACAGGACGACGGGGATCGACGCCGCGTTGGCGGCGCGAATCATCGGAATCACGGTCTTGCCGTCCTTGGGCACGATGACGATGCCGTTCACGCGCCGGCTGATGAACGAGCGGACCTGCTCGAACTGCTTGTTGGCGTCTCCGTCGGCCACCGCCTGCAACAGGGTGGCGCCGGCCGCCTCGCCGCGGCTCTTGAATGCGCTCCACGCGGCCACCCAGAACTCGGTCTGCAGGGTCTCGAATGCGATCCCGATGGTCAGCCGTCCGTCCGGCGGCGGCGTGGACTGCGCACCGCGGCACGCTGCCATCAGCAGCGCGCCGCAGCAGGCCAGCAGCAGCGTGTGCAGGATCCGTCGCATCGTCACTCCCGATTGGATCAGAGCTTCACCGTTTTCCCGGTGGCGGCGCTGTCGTACGCCGCGAACACCAGCCGGAGCGTCTCGAGATTGTCCGCTCCCGTCGTCTCACCGCCGCGCCGGCCGCGCAGGCCCTTCAGCAGATCGGCCGCGCACGGGACGATGCTCGCCTGGGCGACCGCGTACCGGGGGTCGACCCAATCGTAGCGGGGCGGGGGATGGCGCGTCACGCGCGTCCCGCGACGCGTGGTGACCCGCAGCCGGTAGCCGCCCGCCAGCTCGATCGATCCGCGTGATCCTTCGACGAGCGCCAGCGTCTGCGGGAAGACCTCGTGCGCCGCGTCGAGCGGCGTCCCGGCGTACCCGAGCTCGACGATGACGTGGGTGCGCGCGCCGCCCATCGACAGCAGCACGGTCGCGACATTGTCGCCGGCGACGTGGGGCAGCGTGCGCGAGGTGAGGCACGACACGGCGTGCGCCTCGCCGAACAGGACGCGCGCCACGTCGAGCAGGTGCGTGCCGATGTCCATCAGGATGAACCGTTCGAGTGCGGCCAGCGCGGGCTGGTTCGCGAACACGTCGAATCCGGACACCATCGTCAGCCGGGCGCGCAGCGGCGTGCCGATCGATCCGGAGGCGAGAGCGGCGCGGAGCGCGCGCATCGGCGCCTGCCACCGCCAGTTCTCGTGGACGAAGAGCGGCGTCCTGGCGCGCCGGAAGGCGGACACGAGCCGTCGCGCAGCGGCCAGCGTCGGCGCGAGGGGCTTCTGGCAGATGCACGGAACGCGGCGGGCGGCGCACAGCAGCGAAAGCGGCACGTGGCCGCCAATCTCGGTGATGTTGTCCACGAAGTCCGGGCGCGCCTCGTCCAGCAGCCGTTCCGGCGAGTCGTAGACCCGCGGGATGCCAAACCGCGCGGCGATCGCCGCGGCCTTGTCGCGCGTCCGGTTGTAGATGCCGACGCACTCGACGCCGCCGACCTCGCGCCAGCCGGCGAGTTGGTAGGGGGTCCAGAAGCCGGCGCCGAACACGGCAAAGCGCGCGATCGAAGGCATGGGACGGAAGCACCCTAGTCCACAGGTTTCATCAGCGCCCCCGCCAGCGCGCCGCGCGCTTCTGCAGAAAGGCGTCCATGCCTTCAGCGGCGTCCTCCAGCAGCAGCGTGCAGGCCATCGACTCGCTCGCCAGGTCGTAGGCCGACTCGAGCGTGCGATCGAGCTGGCCATAGAACGCTTCCTTGCCCAGGCGAATCACCGCGGCGCTCCGCGAGACGATGCCGTCGATGAACTTACCGACGGCCGCATCGAGCTCGGCGGCAGGGACGACGCGGTTCACCAGCCCCCACGCCAGTGCGGTCGGGGCGTCGATCGGCTCGCCGGTGAGCAACATCTCCATCGCGCGCTTGCGGCCGACGTTGCGTGCCACGCCGACGGCCGGCGTCGAGCAGAACACGCCGATGTTGATGCCGGGCATCGCGAACGTCGCGGTGTCGGCGGCGACGGCGAGGTCGCACATCGACACGAGCTGGCAGCCGGCCGCGGTCGCGATGCCGTGAACGCGCGCAATCACCGGCTGCGGCAGCGCGGTGAGCGTCATCATCATCCGGCTGCAGTCGTCGAACAACTGACGCTGCCAGGCCTTGTCGCCGGCGTGGGCTCGCATCTCCTTGAGATCGTGGCCGGCGCAGAAGCCGCGCCCTTCGGCCGCCAGCACCACCACGCGCACCGACGGATCGCCGGCAATGTCGTCCAGCTCGGACTGGATGGCCGCCATCATCGCCGAGGAGAGGGGATTGAACCGCTCGGGCCGGTTGAGGATGATGCGGGCGACACCATCCTGCCGTTGACTGAGCACGAACGGTGGCAGGGACGTGGCTGTGACGTCGGCGGTCATCGCATGCTCCCTTCGGGTGATCACTCGATTGCCGCGGCTGATTTCACCCGCTGACGCAACACGAACTTCTGGATCTTGCCGGTGGCCGTCCTCGGCAGCGGCCCGAAGAGAATCGTCTTCGGCGCCTTGAAATGGGCGAGCCTGGCGCGGCAGTGCTCGATGAGCTCTGCTTCGGTCGTCTGGGCGCCGGGCTTCAGCTCGACGAACGCGCAGGGGGTCTCGCCCCACTTCTGATCGGGTTGCGCGACGACGGCGGTCGCGAAGACGGCGGGGTGATGGCAGATCGCATCCTCCACTTCGAGCGACGAGATGTTCTCCCCGCCCGAGATGATCACGTCCTTCGCCCGATCCTTGATCTTCATGTAGCCGTCCGGGTGCATGACCGCGAGGTCGCCCGAATGGAACCATCCACCTCGAAAGGCCTCGTCGGTCGCCCGCGGATTCTTGAGGTAGCCCTTCATCATGATGTTGCCGCGGAACATGATCTCGCCGATGGTCTCGCCGTCGCTGGGCACCGGCCGCAGTGTTTCCGGATCGAGCACGGCGACCTCCTCCTCCAGGAGGTAGCGCACCCCCTGCCTCGCATTCAGGGCGGCGCGTTCCTCGAGCGAGAGGCGGTTCCACTCCTCCTGCTTGACGCACACGGTGGCCGGCCCGTAGACCTCGGTGAGGCCGTAGACGTGCGTGAGGTCGAAGCCCATTCGTTCCATGCCGGCGATGGTGGCTGCCGGCGGCGCGGCGCCTGCCACCAGCCCGTGGACCGTGTGCCCGATGCCGTCGCGCCACTCGGCCGGCGCGTTGAGCAGCGTGTTGTGGACGATCGGCGCGCCGCAGTAGTGCGTCACGCGATGCTGCTTGATCAGGCGGAAGATCTCCGCCGCATCGACCTTGCGCAGGCACACGTTGGTGCCCGCCAGGGCTGCCATGGTCCAGGGGAAGCACCAGCCGTTGCAGTGAAACATCGGCAGCGTCCAGAGGTACACGGCGTGTCGCGGCATGCTCCAGGCCAGGATGTCGGCGATGGCGTTGAGATAGGCGCCGCGGTGGCTGTAGACCACGCCCTTTGGATTCCCGGTGGTACCGGACGTGTAGTTGAGCGCGATCGCATCCCACTCGTCGGAAGGCGGGCTCCACCTGTAGTCGGGATCGCCCGCCGCGAGCAGCGCTTCGTAGTCGATGTCGCCGATGGAGCGCCCGGGCCCCTGGTATTCGGGGTCGCTCACGTCGATGACCAAGTGGCCGACGGCCGACCTGCTCGAGCGCGGCGGCGATGGTGTCGGAGAACTCGCGATCGGTGATGACGACCCTGGCCGCGCCGTGGTTCAGCATGAACGCCAGGGCGTCGGCGTCGAGGCGCGTATTCAGCGTGTTGAGCACTGCGCCGGCCATCGGCACGCCGAAGTGGCATTCGTACATTTCCGGCGTGTTCGCCAGCAGCACCGCCACGGTGTCGCCGACGCCGATGCCGCGGCTGGCCAGCGCCGAGGCGAGACGGCAGCAGCGTGCGTAGGTGTCGCGCCAGGTGAACCGCCGCTCGCCGTGGATGACCGCCACGCGCTGCGGGCAGGCGTGCGCGCTCCACGCGATGAAGGTCAGCGGTGTCAGCGGGGCGAAATTCGCAGCGTTCTTGTCGAGCGCGACCTCATAAGGATTTGGCGCGTCGGGCGTCATCCTCTCTCCTTCCGATCAGTGGAGCCTCAGGCAACCGAGGAGACGGAGGAAACGGTTTTAACACGGAGCAACGGAGGAACGGAGGCGAACGGAGAAATTCTCAGAACAAATCAAAGCTCTTCTCTGTTCGTCTCCGTTTCTTTGTTCCTCTGTGTTAAAACCGTTCCCTCCGTGCCCTCTGTTCCCTCCCCACCGCCGCCGGTCGCCCACTACACGCCGAGCGTTCGGGTCGGTGGGACGTTGTTTCTCGACTACACGTTTGTCGATGTCCCCACCACGTCGATGTTGACGGCAACACCGTCAGCCAGAATGCCTTCAACGTCGGCCGTGCATACGCTCAACCTGACCGGGCAGTGCATCACCTGTTCGCCTTCCGGATCACGCCGACATCACCCGCGAAACCGCTCTGGCAGCTCGCTCAGCGGCAACCTCACCTTCCGCCTGAAATACGCCTACGCCCAGGTGAATCTCGACGACTGGATGTGGCGCGGCAGCCAGGTCCGGCTGGGCATGATCCACACGCCCGTCGTGGGTTTCGAGGAGGACATCTATCGGTATCGCTTTCAGGGGACCGTATTCGCCGATCGCGAGGGCTTCCTGCCATCGGCCGACTACGGCGCGATGTTCCGGACCCTGATTCCGAACGGTTACGGCGAGGTGATGACGGGCGTCTACAATGGCGACGGCTACACGCGCTCGGACCCCAACGATCAGAAGGCGTTCCAGGTCCGCGCCACCGTGCGGCCGCTGCCGGGACCCGGCACTCAAACGGGCCTGCGGTTCACGGTCTTCTACGACGCGGATCACTACGTGCAGGATGCGGAGCGCCGTCGCTTCGAGAGCATTGTCTCGTTCGATCACAATACGTGAACGCGGCTCTGGGTGTACCCTTGATGTGACCGACCAGATCAGCGTCAAGGTGGCGGAGGTCGACGCGCGCGGCACTCGATCTGGGTGACGCCCCGCTCGTCGATCGGCATCGAGGCGCTGTTCCGCTATGACCGGCTCAACCCCTTCCGCAGCAACGACAGCACCAAGGAACGCTGGATCACCGGTGTCGCCTACTGGCCCAGGATGACCGTGGCCACAGTGCAGACGGCGTTCCTCCTCGATCTCGAACAGGTCCGCTATCGGCAGTTACAGCCCCTCTCGTCCGACGGAGCGGCGTATCGCGCTCCATATGCTCGTGAACTTCTAGAGCCGCTCACGGCGGCGGTCAGCAGGAGGCATCGGTCATGCGGTTGTACTCAGGCGTGGTTCACGGCAGGTGGCGACGATGGCGCTCGTCTCGGCGGTCGCGGCCGGCGTCGGCCTGGCGGTCGTGGCGCACGCGGCGCAGATCAACGGCGCCGGCGCGACGTTCCCGTACCCGATCTACTCGAAGTGGTTCACCGAGTACAACAAGCTCAAGCCCGACGTCCAGATCAACTACCAGTCGATCGGATCGGGCGGCGGCATCAGGCAGCTCACCAACCAGACGGTCTTCTTCGGCGCGACCGACGGGCCGATGACGAACGAAGCAGCTGCAGGCGGCGCCGGGCAAGATCCTGCACCTCCCGACCGTGCTCGGCGCGGTCGTGCCCGATCTACAACATGCCCGACGTGACGGCCGCGCTCAAGTTCAGCGGCGCGCTGCTCGCCGACATCTTCCTCGGCAAGATCACGAAGTGGAACGACCCGGCGATCGCCAAGCTCAATGCCGGCGTGCACGCTGCCGGCGCACCGACATCACCGTCGTCCACCGCTCGGACGGCTCCGGCACGACCTACATCTGGGTCGACTACCTCGTCGAAGGTGTCGCCGGAGTGGAAGGAGAAGGTCGGCGTCGACACGTCGGTGAACTGGCCGGTCGGCCTCGGCGGCAAGGGCAACGAGGGCGTGGCCGGCCTGGTCAAGCAGACGCCGGGCTCGATCGGCTACGTCGAGCTGATCTACGCCATCCAGAACAAGCTCGGCTATGGCTCGGTCCAGAACGTGGCCGGCCAGTTCGTCGAGCGCGTCGATCGAGTCCGTGACGGCGCGGCCGCGGCGGCGGCGGCGCAAGATGCCCGCGGACTTCCGCGTCTCGATCACCAACGCGCCCGGGCAAGGGCGCCTATCCGATCTCGTCGTTCACCTGGATCCTCGTCTACGAGAACCCGAAGGACAAGGCGCAGAGCGAAGATGATGGTCGACTTCATGAAGTGGGCGCTCACCGACGGCCAGAAGTTCGCGACCGAGCTTGGCTACGCGCCGCTGCCGGCAGCGGTCGTCAAGCTCGAGATGGCGGCGCTCGGCGACGATCAAGGTGTCCTGAGATGCGCTGACGACTCTTCAAGGACAGCGCGATCTCGCCTTCCGGCTCGTCACGGGCGGCGTCGGCGCTGTTCGTCGTCGTGCTCGTCGGCGGCGATCGGCTTCGTGCTCTGGACGCAGTCGCGGCTGTCGATCGCAGAAGTTCGGGCTGCAGCTTCTGGATCACCGACGTCTGGGATCCGGTGTCGGGCGAGTTCGGCGCGCGCCCGTTCATCTGGGGCACGCTGTATTCGTCGATCCTGGCGCTGGTGCTCGCGACGCCGGTCGCGCTCGGCATCGCGATCTATCTCTCGGAGCTCTGCCCGCACTGGCTGCGCACAGCCGCTCATGTTCCTGACCGAGCTGCTCGCGGCGATCCCGTCGATCGTCTACGGCCTCTGGGGCATCTTCGTGCTCGTGCCGGTGGTCCGGGCGTTGCAGGCGCAGCTTGCCGCCGTTCGCTGCGGCAGCTGCCGTTCTTCAGCCGGGCCGCCGGTCGGCGTCGGCATGCTGGCGGCGGTGCTGATCCTCGCGATGATGATCATTCCGTTCACCTCGTCGGTCGCGCGCGAGGTGCTCAACGCGGTGCCGCTGGCGCAGCGCGAGGCGGCCTACGCGCTCGGCGCGACGCGATGGGAAGCGATTCGCGTCGCCCTCTTCTACGCCCGCACCGGCATCATCGGCGCCATCATGCTCGGGCTTCGGCCGCGCCCTCGGCGAGACGATGGCCGTCACGATGGTGATCGGGAACAACCCGCAGATCTCGCTGTCGCTCTTCGCGCCGCAATACACGATGGCGGCCGTCCTCGCGAACGAGTTCACCGAGGCGGCCGACGAGCTCTATCTCAACGCGCTCATCGAGATCGGCCTCGTGCTCTTCGTGATCACGCTGATCGTCAACTCGGCGTCGCGCCTGCTGATCTGGCAGCATGAACCGGCCGGCGAAGGCGCCGGGCCGTGCCGCCGATGGTCGCCGCAGCCGGCGGGAGGCGCGGCATGAGCTGCGACCGACGTACGCCGCGCTGAAGTCGACGGATCGTCGTCTGGCTGTGCCTGCTGTCGGTGCTGGTGGCGCTCGTGCCCGCTGGCGATGATCCTGTTCTTCGTGCGTGAGCGCAGGGCATCATGGCGCTCAATCTCGACTTCTTCACGCAGCATGCCGGTGCCGGTCGGCGAGACCGGCGGCGGCATGGCGAACGCGATCGTCGGCACGCTGATCGCTCGTCGGCCTCGGCGCGCTGTTCGCGATTCCGGTCGGCGTCATCGGCGGCGTCTACATCGCCGAGTTCGCCGGCACGCGGCTCGCCGACGCGGTGCGCTTCGCCGCCGACACGCTGAACGGCGTGCCGTCGATCGTCATCGGCGTCTTCGTCTACGGCATTGCCGTGCTGCCGTTCAAGCAGTTCAGCGCCGCTCGCCGGCGGCGCTCGCGCTCGGGATCATGATGATTCCGATCATCGCCCGGACCACCGAGGAGCTGCTGCGGCTCGTGCCCGGTCTCGCTGCGCGAGGGCGCGCTGGCGCTGGGCGCGACGCGCGGCTGGGCGACGGTGACGCGTCGTGCTGCCGGCCGCCGCGCCCGGCATCATCACCGGCATCGTCCTCGCGCTCGCCCGGATCGCCGGCGAGACGGCGCCGCTGCTGTTCACCGCCTTCAACAACCGCTTCTTCTCGACGCAGCCTCGATCAGCCGATCTCGTCGCTCACCGTCCAGATGTTCACCTATGCGATCTCGCCCTACGAGGACTGGCAC
Source organism: Vicinamibacterales bacterium (assembly GCA_963834365.1). GTDB lineage: Bacteria > Acidobacteriota > Vicinamibacteria > Vicinamibacterales > Vicinamibacteraceae > CAWJAP01. The sequence goes on along the minus strand of CAWIBS010000041.1, from coordinate 184,159 downwards.
CGGCAGGCCTGGGCCGGCGCGCTCGTCCTCGTGACGCTCGTGCTGATCGTGTTCGATTCTTGCCGCGCCGCGACGCGCCGGCTCGAGCGCTTGCAGACAGGTCAGTAACCAATCACATCCGAATACCGTCAAGCCCGTACCCGTCCGCACCCACGGTCTGGGCGGATTGGCCCGTCCGGCTGCGGCAAGAGAACCTGTGCGGCTCAGGTGCGGACCTTGAAGGTGGCCGCCCAGTAGGCCTTGACCAGTGGCGAGCACATCAACCGGCGTGTAACTTCCTCCTGACGCCGCTCACTCATCTGGTCACGCCCGGCGCGCGCCGCCCCAGAGCTTTCGCGTGGGTAATCAGCTTTTTTCGTAAGTGATCAGACCGCAGCGACGGAGTATCGAAGAGCCCCGGGCGAATGAGCTACGATGGCGCCACCCCACTGATGGCTGTCTGGACACCGCCGCCGGTCGCAGGCCTGCCAGAGCCCGTGTCCCGGGTCCTGGCCGAATTCGTCGAGCAGGCCCGGGTCGCGCTCGGCGAGACGTTGAAGGCCGTCGTCCTGTTCGGAAGCGCCGCCGAGAACCGGATGCGCGCGACCTCCGACGTCAACGTCGTCGTCGTGCTGACGGTCTTTCCCCGGGCCGGCCTCGAAGCGCTCCGGCCGTCGCTGGCGCGTGCGCACGCCGCCGTCCGCCTCGAAGTCCTCTGGCTGCTCGACTCCGAGGTCGCCCAGGCGGCCGAGGCGTTCGCCGTGAAATTCATCGACATCGCGCAGCGGCACCGCGTCCTCTTCGGCGAGGACCCGTTCGCGCACCTCGTCGTGTCGCGACCCGCCGCCATCGCACGCCTGCGTCAGGTGCTGCTCAACCTGGTGCTGCGGCTGCGCGCGAGCTATGCGTTGGAGGCGGACCGGGAGGAACGGCTCACCCTCCGTATCGCCGATGCGGCAGGTCCGCTTCGCGTCGCCGCCGCGGAGATCCTGGAGCTCGAGGGCGGTCCACGGCTTGCGCCGCGCGAGGCGCTGAATCGCCTGGCCGGCGGCTGGGACGATCCGTCGCGTGACGCGATCGTGCAGGCGATCAGCGAGGCGCGTGACACGCGGCACCTCGAGCCCGGTCGTGCCGGCGACGTGCTGCTCGGCCTGGCCGAGCTCGCGGGCCATCTGCACCGGCGCGCGCAAGGGTTGTCGTGAGCGACCCATGAACCCCTTCGATCTGAGCGGGCCGGCGTTCCTGCTGTTCTACATCGTCTTCGGCGTCGGGCTCATCGCCGCCGTGAGCTGGGTGCGCAAGTCCGAGGAGTCCCGGGGCGATCCGCCGCCGCCGCTCCACGACTACCTCCAGATCGCCTTCCTGCGCGGCGGCGCGGCCGAAGCCGTGCGCGTCGCCATCCTCACGCTGGTCGATCGCGGCGTGCTGGCGCTTGCCGGCAGCGACAAGGTTCAGACGGCGCTGCCGGACGCGCAGCGGCGCGTCTCGACGACCACCGAGCGCGCCATCGTCGATCGGTGCACCGACGCGGCGAAGACGACGGCGCTGTTCGCGGACGCGACTCTCACCGGGACGGCGACCGCCGCGTGCGAGCCGGAGCTGGTCCGGCTCGGCCTGCTGCCGAACCCGGCGCAGCGATCGCGGCGGCACTGGTTCTTCCTGGTGCTCGTCGTGCTCCTGCTGGCCGTGGCCGGGACGAAGATCGCCGTCGCGTTGTCGCGCGGACGGAGCAATGTCTTCTTCCTGGTGCTGGAAGCTGCGCTGCTCCTGCTGATGGCGTACGGCGCGAGCTATCCGGCCCGCACGGCGCTGGGCGACATGCTCCTCGAGGACCTGACGAGTCTCTTCGAGGGATTGAAGGCACGAGCCAGATCGCTCCAGCGGTTCGCGGGCGGCACCGACTTCGCGCTCCTGGCCGCCGTCTACGGCGTCGGCGTTGCGCTCCCGTTGCACCCGGATGCCAGGGGCCTGTTTCCCAGGGCCACCGATTCGTCGGGCAGCAGCGCCAGTTCGTGTGGCAGCTCGTGCGGCAGCAGCTCAGGGGACGGTGGTGGTGGTGGCGGCTGCGGCGGGTGTGGAGGCGGCGGCGGGTGCGGAGGCGGCGGGTGATGTCCCGCGGATCGCACGACCGCGTCGGCCTCACGTGGCATCCCGCGCTCGCTGCCAGCATCCTGTCCCACGGCCACCGTCTCGACATCGTCGAGGTGATCCCTGAGGGGACCTTCCTCGACTCGCGCAAGGCCCGACGGGCGCTGCGCACCCTGTCGCGCCAGATTCCGGTCGCGATCCACGGCGTGTCGCTGGGGTTTGCGTCGGCGGCCGGCGTCGAGGCACGGCGTCTCGAGGCGTTCGCGCGCCTCGTCGACGAAATCGAGCCGGAGCACTGGTCGGATCACCTGGCGTTCGTCCGCGCCGGCGGCGTCGAGCTGGGACACCTCGCGGCGCCGTCGCGCACGGCGCTCACCGTGGAAGCGACCGCGGAGAACCTGGACCGGGCGACCCGGCTGGTCGGACGCATCCCGCTCGTCGAGAACGTCGCGTCGCTGATCGATCCGCCGGCGAGCGATCGGACCGAGGAGGCCTGGCTGCACGACCTGCTCGATGCCTCGGCCTGCGATCTCCTGCTCGATTTGCACAACCTCGTCACCAACGGCCGCAACTTCGGATACGACCCGGCGGCGCTGGTCGAGGGGCTGCCGGCGCATCGCATCCGCGCCGTCCATATCGCGGGCGGCTCCGAGCTCGAGGCGGCGACCGGCGATCGCCGCGTGCTGGACGATCACCGGCACGACGTGCCCGACTCGGTCTACCGGCTGCTGGAGCTGGTGGCCGCGCGCGTCCCGCATCCGATCGACGTGATCCTCGAGCGCGATGGCGCCTTTCCGCCGTTCGAGCAGTTGCTGGGGGAGCTGGATCGGGCGCGTGCCGCCCTCGCGACGGGGCGCGCGATGCGGCGTGCGGCAGCGGACGCGGTGGCAGCCGCCGCTCCCGCCAGACGGCGGCGCCGACGTTCGCCGTGGTCCGACGCGGCGCGCAAGCAGGTCCGGCCCCGAGCGACGGCATTACCCGCGATGCGCACGCAGGTCTGGAGCGCCTGCTGGCGCGGCTCTTCACCGACGAGGCGTTTCGTGCGCAGTTCCTCGCGGACCCGGTGGGTGAGGGGTGCCGGGCCGGCCTTGATGGCGCCTCTCTCGCCGCGGTGGAGCGCATCGATCGTCCGGGGCTCGAGCTGGCATCGGTCAGCTTCGCACGGAAGCGCGCCGCGGGGCGTCGCGGCTGAAACAGCAGGGTGCTGCGCTCCTCGCGTCACGAGCTTCAATACCGCAGCGCCCCTTGCTGCACGTCGCCGCGTCTCCCATCACTTCACTCCTGGCTCGCGCCCGATGGCCCGTCGCGAACTCACTCCGGAGCGCCGTGTTCTCGGCGGTCGAAAGGTCAACTGAGTCGACGGCATCAGATTCCCTTTCAACACAGTGGCGATCTGCCGCAGCGCGTGGTCGTTGTCGGCAGCCGTGTTCGAGACAATGCAGTCGGACGGTGCGAAGAGATCGAGCTCGCGCATGTAAGCGTCGTTCGCCGTGAACAGCACGCAGATATTGCCGGCGATGCCCGTGAGGATGACGCGCCGAATACGCAGCGCTTCGAGAAGCGTATCCAGGGTGGTGTCGTAGAAGCCGGAGTGCTTCGGCTTCAGCACGAAGTAGTCACGTTGCGTCGGCCGGAGGCGCGTGGAGATGACGCGGCCGGGTGACGAGCGCGCGGTGCAATGCGTCACCGTCTGCCGAAAATCAGATCGCCACTGGCCGAAGTTGTCATTGATGTAGATCGCCGGCACGCCGGCGGCGACCGCGCGGCGCTTGAGCGCGGCAAGGCGGGACGCCATCGGCGCTGCTTGCTCGACCAAGGGGCCTGAGCCCTCGAACGCGAGATCGTTGATGACGTCGATCAACAACAGCGCCGTTCCGGTGACGGGGAGGATGCGGCGGGACCGCGGGCCAGGACGGCGCGGCCTCGCCGGCGCATCCGATCGAGTCATCGGGCTGCCGCTCCATGCGGTAGGCTAGGTCCCGGAATGGACAAGCCACGAGTGCTGACCAGGAAGGAACTCGGCGCGATCATGCCCCGCCTCTCCGGGTGGACGCTTGCCGACAACAAACTGTCCAAGTCGCGTTCGTGATCTCAGCTGGTGCGGGCGGACGTGGCCCGGGGCGTTTGCTGCTCGACTCGCTGGAGGTGTTCGTCGAATCCCGGCACGAGCTGCCCTATGTACTCCTTGACACGGGTCGCGGCGAGTCCGACCAGCGCATGCTGAACGGTTTCCCACAACTCCAGGGCCTGCGTGCGGGCAATTCCCGCGTGCCGAGGGACCGCTGCGAGACCGACGTCCCCGGCACGGACTCGACCGCGAGACCTCGCTCCCAGCGCAGTGCCGAGCAGGGTGCCGCCGATGAACGCCGCGCCCAGCAACACATAGGGCCGTTCCCGGAACTGCTCCCGCCAATCGGTCGCGTCATCGACCTTCTGCTCGAGCTCTCTGAGATTCGACCCGATTCGTTCCCGGGTTCGATCGATGCGCGCTTCTATTTGGTCGGCTGTTTCATCCATTCCAGGTGCTCCTTCAGCGTCTCGACGGTCCGCTCCGGAATCGGCTGAATGCGCTTGAACCGTCGTATGCCAGCCACGATCAGCACGCCGGCGACACTGGCCATGGCGGCTGCGACCACCAGGGTTGCGACCCACATCGACACGACGGTCGCCAGGGCGTAGGCCGCGGTCCACAGCAGGAACAGCCACGCGCTCACCGCCGCGACGATGCCGGCGCCGACCCACAGACCCGAGGAAGCGGCTTGCGTCGCCTCCTGCCGAATCTCCACTTTGGCGAGACGGACCTCGGCGCGGACAATTTCCTGCAGGTGCCGGAGCGTGTCCTGCAGGATCTCCGATACGGAACGATCACCGGCCACGTGGACCTCCTCCGGCCAGCTCAGTCTCGGCTGAGTGCGCGGCCGAGCAGGAATCCGAACGCCGCAGCGACCAGCAGCGCCGGTCCGGGATTGTTCTTCACGAGCGACTCGAGGTCGGCTTTCATCCGGTCGACATCGTGGCTCCGGATGTAGTCGGCACCGGTGTTCAACCGATCGGCGGCTCCTTGCGCGAATGCCCTCACCTTCTCGCCGCCGGGCAGGTTGCCCGCGCGGTCGCGGACCGTGGACGCGACGCTGTCCAGCCGGTCCGCCGCGCTAGAGCGGCCTTCCTCGAGCGCCTCGGCACCCTTCTCGACACCACTCCGCGTCATGTCCACGATCGAGTCCCTGGCGTCGGCGGCGCGGTCTGCCACGTCCTGGCCAAAGGCCTGCGCCTTGTCGGCCATCGTTTGCTCATCTGCAGGGTTGTTGCTCGGCATCGTTCCGCTCCTCTTCTCGGCACGCGCTTGCCCCCGCGCTCGCAGCGCCAGGTATTGCCTGAGCGCGATTCGCGTGTGGCTGTCACAACATCAAATGTCACACAGCCTTCGTCCATGAGCAGTTCGCATGCCAGCTCGCACATACGCCGTCGATGCCGTGAGCGCAGGCCTGCTCCCGGCACTTCGGCTCGAGGGAAGACGGTCAGCAGCCACGCTCGCAGGTTCGCGATATAGACGACATCGACACCGAAACGTAGCGAAGTGCTGCAGCCCGACGAGGCCGCGCGCCAGGTGGCACGCGCTCCGAGCTCCGAGAGACGAGGTCTTTGGCTTGGTCCGCGCTGGAGTGTGGGTCTTCGAGGTTCAGGCGCGAGGCGCTGCCGGCGACGGACTCGGGGGCGCACCGGCTGCCGGCGGGTCCCCGAGCTCCTCCATCCGATTCATGAGCAGCCGGACATTGGTTTTCGTGCCCAGGTCGCGGAGCTGCTCCGGACTAGCGATCATCGCGAGGGCTTCGGCGCCCCGACCCCGAGGAAGGTTGATTCGCGTCGTCCTTGCGGCGCCCTGGAGGTGCTCGCAGGACGTTGCTGCTCGTGGGGTCCGACCCGTTCGTCTAGCGCCTTCTGCCGCCGCCGCCCCGCCCGCCGCCCCCCCGTCCGCCACCGCCACCGCCACCGCCTCGGTAGCTGCCAGGGCTCCGGGAGGCGCCGCCGCTCCCGCTCCGGTAGTTCCCATAGTCCGTGGTTCGCTGTGAGCCTTCCCGGCGCGCGGCCGAATCGCGATCGAGTTGATCCCTCGTGCTGGAATCCATTGGCGTCGGGCGGTCGCCTGTCGGCTGCCGATCGGTATCCGACCAGCCGCCATTCTCGTGCTTCTGCCACGTGCCGTCCTGGCGCCGATAGACGTTGCCGTCGTTCCCCGCATACACGTTGCCACCATCACCCACGGCGACGCGGCCGCCTCCCTCGCCGCGCCGAGTCACCGCCGACCCGTCGTCGGTCCTGATGGTCCGCGTGGTGTTGCCGGTCTGTCGGTTCGTGTAGCGGTTGGTCTTGGCCCAGTCGTCGCCGCGCTGCACCGCCGTCGAGCCCCAGCTTCCGTACACGTTCGATCCCTGGCGCGTCGCCGCGTAAGTGCCTGTACGGGGGTTGTACGCCTGCGCGACTCCTCGAGCGCCGTACGGACCATAGGCGGCCGCGCCGCGTGCGTAGGTCCCGGTTCGCGGGTTGTAACGGGCGCCGACGCCGGCGCCGCCGTAGGGGCCGTAGACCGCCGCGCTCCGCCCGTAGGCGCCCGTATACGGGTTGTACCAGGCGGAGTACCCGTAGGTCGGGAAATACGGGTAGTAGTACGGATAGTAGCCACCATACCCGATGTACGGCGGATAGTACCAACCCGATCCCCACATGGTGCAGCCCCACCCGAACATCATCCCCGTGTAGCCGGCAGCCGCGGCATACACGACCCAATCATCGTCATCGTCTTCTTCAACGGTCACGTAGGTCACATGATGGGACGGTGAGCTTATCGGGATCTGGTAGATCTCCTTCGGCACCGAGTCGGTGACCTCCCACGGACCCGATGCGCTCGTTCCGGCGAACCACACACCCTGGTGACACATGTAATACGAGTTGCCGGCCCAGAACACGTCCTTGTCAGTGTTCACGGCGCGCTGCACGGTGGTCTGCTCGATGGGCGCGAACTGCGGTTCGCCCTGGAACTCGACCTCGGGGGCCTTCAATTCCTTCTTGTTGACGCGTGCGGTTTGCGGGATCTGCGCCAGCAGCACCGCTTCGGCCGCCTGGTCCGTGCCGGGCACCGATGCCAGCACGCGCGACCGCTCGTGCTCGAGCGGGATCTTCCGGAAGTCCGGCGGGAGTGACGGCGTGGCAAACGTCCAGGGGCCCGTGAAGTCCGGCGCCGAGAACCACCGGCCCGCGACCAGGTAGTACACCGATCCCGTCTTGCCCATCCGGAAGACGTCGCTCTCGGTGTTGTTCACCCACAAGAGGCTGGTGCCGGGGATGAGCACATAACTGGGCTCGCCGCGGAGCAGGATGAGCTCGGACGGCTGGAAGCCCACGAACACCTTCGGCACGGCCGACGCGTTGATCGGCTTGCCGGGCAGGCTGGCCTTGACCTCCGTCCAGTTCTCCTCCGCGGGGAGCTTCGTGAAGCTGTCCGGCAATTTCCCCGCCGCCGCCCAGGGGCCCTTCACGTCGGCGGCTTTCATCCACGCATCGTTGTTCCGCAGATAGAGCGTGTTGGAAGGACCGTGCTGAAACAGGTCCCAGTTGGTGTTCACCGCGAACTTCAGATCGTTTCCTTTGATCGGGCTCCAGACGGGTTCGCCGTCGAGGTTGACGATGACCGCGGAGGTCTTGCTGAAGAAGATCGTCGGGGGATCGGCCTTGATGCCCTCGATGTTCTTGGGCACGATCTGGCTCTTGTCGAGATTCGCCATCACCCGATCGAGCGCGATCACCCGCTCCTCGTCTGGAAGCGCCTTGTCAATGGCGGCAACGACCTCGCGCACCTGCTCCTTCGGCAGCGTCTGGAAGTTGGCTTCGACGATCTTCATCGGCTGAAAGCTGACCAGGCGTTCAGTGACGGCGACCTTCGTGTCCGCTTCGATCTTGATCGTGCCGAGCGCGGGCTTGTCGCCCGCCTTGGCACGGTGGGACACGGCACTGAAGGCCACGAGATGCGCCTGCTGATCCCAGCTCGCGACCTGAGGCTGATACACCAGGACGGACGCGCCGCTCGGGAGATCGGCGGCACGCGGCCAGCCGCCATCGATCGGCGCCGGCGCCGTGGCCGCTGTCGGCGTCGACGGAGGCGTCTGGGCGGGTGGTGTGGCCGGCGTCGTCGCCGCCTGGCCCTGCGGGCCCGCGGCCTCCATCACGAGCACGATCGACGCTGGCGGCTGCGCCAGCAAGCTCACCGCCACCAGGGCGGTCACGACACGGATTGGGCGCTTCGGACGTTTCATCAGAGTGATCCTTGGGCTGCTCGCTCTTCTCAGGCTGACAGCCAGGCGCGCGCGTCGGCGGCCTTCTCAGGGGAAAAGAATTCGACGGGGGCTTTCCGCAAGTCCGCACACACGAACATCAGCGATTCACCGCGCCATCGTTCGTCCCCCACAATAGCGATACGTTCAATCGCGTCGCCGTGCTTCACGTAGAAGGTCAGGTCGTTCCACGCGGCGTGCGGCGCCCATCCCTCGAACCCGTCCAGGACGAACAGCAGTCTCACCGGGCCGACGCGGCCCATCTCGTGGACGAGCACGCTCTGGCACTGGTCGAGTTCGGGTTTGTGCAGCGTCCCGCGGACCTCGAGACGGTAGATGTTGTCTCGGTCGTGGTGCACGGTCATCGGCATCGGATTCGTCGCACGGCTTCCGCTTCAGTGGCCGCACAGCCTCCTGGCGGTTCGCTCTCCTTCTTCGACGCTGTCAGGCCGACTCCGGACGGGTCGAAGGACCGAGAGGTCGGCTGCCGCAGCCTGCCGGACCTCAAGTATATGCGTGCGCGGCTCCAAGCTGCATTAGGAAACACGGCGTTGAGACGCTTCCTCCGGAATACCGGAGCACCTCCAACAGGTCGGACCGAGCGGTCGGCGGAGGGCGCCCCGACCATCAGCCCTACTCCGGGCCCGTCATGCGTTTACAATGCCTCCCGCGCGCGGCGGCGTCATGGCATGGCGAGTGCTATCAGCCAGACGCAGCGATCGGCAGACTTTCCTCAGGGTCATGACCATGTCTTGCGTCCTCCTCAAGAGACCGGGTCGTTGGACGATCCGTTCGGCCACTCGCGTGATTGCGGGCGCGCTGGCGCTCGGTGTGCTGCTGGCGTGGCCACCGGAAGCCTACGCCTCGCTCCTCTCGGAAGAAGCCGAGGACAAGATGGCGACGTTTCTTGCCATCACCGTCCTGTTCGTCGTCCCGGTCGTGCTGATCGTCCTGTTCTGGATGGTCCATATCCTCCCCGAGAAGATCGCCCACAAGCGCCATCACCCGCAGTTCGAGGCCATCCGGACGTTGTGCCTGCTGTCGCTGGCGTTCGGGGGACTGCTGTGGCCGCTGGCCTGGATCTGGGCGTACACCAAGCCGGTCATGTACAAGATGGCTTACGGCACCGACGTGCATCCGGATGCTCTGAAACATGAAGAGGGCGCGCATGACCTGGGGACGGGCGACCTCGCCGACAGGCTGGCGCGGCTCGAGAAGCGAGGCATTCCCCCGTCAGAACTGACGGTTCTTCGCGGCGATCTCGAGGCGCTCGAAGCAAAGTTCGCGGCCGACGAGGCACGGTAGATGGAAGTTATTCTGCTCGGCATTTATTCGTTCTTCGTCTGGCTGATCTTCATCAAGCTGAAGCTGCTGCCCTGGACCACGCCATGGAAGGTCGCCGTCGCGATTTTTCCAGTGGTGGCGATCGCCGCCATGCTGCTCCTGCTGAACATCTTCGCGCCGACGACGAGCGACGTCCGCGTGGTCAAGTACGTCGTGCCGATCGTGTCGCAGGTCAGGGGACGTGTGATCGAAGTCGGGGTCGAGAACAACCGGCCCGTGAAGAAGGGCGACCTGTTGTTTCGAATCGACCCGACGCCTTATCAGAACGAGGTCAATTCGCTCACGGCGAAGCTGGCCGCGGATGAAGCGAAAGTCGCGGCCGATCGCCAGCGGCTGGGCGAGGTCCAGGCGCGGTTGACCGGTGCGCGGTCCGGTGAGCGCGAGCTGCACGAGCAGTTGAATCAAGCCACCGGCCAGATGACCTCGTTGACGGCCTCGCTCGCGCTGGCGCGGACGCGGGTCAAACAGAATACCGAGCTGGTGGCGGCAGGCGCAGGCAATCGTTTCGATCTCGAGCAGGCGCAAACCAACGTCAACGAGCTGACGGCCCAGATCGCGGCGGCCCGCGCCGGCGAGCAGCAAGTGAGGGAGAAGCTTTCGGGTCGCGTCAACGGCGACCTCGCGACGGTCGCGGAGGTCAAGGCCCAGGCAGCCACGGCGCAGGCGCAGGTGAAGATGTCCGAGGCGCAGGTCGAGACCACTCGCGCCCAGCTCGACAACGCCGCCTGGGAACTGACCCAGACGACCGTTCTCGCGCCGGGCAACGGGACGATGGTGAACGTGATGCTGCGTCCGGGATTCTTCGTGGCCGGCATGCCGTTCAACGAGGTCATGACCTTCGTCGACCAGGAGTACCAGCTGTTTGCGCTGTTCGGCCAGAACGAGCTGCACCAGGTCGTGCCGGGGAACCACGCCGAGGTGACGCTGGACACCTATCCGGGGCGCGTCATCAAAGCCCGGGTGGACTCGATCATCTGGGCCCAGGGCCAGGGCCAGGTCGAAGCCTCCGGGGATCTCCCGAAGACGACGTTCGTGCCGCCGCCGGGGCGCTTTCCGGTAAAGCTGGTGGTCGGCGAGCACGATCATGCCCTCTTCCTCGCCGCGGGCGCACGAGGGTCCGCCGCCCTCTACACCGAGCATCTGACGCTGTTGCACGTCATTCGAAAGGTGTTGCTGCGAGTGGCGTCGTACCTCGACTACGTCATCATCAAGCACAGCATCAGCCTGGGTCACTGATGGAGGTCGTCATGCCGGCCCACGCTGGTTCCCGCGATCGTGTCCGTCGTGGCCAACGCGCGGCGGCGCTGGTTGTCGGACTCCTGTCGATGATGACGCCGGCGTGCCTGCTCAAGAACCCGCCGGACCTCGCGACAATCAAGCAGGAAGCGCTGCCGACGGTGAAGGTGCCCGATCAGTGGACCGCGGCCGGCGCCGTGACCGGCGCCGCACCGGACAACTGGCTCGCGACCTTCCGCGACGACCAACTGGCCACCGCGGTCTACGAAGCCCTCGCGTACAACGTCGACCTGCGCGTGAGCGCTGCCCGCGTCGAGCAGGCCGTGCTCTATGCCAAGCTCGCGGGAGCGAAACTCTATCCGTCGGTGGACCTCCTCGCCCGCGGCGGCGGCAAGTTGTCGGGTGACAACTCGGGCCTGCAGGGAGGCGTGCTCACCGTGGGGTGGGAGCTCGACCTCTGGGGGCGGGTGAGATACGGCCGCGCCGCCGCTGCTGCCGACGCCGATTCCTCCCGGTTGGATTACGAGTACGCCCGCCAGTCGATGGCCGCGCTCGTGGCCAAGAGCTGGTTCCTGGCCACCGAGGCCGGGTTGCAGGCCGAAGTCGCGCGCGGGGCGATTCGAGACAGCGAGGAGCTCGTGCGCCTGGCTGAGACCCGCTCGAAGGTGGGCGTCGGCACCGACGAGGAGGTCTACGTTGCGCGCGCGACGGTCGGCACCTACCGCGACGCGGCGCGTCAGCTCGATCTGGCGCGCGAACAGGCGATTCGGGCGCTGGAGACGCTCCTCGGCCGATACCCCGGAGCCACGACCATCGTCACCCCGCAGCTGCCCGCCCAGCCCGATGCCGTGCCGGCGGGCCTTCCCTCCGGGTTGCTGGAGCGTCGACCGGACGTGGTCGCGGCCGAGCGGCGCGTCGCCGCGGCATTCAATCGGATCCACGAGGCCAAAGCCGCCCGTCTGCCCGCGATCACGTTGACGGGCGGCATCAGCTCGATCTCGAGCGAACTGTTCGTGCTCCAGGATCGCGACAACCCCGCGTGGAACCTCGGTGGCAGCCTGCTGGCGCCGATCTTCAAGGGGGGTGCGCTCAAGACCCAGGTCGAGATCCGGACGGCCGAGCAGAAGCAGGCGATCGCCGAGTTTGCGGTTGTCGGCCTGCGAGCGTTCAACGAGGTCGAGACCGCCCTCTCGGCGGAGATCGCGGCGCGCGACCGCGAGCAGATCCTCGCGCAGACGATGTCCGACAATTTGCGCGCCCTCGGAATCGTGCAGACCCAGTTCAAGGTCGGCAGCACCGATCTGAGATTCGTGACGCAGCGGCAGCTCGCGCTGAACGCGGCGCAGTCGGCGCTGGTGCGCGTGCAGACCGAGCAGCGCGTGCAGCGCGTCAACCTGCACCTGGCGCTCGGCGGTGACTTCGAGGAGCGCCCGCAGCCATGAAACTACACCCGGAGCTCACTTGTGTTGGTGATGTGGCGCAGGCCTTTAGGCCTGCCCGGGCCCGCGTTGGCCGGGCTGAAGCCCGGCGCCACCTTGGCGGGCCCGTTTGTCAACAGAAGTGAACTCCGGGCTAGAAGGAGAGACTAGCCTCCGAGCGCGATCGCGACTCCGACCAGCAGCACACCCAGCAGCACGACATACATGCCGGTGCGCCACGGATGGTAGCCGCCGTGACGCCCGAGCCAGACACCGCAGACGAACATCAGGGCAAGCGCCACCAGATTCGACATGCGGAGCGCGAACTGGACCTCCCGAAACAGGAGGAACGGAATGACGACGGGAAAGGTGGACAGGACGACGAGGAGGAACACGGCACCAGCCCCGAGCCAGTCCTGCCTGTCCAGGCGACCCGGCGGAAGCTCGCGCATGCGAAGCAGACCCTGACGCATGTTCTCGAGGTCATCGCTCCTCAGGACCTCGGCCAGGACCGGCGGCACGGCGCCGGCGATCGCGCGATGAGCCTCCTCAGCGCTCGCCGCGCCATGCACGGCGCGGATCGTGAGAAGTCCATGGCCGCGTTCGGTCAGCGAGGTCATGAGGAACATGATCGCGTCGACGAGACCCCAGGCGACGTTGCACCCAATCGCCCCGATGAGCAGCGTGCGAACTTCGTCACGGCCGGCCGTGGCCGCACCGAGGGTGCCCGTGAAGGTCAGCGCCATGATCAGACCGAAGAGGATCTCTGAGACCCGGTCGATCGGATCGAGCACGCGCATCACGGCACGATCCCCCAGGACCCGTCTGGATTGCAGAGAGTCATAGCCCTGACGGCTCCGTCGGTTCCCGTACGCACGTCCTTCCCGTGGACGACGAGTCGTGATTGACGACGGAGGTCGAGAACCGGCCGACGCTCGCGGCTGTCAGTACCGCTCGCGCACGAATCGCCGGCGCGCGATGGACGCGTCGTCGTCGTACGCGCCCTTGGACGACCGTCCTGGCAACTTCACCTTTTGCGGGGGCAGCTTCTTGTGTGGAATCACCGAGAGCAGGTGGGCAATGGTGTTCAGCCGTGCGGCCCGCTTGTCGTCCGATCGGACGATGTGCCATGGCGCGACGCGGGTGTCGGTCTTCTTCAGCATCACATCGCGCGCGCGCGAGGACCGGTACCAGCGCTTCCGCGAGGGGAGATCCATGGGGCTGAGCTTCCACTGCCGCAGCGGATCACGGACGCGGGCTTCGAACCGGCACTTCTGCTCGTCGTTGCTCACTTCCAGCCACAACTTGATCAGGATGGTCCCCCCCTCGACGACGTACTTCTCGATCTGGGGACACAGCTCCAGGAATCGTCGGTGCTGTTCCGTCGTGCAGAACCCCATCACGTACTCGACGCCGGCCCGGTTGTACCAGCTCCGATCGAAGATGACGACCTCTCCGGCCGCCGGAAAATGCTGCAGGTAGCGCTGCAGGTAGACCTGGGTCTTCTCCCGGTCCGAGGGGGCCGGCAAGGCGACGACCCTGAACACGCGCGGGCTCAGACGCTCCGTGATCGCGCGAATCGTGCCGCCTTTTCCCGCCCCGTCACGTCCCTCGAGCAGGACGACGACGCGCAGGCCCTTCTCGGTGACCCACCGTTGCAGATGGCACAGCCGGACCTGCAGCTTGCCCAGCTCCTTCTCGTACTTCGCTCGTTTCATGAGGTCGGTCCATCCGCCGGATGTCGGTGGTTGCGCGGCGCCCGCTGCTGAACGCCGTCTCACATCCCGGCGTCGGCGCGGGCTTCGGCGACGTAGTCGAGTCCCCGGGTCTGCGTGACGAAGTCGAACTGCACCAGCGGCTCCTGGGCGGCCTCGACAACCGCCAGCACCGACGTGAAGCCCTCTGAACGCACCCGCCGGCGCATGTCCCCTTCGGTCGCCCATTCCTCGACGTAGCGCACGGTCGAATCGGGATCCAGCCAGGCCGAACACCCCTGGCAGCCCGGGTCGTGGCGGGCGCTGACCGCCACGAATCGAAGCGCCTCGAGGAGGCCCTGCGCGCCCGCCGCGGACGCCGCAGTGAGCACGACTTTGAGTCGCACCATGGTGCACGTCCCAGCACCAGTCGTTCCAAACCTCCTGGCGTCCGCGCCATCGGGCTTTACGTCCATCGAGTCAAGACCTTGTGGGCGATCGGACAGTTCCCAGGCAGGCCCACCCGAGGGAGGCTCCCTCCGGTATCGTAGAGAAGGCACGGAATGCCGGAGTCCACGCGCCAGGAGCCAGGGGGCGGGAGCGAGAAAGGAGCCCTGGCCACCAGGCTTCAGGGGGCTAGCGAGGACTTGGACGCGTAATCCCCAGCTTGGCCATGCGCGTCTCGAGCGTCGTCGGCTTCATGCCGAGACGTTCTGCGGCTCCTCCGGCCCCGCGAATCCGCCAGGCGGCGCTTTCGAGCACGCCGCGGATGTGCTCCTTCTCGACGTCGACCAGCCGTGAGCTCCGCCTGGTTGCCGCCGCCGATGCCTGCGGGACCGGGATCGTCAGCCGATGTTGTGTCGTGACGATCATCGCGCGCTCGACGACGTTTCGCAGCTCGCGGATGTTGCCCGGCCACGAATAGTGCTGCAGCGCGACGAGATTGTCCTTGTCGATCGCGTCCACGCGCTTGCCGAACGCTCTCGAGAACTCCTCCACGAATCGCCACACGAGGGGCGGAATGTCTTCGATGCGCTCGCGCAGCGGCGGCACGAAAATCGGGAACACGTTCAACCGGTAGTAGAGATCCTCACGGAACGTCCCCTCCGAGATCTGCTGCTCCAGGTTGCGATGCGTGGCGGCGATGATCCGGGTGTCCACCGCGATCGGACGAGGGCTTCCGAGGCGCTCGATCTGCCCCTCCTCCAGCACGCGCAGCAGCTTGACCTGCACCTCTGACGGCAGATCGCCAATTTCGTCGAGAAATATCGTCGACTGATTGGCCAGCTCGAACCGGCCCACCTGACGTGCCAGCGCTCCCGTAAACGCCCCTTTCTCCCGTCCGAACAGCTCGCTTTCGATGAGCGTCGCGGGAATCGCCGCACAGTTCACGCGCACCATCGCCCGGGTCTGACGTGTGCCGAGTTCGTGGATCTGCGTCGCCAGCAACTCCTTGCCTGTCCCGGTCTCTCCCAGCAGCAGAACGGTCGAGTCGGTCGCCGCCACCTTCTCGATCTGATCCAGCATCCTTCGCACGGCGGCACTCCGGCCGACGACGTGCATCAGCCCCAACCGCTCGCGCGCTTCCCGCCGCAGGTTCACGTTTTCGACCTGCAGCGCATCCTTCACGCGCTGGGCCTCCGCCGCCGCCCGCACCGCCTCGTCCCGCTGTTGCCGGGCCAGGACCTCGCCGAACACGCTCGCGATTGTGGTGAGGCGGCGCACGACCCCCGGTGTCCACGCACGCTCGGCCCGCACCGCATTGAAGCCGACCGTGCCCTCGACCCGGCCCTCCACCCGGACCGGCACCACGACCGCCGACCTGGTGCCGGTCGCCAGGTACCCGCCGCGGTCGGTCTCGTTTCGAATCTCGCTGACGCTCGAAAACGCCACGACCTCGCCGGCGCAGACCCGCTCCATCGACCACGGAAACTGCCGCAGCGCCCCCGGCGGTTCGTTCATCGCCGGGACGCCGGGCGCCGTCCAGCTCACGAGAATCGACCAGAGCCCGGTCGTTCCCGATTCTGGAGAACGTGCACCGATCGAGATCGGCCTGCTCGCAGATTCGCCGGAGACCGTTCCTGATGGCTTCGTTGATGTGCTCGCCGGAAAGGTTGATGAACTGATTCGACAGCTCGGAGACGAACCGTTCGAACGCCAGCTGCTCCTCGAGCGAGGCGTCTTGCCCGCCTTCCGACCGGCGAGATTCGGTGATGCCGGTACCCATCACGACACGCCTCTCACGGTCTCTCTCACCTGGCTGTTCGACCGCACCCTTCGCCCGGGCAGGTCATTGGTGACGTTCTCCTGGAACAAGGGCGACAGCGTCCCAGTGCAGCAGGCGTACCGGCAAGGAGTCCGGCGCGGATCGGCGCCGAAGCCAAGGGCGCCAAGGGTTTGGAACACCCCCGCACCGGCGATTCTCCGCGACCCCCTCCGGCAGCGCGGAGAGCATCCGGAATATCGGAGGATGCGTCGGCGATCGATTCAGGTCTGTGACGGGAGAATCGATTCCACCGGTGCGGATTCCCGCGCTCAGCCGTCGTCGTGTGCCGGCCGCCGTTACTGGCACGGGCCGTGCTGCAAGCACGAGCGGATGGACATGAACGCCCTCGGCATTCTCTGTCTCGGCCTCGTCGAACCGGCCGCACACGGTTTGTCGCAGAAGGCCGTCGAGATTGCCCGACCCTTCGGGTTCCCGATCACGAATTCCATGGTCGTCACGTGGATCGTGACGCTGGGCCTCATCGTGTTCGCTCAACGCGCGACCGCGCACCATGACCCAGGTGCCCACGGGGGCGCAGAACTTCCTGGAATGGCTGGTCGAAAGCCTGTACGGCCTGCTCGAGAGCATCATCGGCGCGCACCTGGTCCGGAAGACGTTCTGGTTCTTCGGGAGCATCTTCATCTTCATTCTCGCCGCCAACTGGGTCGGCCTGGTCCCGGGGGTCGGCACGATCGGATGGGGGCATCAGACGGCGCACGGTTTCACGATTGATCAACCGTTGTTCCGCGGCGCCAATGCCGATCTCAACCTGACGCTGGCCATGGCGCTGGTCTTCTTCGCGTGCTGGCTCGTCTGGGCCTTCCAGGAAACCGGTCCACGCGGGGTCGTCAAGGAGCTGTTCGCGCCGAAGGGCGAGACCACCGGGCTGATGAAGCTGCTCATGATCGTCGTGTTCTTCGCGGCCGGATGCCTCGAGATCATTTCGATCCTGTTCCGCCCGGTCTCGTTGAGCTTTCGTCTCTACGGCAATATCTTCGCGGGCGAGAACATGCTCGAAGCCATGGCGACGATCGTCCCGGGTCTGGGCTGGCTGCTGCCGATCCCGTTCTATTTCATGGAGCTGCTGGTGGGTCTGGTCCAGGCGATGGTCTTCATGCTGTTGACCGCCGTCTTCACGCTCCTGATTTGCCATCACGAGGACACTGGACCCGCGGCTGCGCACGGTTGAACGCCAGGCACTCGCGGCACGACGTGAACCGTTGGACATAGAAAGGACAAGACAGATGACCGGAAGTCTGCACGTCGGCCTGGCGGCTCTGGGCGCAGCGATCGGCGTCGGGTTGATTGGCCAGGGCGCATCGATCGCGGTCGGACGGAATCCCGGCGCCTCGACGAAGATCATGGTCCAGTCCATTCTGGCCATTGCCTTCGCCGAGGCGATCGTGTTCTACGCATTGTTCCTCGTGCGATAGAACGACGCTCGGGGCGCGGCGAGGTACCGACGCGCCCGGCGAAGCGAGTTGCCATCATGCATGTTCTCGCGTTGCAGGTCGCCGCGGAGAGTAGCGGACAGATCGGAGAGGTCGCCCGCACGTTCGGGGTCGACTGGACTCATCTGGCGGCTCAGATCGTCAGCTTCGGGATCGTGTGCGTGGTGCTGCATGTCTTCGCCTACAAGCCGATCCTCCGCATTCTCGACGCGCGACGGCAGCAGATCGCCAGCGGTCTCGCGAATGCCGAGAAGATCAAGGCCGAACTGGCGCGCATCGAACGCGAGCGTCAGGACGTGCTGGCCAAGGCAGACGTCGAAGGCAAGCAGTTGATCGAGGAGGCCCGCGCCGCGGCGGCCCGTGTCCGGGCCGAGGAAACGCAGAAGGCCTCGAGGGCGGCGGAAGACCTGCTGTCGAGAGCGCGCGAGGCAGCCGAACGGGACCGCGCGCAGATGCTCGCCGATCTCAGACGCGAGGTCGGCCGGCTGGTCGTTCACACAACGGCGTCGGTCACGGGGAAGGTGCTGACGCCCGAGGATCACCGGCGCCTGTCGGAGGAGACGGCCAGGCAGCTCAGTTGACGCGATGAAAGGCACCAGACGGACGAGGCGGGCGGCGAAACACCTGTTCCGGCTGTGCCTGATCGACGGCAGGCCGGACGCGGAACGGGTGCGACAGGTGGCGCGAGGGCTCGCCGGCTCCGGGCGCCGCGGCGCCATCGCCGTACTCGCGGATTTTCAGCGCCTCCTCCGATGGGATCGCGATCGGCACAGGGCGTCGGTCGAGAGCGCCACGATCCTGGCTGATGACGTGCGCGAACACGTCCGGGCCGGCCTGGCGCGCATCTACGGGCCCGGGCTGGAGACATCGTTCGATCAGAATCCGGCACTGATCGGAGGGATGCGTATCCGAGTCGGCAGCCATGTCTATGACGACAGCGTGCGCGCGAGGCTGGCGGCCATCGAGGCGCGGCTCTGAGAGTGACGGGATGAGGAACGGACAATGGCTGACCTGGTCCAAGAGATAGAAGCCCAGATCGCGGGCGCCAAAGCCGCGACGGCGAAACAGACGGTTGGCGTCATCCGCGAGATTGGCGACGGCGTTGCCAGGGTCGAGGGGCTTGGCGACGTCATGCTGAACGAGATGCTCGACTTCGGCCAGGGCGTCACCGGCCTGGCGCTCAACCTCGACGAGACCGAAGTCGGGGTGATCATCCTCGGCGACTACACGCGGCTCGAAGAGGGGCACGAAGTCCGCGCCACGGGAAAGCTCCTCCAGGTGCCTGTCGGCAAGGGACTGCTCGGCCGGGTCGTGAACACGCTCGGCGAGCCGATCGACGGCAAGGGCCCGATCGCCAGCACCCGCGCCTACCCGGTCGAGAAGCTCGCCCCCGGGATCGTCCGGCGCCGCCCGATCGGCCAGCCGGTGCAGACCGGCATCATGCCGATCGACGCGATGATCCCGATCGGCCGCGGCCAGCGCGAGCTGATCATCGGTGACCGCTCGACCGGCAAGACCACCATCTGCATCGACACCATCATCAGCCAGGCCCGGCTGAATCGTGCGGCCGAGGCTGCCGGTGACACGAGCTACCGGCCGCTCTACAGCATCTACGTGGCGATCGGTCAGAAGCAGTCCACGATCGCCAGAATCGTGACCGTGCTCGAAGAAGCCGGGGCGATGCCTTACAGCATCATCCTCGCCTCGCCGGCGTCCGATTCCGCCACCAACCAGTACCTGGCGCCGTTCGCCGGCGCCGCGATCGGCGAGTGGTTCATGGACAACGGCATGGACGCGCTGATTGTCTACGACGACCTGTCCAAGCACGCGGTCGCCTACCGTCAGGTCTCTCTGGTGTTGAAACGGCCGTCGGGTCGCGAGGCCTACCCGGGCGACGTGTTCTACCTCCACAGCCGGCTGCTCGAGCGCGCCGCCCGCGTCGGCGAAAAATACGGCAACGGCTCGCTCACGGCCCTGCCGATCATCGAGACGCAAGCCGGCGACGTGTCCGCGTACATCCCGACCAACGTCATCTCGATCACGGACGGCCAGATCTTTCTGGAAACCGACCTCTTCTACCAGGGCATCCGCCCCGCGATCTCGGTCGGCATCTCGGTGTCCCGCGTCGGATCTGCGGCCCAGCTCAAAGCCATGAAACAGGTGGCCGGGCAGCTCAAGGGCGACCTCGCGCAGTTTCGCGAGCTGGCGGCGTTCGCGCAGTTCGGCTCGGAGCTCGATGCGACGACGCAGGCGAAGATCGACCGCGGCAAGCGCATCGTCGAGATCTTCAAGCAAACCCAGTACAGCCCGATTCCGGTCGAAGTGCAGGTCGGGGTGATCTGGGCGGTCCAGAACGGGTACGTCGATGACGTGCCGGTGGAGCGGGTCAAGGAGTTTCAAGCCGGCTGGACCGACTTCCTGACGACGAGGAAGGCGAGCCTGCTCGCGAAGATTGCCGAAGAGAAGGCGCTGAGCGACGAGCTGACGGGCGCCTTGAAGGCCGCCGCCGATCAGTTCAAGCAGACCTGGAAGAAATAGCCGCGATGAATTCTCCTCGCGACCTCCGGCGGCGCATCAAATCGATCGGCGGCACGGCGCAGATCACCAGGGCCATGCAGATGGTGGCCGCGTCGAAGATGCGCAAGGCGCAGCAGGCGGCGATTGCCGCCGCGCCGTTCTCGCGCTTGATCTATCGCATTCAGCGCAGCGCGACCACGCGGGCCCCCGACTTCGAGCATCCGTTGCTGGAGGTGCGAGACGTTCGTACCCGCGCGATCATTCTGATTGCGGCGGACAAGGGTCTCTGTGGCGCCCTCAACACCAACGTCTTCCGGCTGGCGGCGCAGTTCCCGATCGAATCGACGATCTACATCACCGCCGGCCGCAGGGCGGCGCAGTTCGTCGCGCGGACGCGGCGGCGGCTGGCCGCGGAGTTCAGCTACGGCGACTCGCCGACGTTCCCCGAGGCCCGAGCCATCGCGTCCTTCGCCCGCGACCTCTTCCTGAAGGGAGACGTGGACGAGGTGAAGATCGTCACCACACGGTTCGTCAACACGCTGACGCAGGAACCGGTGGTCATCGAGTACCTGCCCGTGGGAGCGATCAAGGGCCTGAAGGTCGCGGGGGCGGAAGCCGAGGAGGTCCTGGCGGCCGATACCAGCGAGGCGGTGTTCGAACCCAGCGCCGAGGCGCTGCTCGGGTATCTGCTCGGCCACTATCTGAACATCTACATCTATTACCTGATGCTGAACGCCAAGGCCAGCGAACAGAGCGCCCGGATGGTGTCGATGAAGAACGCGACCGACAGCGCCGAGAGCCTGATCAAGGAGCTGAAGCTCGAGTACAACAAGCTGCGTCAGGGCAACATCACCAAGGAACTGCTGGAGATTGCCGGCGGTCAGGCGGGCTGATCTCCGGCCGGTCCCACCAACGGGACGAAGTACGGGTAGGTGTCATGAACATCGGCAAAGTGGTGCAAGTCGTCGGTCCGGTCGTCGACGTCGAGTTTCCCGGCGCGCTGCCCGCGATCTACAACGCCCTCACCGTCGGCTACACGGTCGAGGACCAGCCGGTCTCGCTGACGCTCGAAGTCCAGCAGCACCTCGGCGACCGGTGGGTCCGCACCATCTCGATGGCGGGCACCGAGGGCATCAAGCGCGGCTACGAGGTCACCGACAGCGGCGGACCGATCTCGATGCCGGTCGGCGATGGCGTGATGGGCCGCGTGTTCGACGTCACCGGCCAGCCCGTGGACGAGCGCGGGCCCGTGATCGCGGAGAAGCGGTATCCCATTCACCGCCCGCCGCCGCCGCTCGTCGATCAATCGCCCTCCCCCGAGGTGCTGACGACGGGGATCAAAGTCATCGACTTGATCTGCCCGTTCCTCAAGGGCGGCAAGGTCGGCGCCTTCGGCGGCGCCGGCGTCGGCAAGACCGTCGTCATCATGGAGCTGATCAACAACATCGCCAAGCTCCACGGCGGCGTGTCGGTCTTCGCCGGTGTCGGTGAGCGCACCCGCGAAGGCAACGACCTCTATCACGAGATGTCCCAGGCCGGCGTCATCAATCAAGAGGACCTCGCCGCGTCGAAAATCGCGCTGGTCTATGGCCAGATGAACGAACCGCCGGGCGCGCGCCTGCGCGTCGCCCTCAGCGGCCTGGCGATCACCGAGTACTTCCGCGACGAGCGGGGCCAGGACGTGCTGCTCTTCATCGACAACATCTTCCGGTTCTCGCAGGCGGGGTCGGAAGTCTCGGCGCTGCTCGGCCGCACGGCCAGCGCCGTCGGCTATCAGCCGACGCTCGCCGCCGAGATGGGCGTGCTGCAGGAACGCATTACGTCGACGAAGAAGGGATCGATCACCTCCTTCCAGGCGGTCTACGTCCCGGCCGACGACCTGACCGACCCGGCGCCGGCGACGACCTTCGCCCATCTCGACGCGACGATCGTCCTCGAGCGTTCGATCGCCGAGCTGGGGATCTACCCGGCGGTGGATCCGCTGGCCTCGACGTCGCGCGCCCTGGCCCCGGAGATCGTCGGCGAGGAGCACTACGACGTCGCGCGACGCGTGCAACGCGTGCTGCAGCGATTCAAGGACCTGCAGGACATCATCGCCATTCTGGGCATGGACGAACTGTCGCCCGAGGACAAGGTGACGGTGTACCGCGCGCGCAAGATTCAGCGATTCCTCAGCCAGCCGTTCAGCTCGGCGCAGGTGTTCACCGGCCGCGAAGGCAGGCAGGTGCCGGTCGCCGACACCGTGCGCGGCTTCAAGGAGATTCTCGACGGCAAGCACGACGATGTCCCGGAGGGGAGCTTCTATATGAAGGGCGGGATCGAGGAGATCCGGCAGAACTGAAAAGATACGTGGCATGGCCGAGACGCTCAGACTCGAAGTCGTCACGCCCCAGGCGGTCGTCTTCTCCGGCGACGTGGACCTGGTCACCCTGCCGTCCATCGAGGGGGAGATCGGCGTCTACCCGCAACACCTCTGGCTGATCACGCAGCTCGTACCTGGTGAGATAATCATCAGCCAGGACGGACACGACCAATTCCTGGCCGTGGGGGAAGGGCTGGTCGAGGTCACCGCTGCACAGGGTGGCGGTCGCGACCGACATGGCCATTCCTTCAGAGAAGATCGACGAAGCCAAGGTGGAGGAGGCCCGTCAGCGCGCCGAAGCCCGGCTGCAAGAAAAGATCTCGGACGAGGAAGTCGCGTCCGTCAACGCCTCGCTCGTTCGCGCGTTGGCGCAGCTCCAGGTCCGTCGCCGCCGAAGGTGACGAGGCGCCTCCGGAATCCGGAGGGGCTCCGGTCACGCGGAGGATCGCCTGGTCCGGGGCGCGTGCGTTGCACTCGCTGAAAGTCTTTGCCTTCTGGGAGTTGTGGAACCGCCGCGCGGGGCGCGCAGAGGGCGCGGACTTTGCTCTGGGCAGAGGTGGCGGGGCGCCCACGTGGAGACCCCCAAACCGCCGGGTTGACTTCGACACGACGGTTGACGCGATGGCGCTCAAGAGAAGCCAGTCCGCCGGAGGCGCGCGCACGGCGCGTTCGAGCCGCTGCTGTACGGCGCTGATCTGGCAATCGTCCTGCCTGTGTTGTTGAAGGATTCGGACCAGCGGTTCGCCGCCTGGCCCTGTGACCGCGCGAGGGGACTATGACTCGAGCAACTGGGACCGGAAAGTACGAACTGCTGCTGGAGCGGTGCCGAAGCCTGGAACCCATACCGACGGCGGTGGCGCATCCGTGCGAGGAAACGGCGTTGGCCGGCGCCATCGAGGCCGGCGCTCACGGATTGATCGCGCCGATTCTCGTCGGCCCGGCCGCCAAGATCAAGGAGATCGCGAAGAAGGGCGGTATCGACCTCGGCAAGGCGCGGATCGTCGACGCGCCGCACAGCCATGCCGCGGCCGCCAAAGCGGTGGAGCTGGTCCGCACGGGCGAGGCCGAGCTGCTGATGAAGGGGAGCCTGCACACCGACGAGCTCTTGAGCGCCGTCGTCGCGAGAGAGACCGGATTGCGCACGGGGCGCCGAATCAGCCACGTGTTCATCATGGACGTGCCGACCTATCACAAGGTGCTGATCGTGACCGACGCGGCGATCAACATCGCGCCGACCCTGGATGACAAGGTGGACATCTGCCAGAACGCGATCGATCTGGCGCGCTCTCTCGGGCTGACCAACCCCAAAGTGGCCATCCTCGCGGCAGTCGAGACCGTCAACTCCAAGATGCAGTCGACGCATTGACGCCGCCGCCCTGTGCAAGATGGCCGACCGCAAACAGATCACCGGTGGCGTCTTCGATGGTCCGCTGGCGTTCGACAACGCCATCAGCAAAGAGGCGGCGCGGGTGAAAGGCATCCAGTCGGAGGTCGCCGGCGATCCCGACATTCTGCTCGTTCCGGACCTCGAGGCGGGCAACATGCTCGCCAAGCAGCTCACGTTTCTGGCGAACGCCGACAGCGCCGGACTCGTGCTCGGCGCCCGCGTGCCCATCATCCTCACGAGCCGCGCCGACGGCGTGCGCGCGAGGATCGCGAGTTGCGGGGTGGCGATGCTCGATGCGCATGCGCGGCGGCAATCGCTTCAGCGTGCGGCGTCAGCCTGACTGGAGCCAGTCACATGGCAGACTACACAGTTGTCCTCAACGCCGGATCGTCGAGCCTCAAGTTCTGTGTCTACGGCAGACCCGCGGGTGAGGCCTGGCGGCTCGAAGCCCGGGGGCAGATCGAGGGGATCGGGACGTCGCCGCGATTCTCCGCCAAGGATGCCGCCGGTGCGCGCCTCGTCGAACGCGCGCTCGACCAGAACGTCGTGCCGGATGGCCGCTCGGCGCTCGATGCGCTCGCGTCATGGCTGCGATCGACCTACGGCGGCGCGCGCGTGCTCGGAGTCGGCCATCGCGTCGTCCACGGCGGGGCGAATTATGCCGGCCCCACGATCGTCACACCGCAGGTTCTGAAAGACCTGCGAGAACTGGTGCCGCTGGCTCCCCTCCATCAGCCGCACAATCTGGCGGCGATCGACGCGGTCGCCGAGCGGCTCCCCGGTGTGCCGCAGGTTGCCTGCTTCGACACCAGCTTTCACCGCGGGATGCCGGCGGTCGCCGAAGTGGTGCCGCTGCCCGCGGAGATCCGCGGCGCCGGCGTGCAGCGCTACGGGTTCCATGGCCTGTCGTACCGAGGTACATCGCCTCGGTTCTCCGCGACGTGGCGCCGGAGATCGCCGGCGGGCGCGTGATCGTCGCCCACCTGGGAAGCGGCGCCAGTCTCTGCGCCATGAGGGATCGCAAGAGCATCGACAACACGCTTGGATTCACCGCGCTGGATGGCCTGTGCATGGGCACCCGGCCGGGCGCGCTCGACCCCGGCGTGGTCCTCTACCTCTTTCAGAACCTCGGGCTGTCCGCCAGCGACGTCGAGACGATGCTCTACAAGAAATCAGGGCTGCTCGGCATTTCTGGCGTCAGCAACGACATGCGGGATCTCCTCGGCAGCACCGATCCCGCCGCCCAGTTGGCAGTAGACTATTTCGTCTACCGCGCCGCCCGGGAGATCGGGGGGCTCGCGGCGGTCCTGGGTGGCATCGACGGGCTGGTCTTCACGGCGGGCATCGGCGAGAACTCTGCCGAGGTCCGCAGCCGCATATGCGAGGCCTCCGCATGGCTCGGCATCGAAATCGATGCAGACGCGAACCAGGCACGCGGGCCGCGGATTTCTCGCGCCGCCAGCCGGGTCTCGGCCTGGGTGATTCCGACGAACGAGGAACTGGTCATCGCCCGGCACACGGGCGTGTTACTGGGATTGATGGAGACCCCGCACGCAGCGGGCAGGGCATGAGAGGGAGTCAGTGATGGCTGTGACCGCAACGCAGGCGACGCCAAACCAGGCAGAACGTTCGCCCTGGCAGGGATTTCGAACCGGTCTCTGGAACTCGGAGATCAACGTCCGGGATTTCATCCAGCAGAACTACGAGCCGTATGACGGAGACGAGTCGTTTCTCGCGTCAGCCACACCGCGCACGCTGAGGATCTGGGGCAAGCTCACGGACTTGTTCGTCGAGGAAAGGCGAAAGGGAGTGCTCGACGTCTCCCCGATTCCCAGCTCGATCACGGCGCATGCGCCAGGCTACATCGACCGGGAACACGAAATCATCGTCGGTCTGCAGACCGACGCACCGCTCAAGCGCGCGATCATCCCGAACGGCGGATTCCGGATGGTCGCGACCGCTCTGAAGGCCTATGGATACGAGCCGGATCCGCAGGTCGTCGAAACCTTCACGAAATACCGCAAGACGCACAACGACGGCGTGTTCGATGCCTATACCGCGGACGTGAGGCGGTGCCGCAGCTCGCACATCCTCACCGGGCTGCCCGACGCGTACGGCCGGGGCCGCATCATCGGCGACTACCGCCGCGTCGCGCTCTACGGGATCACGCGACTCATCGCGCACAAGCAGCAGGAGAAGAGCGCCCTCGATTCAGCGCAGTCGACCGACGAGATCATCCGCGATCGGGAGGAGCTGGGCGAACAAATCCGTGCGCTCAAAGAGCTGCAGAAGATGGCCGCGAATTACGGGTTCGACATCTCGGGCCCGGCTGCGAACGCCAGAGAGGCCGTGCAGTGGCTGTACTTCGGCTACCTGGCCGGGGTGAAGGAGCAGAACGGCGCGGCGATGTCGCTCGGGCGCACGACGACCTTCCTCGACATCTACTTCGAACGCGATCTCGTGCTCGGGCGCCCTCACCGAGGAGCAGGCGCAGGAGATCATCGACGACTTCGTCATCAAGCTCCGCATCGTCCGGTTCCTGCGCACGCCGGAGTACGACGAGCTCTTCGCCGGCGATCCCACCTGGGTCACCGAATCGATTGCCGGGATGGGCGACGACGGCCGCTCGCTGGTGACGAAGTCGAGCTTCCGAATCCTCCAGACGCTCTACAATCTCGGCCCCGCGCCCGAGCCGAATCTGACCATCTGGTATTCCCCCAATCTGCCGGAAGGCTTCCGGCGCTTCGCGTCCAAGGTTGCCATCGACACCAGCTCCTTGCAGTTCGAGAGCGACGAGATCATGCGGCGCACCTGGGGAGACGATGGGGCCATTGCCTGCTGCGTCTCGCCGATGGTGGTCGGCAAACAGATGCAGTTCTTCGGCGCCAGAGCCAACCTCGCCAAATGTTTTCTCTACGCCATCAATGGCGGCAGGGATGAGATCAGCGGCGACCAGATAGGACCGGCTGTCGAGCCGGTGAAGGGTGACTACCTCGACTTCGACGACGTCCTCCGAAAGTTCGACGGGATGATGGACTGGCTCGCCGGCGTCTACGTCAACGCCATGAACATCATCCACTACATGCACGACAAGTATGCGTACGAGCGCGTGGAAATGGCGCTGCACGACTACGCGCCGCTCCGAACCATGGCGTTCGGCATGGCGGGCATGTCGGTCGTGGCAGACAGCCTCTCAGCGATCAAGTACGCGAAGGTGCGCGTCGTCCGCAACGAGACCGGGCTGGTCACCGACTATCAGACCGAGGGCACGTTCCCCTTCTTCGGCAACAACGACAACCGGGTGGATCAGCTCGCCGTCTGGCTCGTCAGCACGTTCATGAGCAAGCTGAGAAAGTACCCGACCTATCGCCACGCGCTCCACACACAATCGGTCCTGACCATCACGTCGAACGTGGTGTACGGGAAGGCGACCGGGAACACTCCTGACGGGCGGCGGCAGGGCGAGCCGTTCGCGCCCGGGGCAAATCCGATGCACGGGCGCGACAGCCATGGCATTCATGCGGCGGCGGCGTCGGTCGCCAAGATCCCCTATCGCGACGCCGCGGACGGCATTTCTCTCACGGCCTCGCTGGTGCCGACAGGCCTCGGGAGGGTCGCCGAGGACCGCATCACCAACCTCACGGGAATCATGGACGCGTTCTTCGGCAGCACGGGCTATCACATGAACGTGAACGTGCTGAACCGCGATACGCTCCTCGATGCCATGGAGCACCCGGAGAACTATCCCAGCCTGACGATCCGCGTGTCGGGCTACGCGGTCAATTTCGTGAGGCTCACGCGCGAGCAGCAGATGGACGTCATCAATCGAACCTTCCACGGGTGAGATTCGTCCATGGCTGAGGGTGAGACGTCCGATCCCACGCCCCTGGCGGCGGCGAGCCCGTACGAGCTCCGCGTCAACCTCGGCAAGGACGTGCCGGAGTCGGACGTGCGAACGGCGCTGGCCACCGGCGACATGGGATTCCTCCACTCGTTCACGACCGGCTCCGCCGTCGACGGTCCGGGAGTCCGTGTCGTGGCGTGGACGACCGGCTGCATGTTCCGGTGTCTCTACTGTCACAACCCTGACACCTGGACCATGAGCAACGGCATTCCCGTCTCCGTGACGAAGGCGGTCGAAGAGCTGCGCAAGTACCGCCGGGGACTGCGGGTCATGTCTGGCGGCTTCACCATCAGCGGCGGAGAGCCTCTGATGCAGCATCGCTTCGCGGTAAAGCTCTTCCGAGCCGCACGAGCGATGGGCGTCCACACAGCGCTCGACACGACAGGCTACCTGGGCAGCCGCCTCAGCGACGACGACCTCGAGGCGATCGACCTCGTGCTGTTGGATATCAAGACCTGGGATGCCGAAAGGCATCGTCGCTTGACGGGTATGGACAACGGGCCGGTCCTCGACTTCGCGCGCCGCCTTGCCGCCCGCAAGCGACCCATCTGGATCCGATTCGTGCTCGTGCCGGGACTGACAGACGACCCGGAAGACGTCGCGAAGATTGCCAGCTTCGCGGCCGGGCTCGGCAATGTCGAGCGGACCGACGTGCTGCCCTTCCACCAGCTGGGTCGCTACAAGTGGGAAAAGCTCGGCGTCCCGTACACGCTCGACGGGTTCGAGTCGCCGTCGAACGATCTGATCGAGCGGACGCTGACGACGTTCCGGGCGGAAGGGCTGAAGGCGTACTGATCAGCGAACCCGCCGGACAGCGTCGAGGCGCGGGCTCACTGAAGGAACCGCACGCGTCCGGTCTTCAGTTCGTACACGGCGCCGACGAGTTTGACGATGCCTTCTGCCATCCGGGCCTGGCCCTCGGGCGTGTCGAGCAGTTGATGCATCGACCAGCGCACGTTCGCCTCGACGGCCGCGGCGAGCAGGTCCGCGGGCGCCAGCGTGTCATTGAGGTCTCTTAGGCCGGGCAGCATGCTCTCGAGCAGCAGCGCGATGCGCGAGGGCTCGCGCGCACCGTGGGCTCGCACGGCCAGTCCCGCCTGTACCGCGCCACACCTTTCGTGACCAAGCACCACGAAGAGCGGCGTGTGGAGGTGCACCGCCGCGTACTGCAGCGTTCCCATGATTTCAGGTGAGATCACGTTGCCGGCAACCCGCACGATGAACAGCTCGCCGAAGCCCGCGTCGAAGACGAGCTCGGGCGGCACGCGCGAGTCGCTGCAGCCGATGATCGTGGCGTAGGGCTGCTGGCCCTTGGCCAGCTCGGCGAGCACCTCCTTCTTCACAGTGGGGAATCGCGCCCGTCCGCTCACGAAGCGGGCGTTGCCCGCGACGAGCCTGGCCAGTGCCTCATCGGCTGTGTACGACCGGGGACCTACCGGCTCGCGGTGATGTTCGAGATTGCTCGATTGCCCGCCCACGCTCCCGCCCCCTCTCAGAGACCACCTGAGGCCTATGCGGGCCTCGGCCGCGTGAGCCCCAGCTTGCCCATGCGGGTTTCGAGCGTGGTCGGTCGGAGCCCGAGCCGTTCAGCAGCGCCGCCCGCGCCGCGGATACGCCACCGCGAGCTCTCGAGGACGTTGCGGATATGCTCCCTCTGGACGTCGACCATCTTCTCGCTGCCCCTTCGGTGTCCAGCACCCGACGCCGTCGGCAGGGCAATCGTCAGTTGGGGGCCCGTTGCGACGATCATCGCCCGCTCCACGACATTGCGCAGCTCGCGAATGTTGCCCGGCCAGGCGTGCTGCTGGAGCTCGGCCATGTTGTCCCTGGAAATCGTCTCAATCTGCTTGCCGAACGCCTGCGAGAACTCGTCGACGAACCGCCACACGAGGAGGGGAATATCCTCGGTGCGCTCGCGAAGGGGCGGCATGCGAATGGGGAAGACGTTGAGCCGGTAGAACAAGTCCTCGCGAAAGGTGTCCGCGTCGATCCTCTGCTCCAGGTTCCGGTGCGTCGCCGCGACGACGCGGACATCCACACTGACGGATTTCGGGCTTCCAAGCCGCTCGATCTGCCGCTCTTCGAGTACCCGCAGCAGCTTGACCTGAACGTCTGCCGGCAGGTCGCCGATCTCGTCGAGGAAGATCGTCGAGTGGTCGGCCAGTTCGAAGCGCCCGATCTGGCGCGACAGCGCACCCGTGAACGCCCCCCGCTCGCGTCCGAACAGCTCGCTCTCCACCAGCGTATTGGGAATCGCCGCGCAGTTGACGCGCACCATGGCCCGCGCCCGCCGCGCGCTCAGTTCGTGAATGTACGCGGCGATGAGCTCCTTGCCGGTGCCAGTCTCACCCAGGAGGAGCACGGTCGAATCGGTGGCCGCAACCTGCCGGGCCTGTTCCAGGACGCCGCGCACGGCCGCGCTCTGCCCGACGATGAGGCCGGTGCCGGGCCGCTCCTGGACTTCGCGGCGGAAACACTGGTTCGCGTCCTGAAATTGTTCGCGAACGCGCGGTCCCGGCAGCGCTATGACGCTGGACCGATCCGGCGAGTCCTCCTCGGCGACTGCCTCCAGCAACCGGGGCGCTCGGTGAGACTCACGGACCGACCACGTATTGGCCCGCCGGTCCAGGCCAGCGGCGCGTCCAGATCGTCCGCGGCGGCTCCATTACCTCGTGCAAGCATCAGCGTGCCCTTTCGTGTTCGATGGTTGTCGAGGGACCGGTTCGCGTCGTGTGCCGCGCAGCGTTTCAGACGGCGTCTCTCCGAACGCCTCCCGGTAGGCGGCGGCGAACCGTCCCAGCTCGTAGAACCCATAGTCGGTGGCGACGTCGGTGACCGTGGTCGGCCCGGTCCGCGCATCCATGAGGGCACGCCGGACGCCCTCGAGGCGCTCGGCGAGCAGCCACCGTTTGGGCGCCATGCCACGGACGAGGTAGAACGCGTTGCGGAGGCCGCGCTCGCTGAGCCCGAGTGTGCGACTCAGGCTGGCAAGAGGTACCGGGCTACCCATGTGCGCGCGGAAGTAGGCTTCGGCGTGCTCGACCACTTCCTGCCGCGACGCGATCGCGTCCTGGTGGTGCCGCCGGCGGCGAGAAGCGCCTTCCATGGCCGGCAACGGTACCTCCGGGCCGACCGCATTAGAACTGGCCGATCTGACAGGGTCACCCGTAAAAAGTGACAGGAGGGCGGCGTCTCCTTTACCAGCCCGACCTTTACCAGCCCGGGAGGATTCGAGATTATTGGCCGGCGCCGGTCAGTGCCTCGCGCCGGGTCGGCGCACATGAGACGGGATGAAGCTGTTCCTAGTCGGGTTCTTGGTCTGGGGCGCTATGCCCGCGGTGGCGTTCGCCCAGGCGGCGATTGCCGGCTCCGTCAAGGACGAATCCGGCGCTCCTCTCCGCGGGGTCCTCGTGGAAGCGAGCAGCGCTGCGCTCATCGAAAAGACCCGGTCCGCCATGACCGATGGCAACGGGCGGTACCGCATCGAGGATTTGCGACCGGGCGTCTATGCGGTCCGGTTCACGCTCGCGGGCTGGGGTCCGTCCCAGCGCGAAGGCGTCGAGCTGACGGGGACGTTCACCGCCACCGTCGACACGGACGCTGGCGACGGGGCGCCTGACAGACACGGTGACCGTCATCGGTGAGCCTTCCGTGGTCGACGTGCACAGCGCGAGGCAGGAGGTGACGCTCAGCGGCGAGGTCGTCAGGTCGATTCCCACGGTTCGGAGCTACAACGCATTGCTGGCGCTCGTGCCGGGCGTCCTCACCAACTTCAACGATACGGTCACCGGTCACGGCGACCACGTCGTTCCCGATGCACGGCGGCCGGCAGAACGAGGGGCGCCTCCTTCTCGACGGATTGAATGTCGGGAGTCCGCCGGTCGGCAATTCGGCGACCAGCTACGTCGTGGACATCGGCCAGGCGCAGGAAGTCACGTTCATGACGGCGGGCGCGCTGGGCGAAGTCGAGACCGCCGGACTCGTGATGAACATCGTGCCGAAGCTCGGGCGGCAACACGATGCACGGGTCGGTGTTCGCCAGCGGCACCGGCCGACGGCTGCAATCCGACAACCTGACGCAGGCGCTTGAAGGATCAGGGCGTCGAGCGCCGCGACTCCGCTCACGGGGGTCTACGATGTCTCCGGCACGTTCGGCGGGCCGATCCGAACGGATCGCGCGTGGTACTTCGTCAACGCGCACACCGGCGGCAGCACCAGGGACAGCCCGAACGTCTACTACAACCTGAACGCCGGCGATCCCTCCAAGTGGCTGTATTCGCCGGACTTCGACCGCATCGCAGTACTCCGACCGGACGTTCGAGAATGCCAGCGGACGGGTCACGTGGCAGATGACGCCGCGCAACCGGGTCGAGCGGCTTCTGGGACGCACAGGCGATGTGCCGGACCTGCAGCGGCGCCACCCCCGGCGTGCCCGAGCCCGCACGCGTGTCGCCCGAAGCGGTAGGCGTCCTCGGCCGTCCCCTCCATCTGACGCAGGTGACGTGGTCGTCACCGCCACGAACCGGCTGCTGCTCGAAGCGGGCTTTGGCGGCACGTTCTTTGGCGTCGGCAACTTCGAGCGCGAACCGAACCCGACGCGCGATCTGATTCGCGTCGCCGAACAATGCGCCAGCGGCTGCGAGGCGAACGGCAACATTCCCGGGGTTGGTGTACCGATCGCAGGACTTCAGCGTGGCCCACACCGGCTCGTACCTGTGGAAAGGGTCGGTCTCGTACGTCACCGGCACGCACAGCCTGAAGGTCGGGTATCAGCACACGCTGATGACCGACGATCGGACCTGGTTCACCAACAACCAGAACCTGACGTACCGCTTCAACAACGGCGTGCCCAATCAGCTGACCCAGTCGATTTCGCCGTGGGTGAACGACGCGCGCGTCGCCTGGGACGCTCTCTACGTTCAGGAGCAGTGGACGCTCGTCGCCTGACGCTGCAGGGCGCCGTGCGGTTCGATCGGGCCCGGAGCTGGTTCCCCGCGCAGCAGGAAGGGCCGTCGAGATTCCTGCCGACGCCGATCAGTCATTCCGGAGACGCGTGGCGTCGACAGCTACAAGGACGTCACGCCGAGGATGGGCCTGGCGTACGACCTGTTCGGGACCGGCAAGACGGCGCTCAGAGTGAGCCTCGGCAAATACCTCGAGGGCGCCGGCGTGAACGGCAACTACGCCAACACCAATCCCACGCTGCGGATGCCGCAGACGACACAGGCGTTCGGCACGGCGGGCGTGACGCGGGCCTGGACCGACGCGAACCGGAATTTCGTGCCCGATTGCGATCTGTCGAACCCGGCGGCGCAGGATCTTCGGCACAGCGGCGGCGATCTCTGCGGCGTGATGTCGAATACGCAGCTTCGGCACGAACGTCCTGACCAACAACTTCGACCCGGCCATCCTCGACGGCTGGGGCGTCCGTCCGTCGGACTGGAATCTCGGCGTGTCGATTCAGCAGCAGATTGGGCGGCGGTCTTCGGTGAGCGTGACCTACAGCCGGCGCTGGTTTCGACGGCTTTTTCGTTGTCGACAACCTGTCGCTCCAGCCGTCCGATCTGACGCCGTTCAGCATCGTCGCCCCCTTGGATCCGCGATTGCCGGGAGGGGGCGGCTACGTCGTGTCGGGCCTCTACGACGTCGTCCCCGAGAAGGCCGGACAGGTCGACAACCTCGTCACCGATTCGACCGGGTATGGCAGCTGGTCCCAGTACTTCAACGGCGTCGACGTGACCGTCAACGTTCGACTGGGCAACGACGTCGCCCTCGTCGGCGGCACGAGCACCGGCCAGACCGTCGCCGACAACTGCGACGTTCGCGCGCGCCTGCCGGAGCTCGCGACGACGACGACGGGGACGAGCGCGTTCGGCGCCGGCCTGGCTGCGTCGGCCGTGACGCCGGCGAGCCCGTACTGCCATGTCGCATTCGGCATCCTGACGCAGTTCAGGGCGCTCTCTTCGTACACCCTGCCGCAGGTTCGACATCCACCTGTCGGCGACGTTTCAGAGCAAGCCGGGGGCGATGCTGGCCGCCAACTACGCCGTGCCGAGCCCGGTGGCGGCGGCGTCGCTCGGAAGGACTCTCTCGGGTAACGCGGCCAACGTGACGGTGAACCTGGTGGCGCCCGGCACGATGTACGGCGATCGCATCAATCAGCTCGACCTTCGAGTGGCCAAGACCCTGAGGCACGGCCGCTCACGAACGCTGATCGCGCTCGATCTCTACAACGTGCTGAACTCGAGTGCCGTGCTGACCTACAACAACACGTTCGTCCCCGGCGGGCCGTGGCTGCAGCCGTTGACGATCCTGACGCCGCGGTTCTTCAAGCTCACCGCCGAGATCGACTTCTGAGCCACGGATGCACCCCCCGGCAGCGGCGATCGAGTCGTGAACGGATCCTGGTATGCAGGACGCGCTCACGCAGCTTCCGATCGGCCGCTGGCTGTTGATCGCGGCGACCTGTTGCGCTCTCTGTCCTCTCGGGGCCGGATGGGCCGCGGCCAGCACGAAACGCGTGCTCGTCCTGTACTCCACGAGTCAAGATGCGCCGATGGCCGTCGCGGGTGACCGTGAACTGCCGCGAGTGCTCGAACAGGGGCTGCAGCAGGACCTGGATCTACTATGCCGAATACATCGACCAGGGGAGGTTCCCCGATCCCGGATATCCAGCGGCCTTCAGCGACTTCCTGCGCCTGAAATACCAAGGGCAGCGGCTCGACGTCGTCATCGCGATGGACAGGCTGCCGCCGTCGACTTCGTCGACAAGCACCGGAACGAGCTGTTTCCCGATACGCCGATCGTGTTTCTCGCGCTGTTTCCGCTGGCTCAGCGCCCCGCGAACTCGACGGGAGTGGTCACCGAACTGGACCTGGCGAGCACGCTTTCGCTGGCCGTCGCGCTGCAGCCCGAGATCCAGCACGTCTTCGTCGTCAGCGGCGCTGGCGCTCCCGACAAGACGTACGAGCGCCTGACGCGGACGCAGTTGCAGCGGTTCGAACCTCGCCTCACGATCACCTACCTGTCGGGTCTGAGCACGACGGATCTCGAGGCGCGCCTGAAGAAACTGCCCGAACATTCGATCGTCTACTACCTGGTGGTCTATCAGGATGGGGCCGGCCAGGCCTTCAGCCCCTTGGACTACTCGGAACGCGTCGCGTCAGCCGCCCGTGCGCCGACGTATACCTGGTCGGATGCGGTGATGAATCGTGGCATCGTGGGTGGCAGCCTTCTCGACCGGCAGGCCATGATGAAAGCCGTCGGCGCGCTGGGCGTGCGGGTGCTTCGCGGAGAGCCAGCCGACAGCATCCCGACCTCGTCGCCCAATTTGAATGTCAGTCAGGTCGACTGGCGGCAGCTCCGGCGCTGGGGCATCAGCGAGGCGCGCGTCCCCGCCGGCACGCTCGTCAGGTTCCGGGAGTTCTCGGTCTGGGAGCGCTACAGAGCCTACATTCTCGGCGCCGCGGCGATCCTGCTCGTGCAAACGGCGCTGATTGCGGGGCTGCTCGTTCAGCGATCGAGACGTCGGTACGCCGAGGAGAACGTGCGTGCAAGTCAGGCGGAGCTGCAATCGAGTTACGAGCGCGTCCGCGATCTCGGAGCGCGGCTGCTGAGTGCGCAGGACACCGAGCGCGCGCGCATTGCGCGCGAGTTGCACGACGACGTCAGCCAGCAGGTGGCGCTCCTGGAAATCGATCTCGAAATGTTGACGGATGGCCAGGCCAACGGGCTGCCCGAGGTCTTGAACCGCGCGCACGGCATTGCGAAGAGCGTGCACGATCTGTCGCATCGTCTGCATCCGGCCAAGCTTCGGCTGATTGGCCTGGTGTCGGCCCTGCGCGGTCTTCAACACGAGCTGCCGCGGTCCGACATCGCCGTCACCTTCACGCACGACTCGGTTCCGTCGGCGCTTCCGCCCGACCTGACGCTGTGTCTGTTCCGGGTCGCTCAGGAAGCGCTGCAGAATGCCCTCAAGTACAGCAAGGCCGCTCACGTGTCGGTGCATTTGCAGGGCGACTCCGACGGGCTGGCGCTGACGATCGCCGACGATGGGGTGGGGTTCGACGTCAACGCGGCGTGGGGCAACGGGCTCGGCCTGATCAGCATGAGCGAACGCCTGGAGGCGATCGGAGGCAGGTTCGGGATTCGCTCCACGCCGGGCAGCGGAACCCGGCTGGACGTGAGGGCGCCCCTCCACGGTGCCGGCGGGTCGGGAGCCCCGGCGGTCGGACGCGGCGAACCGCCCGGACGACTTGAAACCCTACACCACGAGACACGAGCGGCGCGTGCCGATTCCGCATAGCCGGGGAATCGGCGGGCCCGTATCGTGGGCGTCGTGCAGACTCTGGCGTGCGAAGAGGAACACGCAGGCGCCCGCCTCGGAAGAGGGGACAGCGCGCACGTGATGGGCCGCCCCCGAGTCCTGCTCGCAGACGATCACACGCTCCTGCTCGGCGCGTTCGAGAAGTTGCTCGCCGGGGAATGCGACATCGTCGGCCAGGCATCCGACGGGCGGGCCCTGGTGGCGGCTGCCGAGCAGCTCAAGCCCGACGTGATCGTCCTCGACATCTCGATGCCGCTCCTGAACGGCCTCGAGGCAGCCCGTCAAGTCAAACAGAAGCTACCGAACGTCAAGCTGGTGTTCCTGACCATGAACGAGGACGCCGAACTGGCGGCCGAGGCGTTCCGATCGGGTGCGTCCGCCTATCTGCTGAAGCGTTCCGCGGCCTCCGAGCTGATGACGGCGATCCGCGAAGTCATGCGAGGGCTGTCGTATGTGACGCCGCTGATGACCGAGGGGCTGGTTGGATCGCTGCTGGACGCCGAGCGCAAGCCGGGCCACGAACTGACGTCCCGTCAGCGGGAAGTGCTGCAGTTGCTCGCCGAGGGGCATTCGATGAAGGAGGTGGCCAGCCTCCTGAACCTCACGCCGCGAACAGTCGCCTTCCACAAATACCGGATGATGGAACAGCTCAAGGTCAAGTCGACGGCCGAGCTGATTCAGTATGCCGTCAAGAATCACATTGTCTGAGCTGCCGCGCGTCCTCCTGGTCGACGATAACGAGGCGATGCTGATCCGTGCCGCCACGGCGCTGGCGCCTCGCTGCGAGATCGTCGGACGTGTGAGAGACGGGCGCAGCGCGCTCGACGCCGCCCGGGCCCTGCGGCCCGACGTCATCGTGCTCGACATTTCGATGCCGGGGATGACCGGCCTCGAGGTCGCGGAGTGTCTTCGAGCCGCGGGTTCGACGGCCGCCCTGGTGTTCCTCACCGTCCACCAGGGGGAAGAGTTCATCCTGGCCGCGAGGGCGGCCGGTGCCATCGGCTACGTCGTGAAGCCGCGGCTATCCTCCGATCTCCCCTTCGCGGTGCAGGAAGCGTGGGCCGGACGGCCCTTCGAGTCAGCGGCCGGCTGACTTTGCGGGTGTCAACCGCCCCCGCTCGACCGCAACCCTCTGCCTCCCGGCGATCCTCCGAGCCCTTGCGAATCCGGAATGCGGGCGAGCGCAAGGTCCTCGGGGATGGCGTAGAGGGGCTCGAGCGCGAGCTCCAGTCGTCGATACTCTTCGGCGAGCGCCAGGCGGCGGTGCGGCGGCAACGACGCGATGAGATTGTCGAGCATCGCCCGCAGGCGGCGGGCGACCTGCACGTTCCCGGCGCCGCAGCTGCGGATTTCGGTGCACGCGACGTGGACGAAGTCTTCCCAGTTCGGCGTCTGATAGATCACCCGGCACGTCCCCCCTGTCGTCCTCGATCGTCTCTCCGCGCAACCGCCGCTTGCCCACGACCCGCAGCAGACGATGGAGCTGGTCGATGGCGAGCACCGCTGTCGTCGGGTCGTTGATGGCGGGTGAGAGCGCCTTCAGGGCGATGTCGGCGACGATCCGGAACGCGAACAGCGGGTCCTGTTCCATCGTCCGCTCGGAGCCGGACGCGACCGTCGTGTGCAGGAGGCGGTCGTCGATCGCGGCGGCGCCGCCGTAGAGGACGAACAGCGGCTCCTCGGTGGCGACGAAATCACCGACGTGGGGCACGAATTCGACCACCCCGCCGGCCCGCTTCGCCTCGCGCACCAGCGTGTCCAGATCGACGGCGAGCACGATCTCGGAGCGACCGGTGTGCTGAACGATTCGCCGCGCTTCAGGCAGCGCTGAGGGCCTGGCGGCCACATCGGGCGCATCACCGGCCGGCATGTGGATAGACCGACTTGATCACCGCCACCCCTTCGTCGCCGACGCGCGCGAGGATGCTGACCGGGCGCAGCAGGCGCGCCGCGTAGTCGATCAGGAACAGGAACATCGCCATGCAGGTGATGCCCAGCAACGCCGTCACGAAGGTGACCATCTCGTGCACGGTCTTTTCCAGGCGGTCGAGCGCCATGACGGCGAAGACGAGCGAGAAGACGAACAGCCCGACGCTGTACCTGACGACGTTGTCCCGCAGCAGCGTCGTCGCGATGATCCGCGGCGTCAACTGGCCGCTGGCGACCTGAATCGCGACCAGCAGCGAGCCGAACGTGAACACGATGAAGGACAGCGTGAGCGTGATCACCGTCTGGTACAGCGCCTGCGCGCCGGCGACACCCAGTCCGGCCAGCCGCCACCCGAGCCAGACATCGAGCCAGCGAAGCGCGGGGGCAATCGCGAGGACGAGCACGATCGCGAGGAACGGGATGATCCAGAGCGCCGAGCGGAGATAGCTCGTGGTGCGGTACACCTTGTTCCACACCAGCCGGTCGCCGACGTAGCGTTCGGCGCGGCGCCAGAGACGAGCGGCGGGGGCGAGGATGAACAGCCTGCTGCGAACCGGATCCGGGTTCTTGCCGAAGGTGTCGGTCATCGTGGTTCGCCTGTCGTCCACCTCAACGGAGCACCGCACGTGCCAGGCCGGCGCCGCCATGCCGGAGACGTCCGGCTGGCGTTTCTCGGGAGGATTGGCGCACGCCGGCACGGAACCGTCGCTGCACGCGTCCGCCGGACCGGAGGCCCTCCGGAATGACGGAGACACCCAGGCGACGGCAAAGCTCGAGCGTGCCGGATGAACCGATGCGGTTTTCAACGACCTGACGGGCCCCTGACCGCATCACGCCAGCATGGCATCGAGTGTGCTGTGTGGGGCATCCGATGTCGACGCGTTGCCGCGATCGTGCGGATCGCCTCATTTCCGCCCGCCGTCCGGCGTGGACCATCGCCGGCTTCGCGTGGGTTGTCGTGGCGGGCTCGGTTTCGATGCAAGGTGTCTGCCGTCAGCGTCTGCCCAGACTGCGTCGCCCCCGGCCGACGCCCCGGGCGCCACCCAGGTCACTGCCGTCGTCGTGCGTGCGCATCGAAGCCGGGTGAACGGACGCAGTGCGCGGCGGACACGTCGGCGGGCGTCGTGCTGCTGCGATCGACGGGCGACGCGCCGTGTCTGCTCGGAAGGACCTGGGGCTACGACCAGACCAGCGTCTGGGTGTCGGACGGCTGCAGCGCCGAGTTCGGCACCGGCCCCGCCGCGGAACCGCGAGACGAAGAAGCCCAGGCCCCTCTCGCACATTCCCA
Source organism: Vicinamibacterales bacterium (assembly GCA_963834365.1). Classification (GTDB taxonomy): domain Bacteria; phylum Acidobacteriota; class Vicinamibacteria; order Vicinamibacterales; family Vicinamibacteraceae; genus CAWJAP01. The sequence continues at coordinate 144,644 of CAWIBS010000041.1, read as the reverse complement.
ACGTCGGGTTCCTGCTCTTCGACGGCGAGAAGGGCCAGATCTATTTCCGGCTTTTCAGCTACGGGCGGTATCTGAACCAGCGGAACCTGGACGAGTCCTACGTCGACGCCTTCGGCAACACGAAGACCGTTGAGCGGCGCCAGGACGTCCAGCTGCAGAAGTTCTTCGCGCCGTTCTCGGGGTGGTTCCTCACGCCGAAGATGCGCTACTACCTCTACGTCTGGTCGTCGAACGCATCGCAGGGCGATCCGGCGCAGGTCGTGGGCGCGGGCAACCTGTCCTGGACCTTCAACCGGTTCGTGAGCGTGGGTGTCGGCATCACCTCGCTGCCCGCCGTGCGAAGCACGGAAGGCCAGTTCCCGTACTGGCTCGGCGTGGACGACCGCCTGATTGCCGACGAGTTCTTCCGCGGATCGTACACCTCCGGCGTCTGGCTCAAGGGCGAGTTCCATACCAAGGTCAAGTACATGGCGATGTTCGCCAACAACCTGAGCACGCTCGGCGTGAGCGCGGCGCAGCTCGACAACAAGTTCGACACGCAGTCCTACTCGGTCCAATGGCTGCCGACGACCGGCGAGTTCGGCCTGTGGAACACGTTCGGCGACTACGACGATCACCAGAAGGTCGCGACCCGGATCGGCGTCCACTACACCGCCAGCCGGGAGGAAAAGCAAAGCCAGCCGGGAACCGAAGGCATCGAGAACAGCCAGATCCGGCTGACCGACGGCAGCGTCATCTTCACCCCGGATCTGTTCGGACCTGGCATCACCGTCAACGAAGTGGACTACCGGATGTCGAGCGTCGATGCGGGAGTCAAGTACCAGGGCCTGTCTCTCGAGGGCGAGTACTACTGGCGCTGGTTGAGCAACTACGCCGGCGTCAACACGAGCGGCATCCCCGACATCAACGACCACGGCTATCAGATCCAGGCGTCGGGGATGGCCGTTCCCAAGATTCTTCAGCTGTACTTCGGCGCCTCGCAGGTGTTCGGCCGCTACGGCGACCAGTGGGAAGTGCGAGGCGGAGAGAACTGGTACGTGATGAAGGAGCGCGGGATTCGCCTCAACGCCGAGTGGATGTACGTGAACAGATCACCCGTGGGATACACGGCCTATCCCTACGCGGTCGGCGCCAAGGGCAATGTGTTCCACATCAACCTCGAGATGAACTTCTGATCGACGGGGTGAACGATGACTCGCAGACATTCGGCGCGTGCGGCGGCTGCTCTGAGTGCCTTCTGCGCGCTGACGCTGCTCGTGCTCTCCTTCGTCCGGGCGCGTCCGCTCGACGCACAGGGCCAGGGTGCCGCCAACGAGTTCTTCGACTCCCACTTCCACCTGACGAACTACATCCAGCAGGGCATCGACGTCCGCCAGTTCCTGAAGATCATGGGGACTCGCGTCGGCCGATCGACGCTGTTCGGCATTCCGCTGCAGCAGCAGTGGTCGTATGCGAACTCGGGCGACTTTGCCCCGACCTACTACCTGCACAGCGACGCGCCGCTCTACTACTACTCGTTCACCGACGCCTACATCGCCAGCGTCCATCGCTCGCTGTCGAAGGAAGAGCAGGCGCGCTTCGATCCGATGATCACCGGGTTCCACCCGGCCGACATGTACGGCGTCGATCACATCCGCCGGGTGCTGCAGACGTTCCCCGGCGTCTTCACCGGCATCGGCGAGTTCAGCATCCACAAGGAATTCGTCTCGGCCAAGATCCCCGGCGAAACCGCCAGCCTGACCAACCCGGCGCTCGATCGCATCCTCGATTTCGCCGCCGAGGCCGGTCTCGTCGTGATCCTCCACAACGACATCGACATGCCGTTCGCCAAGCAGGATGCCGAGCCGGTCTACCTGGCACAGATGAAGGCGCTGCTCAAGCGCCATCCGAAGACGACGATCATCTGGGCGCACGTCGGCCTCGGCCGCATCGTGCACCCTGTGCGCGTCTCGGCCGAAGCCGCGGAACGCAATCCCACCCAGGTCGCGATGGTCGAGGCGATGCTGACCGATCCAGCGCTCGCCCACGTGAGCTTCGACATCTCCTGGGACGAAGTCGCCAAGTACGCCGTCGCGTCGCCCGACGCCACGACACGGGTGGTGACGATGCTCAACCGGTATCCCGACCGGTTCCTGTTCGGGACCGACACCGTGGCGCCGTCGGCCCCGGCACCCTATTTCGCCGTGTTCGACATGTGGGAGCCGGTGTGGCGGCTCCTGACGCCCGAGGCGAGCCTGAAAGTCCGGAAGGGCAACTACCAGCGGATCTTCGACGAAGGACGGCGCAGGGTCCGAGCCTGGGAAGCAGCACATGTGAAGTGAAGCCATCGCATCGGTAAGGGACGGACGCGGCGTCGACGTGCCGCCTCGTTCACCGCAACCTGCCATGGAAACTGCAAGCGGTATCGCAAAACTCGGAGGATAGACAATGAGTAGACATGTTCGGAGGTTCACTGTCAGGGCGTGCCTGCTCGGGCTGGGCGTGCTCGCGTTGGCGACACCGTCGAGCGCACAGTCCGCCGCCGAGATCCAGCAGGCGATCGACGCGGCGTACGGAAAGTTCAGGGCGCTGAAAGAGGGGAAGAACGCCGACTACATTCCTGCGCTCGCCAAGGTCGATCCCAACCTGTTCGGAATCGCCCTGATCACCACCGACGGCAAGGTCTACACCGCCGGCGACGTGAAGACCGAGGTCTCGATCCAGTCGATCTCCAAGGTCTTCACGATGGCCCAGGTCATCCAGGAGCAGGGGGCGGACGCGATCGCGAAACGCATCGGCGTCGATGCCACGGGCGCACGGTTCAACTCGATTATCGCGGTTGAAGCCGTCAGGACGGTCGCCGGGGCGGGCGCGCCGGAGATGAACCCGCTGGTGAACCCGGGCGCGATCTCGGCGACGAGCATGGTGACGGGAACGACATCGGACGCGGTGTGGAACAAGATCATCGGGTTCCACAACGACGCTGCCGGACGACCGCTGAGCGTGCTGCAGGACGTCTACAAGTCCGAGTCCGACACCAACCAGCGCAACCAGGCCATCGGCGCGCTCATGCTCGCCTACGGTTACATCAAGGGCGACTGGAAGCAGGCAGTCGACCTCTATACGCGTCAGTGCTCCATCGGGGTGAGCGCGAAGGACCTGGCGGCGATGGGGGCGATGCTGGCAGCGGGCGGCAAGAATCCCGTCACCGGCAAACAGGTCATCGACCCGGCAAAGGTTCCCAACGTCCTCGCCGTGATGTCCACCGCCGGACTGTACGACGACTCCGGGAAGTGGCTGTACCAGACCGGCCTTCCCGCCAAGAGCGGCGTCGGCGGCGGCATCGTCGCCGTGTCGCCGGGCAAGTTCGGCATCGCCGTCGTCTCCCCGCCGCTCGACGACGCGGGCAACAGCGTGAGGGCGCAGCGCGCCATCGCCGACATTTCGACGGCGCTCGGTGGCAACCCGTATGCCGCCACCACCCAGGCCGCCGAGCCGGCGTCACCGAAGGGCAGCCTCGAGATTCTACGGATTCGCCATGCTCGACATCGGCCACGACTTCAAACAAATCCACCCCGATTGGTTCGACACCTTGCGCTTGACCAGGCTGCCGAAGTTCGAGAACGAGTTCGGTGAAGATCACAACTCGTTCGCGGGCGTGCGGCAGAGCCGTCTGGGCGTCAGGTCCTCGACGCCGACCGGGATGGGCGAGCTGAAGACCATCTTCGAGTTCGAGCTGTTCGGCACCGGCGTCGACTCCGGACAGACCACTTTCCGCCTGCGTCATGCGTGGGGAGAACTCGGGCGGCTCGGGGCCGGTCAGGACCTGGAGCCCGTTTACCGACCCTGATGTGTTCCCGAACTCGCTGGAATACTGGGGGCCCACGGGTCTTCCCTGGTTCCGCAACGTGCAGCTCCGCTACACGGCGGTCCAGACCGACAGCAGCAACCTGATAGTCGCGCTCACGCGCCCCGGCGCCAGCGGCGACCAGGGGGTTTATTCCGACCGTATCGAGCTCGAGGGCATCCGTGCGCGGTTCCCCCTGCCCGACTTTGCAGCCGCGTACAGTACACCGGAGACTGGGGCCACGTTCGAACCGCAGGAATCCTGCGGCGTATCAACTGGGACGATACCCTCGACGACGAGTTCGATCTTTCCGGAGACGCCACCGGGTGGGGATGGAACGTCAGCTCGAACCTCAAAGCCGGCTCGAGCAGCGTCCTGCGGCTGCAGTTCACCGTCGGCGAAGGCGTTCAGAACGAAATGAACGACTCGCCGGTCGACATCGGCATCGTCAACAACTTTCAGAACGCGGTGACGCCGCTCCTCGGCGAGCCGGTACCGATCGTCGCCTACCACGTGTTCCTGGATCACACCTGGAACGAGCACTTCAGCAGCGCGATCGGCTACTCGTACCAGGACAACGACAACACCAATGGTCAGGCTCCTGACGCGTTCAAGGTCGGAGAGTACGCCCTCGGCAACCTGCTCTATACGCCGGTACCGAACGTCATGTTCGGCGGTGAGCTCCAGTGGGGCCGCCGCGAGAACTTCTCCGACGGGTTCCAGAGCGAGGGCGTCAAGGTGCAGTTCTCCTTCAAATACAACTTCGCGTGGAAGCTTGGAGGCTGAGCGATGAATGGAAGAACTCGGACGGTTTCTGCCGGCGCGTGCCTGCTCGCGGTGGGCGTGCTCACCCTGGCCGTGCCGGCGCTCGACGCCCAGTCGGGCGCCGACGTCCAGTCGGCGGTGGATGCGGCGCACGGAAAGTTCCGGACGCTCGCGGAAGGCAAGAACGCCGACTACATTCCGGCGCTGGCCAAGGTTGATCCGAACCTGTTCGGAATCGCAGTGGTCACGGCCGATGGCAAGGTCTTCACAGCGGGCGACGTGAAGACGGAGGTCTCGATCCAGTCGATCTCGAAAGTGTTCACGATGGCTCAGGTCATCCAGGAACAGGGGCTGGACTCGATCGAGAAGCGCATCGGCGTCGACGCCACGGGCGCACGCTTCAATTCAATCATCGCGGTGGAGGGCGTCCGGGCCGTCGTCGGGGCCGGCGCCCCCGAAATGAATCCGCTGGTGAATCCGGGCGCCATCTCGGCGACGAGCATGGTGACCGGCGGCAGCGCCGACGAGGTCTGGAGGAAGATCATCGGCTTCCACAACGCCTCGGCGGGACGCGAGCTGAGCGTGCTGCAGGACGTCTACAAGTCGGAGTCGGACACCAACCAGCGCAACCAGGCCATCGGCGCGCTGATGCTCGCCTACGGCTACATCAAGAGCAACTGGCAGCAGGCCGTCGACCTCTACACGCGGCAGTGCTCCATCGGCGTGAATGCCAGGGACCTGGCGGTGATGGCGGCGACGCTGGCAACCGGCGGCAGGAACCCGGTCACCGGCAAGCAGGTCATGGATGCCGCCAAGGTGCCCGGCGTGCTCGCGGTCATGGCCACAGCCGGGCTGTACGACGACTCCGGCAAGTGGCTCTACCAGACCGGTCTGCCGGCCAAGAGCGGCGTCGGCGGCGGCATCATCGCGGTGGCGCCGGGCAAGTTCGGCATCGCCGTCGTCTCGCCGCCGCTCGACGATGCAGGGAACAGCGTGCGCGCGCAGCGCGCGATTGCCGCGATCTCGAACGCGCTCGGTGGCAACCCGTACGCGGCCAGGGCGAAGTAGCTGACTAGCCCAGAGTTCACTTGTGTTGACAGTGTGGCGCAGGCCTTCAGGCCTGCCTTGGCCCGCCTTGGCCGGGCTGAAGCCCGGCGCCACCTTGGCGGGCTTGTTGTCACAGCTGCCGCAGGCGATGCTCACCATCGCCCTGGTCCTGCTTCTGAGCGCAGCCGCCAGCGGTCAGGGCCGCACGGACGTCGTGACCCTCGCCAACGGCGATCGGATCACTGGTGAAGTGACCAAACTGGAGCGGGGCCAGCTCGAGTTCAAGACCGACGACGCGGGCACGCTGTACCTGGAGTGGGACAAGGTCGCCGGCGTCGTGACCACGCGAACGGTGGAAGTGGTGACGGCCGACGGCCGGCGGTTTCTGGGCAGCCTCGGCGCGGCGGCAGCCCGTTCCATCGCGGTCGTGGGAGCCGATGCCAGCGTCCCGCTCCAGATGACGGAGGTCTCGATCATCCGTCAGATCGGGAGGAGCTTCTGGAGCAATGTCGACGGCGCGGTCGATGCCGGGTTCAGCTACACACGGTCGAGCGGCGTTGCGCAGTTGAATCTGAATTGGGAGACGATCTACCGCCAACCCGCCGCGCAGAGCCGGCTGAGCGCGTCGGTCACCCAGACGAAAAAAGACGACGATGCCGATCGTGACGACCGGGCATCCCTGGAGGCGTCGTATCGGCGCTATCCGTGGCGGCGCTGGTTCATCGCGGGGGCGAGCCGGTTCGAGACCAACGAGAGTCTCGGACTCGAGCTGCGATCACAGATCGGCGCTCTGACCGGCCCCCGGCTGATCAATACCAACCGGGCGCAACTGTTGATGGGCGGCGGACTGGTGCTCAACGACGAGCGGGGGGTCGACGTCGAGCCGACGCAGAACGTCGAGGCGCTGCTCATGCTCGCAGACGTCGTTCTACACCTACGACCGGCCGAAGACGAACCTCGACCTCACCCTGCAGTACTATCCGAGCCTGAGCAATGCCGGGCGCCAGCGCGTGCAGCTCGACGCCGGCGTCAAGCACGAGCTCTTCAAAGACTTCTTCGCCGCGTTGACGATGTACAACTGGTACGACAATCGGCCGCCAAACCCCGCCGCCGACCGGAACGACGTCGGCATCGTCGCGTCGCTGGGCTGGACCTACTGATCCCGACATCCGACACCAGACCGCGTTCCGCCGGACGGAAGACGATCATCTTCGGCGCGGCACGAGCGGGGTCGGCGTGACGCAGGTTGGAAACCATGCCCGGTTCGTCGGGCCATCGGCCTGCGCCACACCAGTCGTCCCCGCCCGCTCGCGCGGCTCTGAGCCGTGATCTACTTGCCCTGGCTCTTGGGCACCGTCACCTGCGCCGGTTGACTGGAGGAGCCTCCCCCCGAGTCCGTCGCAGTGATCGTGATCGAATAGATTCGCCCGTTCCCGCCGCCCTCGCGCTCGGCGCGCAGCTGAAGGCGCTCCGCATCCAGCACGATCCAGTCCGGACTGGTGTTGCCATCACCCTGGCCGAGGACCGGCTCGTTGCTGACGACGCCCAGCGCAAGAGAGGGCGTGCCGCAGTTGTCGGTCACGGTGTAGCTGACGGTCACATCGCGCATGTCGTGCTGGGGCTGCCACAGCACGGACGGGCTCACCGACACGTTGCTGATGACCGGCGGCGGATTCGAGGCCGTGATCGCAGCGGACGCCGTGTTGTTGCCGGAATCGTAGTCGGGCGTCGCCGAGGCGATTGTGACGGTGTTCGTGATGCCGGCGCCGTCAACCGTCGCGCAGTCGACCGCGGCGACGAGCGTGATGGTCTGAGTGCTGTTGCCCGCCAGGGTCGGGAACGTCACCGTGCGATTGTTACCGGATCCTCCGCACTGGCCGCCACCCGTCGCGGCGCAGCTCACGAACGAGAGGCCGGCGGGCAGGGCGTCGGTCACGGTCACGTTGTCGGCCTGCACGGGCCGGCCGTTCGCGACGGTGATGGTGTAGGTCACGTTCGATCCCGTGAGCACGACCGACGGCGAGGCTGCGAGGGCCACGCGGGGGTCGGGTCGCAGGGTCGCTGCCAGTTGCGCCTTGATGATCTCGGACGTCTGGAAATCGAGCTCGATGGCCGGCGTCGGGCTGAACCCGGCATTCGGCGACAACGCCGCGCGATACCGGAGGTTGAGCCAGTCGTCGAAGCCCGCCAGCATCTGGCCCGGCGAGGGTGTGGCAATGGGCGGGGTGGCGCCGTCCGTGCCGCAGTCCCTGAAGCCGAGATTGTTCAGGTCGACCGCGACCGGGCTGAGGTCGATGGCCAGGTTGACGTTCCAGTCGATGGCCGCATTGCCCGCCGCGGTCTGTCGCGTGCCGCCATCCGCGCTCCAGGTCGCGAGATCGGTGCCGTCGCCGATGCCGTTCGCTTCGACGAGCGCCGCCTCGTTCAAGGTCGGGAGCTGCGCACGCGAGAAGTCGAGGCGCAGTCGCGCGTCCGCCGTGCCATCGCCGGTGAGGTCCACGTTGAACGCGGGCAACGTCGGATCGGGCACGCCTGTCGTCTGCAGTGTGTAGCTCATGATGCTGAGGTAGTTCGGCTTGCAGTTGATGGCGTCGCTGCCGCCATGGTCGAATCCCAGCGCGTGTCCCAGCTCGTGCATCAGCGTGCCGGACTGATCGCGGACCGTTCCGACGCTGTTCGCCCATGAGCCCAGGCTGACGAGCGCGTCCTTGCCGCTGTCCGAACAGCAAAAGCCGGAGCTGCCGTTCCCCGCGGCTTGATCGTGGACCCAGAGGCTGTAGTGGAAGTACGGCCTGCGCCCTTCGTTGAAGTTGTCGTTGCGGACGGTCTCGGCGCCCGCCCCCCAGGTGAGCACCGGCATCTCGGGCAGGGCATCATCGATGTCGAACACGAAGTTCACCCCCGTCGGTTGCGTGGGGAACCCGGCGTACGGACACGGGCTCACGGCGGCGACCGGCGCGGCGTTGAATGCGGCCACGGTCTCGGTCATCGCGGCCGGCAGCGGGCGATGCGTGTGCCCCACGCCCATCTGCTCCATGAAATCGATTTCGACGGCGATGGTCTTGCGGCACGGGTCCGCGCCCATCGCGGCGAGATTGGCGACGACGTTCCCATTGGCGTCGCGCGCACCGAAGCGCTCGACGCCATCGGGAATGCCGTCGCCGTCGAGGTCGCCGTTGCCGCTGAGCGACACGTCGAACAGGATCTTGGCGTGGCCTCCGCTCGAGAACCCGACGTTCTGCGCGACGTCACCGGTCCAGAAGCCGGTCGCCAGATCGACGGTCAGGTTCACGGCGTCGCCGTCGCTGCTGATGTCGAGCAGATCGTCGTCGCTCGCGTTGTCATCGTCCCAGATCTGAATCTCGACCGGGACCGATCCGAGCGACGCGTCCACCGTCCGCGTGAACCTCCAGTACGGCCGCACGTCCCCCTCGTCCTCGAACTGGCCGTTGTCGGTTTCCACGAAGCCCTGGTCGGCGATGTTGACGCGGCCGTAGAAGTCGTCCGGACAGATGGTGAACCCGCCGTCGTCGCAGCTCACCTCCATGACGCGCATGATGGTGACGGTGACCTGAACGGGCTGTGCGGCGGCGGGCGCGGGCTGCAGCGCGGCGCACAGCAGCGCGGCGCCGACGAGCATCCGGGTTGCGCGGAGTGGGGACTTGGCCCATGTCGGAAGGGATTGTTCATGGAACGCTCCTGTGTCCTGGCGAGGTTCGACCGCATCGAGCGCGCGGCACGCTGGGGACAGCCGGGCTCAGGCTCCATCCGACCGGATGCAGACCTCGGGCGATGCGGTGTACGTTTCCATAAACGCTGCGGGGGGACCGGATGAACACGCGCACCAGCATGCCAACGCCCGGGGCGATGGGAGACGCCTCGCGGCGGCATTCACGACTGCCTACTTGAGGAGGATGGCGGGCTCGATGCGGCACGCACGGCGCCAGGGCGTCCATGTGGCCGCGAACCCCACGAGCCCGACGATGAGCAGTGGAATGGCGAACGCCGGCCATCCCGGCGCGTCGAAGATGCCGCCCTGTCCCTGGGCGAGGCGGGTGAGAACGAAGGTGACGCCTCCGCCAGACAGGACGCCCGCAGCCATCAGCCATGTGCTCTCGAGGGCTACGAGCCTCAACACGCTCGAGGTTGACGCGCCGAGCGCGATGCGGACGGCCAACTCGCGCGATCGGCGCTCCACCGAGAACGCCAGCACACCGTAGATGCCGGCAGCGGTCAGCACAATCCCCGTCACGATGAGCGGAAGGAGCGGATAGGTCGTTCCCAGGATCTCCTCGCTCGCCGTGTCGAGCACGCGATCGAGGGCTGTGAGAGAGGCGACGGTATCGTCGGTCGGGAGATCGATGATGGCCTGTCGAACCGGGGCGATGAGGGTGGACGGGTCACCGTCGGTGCGCACGACCACATAGACCCGGGTTGCCGCTTCCGATCCGGCGACGATTGGCGCATAGACGATCGGCCGCGCCGGCCGAAGTGGCGCATCTTTGTAGGCGGCGACCACACCGACGACTCGCCGGCTGACGCCGCCGATCCAAATCTCCGCGCCGACCGGATCACGGTCTCCCCACAGCCGCTCGGCGACGAGGGCGTTTACGACCATGACGGGACGGCCGCTGGCCGCGTCACCCGCCGTGAACACCTGCCCGGATATGACACGAACCCCCAGGGCGGCAAAGAAGCCCGGCTCCGCGTCCACTCGCTCGGCGACGACGACTCGTGTCCCGGCCAGGTCGATCGCGACACGCTCCTGGGATCCGCTAGCCACGAGCGGGACAGCGCTCGCGGCTGCGGCATGCGTCACTCCGGGCAGCGCGCCGAGCCTCTCGACGAGCCCCTCGATCGGCACGCCCGCCTGGTTCTCGACGCTCGCGGCCAGCACGCGCGAGGTGTCGAACCCCGTCGTGGCCGACAGCGTCCGCTGGTAGGCCGAGATCATCGCTCCCGTGACGATGAGCAGGGCCATCGTCACGGCGACTTCGAAGACGACGAGCGCGTGGCGCCAGCGCTGACGCACGCGATCCGAGGGCCGGACGGCCAGCGGATTGGCATGACGCCGCCGCGTCTCGTAGAGTGCCGGAGCCATGCCGGCCGCGATGCCGGCGAGCAGGGTCACGAGCGCCGATTGCAGGAGAACCGGCCAGTCGATGCTCAGATCCACGAAGGAGGCGGCCGGCACGCGAATCTCGATCCAGCGCGTCAGGGCCGCGGCCAGGCCGACCCCGAGCAGTCCGCCGAGCGCCGCGATCACGAGCGACTCGGTCAGCAGGAGCCGCACGAGCGACGCGCGGCTGGCGCCCAGCGATTGTCGAACCGCGATCTCGTGCTCGCGCGCGGTCCACTGAGCGATGAGGAGGACGGCCACGTTCGCGCACGAGATGAGGAGCGTGAAGAAGACGGAGGCTCCCAGCAGCCAGACCACATACGGTGCCACCTGCGCTCCGAGCGGCGTGCCGCCAATCGTCGAGAGGCGGACCCGCGGGGCCTCACCACGCGCCTGGTCGGTTGCGTCGAGGCTCGGAGCCACGGACCAAATCTGACGAGTTCGGACGATCTCTGTCGTGGATGCCGCGCTGCAAGCGCGCGGCGAGCGCGCCTTCGGAGAGCGTCGGGGCGCGCCGTGCGACCACGTGAAGCGGCGTCTGATCCTGCAGCGCCCGTTCGTCGAGCCGAGTCCATACCGCGGGACCCATCGAGGCGAACCAGAAGCGCTCCGGCATCACGCCGATCACGGTGTGTGGCGTTCCATCGATCCGGATGACCTGGCCGATGACGTCTCGACGCGCCTCGAACAGCAGCTGCCACGCGCGATGACTGAGGACGGCCGGGGCAGCGTCTGCGTGAGACACCGCGTCCGGCCGGGCGTGCCCGAGCGCCGGCGCGACGCCGAGCAGGGCGAAGAGATTCGGCGTTGCGGCGCTGACGGGGAGCGTCTGCGTCCCGCGCTCCGCGCGGACCGGGCGTGCCTGGCCTGGTCTCATTGCGGCAAGGGTCGTCGACAACGCAGGGTCGTCGAGCCACGCGCGGAAGACCGGCCCCGGGACCATGCCTCGTCGGCCGTCCGGCCTCGTCAGCTCGACCTTCGAGAGCTCCGCGGGATCGCGATAGAGCGGTGGCGGGTCGAGGAAGACGGCATTGCGGACCGTGATCGTCGCGGTGTGCTGCCAATACCCGCCGCCAGTGAGACGATCGCGATCGCGCAGGCAATCGGGTAGCGTCTGAGGCTGCGCCAGGCGTTGCGAACGTCACCGGGAATCAACGGGATCCCCTTGATCGATCCCTGGACTGAGTTAATCCCAGAGTTCACTTGCGTTGACAACGGACCCGCCAAGGTGGCGCCGGGCTTCAGCCCGGCCAACGCGGGTCCGGGCAGGCCTAAAGGCCCGCGCCACATTGTCAACGCAAGTGAACTCTAGGCTAGTTAGGTCGAGCTCAGGAACGCGCGCAGCACCGCGATCGTCTCCTCACGGCCCTCGCGCCGCACGTTGTGCCCCGCGCCGGCGATGTGGACGATCTTGCCCTTCGGCAGCAGTCGCGCCACGTCTTCGTTCTGCGCGCGAAGATCGCCCTGGGCGTCGGCCTTGAGAATGAGCGTCGGCGCCGCGATCTTCGGAAACAGCTCGCTCATCGGCGGTCTCGCCGCCGGCGTCGGCCGGATCGTGTACGGGTGATGACGGCGCTTCGACGGCGCCCAGAACTCGCATTCCGACTGACCCCACTTCGGCGAATTCTTCATGCAGTCGGCGACGAGCGCCGTTTCCGTCAGATTGTTGCGCGTCAGGACATTCGCCTGCCTCTCCTCGGGTGTCAGCGGCGTCGTACCCGTCGCCGCAGGCGGCGTCGCCGGCCGCACCAGTGCCGGGTCTTCGAGCACGACGGCTCGCGGCACGTCGGGGTATTTCGCGGCAAACTGCGCGACAGAGGCGCTGCCCATCGAATGGCCCATCAGGATGGGCTTCTGGAGCTTCAACGCCTTGATCAAGCCAGCCAGATCCTCGACTTGCACGTCCGCGGGATCCGATGGCGTCGGTGGGTCCGACAGCCCGTGCCCGCGGGCGTCGAACATGATGATGTCGTAGCGGTCCTGAAACTCCTTCGCCAGGTTGGTCCAGCACAGCCCGTCGTCCGATGAGCCGTGGGCCATGACGAGCGCCGGCTTGTCACCGCCTGTCCTCCAGTAGTGCAGACGGATGCCGTTCGCCATCACGTAACCGTCGGTCCACCCGGCCGGCGGCGCAGGACCCGCGCTCGCCGGCGCCGCGGCGAGCAGAACGGACGACATCAGCACGAAGCGCGCGATGGACGGCAGCAGACGCATCGTCACCTCCTTTTGGCTACGCGGAACCAGAACCACGTGGGGCGACGCCATCTTAAGCCCAGAGTTCACTTGTGTTGACAACGGGCCCGCCAAGGTGGCGCCGGGCTTCCGCCTCCGCTCCGCTACGGCGAGACTCGCCGAAGCCCACGGCGAAGGCGGTCAACCCGGCCAACGCGGGCCCGGGCAGGCCTAAGGGCCTGCGCCACATTGTCAATAGAAGTGAACTCTGGGCTCAGGACGGGCGGCAGGCCGACCGGATCGGCCGAGGGGAGCTCGAATCTCGTCCGAGGGCCCGGGCTCAGCCCGTGCCCTTTTTCAGCGCCTGTCAGGGAGTCAGCGGACGTTGTCGCCAATGATCTGGCTTCACGGCGATAATCTGGTCCATTCCGTGCCGCCGCTCGTGGAGGCTGCGGCCCGTCACAGCCACGACGCACGCGCCCCATCACGTCTCATGTCCGAGCGAGGCCCCAAGACTTCCCGCGCCCTCGTCATGATGTGTCTTGCTGCCGCCCTGGCCGCGGCCGTGCCGGCGCACGCCCAGACATCGGGCAGGCCGAACGTCATCGTCATCCTCGTGGACGACATGGGCTATGGCGATATCGGCAGCTACGGCGTCAAGGACATCCGGACACCGCACCTCGATCGGCTGGCGCGCGAGGGCGTGCGCTTCACCGACTTCTATTCGAACGGGCCGGTGTGCACGCCGACGCGGGCGGCGCTGATGACGGGACGCTATCAGCAGCGAGTCGGCCTCGAATGGGCGCTGCTTCCCGCGGATCGCGACGCGGGGCTCCCGGCCTCGGAGCCGACGCTCCCGCGCCTGCTGCGCGACAACGGCTATCGCACCGGCATGGCCGGCAAGTGGCACCTCGGCTTCCGTCCCGAGTTCGGGCCGAACGCGCACGGGTTCGAGGAGTTCTTCGGCCTGCTCAGCGGCAACGTCGACATGTACTCGCACAAGTACCGCACCGGCGAGGCCGATCTCTGGGCGGACGCCAAGCCGGTCGACACGCCGGGCTATCTCACGGATCTCCTCACCGATCGTGCCGTCGCGTTCATCGAGAAGCGCGCGGCGGACCCCTTCTTCCTCTACGTGGCCTACAACGCGGTCCACTGGCCGTTTCAGGCGCCGGGACGGCCGGGCGATGTGCGGAACGAGGCGACGTGGTACGACGGGACGCGTGCGGAGTACGCACGGATGCTCGAAGGCATGGACGCGGCCGTCGGCCGGATTCTCGCCGCCCTCGATCGCCTGAACATCGCGGACGACACGCTCGTCATCTTCACGAACGACAACGGCGGCGAGCGCCTGTCCCGCAACGCCCCGTTCTTCCATCACAAGGGGACGCTCTTCGAGGGCGGCATCCGCGTGCCGTGTCTGATGCGCTGGCCCGGACGCATCGTCGCCGGCACCGTGACCAGCCAGGTGGCCGGCACGTTCGATCTGACGGCGACGATTCTCGCGGCGACGAAGACCAGCCCGGCTGCCAGACGCCCGTTCGACGGTGTGGACCTCCTGCCCCTCCTGACGACGAAGACCACGTCCGAGCGCGCCATGTTCTGGCGCATCGACAGGCCGGACCGCCGGCAGCGTGCGGTTCGGGTTGGGCGGTGGAAGTACCTCCGGGACGGCGCGATCGATCTGCTGTTCGATCTCGAGGCCGATCCCGGCGAGCGCGACGACCGCGGGTACCACGAGCCCGCGCGGCTCGCCGATCTGAGGGCGCGAGTCGCGCGCTGGGAGCAGGAGGTCGACGCATCGGCGGTCGAGTTCCCGATGAACGCGGGCGCCGGCGGCGTCGTCCGGCCGAAGCCAGCCGCGAGCCGATAGCCGCGATCCAACCTGCGCCCGGCGCTCTGCGACGCAGGCCATGGCGGTTCGACGCGACTGCTGCGCACGAAGCTCAGCGCCTGGTGATATCGCGGACCTGCTCGCGGATGTCCGATGCCTCGAAGATCCGCTGCCAGTTGTCCTTGAAGAGCACCCCCTTGGCGCGACGGCTGATCTTGTACGCGGCGTCGGAGAACGTGCCATTCACCTCGCCGAACAGTACGGCAATCTGAATTCGCAGGTGTCCCAGCACGAAATCACGCACAGCCGGCGCCGGCACGCCGTCCGCCACGAGCCTGTCGTGGCCCTCCTTTACCGCTTCCATGCACGTTTGAGCGAGGGTCTCCACGAGCGCCGGCTCGAGCATGGCCATCTGCTCGAGTGTCACCCGATGGACACGGCTGACCGGCGCATACATGGTCGAGGCCACATCGACGCCGAGACGATACTGGTCCTCGCCGCCCTGCATCACCGCGCAGACGATCGCCTGCCTGGCGGAGATGCCGCCGTAGAAATCGCGGAAGGCCGCTTCCGTCGGCTCCCAGTTGAACACCGACGGATGACAGGGATGCGCCACGACGCACGCGATGTCGTGGCGCAGCGGAAGCTGGCCGTCGAGAGGCGCCGCCGGATCGAGCGTCATCAACAGCGATTCCGGACGCATCTGCGGGATGACTCTGGCCGCAATCTCGCCCATGAGCACGTCGGGCACGGCAAGGATCACCACGTCGCCGGCCCGCACTGCTCGCTCTTCGGGGACGACTTGAATGCCCCTCGAACCAAGGGCCTCGAGCCCCCGTTCCGACACCTCCACGTAATCGACCACGTAGGTCGACTTCAGGAAATTGTCGGTCACACGGCATCCCATCTTGCCGCCGGCGCCGACGAGTGCAATTCGAGTAGACATCGATGTTCCTTGAATCGCCTGGCCTCCGAGGCTTTCAACGGCGGCCATTGCTCCACGCTGGCTTGAATGGCTGCGACCGGGAACGCGGCCGCACTTGCCAAGATCGAGCAAAGGCTGCGGTCGGCGTCGCTGGTGACGCTATGGCTGGTCGACCCGGCAACGCTAGTAAAGTCACGTCAGATCCTGGGAGGATTTTGACCACTGTGGCCCAGGCGGAACGCCTTTGGCGTGCGGCCGAACGCGCGCTTGAAACGCTTGTCGAAGTAGCTCTGATCGGAGAAGCCGACGTTGCTCGCGATCTCGGCAATCGTGAGGCCGGTTTCGCGCAGCAGACGGGATCCGTTCGCGAGGCGCACGTGATTCAGGTACGCCACGAGCGTCATGCCCGCGACCTTCTTGAAGGTCTTCATGAACTGGGGCTGGCTCATGCCGACCAGTTGCGCGGCCCGCGCCACGGTCAGGCGGTCGGCATAGTGCTCGCGCACGTGATCGAAGACCGCCTTGAGGCGCATGGATCGCTGCTGTTGTCGGATGAAGTCGAAATGCTGCTGCTCGGAAGCCGGGTATCGCTGGCCCAGCTCGAAGAGGAGCTGCAGCAGGAAGGCCTTGCATCCCGCACGCTGTACGGGCGTGTCCGCGGCCCGGAAGCGGCACTCGAGGAGTCGGCGGACCGCGTGGCAGGCTTCCGGCTCGTTCGGAAGTGACAGACGCGCGCCCGCCGCTCGGCGCGCGAGTAGAACGGGACGAGGAACGTATAGTCGTACGACGGCGATCCGAGGCTGTAGACGAACTCCGGCCGGAACGACACGACGATGACACGGGTATCGAACCCCGGGAAATCGACGACATGATGGAGGGTGAGATTTTCGACGACGAGCAGGTCGCCCGGTCGAGCTCGATCGTCTCGTCCCCCATGCGAAAGAGCGTGCGGCCGTCGAGCGGCACGAACAGCTCGAGCCGCTCGTGCCACGTCGGGCCGCGCGTGTGCTGCCGCGACGAATAGTGGAACAGTTTGATGGCTGAACGCGAACTCCTCGTCGAGCGGCACCTCGTAGCGGCCGCGGGCATCGAGCTGAGCCGCGATATCGTGCGGCTCGAACGTGAAGCGCGCGCAGGCGGCCATCAGCTCCTTCCAGGCGCGAGCCCGAGCCGATGAACGGGGCAACCGAGGGGTTCTAGTCACGTGAGCAGGCAGCTGGTGACGGACGTTGGGGAATCGGAACGGTGCGACGCCAACAGCTAACAGTTGCGACCGGGAGTCGGATTGAAAGAAGCGATTCAAGGATTGGACGAATTTCACCGGGGCCCTTCGCTGAGACGCGCCACGATCGTCCGAATATTTGAGAGGATCTTCATAGGCATGGCCGTGCGTGCTTGGCAGAATGCGCCCTCATCCGGACACTTGTCGAACGATGCGACCAGCCTGGCGTTTCAGCGTTCTCCTGCTGCTCGGCGCGGCCGCTGCCGGCGCCCAGCCCGTCCCTGCGCCCCGACCGCCGGGATCCGCTCCGGTGCCGGCGACAGCGAAGTCATCGCTGCCGCAGCTCGTGGTTCATCCGGACCAGCGGTATCTGATCCAGCAGGGCGGCCAGCCGTTTCTGTATCTCTCGGACACCGCCTGGGAGCTGTTCCATCGTCCAACCGCGAGCAGGTGGCGCGCTACCTCCAGCTCCGCGCCGACCAGCGATTCACGCGTATCCATGCCGTCGCGCTGGCCGAGTTGGACGGGATCAGGTGATCCCAACGCCTATGGCGATCTTCCGCTCGATCGACAACGATCCGGCCCGGCCCGCGATCACGCCGGGATCGATCCGGCGAACGCGCAGCAGTACGACTACTGGGATCACGTGGACTACATCGTTGATTCGGCGAACCGGCTCGGGCTGTACGTCGCGCTGCTCCCGACGTGGGGACGATGGCTGGGGTCAACCGACCCGGGCGACAAGGTGTTCACCGCCGACAACGCGCAGTCCTATGGAGAGTTCCTCGGGAAGCGGTACGGGAAGAAAGCGATCATCTGGGTGCTCGGCGGCGATCGAACACGGGAGGGTTTCGAGGACGTATGGCGCGCCATGGCGAGCGGGATCGCGATCGGCGTCTCCGGCCGAGAGGACTACGACCGCCGCGCTGATGACGTTCCACCCGGGCGGAGGCCACACATCATCGACGTGGTTCCACACCGACCGCTGGCTCGACTTCAACATGCAGCAGACGGCGCACGGGCCCGGCAGCGAAGTCGAAACCCTGGGACAAGATCGCCGCCGACTATGCCCGCATGCCGGTGAAGCCGGTGTCGACGGTGAGCCCCTCTACGAAGACCATCCGATCGGGTTCTTCGTGGCTCGCGGCAGAACGGCTTCTCCTCGGACAACCATGTGCGCCAACGCGCGTACTGGGACGCTCTTCGCCGGCGCAGCGGGACGTGGCCTACGGTAATCACTCCGTCTGGCAGATGTATGCCCCGGGACGGCGCCCGATCAACGGCCCGCTCTACTTCTGGGACCAGGCGATCCATCGCCCCGGCGCGGCGCAGATGCAGCACGTCCGGACGCTGATGGAATCGCGCCCCATGCTCGCCCGCGTGCCCGACCAGTCGATCGTCGTCGACCCACTCGACGGACCGGAGCGTATCCAGGCGATTCGCGGTCCCGACCACCTGTTCGTCTACACGGGCGCCGGCATCGCCTTCACGGTGAATCTCGCCAAGATCTCCGGCTCGCACGTCAGGGCGTTCTGGTTCAACCCGCGAAACGGCACCTCGACGGAGATTGGCACCTTCGAGAACAGCGGCGCTCGGGAGTTCAAGCCGCAGTACGAGGGCCTCGGCAGCGACTGGGTGCTCGTGCTCGACGATGAAGCGGAGAAATATCCGGCGCCCGGTCGGCCGGTTGCCGGCCCACCACCCCCTTCGCAATGACCTCCGCACCTTCGCGCCGGCGGCTGCCGCATGCGATCGCGGTCGGGTTGATGTCAGCGCCGGGGGCCAGTTCTGGCCCGCCCGTGCGACTGCATCCCGCCTGGATACCCGTCTGCCATGGCCCCGGTTCGTCGGCCGCGTCAGAACTGGACGCGAAGCGAGACCTGCATCTGCCGCGGCGGCCGGGTCGACGTCACCTGGCCGAAGGTCGCGTTGACTTGCTGGCCGGCTGGATTGAACCGTGCGGTCGTATCGACCGTGGCATATTGCGTGTGATTGAAGACGTTGTAGGCCTCCCACCGGAACTGGATCTGACGGGCCTTGCCGAACGGAATGTTCTTGAACAGCGCCATGTCCCAGTTGTGAATGCCAGGGATTCCGGAACAGGAACTTGCCGGTGTTGCCGTCCTCGCCCCGCGCCGGGCGGGCGACGAAATCCGGGCGCGATCCACTGTAGCGAGCCCGACTCCTTGACGTAGTTCGACGGGGCCCGTCACGTTGACGCGCGTTCCGTCGCCGCCGCCCGAGAAGTCGAAATTGTCAGTGGTCGCCAGAGCGACGCCGGCCGGCGTGCCGCTGGCGAACGTCCCGATGCCCGAGAACTGCCAGTTGTCGAGAACGGCTCTGACGACCATCGGCACCGACGCTGGCTCAGCCTTGGAAGATCCCAGATGAAGTTGACCACGGCGACGTGCTGCTGGTCGAACGCCGCGAGCCCATACACCCATTCGTCGACCGGCTGGTAGGTCGGGATCCCGCCGTTGTCGCCGCTGGTGTAGTCCATCGACTTCGACCAGGTGTAGGACACCCCGAACTGGACGCCCTGCACGAACCGGCGATTGAGCGACGCCTGGAGCCCGTGGTAGTTCGAGATGCCGGAATACTCGCGGTAGTCGAGATTCCCGAGTCCGGGATAGGGCCGGAAGAAGTTGTCCGCGAGCGGCGTCGACGGGTTCGCCGGATCGGCGTTCTGCGGCAGGAAGCGCGCGCCGTAGGGCACGAGGTTGAGGTTGCGCTGCTGGCTCAGGTAGCGGGCGAAGTTGCCGACGTAAGCGAGATCGAGCAGCGTGCTGACGCCGAGGTCGCGCTGGACGCCGATCGACCAGGTGCGAACAGTCGGGATCTTCTGGTCCCACTCGAACGACGTGACGTTGTTCGGGAACAGCACGCCGGTGGAACTGAGGAACGTGTCCATCGTGCCGTAGAAAATCTGCGGGCGGAACTGATTCGGCGGATTGTTGTTCGCCGCGCCCGAAATCAGGCCCGACGACGGAATCATGTTCTTCGTCACGCCGAAGCCGCCGCGGACCGCAGTCTTCCCGTCGCCGAAAACATCCCACGAAAAGCCGAGGCGGGGCCCGAGCTGCATCGGCTGCTGCCGTGTGAACCCGTTCCGATAGCGCGGGATCGTTCGCGGTCACCATGCCGTTGGTGACGTCGCCCGTTCCGGGCACGTAGGCGCCAATCAGCACGGCCGGGCCGAGCTCGCCGGTGACCGGATTGCGTGACGCGCGCTGGCCGGCCGCATTCAGCGCCGACTGATACAGCAGCGGGGCCCGGCTCGGGTCGTAGTTCTCGAACACGAACGCCGCCGCATCACGGTCGGGAAACCGGTACGGCGTCGCGCGCGAGAATCGCATCCCGTAGTCGACGGTCAGCCGCCGCGTGACCTTCCAGCTGTCCTGCGCGAACCACTCGAACAGGTCGATGACGTTGCGCGCGGTGGTGCGATTGCTGCCTTCGGTGTAGGTCCGGAACACGCCGAGCGCGGCGTTCGCATAGGCGTTGCCGGTGTTCAGCGGGTTGTTCGCAGTCGGCATCGAACGCGAAATCGCCGCCGAAATTCGTGCGCGGCCCCTCAGACGCGTAGTTGCGCTCGTAGTAGAAGCCGAACTTCAGGTTGTGATTGCCCTTCGCCCACGAGAGGTTGTTCAGCACGATGTACCGCTCGTCGCCGGCGTCGATCGGCAGCCGATCGTCGTAGGTCATGTTCGCGGCATTGGGAATGCCGCCGAAGTTGGCGCGCGGAATGATGCGCAGCGGGTTGTTCGCCGGATAGAGCTGCCCGAGTCCGCCGAGGCCCACGTTGTCCCGGATCACGCGATCGAAGTTGGTCTCGGAGGTGGCGTCGCCGATTTCGCCCAGCACCCGATAGCTGGCGTTGAACTCGTTGACGATCGTCGGCGAGAACACGCGGGTGTACGACGCCATCACCGAGTCTTCCTTGAACAGATAGTGATGGCGCAGCTGGTCCCAGTTGGAGTTGAACGCCGCCAGCCCTTCGTAGCCGCGGCGATCCGCCCACCACGTGCGGCCGCGGAACGAGATGCGGTCGCTGTCGGTGGGCGTGTAGTCCATCTTGAGCATGTTCTGCTTCTTGGGATGCTCGGTGATCTCCTGGAAGACGTAGTTGTAGTTGCCACCGGACGTCGGCAGTGTCGAAGAAGTTCGGCGTCCGGGAACAGATTCAGGATCGCCAGCCCGTTGGGGTTCAGCCGGTTGGCCGGGAATGGTCTGGTTCGGGAAACAGCCCGACTGGTTCGCCGCCGTGCACGGCAGGGCCGACGCGGGATCGCGCACGAACACCGGCTGATTGTTGATCCGGCTCTGCGAAAAGTTCCCCTGGCGCTCGAGCGCGGTGGGACGGTGACCGTCCGCGGGTTGCGCGGCTCCTGGATGCGCCAGTCCTCGCGCGAATAGAAGAAGAACAGCTTGTCCCGGTTGCTGTTGAAGACGTCTCGGGATGTAGACCGGGCCGCCGATCGTGCCGCCGAGCGTGTCGTAGCGGTACAGGGGCTTGGGCGCGTCCCGCCGGTTGTTGAAGAAATCGTTGGCGTTGAGATCCTCGTGGCGCTTGAACCAGTACACGCTGCCGTGGAACTCCCGCGTACCCGACTTCGAGACGATATTGACGAACGCGCCGGCGTTGCGCCCGTATTCGGCCTGGTAGTTGTTGACCAGCACCTTCACTTCGGCGATCGCGTCCATGCTCGTCGCGCCGTTGAAGCGGTCGACGAGATCGGCGTCGCTGCCGGTCTGCCCGTCCAGCGTGAACGTGTTCATCCGGTTGCGGGTGCCCCCGATGTTCGGTGTCGCCGTGCCGAAGGTGTCGCCGAGGGCGGCGTTGTCCGTGCTCGCGCTGACGCCCGGCATGACCCGCAGCAGCGCGACGATGTCGCGGCCCTTCGACCCCAGCTGCTCGATCTGCCGGGTCGAAAGCAGCTCGGAGTTCTCCGAGCTCGAGGTTTGGACAGCGACGCTTTCGGCGCGCACCGACACCGTTTCGGCCAGCGTCGCGACACTCAGCGCGATGTTCCCGAGCGCGCGCCGTTCGTTGGCCGTCAGGACGATCCCCGTGCGCTCGGTCGAGTTGAATCCCTTGAGCTCCACCTTGACCGCGTAACTGCCGGGCACCAGCGTCGGGAAGTGAAGTCTCCGGTGTCGCTGCTGGTGGCCACGCGCGTGTCCCCGGTGCCCTCGTTGCGCAGCGTGACCGTCGCACCGACCAGCACCTGCCCCGACGCATCGACGGCAGAACCGCTGATTTGACCGGTTGTCGTCTGGCCGTCGACGGTCGCGGGAAGCAGGAACAGCAGCAGCAGACCTGGCGAGACGTTGCCGCGGCGTGGATCTCGAGTCCTTCGCGACGGCGTTCGTGCTGGACATGGCGCCTCCCGTACCGGCGCAGAGCGGAACTGCACCGGACGCGTTGGTCTTTTTGGGGCGCATTCTGCCAAGCGAGCCGCCGCCGTGCCTATGAAGATCCTCTCAAAGAATCGGACGAAACCCTTCAGCTCCGTTCCCCACCGCGGACGCCGCCCGCACAGAGGGCCGGCGCGCGACGCGGAGCGGTTCGCCGAGCGGCTGGCTCGGACCGGCGCTCGCGGCGTCGAGTTCAAGGCCTCCGTGAAAACGGCCGTTCCTCTCGGCGGCGTCGAGGGATGTTCGCGTATCCTTGTCGCGCCTGTCGCGATCGATGTTGAAGATCACGTCTACCCGCGTGCTCCTCGTGATGGCGGCGGTCGCGACGGAGTCCGGGTCGCACCGTTCGCCTGCCGCGGTGGTCACCCGCGCGTCGACGGCGTCGGCCAGAGTGCGACGCTCGATCTCTCGGAGGCCACGGTGGTTTCGCCGCCGCGGCTCAACGGGCCTGCGTGCAGGGCCGTCGACATGTTCGTCGAAGAGGTCGAACGGCGCACGGGCATCCGGCTCCGTCAAGCCCATGCGGTGTCTGGCGGCGCGCCGGCCGTGATCATCGGCGCTCGCGCCGGACCTGAAGGTCCGGCCCACCAAGCGAAGGCAAGTGAAGGCCTCCCGTCCGGCCGACCATCCCGGCTCCACCATGCCGACCGTCTTCTACATGAACCCTGGCGCCACCGCCGAGATTGAGGCGATGGTTCGCGAGCAGCTGCCGGCCGGCTGGGAGCTTCTCACGCCCTCCTCCCGCGACATGTCGCGGGAGCTGGCGGTGTGCGACTACATTCTCGTCGCCGACCATCCGGTCACGGCGGCGGACCTCGAGGCCGCGCCGAAGCTGCGCATGATTCAGCACCAGGGGGTGGGGTACGAGCGCATCGACGTCGAGGCCTGCCGCGCGCGGGCCATTCCACTGGCCCTCACGCCGGAGGGCACGTCGGTCGGCGTCGCCGAGCACACGATGCTCCTGATCCTCGCGGTGTACAAGCGGCTGATGATCGCGGCGGGCGACGTGCACCGCGGGCATTGGCACCAGTGGGACCTGCGGGGCAGCTCCTTCGAGCTGCGTCGAAAGACGCTCGGGCTCGTCGGCTTCGGCCGCATCGGACGCGAGGTCGCGCGGCGCGCGCTCGCCTTCGACGCGCGGGTCCGGTATTTCGATCCGATCGCGCTGGAGCCGATGCCGGGTGTCGAGGCCGCAACCACCCTGGACGATCTCATCGGCACCGCCGACATTGTCAGCCTCCATGCGCCGATGACCGCATCGAACCGGCACCTGATCGGTGCGCGGACGCTGGCGCTCATGAAGCCGACGGTCATCCTCGTGAACACGGCGCGCGGCGGGCTGGTCGACGAAGCGGCCCTGGTGGACGCGCTCGAGCGGGGACGCCTCGGGGGTGTGGCGCTCGACGTGCTCGAGCGCGAGCCGCCGCCGGCCGATCATCCGCTCCTGCGTTTCGATCGCGTGCTCATCACCCCGCACATCGCCGCCGGCACGTGCGACGCGCTGCGGACGAAGATGGGCGCGGTCTTCGCCAACCTCCTCCGCTTCTCGCGCGGCGAGCCCGTGCGGCACCTCGTGCCGGAGCTCGCGCACCTGGGAACCTCGCATGCTCACCCGTGATCAGCTGATCGACCGCTACCGCCGCGTCGCGTCGCCCACCGTGTTCGACGTGCTCGACAAGATGGGGCATGCGAACCAGGCGCTCAGCGCGGCGCTGCGTCCGCTGACGAGGGGGCGCCGTATTGCGGGCCCCGCGCTGACGCTGTCCGGCACCAGCCTGGAGCGCGCCGACGGCCGCTGGGGCACGGCGTTCAGCTACGAGATGTTCCGCGCGATCGCTCCCGGGGACGTGATCGTCTTCGACTGCGGCGGCCACTTTCAGGGCGGCCCCTGGGGCGGAAACACCGCCGCGACGGCGAAAGTGAAGGGCGCCGCCGGCATCATCATCGATGGCGGCACGCGGGACGAAACCGATCGGTGGCGATGGCGTTCCCCACCTGGTGCCGCTTCGTGACGCCGGTCCTCGCCCATGGCCGTTTTCAGGTTCGCGACTTCAACGCGCCGATCACGATGAGCGGGCAGATCGAGACGCGCGTCGCCGTGGCGCCGGGCGATTTCATGGTTGCCGACGATGACGGGATCGTCGTCGTGCCGGCGGCCATCGCGGAGGAAGTGCTCGAATACGCCGAGGCGGGAAAGCGGGCGGAAGGGGAGATTCGGCGCGCGATCGAGGCTGGCGAGGATCGCGAGAGCATCGATCGGCGGATCGATCGGTGGGCGCTGCTCAAGGCGCGAGGCGCGGCGCGATGACGGACGGCCGCGGTCCAGCGCCGGCGAACGCCGCACGGGCGGATGCGATCCTGTGCGGCGCCATCGAGTGCCACGTGCACAGCTACCCGGACGTGATCGCGCGCAAGCGTGACGATCTCGAGCTCGTGGCGGACGCCGCGGGAGCCGGGCTGCGCGCCATCGTGCTGAAGTCGCACGTCGCGTCCACAGCCGAGCGCGCCTACCTCCTCAACCGCGTGCAGGACCGCGTGCAGGTGTTCGGCGGCATCGCGCTCAACGATCCGGTGGGTGGGCTCAATCCGCGGGCCGTCGAGGTCGCGCTGGCCGCGGGCGCGCGTCAGATCTGGATGCCCACCAAGTCGGCCGCGAACCACCGGCGCCACTTCGGCGACCCGGGTGGCATCACCGTGCTGAACGGCAGGGGTCTCACATCCGAGGTCCGCGAGATATCTGAGACTCGCAGCCGCTGCGGATGCCGTGGTCGCAACGGGCCATCTCGCCCCCGACGAGTCGATCGTGCTCATCGACGCCGCGCTCGACCTCGGCGTGCGTCGTATCAGCGTGACCCACCCGGAGTGGGGCGTGACGGCCATGCCCGTCGAGACGCAGCAGGCCCTGGCCTCCCGGGGTGCGGTGTTCTTCGAGCGCTGCCTCGTCTCGACCGAGGCCGGGCAGCCGGCAGGGGTCTCCTTCGAGACGCTCGTCGACCAGATCCGCGCCGTCGGCTGCGAGACCACGATTGCCGCCACCGACTACGGCCTGCCGCAGCACGCGGCACCGGTCGACGGCCTCCGCGTCTACATCGCGCGTCTGCTGGCCGCGGGGTTCGACGAGGAGAGCGTGCGGCAGATGGTGCAGACCAATCCGGCGCGCCTCCTGGGCCTCGAGCCATGATGGGCGACCGCCGCTGGCTCCTGGTCGGCCTGCTCTTCCAGGCGACGCCGTTGAACTACCTCGATCGGCAGACGCTGTCGGTGTCCTCGTCGCTTGCCTTCGTCCTGTACTCCTCTCGACCGGCCTCTCGTCGCAGGCACCGGACGTCCCGCGGTTGACACGGCACGAAGTCGCTTACCAGGCGACCGGGACGTATGCCAACCCTTACACGCAGTTGACCGCTGATGCGGAGGTCACCGCACCGGACGGGAGCACACGCCGGGTCCCGCTCTTCTGGGCGGGCGGCTCGCGCTGGCTGCTGCGGCTGGCTCCCGACCGCGCCGGCGCGTGGACGTGGAAGGTCAGGAGCCGCGACGGCGGCCTCGACGGCCGGACCGGCCGGCTGACCGCCGGGGAGGGAAAGGCGCGCGGATCGATCGTGCCGCTGGCGTCGCATCCGCAGCATTTCGCACGGCAGGACGGCTCGCCGCTTCTGGTTCCTGGGCGACACGGCCTGGGCGCTCTTCACCGACAAGGCGAAGAAAAGCACGACCGCGCGGCGGCGTTGCGCTACATCGACGCGCGCGCGGCCCAGGGCTTCAACGTGTTGCACTCGATGCTCCTGAGCGAAGCCGGCTGGGGCAATCAACGGCGGTCCAGCCGTTTGACGACATCGCCGCCCAGAAGATCAATCCCGGCTTATTGGCAGGAAGTCGATCGGCGTGTCGCTTACGCGAACGCAAAGGGATCGTCTGCGGCCTGGCCATCGCCTGGGGCGACAAGCGGAAGCAGGAGCCGTTCGCCTGGCGGATGTTTCCCGACGTCGAAGCGCGGAAGCGGTACGCCCGCTACATCGCGGCGCGCTACAGCGCCTACGACGTGTACTTCATCGTCTCCGGCGAGTGGCACGGCGAAGTGCGCACGCGCGCCGCAGCGACCGAGGAGGCGGTCAGGCAGCGAGTTCATCGAGATCGGCGACGCGCTCGCCGCCAGCCGATCCGCACGACCGGATGATCGGCATCCATCCGATGACCGCAGCACGGCAGCGTGCGCGAGTTCAACGAGGCCAGCTGGATGACGTTTGGCGACTATCAGCAGAACTACCGCGACCTGCACGGCGCGTGCCTGGAGTCGCGCAAGCTACGACAAGCCGGTCGTCAATTCGGAGTACGGCTATTTCCTCCGCGACCAGAGCGGCGACGGCGTGCCCGACAAGGACAACAGCACGAGTCTCGAGTGCGATGCGGCACGCCACCTGGGACATCGTCATGGCCGGCGGCTACGTCGTCACCGGCTTCGGCACGACGTACTTCGGCGGCAATCGCGACCCGGGGCCGTTCGATCTGGACGCGCCGCGCAACAAGCCGTGGGAAATGCAGATCGGACACATCAAGGGCGTGTTCACCGGCCTCGAGTGGTGGACGCTCGAGCCGCACGACGAGCTCGTGCGGGCAGGCGTGACCCGAGGGAACGACGCGAAACAACTCAATCGTCTCGCTCCGCCCGAGACGACCTATTGGGCGCTCGCCGAACCAGGGAAACAGTACCTGCTCTATCTTCGGGGCATCGGCGGCGCGGTGACCCTGACGTTGGAGAACGGCTCGCATCTCCGCGCGCGCCAGATCGATCCTCGCACCGGCACCTCGTCGCTGCTGCCCGCGCCCGCCGGCGACGATCGTTTCGAATACCACCCGCCTGATCGACAGGATTGGGTCGTCGTCCTCACGACACGCTAGCAATCTCCTGTGCCCTCAACCCCCGAATTCACTTGCGTTGATAGTCGTAGTGTCCGCCTCTAGGCGGACTCCCGGGTCCGGCTGAAGCCGGACACTACGTCATCACAAGTGAACTCCGGGCTCGACGCTGAGCTGCTTCGTCAGCGGGAGTCGGTGCGAGCGCCAGTGGCGGGACGCACGAGCAGTACCCAGTCTCGCTTGGGATCACTTGGGGGCCGACCCACTTCGACCCAGTCCTTCCCGCCCGCCGTCAGCGTTGCGACGGTGCCCACCTGGAGCGCCCCGCCCTTCTTCGGGTCGTACCATCGCACTTCGTAGGTTCCCTGGTAGGCGCCTAGATCGATCGTCGGCGTCTCGGATGGCGAGCCAGGCCCTGCGCTAGCCGCCTGCCCGTGCCGATCGCCTCCCGCGTTCGGGCCGACCGCGCCGGGACCACCTTTCGCTCCGGGAGCCTGCTGCACCTTGGGCACGTCGAACGGATCGATCGCGGCGCCGAGCCCTGGACGCGATCCCGGGAAGCGCGGCGCGTACGCGGCGCCTGTCGACGAAGCCCGATTGCCGCCGACCGGACCGTTGGGGAAGTAGGCGACGAGAATCCCCTTGCCCTCGAGCGCCCAGCCCGTCGACACCAGCTCGCTGCGGTTGGTCATGTCCTGGAAGGGGATGCGGTTGCCAACGAAGAACTCGTGCGCGACCCGCATCTGGTCCCACCATTTGTCGTAGACGCGGAAGTCCTGCAGCATCAGGTCCGGCACGTCGATCGTCCCGGCGGTCGTGCTCTTCTCGCCGACGTCGGTGCCGAAGCCGACGTAGGTGTTCATGCCGGCGCCGCCGGCCATGATGTTCGCCCAGAGAGCGCCCTTGCGTCCGTCGTCGTGTCCGGGGTCCGCCACGTCACGGGCGACCGCGGCATTCACCTGGCCGAGCGCCATCCCCGCCGGGCCGGGGCGGGTCTCGTCGAGGAAGATCACCCACGGCGAGCCGGCGGCGTCGGCAGCCATGCGCAGGAAGCGGGTGACGTCGTAGACGTCGTAGAGATCGATCTGCAGCGAGGCGCCCCTGTAGGGCGACGCCTTGCCGATCAGCGGCCGGTACAGGCGCTCCCAGCTCCCGATGTTGTGGATCACGATGAGGTGCTTGTACGCATCGGTCGCCGCGATGTACTGACCGAAGGCCTTGCGCTGCCGCTGCGTGTTGTCGTTCTCCTCGCCGACGTTCCAGTAGAAGCCGAGATGGTGGCCGAAGCGCGCAATCAGCTCGCGGTAGTAGAGCCTGCGCTCGGGCCCCAGCTCGCCCGCGTCCATGTCCCAGTTGTTCTCGATCTCCATGAGCTTGAACTCCATGAAGATGCCGAGACGCTCCATGTGCTCGAAGACGATCTCCCACTGCGCCGTCTTCGCCACCGAGATGCGCGTGCGATCCTCCGAGTCGATGTAGGGCGAGACGTTGCGGTCGTCGCCGTGGACGCTGTAGGTCAGGAACGACTGCGAGTTCAGACCCTTGGACGCGAGATAGTTCACAGCGCCGATGAGCCCCTTGCCCTTATCGCCCTTCCAGGTCGGGTCGCCGGACTTCCAGTCCGCCACGTGTGGTTTCCAGCTCTTGCGGAAGTTGCCGCCCAGCCGGCCCTCCCACTTGTAGTTGGGCGTGTCGTCGAAGTCTTCATAAGCGAGCAGATTCTCGGGGGAGTCGGAGCCGACCTTCAGGAAGAACTCGCTGGTGCCCGCGAACTGGAGGTGGTTCCTGTTGACATACCTGAGCATGCCTTTGGCGCGGAAGTCGCGGCCCTTCTTGTCCGTCTCGACGACCGTGAACGAGCCGGTGCGGCCGTCGAATGGCGCGACGGCGGTCCCCGCTGTCGGCGAGTCCGCCACGGCAACACCAGGGCCCTGCCGGAACGAGATGCGGTAGTTCCACTGCCCGACCTGGTCGGGCGCGAGGTGTGCGCGCCACTTCGCGCCCGAGGTCGCCGACGTGTTCGCGGCGTCGCCATCGGCGTCGAAGAATCCGGGCACACGATAGGTCGTGCGGCTCGCCGCGTGCGTGAACGTGACGTCCATGCGCAGGTCGAGGAACGGGTTCGGCGTGCCGGTTGCCGAGGCGGGCGGACCGTCGAGCGTCACGGTCACCTTGTGCCATCGCTTGAGCTCGCCGCTCACGGAGGCGGCCGGCGCCTGCGCTCCGCTCACGTCGGGAAAGAGGACCGCCAGCGCCAGCGCCAGGGTCCACCACCCGCCCCGTGCGCGGGTCCTCACACTTCGCGTCTCACGCCCCACCGCGGCTCGATCCTGCGACAACCGCATGCTCAATCTCCTTGGAGAGTCTGCGATTGACTCCTCCGGCATCTGCCTCGTCCTTGCGTTGCCCGTCGATGCGCGAACCGTAGCGCGACCGGACCAGCCGCACAAGCGGTGATCCGAGCAAAAGTTTGGACGATCCTCTCGTTCGCGTCGAACCGCGTCCCGTGGGTGAGGGTCGGCGCCGACGGACGCGCCGCGCGACGAGCGGTGCGCCAGCTCTTCCGGACAACGGGAGGATCGTCCTAGTTTTCGGTCGGATCACCGCTAGTCGGCCGATGGTGAACGGCGCTACCGTTTCGCCGATCCAAGACGAACGGGCACGCGGCTGGGAGGCGGGTGCGGTCCACGCCAGCTTCGACGACGCCCCCATGAAGGGCGAGGCGAAGGGTCCAGCCGTACGTGTCGCACACGGCGGGAATCGTGTTCTTCGGACGACCGCGGGATTCCCCCTTCACTGTCGGGGCACAGGCATGAAGCACGCCATCATCACCGCGTTCCTGGGATTGCTGCGCGATCGGTTCTGCGAGTACCCAGGAGCCCCGTACGCTCGAGCAGAAGCTCGATCTGATGCGACAGATTCCCGGCGTGACCGGCGCCGAGGTCGTGCACCCCTACGAGGTGCCTGACGCCGACACGCTCCGAGCCCTGCTCGCCGCCCGGCAGCTCGAGGTCTCGGCCGTCAACGTGAACATCAAGGCCGACCGGCTGTTCTCCGAAGGCGCGTTGTCGTCGCCGGAGCCCGCTGTCCGCGCGAAGGCGGTCGACTTCATCAAGAGCGCGAAGGACTATGCGCATGCCATCGGCGTCGATCGGGTGACGTGTTGCCCGCTCAGCGACGGCTACGACTACTCCTTCCACACGCACTACATCCGCGCCTGGGAGCGCATGGTCGACTGCGTCAAGGAAGCCGCGGCGCATCGGCCGGAGATCACCCTCTTCATGGAGTACAAGCCGTCCGAGACGCGCGTGCACTGTCTGCTCGACTCGGCGGCCAAGGCGCTCCTGCTCTGCGACGACGTGGCGGGGAACGTGGGCGTGACGATCGACACGGGTCATTCGATCTACGGCGGCGAGACGCCGGCCGAAGCGCTGGCGCACGTTGCGATGAGCGGCCACCCGTACTACGTGCACATCAACGACAACAACGGGAAATGGGACTGGGACCTCATGGTGGGCACGTGCAACCTGTGGGGCTACGTCGAGTTCCTCTACTACCTCAAGGAGCTGGGCTACGACGGCTGGATCACATCCGACACCTCGCCGGTCCGCCAGGATGCGCTCGAGACCTTCGCCTTCAACGTGCGGATGACCGAGCGGATCTGGGCGTGGCTCGATCGCGTCGATCGCGGGCTCATCCGCGATCACCTCGAGCGCCATCAGTTCCTGCCGATCATGAAGCTCCTCGAGGGCGAGATGTTCGCGGTGCCGAGCCCGCAGAGCGCCAGCCCGAACCGTACGTAGGCAGCGGGTGCCGAAACCCTGCCCGGAAAGCCGCGGGAACCCATGCGTCACGCCGTGCTCACCCCGTTCTTCGGCCTGCTGCGCGATCGCTTCTGCGACTACCAGCGGCCGCTCGCGATCGGCGAGAAGCTCCGTTGCGCGAGCGAGGTGGCAGGCGTGGAGGGCGTCGAGGTGATCTTTCCGGACGAGGTTCGCACGGCGGCCGAGATCAGGGATGACCTCCAGCGGTTCGGCCTCGAGGTCGCGGCGGTCAACGTCAACCTGAAAGGCGAGCGTGCGTTTCTTCACGGCGCGCTCTCGTCGCCGGACGCGGGCGTTCGCGCCCGCGCCGTGGACCTGCTGTGCGAGGGCAAGCGGCTCGCGCGCGAGCTCGGCACGCCACGAATCACGTGCGCGCCGCTCGCCGACGGCTACGACGTGTCGTTCCAGGTGGACTACCGGCGGGTCTGGTCGCGCATGGCCGACTCGATCGCGCGCGCCGGGTCGTATCTGCCCGAGGTCGTCCTGCACCTCGAGCACAAGCCGGCCGAGCCGAGGACGACCGGGATCCTCGACGTGCCGGCGAAGGTCCTTCGGCTCTGCCGCGACGTCGGCCTCGCCTCGGTCGGCATCACCTTCAACGTCGGCCATGCGCTCTGCGGCGGCGGGCTGCCGGCGGCCGCCTTCGCCGACGTCCTGATCGCGCGCGTGCCGTACTACATCCACTTCTGCGACGCCACGGCGCGCTGGGACTGGGACCTGCTCGCCGGGTCGCAGCACCTCTGGCCGTGGGCCGAATTCCTCTTCTATCTGAGGCAGGACGGCTATCGCGGCTGGATGACGGCGGACACCTTTCCCGTCCGGCAGGATGCGCGCGAGGTGTTCGCCGCGAACCTCTCGATCACCGACACCCTGTGCCGCTGGCTCGATGGTCTCGACGCCGCGGCCGTCCTCGATGCATTGAGCCACCAGCGCCTGGCGCCGATGCTCGGCGAGCTCGAGCGATGTCTGCCGGCCCGCGCGTGACGCCGTCGGCGACGATCGTGCCAGCCGCCTCCGCGCGTCGCGGCGTGCTGGCGCTGCTCTTCGTCTTCTCGTTTCTCACGATCGTCGATCGCGTCGCGATCTCGGGCGCGAAGTCGAGCATGGCTGCCGAACTCGGGATCGGCGACGTCGCGTTCGGCTTCATCTTCGGCGTCTTCGCCCTGGGCTACGCGCTCGGACAGGTGCCGTCGGGCTGGGCAGCCGATCGCTTCGGCCCGCGGGTCTTTCTCGCCACCATCGTCGTCGCCTGGTCGTTCTTCACCGGGATGACGGCGCTCATGACGACGGTGTCGGCGCTCGTCGCCGTGCGCTTCCTCTTCGGCCTCGCCGAGGCTGGCATCTACCCGACGGCGAGCCGCGCCATCTACAACTGGATTCCCGCGCGCGACCGCGGCGGCGCGCAGGGGCTCCTCTTCATCGGCTCGCGTCTGGGCGCCGCGTTCGGCCTGTCGGTCGTGTCGGCGGCCATCGCGCTGTTTGGCTGGCGCGGGACGTTCTGGGCCCTTGCCGCCGTCGGCGTAGTGCTGGCGGGCATCTGGGCCGTGTGGTTTCGCAACACGCCCGCGGAGAAGGCTGCCCAGACCGGCGGGAGCACGCCTGCGCAGGAATTCGGGGAGGGCCGTTCAATCCCTTCTCCGGCCGTCACGACGCCGGCGGAAGCCACGGCCCGCAGCGGCGCCTCGCTCTGGGACGCCAACGCCGTCCTCCTCGCGCTCCAGTACTTCGCGTCGAATTTCACGTTCTTCATCGCGTTCACCTGGCTGCTGCCATACCTCCAGTCGCGATACGCGCTCAGCGCGGCCGAGGCCGGCGCCTATGCCAGCGTGCCGCTGTACCTCGGCGCCGTCGGCA
The DNA here is from genome assembly GCA_963834365.1 of Vicinamibacterales bacterium. Lineage (GTDB taxonomy): Bacteria > Acidobacteriota > Vicinamibacteria > Vicinamibacterales > Vicinamibacteraceae > CAWJAP01. Next base: position 111,784 of record CAWIBS010000041.1, on the reverse strand, counting down.
ACTGGCTGAGCGGCGCCCTCGTCGACGCCATCTACCGGCGCGGCCACGCGCGGCGATCGCGGGTGCTGCCCGCGACCATCGGCTTCGGCCTGGGCATTGCCGGCCTCGTGCTGGCGCCGTCGATGACGACCGCCGCCGGCGCGATCGCCTGCTTCTCGCTGGCGACGTTCGGTGTCGACATGACGCTCAGCCCGAGTTGGACGAGCTGTCAGGATCTGGCCGGCCCGCGGACGGGACTGCTCTCCGGCGCGATGAACATGGTGGGCAACGTCGGATCGTTCGTCAGCTCGATCACCTTCCCGGTGCTGCTCGAATCGACGGGCACCGCCGGCACGTATTTCTATCTGGCCGCTGCGCTCAACCTCGTCGCAATCGGCTGCTGGTCGCGCATTCACCCGCACCGCGCGTGACCGGCACGCGCTCCTTCATGGAGGACCGCAATGAAGGCAGGCTTGACGACTCTCGCTCGCAGCATCGTGCTGCTCCTCGCACTGGGCACCGCGGCATTCGCACAGGGCACCGGAGAGATCACCGGCACCGTCACCGACACGACGGGCAGCATCGTGCCCGGCGCGTCGGTGACCGTCACCAACACGGCCACGGGTGCCGCGCGCCACGGCGTCAGCAACGATGCTGGCGTCTATTCGGTGCCGGCGCTGTCGCCGGGGAGCTATACCGTCGTCGTCGAGCTGCAGGGGTTTCGCACGCAGACCCGCCGTGACATGGTGCTGCAGGTGCAGCAGGTGGCGCGCGCCGATTTCACGCTCGAGGCCGGCGTCGTCAGCGAGTCGATCGAAGTGACCGGCGGCGCGGCGCTGCTCGCGACCGAGGACAGCACCGTCGGCCAGGTGATCGACAACAAGCGCATCGTCGAGCTCCCGCTCAACGGCCGAAGCTACCTCCAGCTCGCCGCGCTCACCCCGGGCGTCAACATCAACGCCTCGCCCTCGGCCGGCGCGACCGACTTCCAGGGCGGGCATCGCTCGCGGCAGCAGATCACCATCAACGGCCAGCGCGGCCAGTTCAACCACTACACGCTCGACGGCGTCGAGAACACCGATCCCAACTTCAACACCTACATCCTGCTGCCCTCGGTCGACGCGCTGCAGGAGTTCAAGGTGCAGAGCGCCACCTATCCGTCGGAGTACGGCTTCGGCGTGACGCAGATCAACGTGTCGACCAAATCCGGCACCAACCAGATCCACGGATCGCTGTTCGAGTACCACCGCAACGAGGCCTTCGACGCCAAGAACTTCTTCGACAGCAAGACCGATCCCATTCCGCCGTTCGAGCGGAACCAGTTCGGCGGCACGGTCGGTGGTCCGGTGCTGCGCAACAAGCTGTTCTTCTTCGCCAACTACGAGGGGCTGCGGGAGGACAAGGCGCTGACGTCGCGGAGCAGCGTGCCGCTCGCGGCGCTGCGGGCCGGCAACTTCGCCGGGCGCAACGTCATCTACGATCCCGCGACGCGCGTGCAGCAGCCCGACGGGACGATCACGGCGCAGCCGTTCCCGAACAACCAGGTCCCGGCCAGCCGCATCGACGCCAAGGCGCAGACCGCCATGGAGCTGTACTGGCCCGAGGCGAACCTGCCGGGTACCGCGAGCAACTACCTGAACACTGAGTCGCGGCAGACGAACACTGACCAATGGCTGGCGCGGGTGGACATGGTGCAGTCGGACGCGGTGACCTGGTACGGCCGGTTCAGCTGGGCCAAGGATCGCGAGTACGCGCCGGCGGCCTTCCCCGGATTGGGCACGTGGACCAACACCCGGCCCGATCAGGCCACCGGGGGCAACACCTGGGTGATCGGACCTGCGCTCGTCAACAGCGCCCGCTTCGGCTGGAGCCGCTTCGACAACACCGTGGTCGGCACGCACGCCTACACCGAGGACATCAACGGCGAGATCCTCCAGATCTCGGGCCTCAACCTCTCGGGCGATCCCGCCTTCTGGGGCCTGCCGACGTTCGGCATCACGGGCTACACCGGCTTCGGCGATCGGACGAACGTCTACCTCACGCACAACAACATCTTCGAGGCCGCCGACGATCTGAGCTGGGTGCGCGGCAAGCACGTGATGAAGTTCGGCTTCTCGACGAAGGTCATTCACTACAACCAGCTCGGGAACCAGTTCGCGCTGGGCGGGTTCGAATTCGACGGCACGGCCTCGCAGAACCCGGCATCGCGCACGGGCACGGGCGATCCCATGGTGGACTTCCTGCTCGGCGTGACCTCGCAGTCGTACACGGCCGTGCAGCCGGCCGATGCGAAGCTGCGCAGCACGTACTGGTCTGCCTACGTCGGGGATTCGTGGCGGCTGTCGCCGAAGCTCACGATCGACGCCGGCCTCCGCTACGAGTACCTGCCGCCGTTCCGCGACATCAACGATCAGTCGGTCAACATCACCGATCTCGACACCGCCAATCCCATCCTGGTGCGTGCCTCGAACCAGGGGGAGGGCCTGGATCCCTACGAGGGACAGGCCGTTCGCTTCACGCGGGCCACGCTCGTGCGCGACGGCCGTCTGGGCCCCGGGCTCGTGAATCCGGACCGCGACAACTGGGCGCCGCGCCTGGGGGTCGCCTACAGCCCCTCGGAGAACACCGTGTTGCGCGCCGGCTTCGGCGTCTTCAACCACATGATCGACATGGGCAACTCCATCTTCGACATGGCCCGCACGCTCGCAGGGCTACGGCGGGACTTTCCCAACGCGTCGTTCCCCAACCTGCAGCTCACGACCATGCCCTTCAACAGCACGGTGAGCGGCAGCACCGTTCCTCTGGCACAACCGCTCATCCTCGCCAACAGCTATGGCATGCGCACGTCGTACGTCGAGCAGTGGAGTCTGAACGTCCAGCGCGCGGTCGGCCCCCAGCTGGTCGTCGACGTCGGCTACGTCGGGTCGAGCTCGCACAACCTCAAGAAGATCACCGGCTACAACAACCCGCAGCCCGGACCGGGCTCGATCGACCCGCGCCGCCCGTTCCAGCAGTTCGGCTGGATTCAGTATCCGGATTCGATCGGCCGCGGGAACTACCACGCACTGCAGGTCAAGGCCGAGCGGCGTCTCCACAACGGCTTCACCGTGCTGAGCGCCTACACGTTCGGCAAGTCGCTCGACGACACGAGCGGCGTACGGCCCGGCGGGGGCGACACGCTGTTCGTGAACAACCCCTGGTGCAACACGACATGCGAGTACGCGCGATCGGGCTATGACGTGCGGCAGCGCTGGGTGACGTCGACGCTCGTCGAACTGCCGTTCGGACGCGGCCGGCGGTTCGGCGACGGGGTGCCCGCGGTCGTCGACGCCCTGGTCGGCAACTGGCGACTCGGCGGGATTCTGACGCTCGAGAGCGGCCTGCCGGCGACGCCGAACGCCGGCCGCGACACGACGAACATCGGGACCGGCGCCGGCAACCGGCCCAACCTCGTCGGCGATCCGAACCTGCCCAGCGACGAGCGCACGGTCGATCGCTGGTTCAGCACAGAGGCCTTCGCGCAACCAGCGCCGTTCTCGTTCGGCGACGCCGGCCGCAACATCGTCGAAGGGCCCGGCATCATCAACATCGACGTCTCGCTCGCCAAGCGCTTCCCGATGGGGGCCAGTCGAAGTCTCGAGTTCCGCGCCGAGGTTTTCAACGCCGCGAACCACCCGATCTTCGGCTTTCCGAACATCAATCTGGTGAACGCCGCCTACGGGCGCATCACGGGCACCCGGATCGACAGCCGCCAGATCCAGCTCGCGCTGCGCTTCACTTTCTAGCGCCGGCCGCCCTCAGCGGCCGTCTGGGCAGTCCTTGGAAGTCGCGCCGCTATTTGGCCGGCCCTGGGCGGCCCGGCCGGCGGCGCGGAAACTGCAAACTGGCTCTAGACTCGAGGCACACCGTGACACTCTCGGCGAAGACGTCATGCTGCTCGACCTGACCCGCGGGCTTCGCTTCGAGCCCTTCGTCGTCGACCACCTGGTCGATGCCCGCGGCCGCTACCGGCTCGACCTCGATCCGCAGTTTCCCTTCGCCATCAAGCTCTACCGCTTCACGCCCGTCGGCGACGCCTATCCCATGAACTGGCACGAGCGGCTCGAGATCTTCGTGCCGCTCTCCGGTGAAGGCCAGTTCCGGATGGGCGATCGCATCCTCGACTTCGCGCCGGACGATGTCCTCGTCGTCGACAATCTCAAGTTGCACGGGCTGCGCGAGTTTCGCGGCGCGGGCGGCAGCGCGATGACGATCACGTTCAATTCCGAGTTCGTCTACAACATCGCCTCGCCGCTCTGCGATTTCACCTATCTGATTCCGTTCCACTGCCAGGGCGAGGAGGTGAGCCCGATCGTCCGCCGCGACGAGCCGCTGGCGACGCCGATCCATGAGGCGCTCGCGCGTCTGGTCGGCTGCTACTTCGACCCGGCCCAGGATCCGTATGCCCGCGTCGGCTGCAAGGCGTATCTGCTGGAGCTCCTCTTTCATCTCACCAAGCACTTCGCGGGTGCCGAGGTCGCGCACTCCGAATACATCCGCCAGCAGGAGCGCGCGCGGCGGCTCGGAAGTCTGTTCGAGCACCTGCAGCAGCACTACGCGCAGCCGCTGACCATCTCGCAGGCCGCGCGCATGGTCGGCATGAGCGGGTCGCGCTTCATGAAATTCTTCAAGCAGGCGACCGGCACCACGTTCGTCAACTACGTCACGCACGTGCGCCTGTCGCACGCCTGCGAGCTCCTGCGCGAGACCGAGCTCGCGGTCGGAGACATCGCCGTCCGGGTCGGCCTGAACGATCACACCTACTTCGATCGCAAGTTCAAGCAGTACTTCAACACCTCGCCGCGCAGGATGCGCACCGAGTGGTTGGTTCGCCGCACCCCATGACCTGGACGATCGGGACGACGTCCTACGGCTTCCGGTATCAGCTCCTCGACGAGCGCCAGGCGCCGCCGCTGTCCGCGCTCGTCCGTCAGGCGCGCGCGGCCGGTCTGGAGGCCCTTCAGATCTGCGAGAATGCCCGTCCCCTTCGCGCGACGAACGAGGAGTGGCGCGATGCCGTGCGAGCCGCCGAAGACGAGGGCCTGGCCCTCCATGTCGGGTGCATGACGCTCGATGTCGAGGTGCTCGCCCGCTATCTCAATCGCGCGGCATCCATCCCTGGTGCGGAAGCCGTTCGCATCGTGCTCGAGGACGAGAGCGGCCAGGCACCGGCGCGGACGCGCCTGGAGCAGTTTCTTGCGAGCGCTGCCGTGCGCGCCCAGGAGGCGCGCATGACGCTGGTCCTCGAGAACCACTTCCACGTGCCCTGCCGTGTCTTGAGGGAGCTGGCAACCGTCTACCCGCCCGAGACCATGGCGTTCTGCGTCGATTCCGCCAACTCGCTGCGCAACTGGGAATCAGCCGCCCAGGTGTTCGACCTGCTCGACGAGCGTGCGGCCTTCTATCACCTCAAGGACTATTGCGTGCGTGGATCGAACGTGGGCTTCGAGGTGACCGGCGCCCCGCTGGGCGAGGGCGCGCTCGATCTGATGTCCTGCCTCGCGCGGATGCGCGCCCGGCACACCAGGCCGCTGGTGTTCCTGGAGACGTGGGTGCCGACGACGGGCAACCGCCAGGCCGACATGGTCACGGAAGCCGAGTGGCTGGCGCGATCGCTGGCGGCCATGCAACGCACGGCCGGCCTACATCCCTGACGTGGCGCCCCGGGGGAGTCTGCTGGGGCGATCTGGTATTGGCCGCGGAGTTATCTTGTGTTGACAACGGGTGCCCGCCAAGGTGGCGCCGGGCTTCAGCCCGGCCAACGCGGGCCCGGGCAGGCCTGAAGGCCTGCGCCACATCACCAACACAAGATTTGCGTTTACGGCTCGCCCTTCTTCACGCCGATGCCACCGACGTCGGAGTAATTCGGCGCCGGGGGGAGAGGATCCAGGTTGACGCTCTTCTCCCACTCGGTGATGGTCATGTCGAGGATCGATGCCGGCGGCTTGCCCGCAGGGACAGCATTGCGCGCCAGCGTCACGTAGGGCGCGCAGGTGAGCGCGCAGCCCCACTCGTCCTGGCCGGCGAAGATGAACTTCACGCCGGCGAAGATCTCTTTGAAGAGCACGTCCTGATCCTGCCCGCAGAGGACCATGCTCTTGGTCACGTTGCGCAGGTGCTGCTGGAGCTGCGTCTGAACCTGCGCGGGCGTCGGCGACCAGCTCACGCTGTCGTCTGAATTCACCCAGTTCGTGGCCGGGATGACGTCGGCGTCCTCGATGAAGAGGTTCGACTCGGTGTGGCGGTCCTTGACGATGGCGATGGCTATGGCAGCCCAGAAGTAGCCAGGACCGCGGGCGCTCGCGTCCTTGTTGGCGCAGATGACGTGCGCGCCCGGCATCGGCGGGAAGCGGCGCAAATCCTGCTCGCTGGCTCCCTTCTGGTCCATCCGCCCGAAGAGGCGCTCGGCGGCGTCGAGCAGCGGGGCCACTGGATACACCGGCACGGGCCCTTGCCTGGGCAGCTTGTCGTCAGGCGGATACCCGGGGCCGGGATAGGCGAACATCGGCTTCAGCGTCCCGTTGGCGATCGACTCGGCCTTGGCGAGGTGATACCCCCAGACCGCGCCGTTCACGCCGCAGAACGACGAGGCGGTCCCCATGTTGATCTGGCCGATGTAGGCGTCGTCTTTTTCGCAGCGATCGTCACGAGACGATCCCGGCCGCCCCGACGTCGAGGCCCTTGACGTTCACCTTGTCGACCGAGAGCTTCATCGTGCTGATGTAGCCGTTGCCGCTCGCCCCCGGGTTCATGTAGCCCATGCAGTACGGATCGAAGGCGCCGACGGCTCCGTTCACCACGTCCGCCAGCGAAAAATCGAGCTTGCTCTTCATCGATGCCTCTCCGGGATTTCCATATTGGCCATCCCAAGTTGGGCACCCTTATACAACGCGGCCCTCCTCGTGCACCAGCGTTCTTGATCGCCCGTTCCTGGGCGTTCGTGCGAGTGGCGATGAAGAAGCCGGCATTCGAGCAGCACCATCACATCTTCTCCCTCGACTTCGACCGTTCCGTTCGCATGCCCCTATTCGATGCCGCCCAACCCGGCTCGAGAGCAGGAACGACCGCGCCGACTGCAATTCGCTCCCGCAGCCTGATGAGCGGAGAGCCTGACGCATGAAGCGCAATGAAGGCCGGCGACTTGACGTTGACGATGGCGGCGTCGCCGGTCAGTGCGTGGGCCGAGGTTGCGGCCACGAGGAGTGCGACATCGAGCGTGACGAGACTACGTATGCGCGGAGTGAGCAGTGGAACCTCCTTCAGGTTCCAGTCAACCGTGCAGCATTGGCAGCTCAGGTCGTTCGCACCTTAGCTCACCTCCTGGTCGTCCTGGCCCTCGTGAACGCGAGGAACTTGCGCTCGTTGATCACGCTGATGATGTGGCCACGCTCGGCCTCGCGGTCGACGTCCAGCAGTTTCTGTCCCTTGTCCTCGGCCTTCCAGTCCGGAGCAGCGGAGCCCACCACCACGACGTCGGTGTCGCCGCCGACCTTCGGACGGACGACCGCGCCGGCACTCACCGCCAGGCGTGATGCCTCCCGCCGGCTGATGGACAGCCCACCGGTAATTACCACCACCTTCTTTCGGAGCGACACGAGTCGCGGCGTCCGCATGGGCGGCGTCTTCCCCCGCTGAAGCGCTGTCAGCATCGCCGCCGCATCCGGGAACCGCTTCCGTCGCTCGCCGATGGCGCGCTGGACAACGGCTTTGAGCCATGGACTGCAGGGGAGACCTCTGACGTCCTCGGGCGTCAGCTTCTCGTACGTGAACCCGGAGACAAGAGCGGCTGTCACCAGGCCCATTTGGTACACATCGTCGGCCGGCCGCCACGTGCGCACGGCCCGCACCAGCATCTGGGTAGCCACGAACCATGGCGCGAACGCATCGGCACGAACGTCGCGCTTGCCGCGCCGGTGCCGCGCGATACCGAAGTCGCCGAGCTTCAGCGTCTCTTCGGCAGTGACGAAGACATTCTTCGGCGTCAGATCGCGATGAACGGCGCCCGAGTCGTGCAGGTGAATCAGCACTCGGAGCAAGTGCGCGATCTCACGGCACATTTTGGCTTCGGACCACTGTTTCGGACCGGTCGACAGGTAATCTTCGAGGTCACCGCGGGCTGCGAGTTCGGAGACGAGGCAATACAAGGGGATCGTCGTCCCCGCACGCTTCACGAACGTGGCGAACGAGTCATGAATCGTAATCGCGCGCGCGACACCGGCGAGCAGTTGACCGAAATACGCCTCGCGATGCCACGCCTCCGGCCGCAGCGACACCTTGACGCACAACGTGCCCCGAAGTCGCGGGCGGCCGAGTACCTGCCGCGCGATATAGGCCGCTCCGGCGCCGCCCGCTCCGAGCGGCTTCCCCAACCTGTACGCTCGACCTGTCGGGGCATTCGTGAGCACGGTGCCTGTCGGCACCGGATGCGGTGCGGCGAGCGGGTCGTTGTCCGCCATCGTTGTGTCGTCCGTGGACGCCCTGGACGAGGGAGCCTGCTAAACAGCAAGACCCTACGTGCCAATTCGGACCCCGGCATCCTCGACCGGAATGATACTCCGCGACCGATACCATTCGAGCTTGCGTGCCCAGCGCTCGCGATGGACGATGTCCTGCATCAAGCCGAGGTGCTCCTGGTGCACGACCTGGCCGCTGGCCTGGTCCTCGACGGCGAACCAGCGCTGGACGCGCACGTGCCGCCAGGCCGTGCTCGGGCTGAAGGATGGCACGTTCCGGCGAGCCAATTTCAGATTCCGCTGAGCGTCGCGTGCCATGCCACGTGACGAGTGGCCTGTACTGCGCACGGCTTTCAACCAACGTGAACGTGAGCGACCAGGACCACCCGCACGGCGCGGCTGGGCGCGAAGGACATTGGTCCGCCACCGCACGGCCGGTAGCACGAACCCCCTCGATCAGGGGATTGCACGCGCAACGGTCGCGCATACACTGTCGTCTACACGGCGACCGACAAGACAGGCAACGTCGCTCAGGCGGCGGCCGCCGTGCGGGTCCCGCACCCCTGAGCTCTCTCGAGCTTTCCGGCCCTTGGCGTGTCTTGCCGTCAGGGAGGCTTCATGCTGCAGAATCAGGTCGCCTGTCTGCTCGTGTTGTCCGGCCTGCTGCCGGCTCTGCTCGGCAGCGCAGGAACCGCCGACTCCGTGGCGGGATGATCCGCTGTTTCAGCGCCTCGCCGCGGCGCTCGATCAAGTTCCTGCGATCGACACTCACACACACCTGCTGCGTCCGGGGCAGTTCGACCCGGCGCTGGCAGCCAGGCCGCCATTGATGAATCGCAGCACGCATCCGTGGTTCCCTTCGATGCTGAAGGCGCGGTTCGGCATCACGGCGCAGCCCGCGGACTCCTCGTCCAGCCTCGAAGCGATCGCGGCCGCCCGGGCAGCGATGATCAAGCAGCTCGGCGAGCACGGCTACTGGATGAATCACCTCGACTACACGCGAACGGAGATCGCCCTCGTCAATTCGAACAGCCGGCAGGGGATCGATGACAAGCGCCTGCGCTGGGTGCCGCATGCCAGCACGCTGCTGTATCCGCTGCCGGCCGATCATCTGATGGCGCGCAGCCCGTCACACAAGGCGGACATTGCGGAGGCACAGAAAGACCTGCAAGGATTCCTGACTGAGGCCGATCTTCCCGGGTTCCGGCGGACCTTTCCGGGTACGTCCGCTTCATCGATGACACGCTGCGGCGCTGGCAGAAGCAGGGTGCGGTCGCCGTGAAGTTCTATGACGCGTATCTGCGCACCTTGAGGATTGCCGATGTCCCCGAGACGCAGGCGGCTGAGCTCTACGCGAAGGGCAGATCGTCGCCGCTCGCGCGCGACGACTATCTGGCCCTGCAGGACTTCCTGTGGCGACACATCCTGCTCGAGGCCGGCAAGATTAAGCTTCCGGTCCACATCCATTCGTCGCTTGGCGTTCCGCCATTCCTGCGGTCGCTCGAGTCCGACGTCCGCAATCTGGAGGATGTGCTGGCCGACCCGAAGTTCTTCGGGACGCCGATCGTGCTCATCCACGGCGGCTTTCCGTGGTTCGAGATCGCCATCTATCTCGCGCTCAAGCCGAACGTCTGGGTGGACATTTCGTCGAGGAGCTTCCTCGATCCCGTTCCTGATTTCGCCGCCATCCTGCGCAAGTACCTCCTGTTCGCGCCGGAGAAGGTGCTCTATGGCACCGATGCGGCGAGCTACCCGAGCGTGCCCGGCGGGGCGGACGTGCACCACCTGGTGGTCTCGCGAGCCACCCGTGACGCGCTGTACCTGGCCCTGGCCGGACTGGTCCGGGACGGCGTGATCGACCAGGAGCGCGCCGTCGAGATGGGGCGCGGGGTCCTGCGCGACAATGCGCGACGACTCTATGGATGGAAGGACGTGCGGTGATGGGTGATCGTGTCGCGTTCCCGATGGCACTTCTCGTCGTGTGGCCCGCTTCATGCGGCGCCAGTACGATCAGCGCGCAGCTGATCGCCAGGCTGAAGCCATGAACGGTGAGACCGCGCCTGCGAAGGCCCCAGTCCCGGCGCCGGAACTGCAGGCCCTGACCAGGGCGCTCGCCGGCCGATGGACGACGCGGGAGAAGTACGAACCCATCGGCCCGACCCCGGCCGGGGGATCCGGCCAGGGCGAAGTGGTCTGGCGCTCCGGCCCCGGAGAATTCACGCTGCTCGAGGATACCACGCGCAGACGCCCATCGGGGAGCTGTTCGGGTTTGGCATCATCTGGTGGGACCACGCACGCGGTCTTCAACACCTGTGGTGCATCAACGTGAATCCGGGTGGATGCGAGATGTTTCCGCCTTCGACGCGTCCGGGGCCGAAATGGAGCGGGAACGCGCTCGTTCTCGACACCGAAGTGGAACTGGCCGGAGAAATACGTCTGGCACGAGGTGATCACTGTCACCTCCGCGACCTCTTTTTCTCAAACCGTCGACATCGGTGAAACCGGTGGTGCAATGAAGCGCTGGCTGACCAGCGAGGCGACGAAGATCACGGCGCACCTCGCTAGCGCGCGCTTCGGATCAAGCCAAAAGTGGCTCCTGCGGCCACGTTGGACGACATCTCCAGAGGAGCCACATCATCAAAGGCAGAGTCAGCGGGACGCCGCCGACACGAATGACAGGCAGCACGAAAATAACCGCCAATACCAGAGCGGCGATGCCCGTTCCCCGTCTGCCAGAAACCACGCTGTCATCGAGCAGCCAGAAAACAGCGGGCGCAAGGAGTACCCCGTCGTAAACGAGGACATGCGGACTGATGAGTACGCTGGCAAGTAGCAATGCAGTGATCCGTATCGTCCACCGCGTATTCGCACGCCAGATCCGAGCGGCCAACCAGCCAATGCCAACGCTCAAGACAAGCCAAATCGCAAACGCGGTGCGCCCCGGCATGAACGTCGAAAGCGCCGCGTGAAGCGCGTGAGTGTGACGAGTGTCCATTGGTTCTAACGCGGCGGGGTTACTCGCCACCGCAAGCGTAGTATTGACGTATGCGCTGATAGCATCGGGCCCGCACACGATCAATGACAGTGTGCCTTGGAGAGCAAGCCCCGCCATCACGCCAGCGATCGTCCTCCATGAGCGAGAGAACAACAGGACGAGCGCGAGGCCCAACCCGAAATGCGGTTTGACGGCCACGAGGCTAAAAAGGACACCCGCGAGCATCGGACGCGCCCGTTCAAGTGCCAGCCAGCCCGTCACAAATCCGAGCAGGGGCCACATCGTCGTCTGCCCTATCACGATGAGTGCGATGAAGCCCGGAAAGAGGAATGACCCCAGAAGGACATGTCGCCTGCTGAGTGCGAGGCACGAGGCGGCGACCTTATCCATCAGCAACGCATAGACTGTCAGCGGTTGTCGCGGCCCACACCGCAAACGCCATAACAAATGAAGTGCAAGCAAACGGAAGGTAGAGGGCTGGAACAAGCGGGGGATAGGCGGGGGCGTAAAAGTAGTTCCAAGAGCCGGGCACGAGCGCGGCCTGAAGTTCATGGAACGCGGCCCAATCGTACTGCGCTGCCCAGCGACCGCCGCGCGCGATCGCGGCGAATGTGTAGAACTGCATGAAGTCGCCGCCGAGAATCGGCTGACGAGGGAAGAAGATGACGATTACGTAGCCCCAGACAATCGCAATGGCGATGATGAGAGCGAACGTGATCTCCGAAGGCGGAGCGGATGGTCGTCCGGTCGAGACACGCATGGACTGGCGGTCAGATCTCGCTGAAGAGGCGCTCAGGCAGACGGAATGTGCGCTGACCTGCTGTCAATGGGTACAAATGTTCCTGTGGGTCTGACGCGCACCGCCGACGGCCGACAGCCTCGTTCGTATGCGACTCGGCCGGAACTTGACAATGCACCAAATCGCGCGGAGTCCGTCACGCCAGCCGATCTTCTTGCCCTTCCTCGTACGTCAGGTAGTCTTCCAACGCGCGATGACGATCTCGCGAATCCTGCGCCGTTCATTGAACGCCGGGATGACAACCAGACAGCTTCACGATCCAGTCCTCTCGAGACGTTGGCGCTCTCGAGCGTGGCTATATCGAGACGCAAATCGAGTGCCGGATGGCTTCGGGCGAGAGAGTTGTGTTCTCTGGGGTAGAGGGCCCTCGCGGTTCTGCCGGTATCTGGTCCGGACCGACACTTCGTCTGTCCGGAGCCAGACAGCCGATGGCTGCTGTCGCTAGAACCTTGGTTGACACCGTTCCCTGCGTTTCGTCCAGTTCGCCGTGGAGTCGGGTGTCGTTCTCGGCCTTTCTGAAGCGCCCGGCGGCCTGGCTGACGATGAGGAGGTCGTCGCATGCGAGTGGCAGCTGAGCCGCTCCGCAGAATGGTCGTAATTCCGACATGCCGATCGGCCCGGCGACACTTATGGCCGCCAAGGGCATGGCTGCCCCTTCCAGTATTCCTCCGGGATTGCTGGAAATCCCGCAGGTGCCAGACGCCGGTCTGGCGCCGGCCAGACTGACGGTCGAATCGCCCAGAAATCCGCACCAATTCCCGGCTGCACTCCACTTTGCACCGTGCGGACTGGACATCCTTTCTGGTGAATGTCGGATGTCCGTCCCGGGTCTCGGCATGCTCCTTGCTTCCCTAGTCAGCGTTCGCTCGTGGACTAGGCACGCCTGGGCCCGTTCGCCCGCCTCTCATCCACAAGTTCCTGACGGTTGGTTCAGCATTTCGCTGAGCGGCCGGCCCTTTTTGGTTGCATCGATGAACGCAGTAGCACGTGTGCTCCCCACCTCCGACTATCAGAGTGCTGAGAATCAGCCTCGCTCAGGTCCCGTCAGATCGTGACCGTGAGCCGGGTCATGACCGATGTGGTGCGGCTCGCCGCCAGGGCGGGCGCGTCCGACGCCAAGGTGCTGATCACCGGTGAAACGGGAGTCGGCAAGGATCTGATCGCCCGCCACATTCACGCGAGCTCCCGACGAGCGCAGGCGCCATTCGTCGCCGTCAACTGTGCCGGGTTGACCGAGACGCTGCTCGAATCGGAGTTGTTCGGTCACGTGCGCGGCAGCTTCAGCGGCGCGTATCGCGACAAGGCGGGCCAGTTGCAGCTGGCGCATCGCGGCACGCTGTTCCTCGACGAAGTCGGGGAGATGAGCCTGCGCATGCAGGCGCTGCTGCTCCGCTTCCTCGAGAATGGCGAGATTCAGCCGGTCGGCGCCGACCATTCGCGGACGACGGTCGATGTGCGCGTCATTGCCGCGACCCACCGGAACCTCAAGGAGCGCGTGGCGGCCGGCGAGTTCCGCGAGGACCTGCTCTATCGCCTGCGCGTCATCAGTCTCGCCGTTCCGCCGCTGAGAGATCGTCCCGAGGACATTCCGGCGCTGGTCCAGGCCTTCGTGGCGCGGTTCGGCCAGACGGCGACCGTCTCGCCAGCCGCGATGCAGGCGCTGATGGCGCATCGATGGCCGGGCAACGTGCGCGAGCTCCAGAACGTCATCGAGGAGACCCTGGCGCTGTCGTCCGCGGACGTCATCGAGCCGGCGGATCTGCCGCCCTCGCTGGCGGCGCCGCACATCAGGCTCATCCCGCAGCACGAGCGGCGGCGCCAGGTGGCCGACGATCTCTATCAGGCCCTGGTGAAGGATGGCTGCTCCTTCTTCGAGCACGTGCACCCCAGGTTCCTGTCTCGCGACATCACGCGCCACGACATCCGCGAGCTCGTGCGCCGCGGCCTCGCGACGACACGCGGCAACTATCGGGCGCTCCTGCCGCTGTTCGGGATGTCTCCGGAGGACTACAAGCGGTTCCTGAACTTCCTCAGCACGCATGACTGCAATGTCGACTTCCGGAAGTTCCGGAGCGGTGAGTTCGATACCGGCCCGTCGAGCAGTCCCATCGTCGGGCTTCCCAGCTTCGGTGCGCAGGCTGGCGCGGCTCGCGTGGCCTCAGGAATGAGTCGCACGGATCGGTGGTCAGCATGACCCCGGTTGCAGATCTGCAGCGGCCATCCTCCTCGCTGGAGTGGCACGAGGCGGTGGCGCTGATCGCCGAGCTCGCAGACACCATGCGGGCCAGTGGGTTGGCGTTTGTTCCCGCTCCGGAATCGATCGCGATCACGGCGGATGGGACGCTCGTCGTGGATGGCGGACCCACGCCTCGAAGGAGTGCCCTCCCAGGAGTCTCGCGGGCCTGCTCGAGAGACTGCTGTCGTCGGTGTCGTGTCCCCCGGAGCTGCGACAGTTCGTCGCCAGTAACCTCGCCGAGCCGCCGGCCCAGGCGACGCTCGAGGAATTCGCCGAGGCGCTCGCGTTCTTCGAACGACCCGGGCGTCGCGAGCTCCTGCAGGCGATTGCCGGGCGGGCGACCGACGTCGAGGCCCACGCTCGTGCGGACGAGGAGCTCGAGAGCTGGCCGCGCGTGCGCGAGACCAGCAGGACGAGGCCACAGTTCAACCTCAGGACAAAGCAAAACGAGGTCCCATCGCGGACTCGTGCTCCTCGCGGCGGCGGCCGTGGCCGTGTTCCTCCCCGCTGGCGCGTTCGTGCTGCTCACGAACGCCGTGTCCAAGCCTTCCACGCTCGCTGGACGCGTTCGGACCCAGGTGAAGGAGATCGTGCAGACCGGGCTGGAGGCCGTCGGGGTCGAACGAGAAGAGACGCCATCTCCTCCGGCCCAGACTCTTCCCGAGGCTCCAGCGCCTCGCGCGAAGCGCAAACCGTCTCAGCGCAGCACGCGGCCGGCGGATCTGACCGTTCGGGTCAACGAGCCTGGCGGCGTCCCGGAAGCTCCCACGACGAGGTCCGACGAGCCCGACCTGCCTGAACCTCCGGTCAGAGTGACAGCACGGTCTACAACGCCGGCGCCGAAGGCGTCGAGCCGCCCGTGCTCGTGCGTCCACACATGCCCAGTCAGCCCTCGTCGGCCGCCCACTCAGAGCAGCTCGGCGTCCTCGAGCTGGTGGTGAGTCAGACGGGCGCGGTCGATCACGTGCGCCTGATCTCGCCGGACAATCGCTATCACGATCGCATGATCGTCGCCGCGGCCAAGACCTGGCGGTTCCGGCCGGCGACGAAGGACGGACTCCCGGTCCGTTCGCGCATGCGCATTCGCGTCACGCTGTAGCCACGCGCTGACGTTCGACTTGTGTGTTGGTGGAGTGGCGCAGGCTTCCACCCGGATTATTCAGGCATCAGTAAGTCGCTGCGGCCCCTCCGCGCGGAACCCCGGTTCCGCCTCCACAGGGTTCCTCGCGAACGGGCCGCAGCGACTCTCGCTTCTTGAATGACCGGGTCCAGGCCTGCCCGCCCCCGCGTTGGCCGAGCTGACCCTTCCGATATTCATCCTCGGAACTCGTGATCCTTCGTCTCTGACGCCCGATCCGAGCTCGAGCTCGTTCGGACTTGACTTCAGTCCGAACCTGACCTCGTCCGACCTCCTGCGTGACGACTCGGGCAATCTGACCTCGTCCGAACTTGTCAGATCTATCCGTGGCCCTTGTCCGTGGCCCTTGTCCGTGGCTCCGAACTTTCAGATCTATCCGTGGCTCTGTCCGTGGCATCCGAACCTTGTCCATATCTGTCCGTGGCTCCGACCTTGTCAAATCTGTCCGTGGCTGTCCGTGGCCAGTCTTGGTCAGTCCAGCGGATCTTCTGGCTCCCGCCAGACACACAGACATCGCATCCCCCGCGTCGAGCTCGGCCCCTTCGAAAACGAGCTGATTTTCCGGGGAATTTGCACGAGCGGGCATCGCACGCCGTTGGCACCTGGCTTGCCTTTGTAAGGGACGTCGCGGCGCGCGGTTGCGTCGCGGAGACAAGTCCCCGGCGCGGCGGCTCGCATCGGGATAGCGACGCGGATTTGCGCAGGGAGATCACATGACGGGACGACGCCAGCACCAGCGATTTGCGCTTTCCGAGCCGCAGTCGGGTGCGTTGGAGGTCCTGGAGCATGTGGACATCGAGTCGAGTCGGCGGTCGTGAGTTCGTGATGGCCACCCGTGCCGCTGCGGCGGTGGGTGAGGTCGTCACGTTGCATCTCGCGGACGCGGCCGAGATGGTCTCGGTTCGGGCCCGTGTCGTCGAGTGCCGGCCTTACATCGTGAACGGTGATGTGCATTACCAGGTCCGCGTGGCGCGGATCGACGAGGCGCCGGCGGACACGGAATCTGGAGCTTCGGACTGACCATGCCCGCGCTCGCCAGAGTACTGAGCCGCACCGCGGTGATCGCGGTGCTGCAGCAGGACGTTCCGGTCCGGCTCGTGAACATCAGCCGATCGGGTTGCCTGCTGATTGCGCCGCGAATGCTCCGGGTCGGCACCGTCGGCCGGTTGCACATCGTGCTCGACGGGACTGAATACGTCGGCGACGTGCGAGTCGTGCGCTGTGAGGCCTTGCAGGGGCCGTCGTGCCAGGTGGGCGTCCAGCTCCTGTGGATGTCGATGGCAGAAGACATCGAGGACGACGCGCCGCCGGGCTTCCGGCTGCGGACATCGAGGGACGGTTCGGCGAACTAGCGGCGCCGGAAGGAATTGAGATTCGCTGCACGTGCGGCGAACGCGTGGCGGGTTCTGGCACAGCCGGAGCCACGCAATTTAGAGGCTGTGCCATAACAACACGCGGAGATGGTCTCCGCGCATCGCTCCCTGGAGGGAGAGTCACATGAAGAACCTTATCGCTCGTTTCGTTCGTGAGGAAGAGGGCCAGGACCTATCGAGTACGCCCTGGTCGCGACCTTCGTCAGCCTCGTGGTGGTCACTGGCGCGACGACGCTCGGCTGCAGCTGCACGACCTGGTACACGGCCATGGGACAGCTGCGATGCCCGCAGTTCGCTAACTGCGGTGTGAGGCCCGGGCGGACGCAGTCACGCGTTCGCCCGGGCAATTCCTCGCTTTCACGCGATGCCTGCACAAGGAAATGCGTCTTCAGTGATGATGTCGCTGTGCGCCCAGCATTGTTGCGCCAGTGAGCACTGCTCCGACGGCTCTCGTCGAAGACTGATGGACAGGACATGATCGAGTACGCGCTGGTCACGACGTTCATCGGCTTTGCCGGCGCCGCCGCCTGGAGCGCGATGCAGACCGGGCTGGGCAACGCGTACACGCGGTTTCAACACCGCGGTCTGGGATCTCTGGGAACCGGCCGAATCCGGTGGGAGGCGGCTCGTGAGTGTCCTCGGTATGCAGTGGATCGGCGCATTTGCCATCGCGGGCACCGCCTGCTGGTTCGACGTGCGCACGCGGCGCATCCCCAACTGGCTGACGTTCCCGGCGGCGGCGCTCGGTCTGGTTGCGGCCACCGTGGCGCACGGCGGACATGGCACCGTCTCGAGTGCCGGCGGCTTTCTCGTCGGCCTGGCGCTGTTCTTTCCGCTGTTCGCTCTGAAGGGTCTTGGCGCCGGAGACGTGAAACTGATGGGCGCGCTCGGCGCCTGGCTCGGCACGTCGCTGGTTCTTGGCGTGGCGTTCTACACGACCCTCGCGGGAGGCGTGCTCGCGCTCGGATTGATCGCGAGGCACCGCTACGCCGGCCAGGCTGCTCGCAACCTCTGGCTGCTGTTCACGCACTGGCGAGTGTTTGGCATCAAGCCGCTCGACTCACTGACGCTGGAGACCTCCGCGGGTCCGAAGCTGCCCTACGCGCTGCCGATTGCGGCCGGTCTGGCGCTGACGTTCTGGCTATGGTGAACAGAACTCATTCGTCGTCGTCGTTCCGAGCGCGGTGCCGAGCTGATCGAGCTCGCGCTGGTGCTCCCGATTCTGCTGCTGGTGATCGCGGGCATCGTGGACTTCGCGCTGATGTTCCAGCGCTTCCTCGTGGTCAGCAACGCCGCCCGCGAAGGCGCACGCATCGCGGTGCTGCCCGGCTACACGCAGGCCGACGTCCAGAACCGCGTCACGCAGTACGTGCGCGAGGGGACCGGTGACAACACCGCGTCGCCGACCGCCGTCCTGGCGCCGGTCTCGATCGATCCTCCCGGCGCCGACGCCTGCCTTTCCTGCGGCGCAGGTCACGGTCAGGCTGACGCACAACTACCTGGTTCTTGGCCCGATTTCGGGATTGTTCGGCGGCAGCTTCTCTTCGTCGATCACATTGTCTGCGCGCTCGACGATGCGGATCGAGTCGTGAGCAAGGTTCCTGGAGAAAAAAGATGAATCGTAATTCGCGTTTCGCACTCGTGCTGTCCGTCGCGCTCGCCGCGGCAGGCGCCGCCAGCTTCGTCGTCTACCGCGTCGTGGCGTCCATCCCGGTTCGCGAGGTCGAGGTGGCGAGCCTGAAACGGTAGTCGCCGCGAAGTCCATTCCGGTGGGCACCGTCGTCACGAAGGACCACCTGAAAGCTGGTGCCCTGGCCGGCCAGAAGCCCGCGTGCCGGGCTCGTTCAACACAATTGACGCCGTCGTCAACCGCGGCGCCATCGTCGAGGTGGCCGAGAACGAGCCGCTCACCGAGGCGAAGCTCGCGCCGCTCGGCTCGGGCGGCGGCCTGCCGCCGACGATTCCACAGGGCATGCGCGCGATCTCGGTCCGCACCAACGAGGTGGTGGGCGTCGCCGGATTCGTCATTCCCGGCACGCGCGTGGACGTCCTGGTCGCCGTGAAGAAGGACACCCAGGACGAGCCGATCTCGCGCACGGTCGTGAGCAACGTCGAGGTCCTCACCGCGGGATCGAAATTCGATCAGGAGAAAGCGAAGGCGGAGGGCAAGCCCATGCCGACCACGGTCGTGACGCTGCTCGTCACGCCGGAAGGCGCGGAGCGCATCACGCTCGCGGCCAACGAAGGGCAGATCGCGCTGGCGCTTCGCAATCCGCTCGATGTCGAAGCCACGACGACAACTGGCGTGAAGATGGCGAACCTGCTGGGGACGCCCGCGCCGACTGTCGTGCCCACGCGCGTCGAGGGCCGGCGCGTCGCCAAGGCGACGCCTCCGCCCGCACCCGCGCCGGCGCCCGCGTCGAAGATTTACACCGTCGAGACCATCCGTGCGGCCAAGCGGTCCGAGGAGACAGTGAGATGAAAGTTCGTGCTTTCGAGTTCGATTCCGCGCCTGGCGTTCGGCGCCGTCCTTGCGTGCCTGATGGTGTCACCGATGGCCGCACAGGAGACGCCCCAGGCACCGGCCGCACAGGCGACGGACACCAGCGGCTTCGAGCGCGTGCTGCTGACCGCCGGGCGCTCGACCGTGCTCGTGACGCCGTTCGACATCACACGCATCGCCGTGACGAACCCGGCCGTCGCCGACGCCGTCGTCGTCAAGGCCCGCGAAGTGCTGATCGACGGCAAGAGCGCCGGCACGGTGAGCCTCATCGTCTGGGGCGAGGACCAGCGCCGTCAGTACCGACGTCGTAGTGGATCCGGGCGTCACGACGCTGCAGCAGACCTTTCAGCGGCTCTTCCCCGGCGAGGACATCCAGGTCGCGATGAACGAGGAGAGCGTCATCCTCACCGGCAGGGCCTCGAGCAATGCCGTGATGCTTCGCGCCGGCGAGATCGCCGAGGGCATGTCGAGCAAGACCGGCGTCGTCAACCTGCTGCAGTTGCCCGGCGGCTCGGGGAGCCAGCAGGTGATGCTGCAGGTCCGCGTCGCCGAGGTCAACCGCCGCGCGATCCAGGAGCTCGGGCTGACGATGTTTTCGACACGTCCCACCGCGACGGGCCGCGTGACGACGCAGCAGT
This sequence comes from Vicinamibacterales bacterium, assembly GCA_963834365.1. Classification (GTDB taxonomy): domain Bacteria; phylum Acidobacteriota; class Vicinamibacteria; order Vicinamibacterales; family Vicinamibacteraceae; genus CAWJAP01. Next base: position 91,631 of record CAWIBS010000041.1, on the reverse strand, counting down.
TTTCGGCGCCGGACTTCAACGACGAGCAAGAGGGTGGGCTGGAATTCACCGACTTCCTCAACCTCTTCTTCTTCAACCGGAAGGAAGGCCTCGGCGCGGCCCTGAAGGCGCTCGAGCAGAAGGGGCTGTTCCAGTCGCTCGCCGAGCCGAACCTCATCGCCTACAACGGCCAGGAAGCGAGCTTTCTGGCGGGCGGCGAGTTCCCGGTGCCGGTCGTCCAGGGCGCCACGGGCACCGTCACGATCATGTTCAAGGAATTCGGCGTGAGGCTGACCTTCCGGCCGACGATCGCCGGCGACGTCATCCGGCTGAAGATCAAGCCGGAAGTGAGCTCGCTCGACTTCAACAACGGGATCACGCTCGAGGGCTTCCGCGTCCCGGCGCTCATCACCCGGCGGGCCGAGACCGACGTCGAGCTGCGCGACGGGCAGTCGTTCGCGATTGCCGGCCTGCTGAACAACCTGGCGCAGGACGACGGCGCCAACATTCCGTTCCTCAGCAAGATTCCGATCATCGGCTACCTGTTCAAGAGCAAGGCGGAGCGCCTCGAGCGCACCGAGCTGATGGTGCTCGTGACGCCGCGGCTCGTCCAGCCGCTCGAACCCGACGAGGTGCCGCCGCTGCCGACGCAGCAGAGGCGCTTCCTGCCGGCGCCCGGCACGACGCAGGACCAGTCCGGGTCCGACGCCGTGACCCCGTCGGCCGACCGCAAGTAGCGTCACGCCCAACGTGGAGACTACTGGAATGATGAACTATCGACGATCGCGGGCGGGCGATGAGCGGGGCGCCGTGCTCGTGCATGTCGCGATTGCCATGCTGGCGCTGATCGCGTTCAGCGCGCTGGTCATCGACTACGGAGCGTTGTGGGTGAGCCGGCGCCAGGCGCAGAACGCCGCCGACTCCGCGGCGCTCGCCGGGGCCCTGTCGCTCGCCTACGACGCTCCCGGCGACATTCCGCGGGCCCAGGCCGGGGCGGCCGCCATCGGGGCGACCAACCTGGTGTGGGGCGCGGCCCCCTCCATCCTGCCGGCGACCGACGTGCAGCTCGTCCCGTGTCCGCCAGGCGCGCCGGGGCTGCCCGATACCTGCATCCGCGCCAACGTCTATCGCAGCGCGCGCACGGTCGAACGCGCTCCCGACGTTCTTTGCGCAGATCCTCGACATCAACAGCCAGGACGTGCGCGCCACGGCCACCGCACAGGTGCTCACGGCCAACGCCGTCGAATGCATGAAGCCCTGGGCAGTGGCGGACAAGTGGGACGAGAACTGGGAGAACGGCGCACTGAACAACGGCCCCTGGACGCCTGCGTCGAACTTCGACAAGTACAGGAAACAGGGCCGCGACTACGTCCCTGATCCGCGGTGACGACGCCGGATGTCTACATCGCGCCAACGGCCAACGATCCGGGAACCGGATTCACGCCGTTCGATGCGAATGGCAACCCGACGCCGGACTACGGGCTTCAGCTGACGCTCAAGATCGGCAGTTCCGAGAACCGTCTCTCGTCAGGATGGTTCCTCGCGCTCGACCTGCCGAACGAAGACGGGTCCACCGGTTCGGGAGCCAACGATTACCGGAACAACATCAAGAACTGCAACGGTACGGTCTTCCAGATTGGCGACACGCTGACCGTGGGCTCCGAGCAGGGAAACATGATTGGTCCCACCAGGCAGGGCGTCGAAGGCGGCGGGCCGGGGGGCATGGCACTCACGCAGAAGGATCCCGGCGCATCCTGGAACGCCGCCACGAAATCGATTCAGGGGAGCTGCGCGCCGGGCGTCTGCGCCGACGGGCATTACTACGCGCGGAGCCCCCGGATCGTGCCAGTGCCCCTTTCAATCTCGATGACTTCTTCGCGGGCTCGCCGAACGGCAAGACCAGCGTGACCATCACGAACATCGTGGGCTTCTTCATCGAGGGCATGTGCGGCCCCGGCAACAAGGATGTCTTCGGTCGCCTGGTCGCCATTCCCGGGTTGACTCGCGGCAGCGGGAGCGTGGACGAAACGGCCTCGTTCCTGCGGCGGTGTTGTTGGTACGGTGAGCGAGACACACATGGCACAGATCTGATTCCGGACGTCCTCGTCGTCGACCCGCTCGACCGCGAGCTGGAGGAGCTCCTGAGCGCGAGCGGGATCCGCACCACGCGCGGGAGCGCAACAGAGCTCGCCGCCCTGGTGCATGCGCCCTCGCAACTGCCCCACGTCGTCATCGTCGACACGCGCGGCTCACGTGCGATCCCGCCGTCGATGGCGGAGGTCAAGCGCCAGCATCCGGGTGTCGGCTTTCTCGTCGTCGCCTCGGAGTCGGACCCCGGCCTCCTGCTCGAGGCGATGCGCGCCGGGGCCACCGAGTTCCTGCAGGAGCCGATCACCGCGGCCGCTCTGTCGCAGGCGATTTCCCGGCTCGTCGCGCACCGTGCATCGCCCGCCGGCAGCGGCGAGGTGTTCGCGCTCGTCGGCGCCAAGGGTGGCGTGGGCACGACGACGGCCGCCGTTAACGTGGCCACCACGCTGGCGAAGCTGGCGCCGTCGCAGACGGTCCTCGTGGACCTGCACCTGGCGCACGGCGATGCGGCGCTCCTGTTCGGCGCCGAGGCGCGCTTTTCCATCGTCGACGCGCTGGAGAACATCCAGCGGTTCGACGAGGCCTTCTTCCGCGGCCTGCTGACGCCCACGAAAGCCGGACCGGCGCTCCTCGCGTCCTCCGATCGCGCGTTCGCCCGGCAGGCGAGCACGCCCGAGCTGCAGGCGGTCATCGAGTTCGCCGCCCGCCTCTACCGCTACGTGATCCTCGACGTGCCTCGATCCGATGCCGCCGCCCTCGACTCGCTGGATGCCGCGTCGCGCATCGTCGTGGTCGCCAACCAGGAGCTCTCGACCGTTCGCAGCGCGAGCCGGCTCGCGTCGGCGCTGCGCAAGCGCTACGGACACGACCGCGTGATGGTCATCGTGAGCCGCTTCGACAAGCAGGCGGACATCGGGCAGACCGACATCGAGAAGGTGGTCGGCTCCAAGGTCACGCACGTCCTGCCGAGCGACTACCGGCTGGCGCTGCAGGCGCTCAACCGGGGCCGCCCGCTCGCACTCGACAATCACAACACCCTGGCTGCCGGGCTCGGCACGCTGGCCAGAGACCTCGCCAGGGTCGATCACGGGCCGCGGCAGAACCCGTCGAGCGGCGGCATCTTCGGCCGGTTGAAGAGACGCGGCTGATCAGGAGCGAACATTCAGATGTCCACTCTCACATTGCAGGCGACGCCGACAGGCCCCACGCGGTCGGTGGACGCACGTCACCCCAAGTACCAGGAAATCAAGGGCAAGATCCACCAGGACCTGCTCAACCGGCTCAACCTCGAGCGCCTGTCGCGGGTGAAGCGTGAAGAGGCGGAGCCCGAGATCCGCGCCCTGATCGTCGGCATGCTCGAAAGGGAGGCGCACACCACGCCGCTCAGCCTCTTCGAGCGCGAGGCGATCATCGCCGACGTCTTCAACGAGCTGTTCGGCCTCGGGCCGCTCGAGGCGTTCCTGCGCGATCCGTCGATCTCCGACATCCTCGTCAACCGTTACAACCGGATCTACATCGAGCGCGAAGGCCGGATCGAAGAGAGCGACGCGGTCTTCAAGGACGACAAGCACCTGCTCCAGATCATCGAGCGCATCGTCAGCGCCGTCGGCCGCCGCATCGACGAGTCGAGCCCGATGGTGGACGCCCGCCTGGCCGACGGGTCCCGTGTCAACGCGATCATCCCGCCGCTCGCCCTCGACGGCCCGGCGCTCTCGATTCGCCGGTTCCGGACCGACCGTCTCGCCGCGCAGGACCTGGTCGAGCGCAGCTCGATGACCCAGCCGATGCTGGACTTCCTCAAGGCGGCCGTGGCCGCGCGCCTCAACATCCTCGTGTCGGGAGGGACCGGCGCCGGGAAGACCACGCTCCTGAACATCCTTTCGAGCTTCATTTCCGATCGGGAGCGTGTGATCACGATCGAAGACGCCGCCGAGCTGATGCTCCGGCAGCGTCACGTCGTCCGCCTCGAAACCCGCCCGGCCAACATCGAGGGGAAGGGCGCCGTGCGCCCGCGCGACCTGGTCATCAACGCGCTCCGCATGCGGCCGGACCGCATCGTCGTCGGCGAGGTCCGCGGCGAGGAGGCGCTCGACATGCTCCAGGCCATGAACACCGGCCACGACGGCAGCCTGACGACGATTCACGCCAACACCCCGCGCGACGCGCTGCACCGGCTCGACACGATGGTCGCCATGGCGAACCTCAACGTGCCCGACAAGGCGGTCCGGCAGCAGGTGGCCTCGGCGGTCAACCTGGTCGTCCAGATCTCGCGAATGTCGGACGGCACGCGCCGGGTGACCGGCATCGCCGAGATCGTGGGGATGGAGGGCGAGGTGATCACGATGCAGGACCTCTTCCTCTTCGAGCGCACCGGGATCACGCCGGAAGGCCGTGTCACCGGGAAGTTCCGCGCCACGGGCATCAGGCCGAAGGTCAGCGACAAGCTCGCGGCGGCGGGCTTCCCGCTGCCGGCGACGATGTTCGAGCACGTGAAGATGGTGGCGTGAGGAGAAGCACATGATCTACGTTGCCGCAACATTCGTCGTCGTCCTGGCGCTCGTGCTGGGGATCTACTGGGTCATGATCGGGCGCCCCGAGGCGCTCGAGCGGGGCAAGCTGCACAAGCGGCTGCGCACGTCGCTTGGCCAACGGCCGGCGAAGCGCATCGACTTCGTCAAGCAGGCCGAGAAGCTGAGCGCGGTGAAGGGACTCGACGTGGTGCTGGCCCGCACGAGCGGGGTCGCCAGCTCCCTTCAGAGCCTGATCGCCCGCGCCGACCTGAAGATCACCGTCGGGGGGCTGCTGCTTGCGTCGGCGTGCCTGTTCCTGGGCGCGTGGCTCCTGGTGGCCTGGATCACGCGACTGCCCTGGCTCGGCCTCGCCGTCGGCGCGATGCTCGCCTGGCTGCCGTTCGCCGTCGTCCGGTACAAGGCGGCCAAGCGCCTGCAGAAGTTCGAGGAGCAGTTCCCGGAGGCGATCGACCTGATCGCCCGCGCGCTGCGCGCCGGCCACGCCTTCACCAGCGGGCTGGCCGTCGTCGCCGAAGAGGCGCCGCAGCCGGTGGCCGGCGAGTTCCGGGTCGTGTACGACCAGCAGAATTACGGCATGCCGCTCCCCGATGCGCTCAAGGCGCTCGCCGAGCGCATTCAGCTGCTCGACGCCCGGTTCTTCGTGACCGCGGTGCTGACACAGCGCGAAAGCGGCGGCAACCTGGCCGAGATCCTGGGCAACCTGTCGACCGTCATCCGCGAGCGCTTCAAGGTGAAGCGCCAGGTCCGGGTGGTCTCCGCGCACGGACGGATCACCGGCTGGGTGCTGTCGGGGCTGCCGCCGTCGCTCGCCGTGGCCTTCATGATCACATCGCCGAACCACATGCGGACGCTCGATCGACGACCCCATGGGCGTCAACCTGATCTTCGCCGGGTTGTTCCTGCAGGTCACGGGAACGCTGATCATCCGCCGCCTGGTTGACATCAAGGTACTGACGAGGACGAGATGATACTGACGCCCGTATTTCTGTTCGCGTTCGGCGCACTCTTCGTGTCGCTGGCGTTCGCGGTTGGCTACGTGACCCTCGAGGTGCTGCATCGAAGGGCCCCCGCGCGGCAACGGCTTCGCGGCCTGGGGAGCGATGGCGTGGGGGTTCTCGCCGCAAGCCTGCCGCTCGCGGTGAACGAGCTCGATCCCCGCCTTGCGAGTGCAAGTCGATATCTGCCGAAGTCGTCGAAAGCGATGTCGCGTATCCAGAAACAAATGGCGCGCGCCGGTTTTCGCGGCGCGACGCCGACACTCCTTTACTCGAGCTCCGAGATTGGACTGCCGTTGTTGGTGGTCGGGCTGTCTGTGTACTTTCTGGGCACGACGATTGGTCTGTTGCTCGGCGTGCTGCTCGCGATCATGGGCTACATGCTGCCGAGCCTGTGGCTGTCCCGGCAGATCTCGAAGCGGCAGACGCTCATCGCCGACGGCCTTCCCGACGCACTCGACCTGTTGATTGTCTGCGTCGAGGCCGGCATGGGGCTCGATCAGGCGATCGCAAAGGCCGCCGAGGAGCTGGCCGTTTCGCACGCGGCGCTCTCGGAGGAGCTCGCGACCATCACGACGGAGATTCGTGCCGGCAAGCCCCGTATGGAAGCGTTCAAGAACTTCGCCGAGCGCACGAAGGTCGATGACGTGCGCCAGCTCGTGTCGATGCTGGTGCAGACGGATCGGTTCGGGACCAGCATCTCGCAGGCGCTTCGTACCCAGGCGGAGGTGAGCCGGACGATGCGCCGCCAGCGGGCGGAGGAGCGCGCCGCCAAGCTCGGCGTCAAGCTCGTCTTTCCGCTCGTGTTCTGCCTGTTCCCAGCAATGTATGTCGTCACCCTGGGCCCGGCGGTCATCAAGTTCGTGAGGTTCTTTGCCGGGAGCTAACCCGCCTCACGCACATTCCTAACCATAGAAAGAGAGAACGCACATGAACCTCACCACCCTCGGTCTCGCCATCGCCGCCATCATCGTCGGCATCCTCTACATGCAGCGTCGTCGCGCGCGCCTGCAGCGCGAAGACTGAGCCGGTCCCGGCTTCGCGCCGGACACGGCACGGTCACCACTCGTCCCGGGGCGCAAGCCCCGGGGGCGGCTTCCGCGACCCGGGCGTTGCGTGAGCCGCGAACACAAAGCGTGATTCCTGACATGACCCACGAACGTCCTGACATCGTCCTGCCTCACCCGGAGGCCCCGGCGTCGCTGGAGGAGACCGGCCTGTCGCTCGATCTCCTGCTCCAGTTGGCGCTGAAGCAGATGCACTTCGCCGGCGAGCTCACCGGCTCCGAGCTGGCCGGGCGGCTCGGACTGCGGTTCACCGCCATCGAACTGGCCGTCCAGGCCCTGAAGTCGCAGCACCAGATCGAAGTCGTTGGCGGCACGATGATGGGACCCGCGTCGTACCGGTATCGCATCACCGACGCGGGCCGCACGCGGGTCACGATCTTCCTCGAGCACAACCAGTACGTCGGCTTCGCGCCGGTTCCGCTCGAGCGCTATGTGGCCTACCTGCACGACTGGAAAAAGGTGGCGCCACGGTCGGCGACGCGCGATCGCGTGCGCGGCGCGTTTCGGCAACTGGTGGTCGGCCAGCGCGTGCTCGATCAGCTCGGCCCGGCGATCAATGCCGGCCACTCCCTCTTCGTCTACGGCCCGGCCGGCAACGGCAAGTCGGTCATTTCGCAGGCCATTCGCAATCTGCTCGACGGCGATATCGCGATTCCGCACGCGCTCGAGGTCGGCGGCCAGATCGTGCGGCTGTTCGACCCGGTGAACCATCACGAGCTGCCGATGCCCGGGAGCAACGGGCTTGATGACGACGGCGCACCGGATCGCCGGTGGGTCCGCTGCCGGCGCCCCCTGGTGACGGTCGGCGGCGAGCTGACGCTCGATTCGCTGGAGCTGAACTACGACCGCACGACCGGCTTCTACCGCGCCCCGGTTCAGGCGACGGCGAACGGCGGCGTGCTGGTCATCGACGACTTCGGCCGCCAGCAGATCGAGCCGCATCAACTCCTCAACCGGTGGATCGTGCCGCTCGAGAGCCGCATCGACTATCTCACGCTGAAGACGGGCCAGAAGTTCGAGCTGCCGTTCGCCGTGCTGATCGTCTTCGCGACGAACCTGCGGCCCTCGACGCTCGTGGACGAGGCGTTCCTGCGGCGGATCGGCTACAAGGTCTACGCCGAGAGCCCGACCGTCGAGGAGTTCGTGGCGATTTTCGCGCGCTGCTGCGAGGAGCGCGGAGTGCCCTACCAGCGCGCCATCGTCGAGGCGCTGCTGCGGGACTCCCTTCGTCCCCGCCGCGTGGAGCTGCGCGGCTCGCAACCCCGCGACCTGATCGATCACGCGCTGGCGCTGGCCGAGTACTTCGGCGAGCCGCGACAGTTGACCCCCGCCCTCCTCGAAGCCGCCTGTGACGTGTACTTCGTGGCAGACGCGGAGCCCGTCCCGGTCTACGCGTGATCGGCTCGTCCACGATTCACGCGCGCTGAGGACGTACAGATGCAGAAGAGCGGCCACGGTAACGACAGCTTGTTGATTCTCGTGCCGCTGGCGGTGCTGGCGGTCGTGGGCATCGCCCTGTTCGGAGGGCCGGCGGAAGCGCTCGAAGCCATCAATGCCATCGTCGGTGACGTCGTCGGTGCGGCGGTGGCGTTCGTCAGCGCGCTGGTGTGATCGTGGCGCACTTTTTGAACCCTCTCCTGCGCGGGGCGCCGCTCTGGCTGCTGGTCGCTGCCATGGTCGGCCTTGCAGCCGGCCGGACCAGCGTCGCGGCCGATGGCGCGCCGTTGACGGTTCGTATCACGTCGCCGATGGGCCGCACGGGCACGGCCGGCAGCGTGCGCATCGTGGCGCAGGTCGAGAATTCCGCGGACGCGCCCGTTCAATCGGTCAAGTTCTTCGTCAATCGCGCCCTCGTCGGTGAAGACGTCGAAGGACCCGTCTACGCGTCCGAGTGGGCGGACGACAATCCGTTCGAGCCGACGGAGATCGCCGTCGAAGCCATCGATGCGACGGGCCGGACGGTGCGCGATGTCGTCGCGCTCGAGCCGTTCGAGTTCGTCGAGACGACCCAGGTGCTGAGCGTGCTGCTCGAGGCCACCGTGCATGACAAGCAGGGCCGGTTCATCAGCGGCATCGGCGCGGGCGGATTCAGCTTGAAGGAGGACGGCGTCGGGCAGACGCCGGACGTCGTGCGCCCGGAGACCCTGCCGGCGACTTACACCATCCTGGTGGACAGCAGTCAGAGCATGGCCGGCAACGTGGACTTCCTGAGGGACGCCGCGGGGCGGCTGGCCCGTCATCTCCGGCCCGACGACCGCGTGCTCGTCATGCCCTTCTCCAAGACCGTGGGCGCGGTCACCGGCCCGACCGCCGATCGCGCGACGATTACCGAGGCCATCGCCAGTATCGAGCCGGGCGGAGGCACGGCCATCCTCGACTCGCTCGCCGACGCGGCCAGGCGCGGCGCCGGTACGGAAGGACGGCACGTCATCATCCTGGTGACCGATGGCTACGACCAGCACAGCGTCCGGACGTTCGAGGACGCCCTGGCCGCCGTGCAGTCCAGCAGGACGACCGTCTACGTCATCGGCGTGGGCGGTGTGGCCGGCATCTCGTTCCGGGGCGAGCAACTGCTGAAGCGCATCGCGGCGGCGACCGGAGGCCGGGCGTTCTTCCCATCCCGGCAAGAACAGCTTCCGGACGTTCACGACCGCGTCGTCTCGGACGTATCGAACCGGTATCTCATCACCTATACGCCGACGAATCAGCAGGTCGACGGCGCGTGGCGCGCCGTGTCCCTCGCGGCCGTCGATCCGGCCTACACCGTACGCGTGAAGCCCGGGTATTTCGCCCCCAAGCCGCCGCCGGTGCGCCCGATCCTCGAGTTCACCGTGACCGATACCGCCCGCCGGCACCTGTCGGTCTCCCGTGAGGATCTGACCTTGCTCGAAGACGGCGTCGAGCAGGCCATCGAGACCTTCCACGAAGCCACGAGCCCGGTGTCGATCGTCCTGGTGCTCGACCAGAGTGGCAGCATGCGGCAGGCCAGCGACGCCGTGAAGGCCGCGGCCCGGTCGTTCGTCGAGGCCTTGCGACCCGAGGACAAGCTCGCCGTCATGCGCTTCTCCGATCGCGCCATTCTCGATGGCGGTTTCTCGACCGCCAGAGGTGACAGCCTGAAGGCGATCGATGCGTTCGAACCGAGGGGCGGGACGGCCCTCTACGATGCCGCGGACGCCGCGCTGTCGCGGCTCGAGGGCGTGGAAGGCCGCCGCGTCGTGGTCGTGCTGACCGACGGCCGGGACGAGAACGCGGCGGGCACGGGCCCCGGCAGCCGGACGAGTTTCGACGAGCTGCTGAAGGCCCTGCGCGCCAGCGAGGCGGCGGTCTTCACGATCGCGCTGGGGTCGAACGTCGATCGAGCGCGCCTCGAGGAGATCGCGACGGAATCGGGAGGGGACGCCTACTTCCCCGAGACCGTCGAGGCGCTGCCGGCCGAGTACGCGCGCGTCGTCGAAGCCCTTCGCCGGCGCTATGTCATCAGCTACAGCTCGTCGAATGCGACGCGCGATGGCAAGTGGCGCGCCGTCGAGCTGCGCAGCCGGGATCCCCACACGCGGGTGTCCATGCGGGGCGGGTTCTTCGCGCCGGACAAATAGCTGCCCGGCGATGCCGGGCGTTGATCGGAGATTGGTGCAATGCTTTCGCGGGCGACCCTCTTGACCTTTGCGTTTACCATCGTCGGCCTGAACCTTGCCGTGATTCGCCTCGGCACGCCCGACGTCGCCCTGCTCGGCGGGGCCGTGGTGCTGCTCATCCCGGGACTTCTCGTGCTGGGGCTGCCAGCCGGCGGGTTCGGACAGTAATCAGTCCGTTCCCCAGGGGTTGTCGATCACGAAGCGCCAGGAGCCATCGTCCTGACGACGCAGAACATCCCCGTTGCGTCCCGTCAGCGTCACGGGTTTGCCGTCTGGCCCTGTTCCGGTGAATGACCAGACCCCGGCGACGAAGGCCAGGCCACCGGCCGCGAGGACGCGTGTCACTTTGAGATCGAGCGTGCCCTTCATGGCGATGAAGGCGGCCAGTGATTCACGCACACCCGTCAAGCCGTGCGCGAGACTCCCAGGCTGAGACGCAAAGGCGGCTTCAGACTCATACAGAGACATGAGGGCGTCGAGATCGCCGCTGTTGATTCCATCGACGATCGATTTCAGGACCTGCTCGGGCGTTTCTCTGGACATACACCGCGACTGTATACCCTTCGGACGGGTTTCAGGCCTTTCCGTTGTAGCATCGGCGCGCTATGAGCACAGAGGGTCCGCGAGAGAACGAGGCAGCTCCGATCAACGGCGTGGCCGTCGGAATCGTCCGGGACAACCGCGACCCGAGCGGCCTGGCTCGCATCAGGGTCGGCTTTCCCTGGCACAGCCGGCCGGAAGAGTCGTTCTGGGCACGGCTCGCGACGCCCATGGCGGGGAAGGACTATGGGGCGTTCTTTCTGCCGGAGATCGACGAAGAGGTGATCGTGGCCTTCGAGCGCGGCGACATCCGGTTCCCCGTTGTCGTCGGCGCTCTTTGGAGCCGCGATCGCAAGCCCCCCGCGAGCAACGCGGATGGGCGCAACGACATCCGCACCATCCGGACGCGCAAGGGCCATGCGGTCAGCTTCGACGACGGCGCGAAGGGACGCGTGCGGCTCGAGCTGAACGACGGTAAAGCGATCACCATTGACGACGGCAGCATCACCATCGATGCCGGGAACGGCAACCGCATCGTGATTGGCAGCGCCAACGGCACGACCACCATCGAAGCGGCGTCGACGCTGCGAATCCGCGCGCCGCAGTTGGCCATCGAGGCGTCGGGGACGCTGGACATCAAGGCTGGCGGAACACTCACGCTGCGCGGCTCGCTGATCGCCATCAACTGAGAGACGTCGATGGGCGCACCAGCGGCACGAACAGGCGATATCACGGCCCACGGAACACCGCTCGGGCCCGGGCCGGGATGCACCACGGTGCTGATTGGCGGCCAGCCCGCGTGGCGCGCCGCGGCGGATACGCACGTCTGCCCGCTCATGGACGGCATGAAGCCACACGTCGGCGGCACGGTCGCTGCGGGGAGCGCGACGGTGCTCATTGGCGGAGCGCCTGCCGCCCGGCAAGGCGACTTCGTCGTCGAAGCCGGTCCGCCGAATGCGATTGCGATCGGCGCGCCGACGGTCCTGATCGGGTAACGCCCCGCCGAAGTCGTCATCCAGCGCGTGCGCTGACGGTCCCGCGTGGATCTAGAATTGGAGCACGTTGCGGTCCTTCCTCACGCGAGTCGCGCTAGTCATTCTCAGTGTGTCGCTGCCGCTCGAATCGCGGCTCGGTACGCACGCGCCGAACAGTCAGCCCCCCGCCGCACAACCGCTGGGGCAGACGACCGCGCTCGAATGGCCCGAAGAAGACCTGTCTGGCCGGCTGATGGACGGTGCCCACCGGTTCGTCGAACGCCAGATCGCCGAGATGCAGGCACGGTCGGGTCGCTTCTGGAAATACGATCCCTCCTCGCCTGCCGCGTGGGAGGCCTCGCTCAAAGGCAATCGCGATCGTCTGCGCGAGATCATCGGCGCAGTCGATCCGCGTGTAGCCCCGGCGCTCGAACGCTACGGAGACGACGAGAATCCGGCGATCGTCGCGGAAACAGATCGCTACCGTGTGTTTCAGGTTCGGTGGCCGGTGCTCGACGGGATGACGGCCGAAGGGCTGCTCGTCGAGCCGATGAGCGGCACGCCGTCAGCGTCTCTCGTCGCCGTGCCGGATGCCGGGCAGACTCCCGAACAGATCGTTGGCCTCGCACCCGGGCTGACGCCTGAACGTCAGTTCGCTCGACTGCTGGCTGAGAGCGGCTGCGAACTGGTCATTCCGACGTTGGTCCAGCGGGAGCAGATTCAGACGGCCGATGCACAGCTTCGGCAGAGCCAGCAGACCTGGCGGGAGTGGATCTATCGGCAGGCCTTTCACATGGGCCGGCACCCGATCGGCTTCGAAGTCCAGAAAGTGCTCGCGGCCGTCGATCGTTTCCGCCGACGCGGCGGCGAGACGGCGAAGATCGGCGTCGTCGGCTATGGGGAAGGCGGTCTGATTGCCTTCTATGCCGCTGCCATCGACACGCGGATCGACGGCGCGCTCGTGAGTGGCTATTTCGATCGCCGCGGGCGCGTGTGGGAAGAACCGATCGATCGCAACATCTGGAGCCTGCTCGAACGGTTCAGCGATGCCGAGATCGCCGCGCTCGTCCTGCCGCGCCACCTGGTGATCGAGCACGCTGACGTTCCATCGTTCACCAGCAGCAAGGGCGCATGGCAGACGCCGTCCGGGACATCGGTTCGCGCCGAGTTCGATCGCATTCCCGTTGCGCCGTTCCCCAAACCCTCTCTCGTCACCGGCGACGGCGATCGGCCGGTAGCCGCGACCTCTACGAAGGCGCTGGGCGATTTTGCCAAACGCCTGGGCTTCACGCTGACGACGCCTGCGGCCGGCACGCTCACCGACCGCCGGCGGGGATTCGATCCGGCCGCGCGTCACGCCCGGACGGTGCTCGACATGGAGCGGTACGTCCAGGCATTGGTGCGCGGGGCCGAGCACGTTCGCGATCAGTCGTTTCTCTTCACCGTCCTGCCCGAATTGACGGCATTGAAGTGGAATACCGAAAAGTCGCGGCCGACATGGCCGCCGGAAAAGTTCATCGAAGGCGCGCGGCCCTATCGCGAGCGCTTTCGCAAAGACGGCATCGGTGCGTTCGACGCGCCGTACGCGCCGCTCAACCCTCGGACGCGTAAGGTCGGTGAGACGGACAGATGGACGGCGTGGGACGTCGTCCTCGATGTCTGGCCCGACCTGTTCGCGTGGGGCGTGATCGTGATTCCCAAGGGTATCGCCGCGGGCGAGCGGCGTCCGGTGGTCGTGGTCCAGCATGGCCGCAACGGGCTGCCGCGCGAGACGATCGATCGGCACGTGTCGTACTACAACGATTTCGGATCGGCGCTCGCCGATCGCGGCTTCGTCGTCTTCGCGCCGCACAATCTGTATCGCGGCGAGGATCGGTACCGATGGCTCAGTCGAAAGGCCAACACGATTCGCGCGACGCTGTTCTCGTTCATCCTCGGTCAGCACGAGCGCATTCTCGACTGGCTCGGATCGCTGCCCTTCGTCGACGCCGATCGCATTGGGTTCTACGGTCTGAGCTACGGCGGCGAGACGGCCGTGCGCATTCCCGCGATTCTCGAGAGGTACGCGCTCTCGATCTGCTCCGGCGACTTCAACCAATGGACGCGCAAGGTCGCCGCGACCGACCAGCCCTTCAGCTTCATGCGCACGATCGAGTGGGAGATGCCGTACTGGAACTGGGGCCACACGTTCGACTATGCCGAGATGACCTACCTGATCTTCCCGCGCCCATTCATGGTCGAGCGTGGCCATCTCGATCTGGTCGGGCGCGATCAGTGGGTCGCGCACGAGTACGGCAAGGTCCAGTTCCTCTACGCGCAGCTCGGTCTGGCCGATCGGACGGAGATCGAGTACTTCCAGGGCGGCCACAGCATCAACGGCCAGGGCACGTTCGCGTTCCTGCACAAGCACCTGCAGTGGCCAGCGACGAAGTGAGGCTTTCATTGCGGTGAAGACGACGCTGCCAGCGAAGCGGAGACGATTTCTTCGTCGTTCCGCATGATGATGTGTCGGTTCGCGTAGGCGGGATGCGTCCAGTTCACGACACCAAGCTCGCGGCGGTTCCCGGGATTGGTGGTGGGCTTGATCAGTGACGTCCGGCCAATCTCCCGATAGCCCTTCTCGGACAGACTCGCGATGATCAACTCGCCGCGATCGTTGTTGATGAAGTACCGCTCGCCGTTCTGCACGATGAATCCGGACGCCCAGCGAGCCTTCTCCTTCGTCACCTCCATCGTCTCCCAGACGCGCTCGCCGGTCCTGGCGTTCAGACACCGGAACTGGCCGTAGCTGCAGATGCCGTAGATGTGGTCTCCGGCCATCACCGGCGTGTTGACCACCGTATGGAGGCCGTCGGTATCGGTCTCGCTGCTGCTCTTGCCCTGCCACAGCACCGCAGCCTTGCCCCTCGCCAGTTCGAGCAGCATCGAACCGTTGTAGAAGGAAGAAACCAGCAGCCGCGAGCCGTTCCAGACCGGCGTCGACAGCGTCACCCCGAGATTGATTCGGAAGGGTTGTTGCCAGTTGACGGCGCCCGTTGTCGGATCGAGCGACACGATCGCAGCCGGGTGCCAGACGATCAGCTGCCGGACACCTCCGGTCTCGACCATCACCGGCTGGGAGTAGCCCTGCTCTGAATCGGAACGGCAGCGCCCGCCAGATCTCCCTGCCGGTCATCTTGTCGAACGCCATCACCATGGCGTCGGGCTGGCCGCCGACGATGGCAATCAGATGGCTGCCTTCGACGAGCGGAGCGCTCGAAATCCCCCACACCGGCACGCGCATGCCGTAGTCCTTCGCGTAGTCCTTGCGCCACACGACGCCGCCGGTCCGGGCGTCGAGGCAGACGAGCGTGCCGCTCGCCCCGACGACATAGACCCGGTCGCCATCGACGGTCGGCGTCGCGCGTGGCCCGGTGTCGTAGCTGATGCCCTGGTAGTCCGCGTCCCACTCCCGTATCCAGAGAACCTTCCCGGACTTCTCGTCCAGGCACAGCGCGCGCTCGGTTCCCTTCTTCCCGGCGGATCGCTTGAAGTCGGTCACGTACACGCGACCGTCCGCGACGGCCGGTCCGGCGAAGCCACCGTGCAGCGGCGCGCGCCAGACGATGGTCAGTCCCCTGTCAGGGAATCTATCCAGGACACCGGACTCGTTCCAGACACCGCGACGTCCCTTGCCGCGCCACTCGGGCCAGTCTTCCGCAGATGCGGGGACGAGGGCCGCCTGCAGGATGCACATCGCCGCCGCCAGGCAGGCGGTGGTTCCCGTGATTCGAGGCATGCAGTCATTCTAGGACGCGTCATTCCCAATCCGAACCGGCTTGAAAAACCACTGCGCCACTCGTGTCAGCGCTTAGCTGAGTGATTTGATGCCTTAGGACTCGAGGTCGTGGCGCCGGGCGCTACCGCCGGCGGACGATTCCGGCAGGCGGTATATGGTGCGGCGTTGATTGGCCTCGTAGACGCCGGCGGGAGCGAGAGGCTGATGGCAAGCCTGTGAATACGAGGAGCCCCGGCTCCGAGGTTGGGGGGCCGTTCGACCTGAAGCCTGGCCGCGAGTCTGCGGACCGTCCACACAATCTCGGCCGACTCTCCACTTACCGCCTGGCAACGTGAAGCTCGACTCCCAACACTGGCCTCTGAGGCACTGACAAGGAGCACCCCGTGCGTCACTACGCCTGTTTCGGTCCTGTTCAGGCCTCCCCTGCGACGGCGGAGCAGATGACCCGGTGCCAACACGAGGGCAAGTTAGAATCAGTTCCCGTGGACGGTCGCGCGCTCGTGTACGTAATCGCGGCGAGCCTGCTCGTCGGCGGCGTCGGCATCGTTGCGGCCCAGACGCGCGAGGCCGCAGTCGAGTCGGCGCGGCGCGGCGAGCACGACACGGCTATTTCGTCGCTCCAGGCGCTCGCGCAGGCGGCGCCCTCCGACACCGGCGTACGGTTCGACCTGGCGGTGGTGCTCCAGTGGGCAGGGCGGTCCCGCGAGGCGACGGACGTCTTCGAGAGCACGCGCGGCACCGAGGCGCCGGAATACGTGCTCAGCGCGATGACGCGCGCGTACCGGGACCAGCAGCGGTGGACCGATGCCGCCGCGCTCGCGGTGGAAGGCGGCAGGCGATTTCCCGCCAGCGCCGAGTGGCCGCTCGCCACGCGGCTCATCGAGGGCGGTGCCGCGCTCGAAGCCGGTGACTCGTTCGCCGCGCTCCGCGCATACCTCGCGGCCCGGCAGCTTGCGCCCGACGATACCGGGCTTCAGAGCGAAATAAGCGGCATCCTCGTCAGGCTCGGTGCGCCGTTCGCCGCGGGCCTGCACGCCGCGGGACGCGATCCGGGAATCGAAGCCCGCGAGGCGGCAGCGCTGGTCAACCAGGCCACCACGATTCCCGCCCTCGATCCCGTGCATCGCTTCGACCGGACCGACGCGGCGCTCGCGCGCCTCGAGTCGCTGCTCGCCACCGCCAGGACGGCCTCGCCGCAAGACGATGGCCTCGTCGTCGCCTACGGAGCGACCGCGTGGTGGCGCTCCGGGATCGCGAGCGGTGGATGGACGTCGTGGACGAGGTGACCGCCTTGCGCACGGAAGGAGGGCCACTCCCGGCGTACGTCCGGCAGGCGGAGGCCGACGCCCTGCTCGCGCTGAGGCGCCCGGCCGAGGCGCGCACCGCGTACGAGGACGTGCTCGCCGCCGACCAGCGGTCGCGTTCCGCCCGCGTGGGGCTCTTCTTCGCGCTGCTCGAGGACGAGCACGTGAACGACGCGCTGGCGCTGGCCGACGCGATGGCGGCGGAGGGCGGGCCGAAGACGTGGCGGGGCTCGTCGCCGGTGCCCGCGGCCAACTGGGACTGGCTCGACGCGCAGGCACTCGCCGCCACCGCCCGCTACTACGTCGGCGCGAACCGTGAAGCCTGGCGCCGGCTGCAGCCGCTCGTGGACGGCGCGCCGGCCCTGTCGTTCCTGCGATCGGCGAGAGCCCAGATTGCGCGCGCCCGCGGATGGCCGCGGCTCGCCGACGAGGAGACGCACATCGCCGCCTCGCTGACTGCCCCGGATCGATCCACCGAGATCGCGCTCGCCGAGACCGCGCTCGCGCGAAAGCGCTACGACGAGGCCCGCCAGCGCACCTCGTCGCTCGTCTCGCTCTTTCCCGGCGACCAGGCCGTGGAGCGGCTGCGCCGCAGCGTGCGCGCTCACGATGCCCCGGAGCTCCGCCTCGACTCGCAGTCCCGCACCGAGTACGGCGAGGCGGCCGACAGTCCCGGCTCGGGCTACGACGTCCGATCGGCGCTGCTCGCACCGCCGATCGCCGAACGCTGGCGCCTCAAGGCCGCGTACGACTTCTCACAGGCCAGCCCCGTCGAGGGCGTCATCCGGCGGACGCGTTATGGAGCGGGCGTCGAGGCGGACTGGCCCGATGCATCGCTCGACGCGATGGTCTGGATCAATAGGGGAACCCTCGACCGCACGGGCGCGCGCGTTGCCGGCACATGGGAGATTGGCGACCACCTGCAGTTGGAGGGCTCGGGAGCGCGTTACTCGCCCGACACGCCGCTGCGCGCGACCTACTACGGGATCTCCGCCGATGGCGGCGCCGTCCGCGTCAGCTACGCCTGGGACTCGGCCACGATCGCCTCCGCGTCCCTGCGGCGCTGGTGGTTCACCGACGGCAACGACCGAGTCGAGGCGAGCGGCTTTCTCACGGCCCGCATCGTGGAACGGCCGGACCTCAGCATCGAGCTGCGCCCGGAGCTGTGGTGGGGTGCGAACACGCGGCTCGATGCCCCGTATTTCAATCCCCGCCGGAGCACGTCCGCCGACATGAGCGCGGCCGCGCGCCACCTGTTCTGGCGGCGATACGAGCGAAGCCTGCGCCACGAGGTCCGACTGACGGCGGGCGCGATCGCGCAGGAAGACTTTTCCACCCGTTGGACCGGCTCGGCCTCGTACGAGCACATCCTGCAGCTCACGACGGATTCGCGCTGTACTACGGCGCCGGCTACGCGCGCCGCGTCTACGACGGAAGTCCCGTCGAAGACCTCCGTCTCTGGATCAACCTGGGGCATCGCTTCCCATGAGACGCGCAGCGCATCCTGCCCCTCGTGGTCGCGTCGATCGTGCTCGCCACGATGCCCGGGCGGGGCGCTGCGCCCGGAGCGCCGGACGCACGCACGTTCCTCGTGGTCGCGCTCCACGACGTCGTGGACGAGCGAGCAAAGCTCGACTCGGACGGCACGACCACGAGCGATCTCGTGGCCTTCTTCGAGTACCTCGTCTCGAACGGCTGGCACGCGCTCACGCTCGACGAAGTCGATCGCGCGGGCCGCGGAGACACGACGCTCCCCGAGAAGTCCATCCTCATCACGATTGACGACGCGTACGCGAGCGCCTACACACGCGTCTACCCGCTGCTGCTCGCCACACGGATGCCCGCGATTGTCGCGATGCCGGGCGCGTGGATGGTCCGTGGCCAGGGCCCTGCGGGCCAGGCGGTGCTCACGTGGGCGCAGGCGCGCGAGATGCAGCAGAGCGGCCTCGTCGAGTTCGCGTCGCACGGCTACGACCTGCACGGCACGATCCGCGGCAATCCGCAGGCGAGCGAGCTTCCCGCGTTCATGCTTCCGGATCTTCGACCCCGCCCGAGGCTACGAGGACGACAACGCCTACCGCCGTCGGGTGAGCGACGACCTTCAGCAGTCGATGGCCGTGATGACGCGTGAGCTGGGACGCCCGCCGCGCGCCATCGCCTGGCCCTACGGCCGCTACACCCAGAGCGCGGTCGAGGTCGCGGCGGCACTCGGCTTCCGCTTCGGTCTTACGTTCGATCCGGAACCGGCCTTGGCCAGCCGCCCGCTCGCGATCCCGCGGTTCTCACTCTCCACCGGCTCGCTGCTTCCCGCCGCTCGTGGAGCGGCTGCAGGCGGGCGACATGCTCCCGCGCATCCAGCGATTCGTCCGCCTGCGCCCGTCATCGCTGTGGCGGCCGGATCCCGCGGAGACCGAGCGCCTGCTCGGCGCAGCCATCGAACGCGTCCGGATCCTCGGCGCCACCACCATCGTGATCGACGCGGTCGAGCCGGGCCCGGACGGACGCCCTGCGGCGTGGTTCCCGACGCGAACGATACCCGTCCGCGCCGACGTGTACCTGCGGTTCGCGTGGCAGTTTCAGAGGCGAGCGGGTGTGCGCGTGTACGGGCGGCTGCCCGCGGCGGCGCTCGACATCGGCGACGCCGAGCTCGAGGCCATCTGCCGCGACTTCGGCATTTTTACCTCCGTGGACGGTCTCCTCGTCGAGGAGGTCGGCGCGCTGGCGGGGCCGGGAGACGTCGGCTCCGGCGCGCGTTGGGAGGTCGCCGGGCGCGGCGCGCCATCGACGCGGCCCAGTTGCCGCGGCGGGAGCGACGAGCCCTGACCTGCTTCAGGACCGTGGAACGCGAGCTGCCGGGTCTTCAGCTCGCAATGGTCTCGACGGATACTCCCGATCCGCGCGGCCCAGCCGCGGCCGCGGACCTCACGTTCGTGCGTACGGCGCCAGATCCTCGCGAGGCCGGCCGTACCATCGACGCGATGGTGCGAGCCGGCTGGCTGTCGCCGCGATCGGCGCGACGCGTCGGCCTGTGGCTGGAGGCGATCGTCCGCCTGCCGACCGCGACCTCATCGCCATCACGCGACGTTTCCAGCGCGAGGGCGGCATCGCCCTCGGATGGAGCCCCGACGATCCGGTGGCCGACCGGCCCGGCCGCTGCCGTCGTCGCCCCGACCGTGTCGTCGAGCGTCTTCCCCGCGAGGTTCTGATCGATGTGGGATCTCCTCGTCTCGATGGTGCCCGGCTTCACCTTCGGTACCCGTTCGTGATGGCGTGGTACTGGATGACCGGCGGCATCCTCCACCGCCTCGTGCGCGGATGGCATGAGCCGCGGCCCGGCGAGCCGCCGCCGCTCGCGTCGTACCCGCCCGTCAGCATTCTCGTGCCGTGCCACAACGAGGGCCCGCACGTCCGCGAGGTGTTCGCGGCGCTCGACGCGGTGGACTATCCGGATTTCGAGATGATCGCGATCAACGATGGCTCCCGCGACGAGACCGGGGCCATCCTCGACGAGCTGGCCGGCAAGTACGAACGCCTGCGGGTCGTGCACCTCGCGACCAACCGCGGCAAGGCGCTCGCCCTCAACGCGGGCGCGATTGCCGCGCGCCACGAGATTCTCGTGGCGATCGACGGCGACTCGCTCCTCGACCGCGACGCGGTCACGTGGTTCGTCCGCCGCTTCCTGTCCGACGGCACGCTCGGGGCGCTCACCGGGAACCCGCGCATCCGCAACCGATCGTCGCTGCTCGCCCGGCTCCAGGTCGGCGAGTACTCCGCCATCGTCGGGCTGATCAAGCGCGCCCAGACGCTCTTCGGCTGCGTGTTCACGGTCTCGGGCGTGGTCTGCGCGTTCCGCAAGCGGGCCCTGCACGACGGCGGGTGGTGGTCGCCCGCCACGCTCACCGACGACGTGGACATGACGTGGCGAATCCAGATCGCAGGATGGACGATCGCTTACGAGCCCAAGGCGCTCTGCTGGATCCTGATGCCCGAGACGCTCGGCGGTCTGTGGCGGCAGCGGCTCCGGTGGTCGGAGGGCGGTACCCAGACGGTGCTCAGGCTCACGCCCCAGATGTTCCATCGACGGCTCTGGCGGCTGTGGCTCGTGTGGTTCAACTACATGCTGAGCGTGCTGTGGGCGTACGCGATGCTCGCCGGCCTCCTCGCCTGGTGCCTCCGGTGGACGTCGCTTGCGCCGCTCGTCCACTACCCGGCGTTCAGCCCGGTGCCACAGGGGTGGGGCGCCCTGCTGACGGTGACGTACCTGCTCCAGGCGTCGGTCAGCCTCTTGCTCGATCACCGGTTCGAGCAGGGGATCCTGCGGATGATCGTCTGGCAGCCGTGGTACCCGCTCTTCTTCTGGGTGCTGCAGGCGCTCACGGCGGTCGTCGGGGTGCCGCGGGCGATCCTCCGCCTGACGCGGACCTCCACGGGCACGTGGGTGAGCCCGGATCGAGGCGTGCGATGAAGACCGGCCGTCCGCCCGTCGAGCCGCCGATCATCCGGACGCGCGTGCCGGCGTGGATGCGGGTGCGCGACGTGCTGCTGACGCTCGGCGCGTGGCTGCTCATCGGCTACTTCCTGCGCGAGGGGCTCTACCTCGCGTACGACTACTTCCGCGCGCCGATCTTCGAGCTCACGACGGCGACGGCGCCGGACTGGGGCGAAATGTGGGGACGCCTTCGCGGCTTCGTGCTGCTCGCGGCGGCGCTCGTCGCGTGGATAGCGTTCTGGGCGCTCGACAGCCGCGCCCGCCTGCAGGCCACGCACTCGCCGCAGCCCCCGCCGCTGCCCGACCACAGCCACGCCGCGCGCGTCGGGTTGAGCGAGGCGGAGCTGGCCGCCCGGCGCTTGGCGAAGGTGCAGACCGTGGACATCGATCCCGCGGGCCAGGTCATCATGCGGGTGGATGGGCGCATCCGGGACGTGGGCGCGGGACGATAGGAAAGATTAGCCTCGGCGAGCCGTCGCTCCACAGACCACTGCGCCACTCGTGTCAGCGAATGAACCGCTCCACGTACTCGGCTCCGAGGCCACACGCCTGGTAGTGCTTGCGGCACATCGTGATCTTGGTGAACACATCCTCGTAACCCAGCGCGTTCCCGTCGGGATCGACGTAGAGCATGATGCCGTTGACCTGGAACAGCGTGATCATCTCGTCCACGTCCTCGGGAACCACCAGCGTATGGGTCTCGCCGGGCGGCTCGTAGACATAGCCGCCCTCCTCCGCCACCCAGTCGTGCTCCAGGTAATGCCAGCGGCCCTTCAGCACGTAGCCGTGGACGGGATTCGTGTGGCGATGACGGGACAGCACGCCGGCGCGCGTGACCTTCAGAAGATTGACCCAGTAGCCCTGCGACGCGGACAGGCAGAGCGGCCGGAACCAGACGTTCGGCGCCTGCGGCACCCAGATGCGCGGTCGTCCGCGGGCAGCACCGGCGCCACCAGCAGATCGGGCGCCATCTCGGCGGGCTGCGGCCGGCGGTAGGCCACGCGCGCATTCGGAATCCGCCTCAGGGGCGGGCATGTCGTGTCTCCTCATTTCGCCGAATAGCCGCCGTCGACGACGAGCACCGCGCCGGTGATGAAGCTGGCGGCGTCGCTTGCCAGGAACAGCGCCGGCCCGGCGATGTCATCCGGCGTGCCCCACCGGCCGAGCGGCGTGCGGTCCAGAATCGCGCGATTGCGCGCCGGCGTCGGAGCGGGCGGGCACGGTCATGGGCGTCTCGATCCAGCCCGGCGCAATCGCGTTGACGCGGATGCCGTCCTCCGCCCAGGCGACGGCCAGCGACTTCGTCAGCTGCACGACGCCCCCCTTCGACGCGGCATACGCGGGCGACAGCGGTGCGCCGAAGATCGCGTGCATCGAAGCGATGTTGACGATGGCTCCCCTGGCCTTCGCCAGCGCCGCGCGACAAGCGACCGCCATGCGCATGGTCCCGGTCAGGTTGACGTCGACGACCCGGGCAAACTCGGACGGATCGTACTCCTCACGCAATCTGAGCACGCCGGCGGCGTTGACCAGCACGGCCAGCGCGTCGAGGTTCGCGGCAAACGCGTGACGGCTGCGGCGTCGGTCACGTCCAGCCTCGCCACTCCCTCTGCGGGCGCGCAGTCGACGCCGATGGTCCGATAGCCGGCCTGCCGGAATGCCGCGAGAAGCGCACCGCCGATCCCACCTGCGGCACCGGTGATGAGAGCGGTGGAAATACGGGCGGCTGGATTGGTCATATCGTGGGATCGAACGATGCACGTCGGCACCCGGGGGTTAATGCTAACCGCGAGACAGCCCTAGACATCTTCCAGGCAAATTGTGCGGGGGAGAGGGCAGGATGAGGGGCGGGGGTTGACACCAACGCGCTGCGCGAATATATTCGCCCTGGGCGAAATAATTCGCCATCCATCCCGCATCCACCCATGCCGAAGGTGACCCACGTCGATCTCACGCGCCGCGAGAGCCAGATCATGGAGATCCTCTACCGCCGCCGCCGCGCGACCGTCGAGGACATCCGTGCCGAGCTGCCGGACGCGTCGAGCCCGTCCAGCGTGCGCAAGCTGCTGGAGATCATGATCGACCGCGGCCTGCTCGGCCGGGAGTACGACGGTCCGCGTTACGTCTATTTCCCCGCCGTGAAGCCCGAGGATGCGAGCCGGTCCGCGCTGAAGCAGCTGTTGCACACGTTCTTCGACAACTCGAGGGGCTCGGCCATGGCGGCGTTGCTCGATGTGACGTCGACGCCGCTCTCCGCCGAGGAGTATCGGCACCTGAGCCACCTGTTGAAGCGGGCGCGAGAGCAAGGGGACGAGCGATGAGCACGTTGGTTGTCGACTCAACCGTATCCACCGCGATCTGGATCGTCGTCAAAGCGTCGGCGCTGCTGGGCATCGCCGGGCTCATCCAGCTCCTGTTGTTCCGCCGGGTGTCGGCTGCGACTCGCCATCTCATCTGGGCGCTCGCGATCGTTGGCCTTCTGCTGCTTCCGCTGGCATCGCTCGTGCTGCCCGCGTGGCCGGTGACGATTCCGGCGGCGCCGCAGAGTACGGAGCCGGCCGCGATCGCCGCTCCGGCCATCGAGGCGCCCGATGTCGCACGTGCGTCAGCCTCCGTCGAAGTCACGGAGGAATCGGCTGGCTCGAAGCCCCGCGGCATCGACATCTCCTGGTCGACCGTCGTCGCCGGGGGGTACGCAACGGGCGTTCTCGCCATGGCGGTGCTGCTGTTGGTGCAACGATGGAGGGTTCGGCAGTTCACTCGCACCGCGACGGTCGTCCGGGACCCGGCCTGGATGCGTCTCCTCGCCGAGTGTGCCGGCCGCATGGGTGTTCATCGTCCCATCCGGCTGCTTCGCAGCCGCGAGCGCAACGTCCCGGTGGCGCTCGGCACGCGGCGTCCGTCAATCGTGATTCCGGCCGTTGCCGACACGTGGGCGGACGACCGGCGGCGTGCGGTCGTGCTCCACGAGCTGGCGCACGTCGCCCGCCGCGACTGCCTGACGCAGACGCTCGCGGCGGCGGCGTGTGCGATCTACTGGTTCCATCCGGCCGCGTGGTGGGTCGCGCGACGGCTGCGCATCGAGCGCGAGCTCGCCTGTGACGATCGGGTGATTGGCGCCGGCGCCGAAGCGCGCGAGTACGCCGGACACCTGCTGGAGATCGCCTATTCGTTCGGCAACAACAGAGCGCCCGCGCTGGCCGTCAGCATGGCGCGTCGGAATCAGATCGAGGGCCGCATGCTCGCCGCGCTCGACGCCCGGCGCAACCGGAGCGTACCGGCGCGTCGTGTTCGCCTGGCGGCAGCCACGCTCGCGGCCGCGTTGCTCTATCCGCTGGCCACGCTCACGCCGACGATCGCGGCTGCGGACAAGGGCACGGAGCCGGCTGGGGAGACAGTCGCTGTCCAGGCCGAATCCCAGCCGGACGGCTTGCTCGAGCCCTATGCAAAGGCAGTGAAGAGCTCGGTGAAGGATGCGCGCCGCCTGGTTCGCAATGCCGCGGCGGCGATGGGTCTGAGCGAGGACCTGTTGCCCGGCACGTGGGAAATCCGTCCCACCAGCACGGACGGCACCGTCCATCTGCGGCTCGCCGAGCTCAATTCATCGTCTGGCTCGAACGTCCGGATCGATCAACTGGAAGGACTCACCGCGGCACATCTCACGGGTGCGGGAGGTCCAGTCAAGTTCCGGCTGCGCCGCGATGCTGGCACGTTCACCTTCGACGGCGTCATGCGCCAGGGAGTCGGCGCCGGCACGTTCTCGTTCACGCCCGACGCCAGATTTGCAGAGGAGCTCGAGAAGCGAGGCTTCACCCGCCCGACAGCGTCCGAGCAGTACCAGCTCGCGCGGCACGACATCGGGTACGAGTTCGTGGACGAGCTGAGCAAGCAGGGATACTCCAAGCCGCCGACCTCCGAGCTCGTGCGCGCCGGTCAGCATGGCGTGCGGCTGACGTATCTGCGTGAGATGGGCGCGCTCGGCTACCGTCTCGGCTCTCTGCCGCCGCTCATCACGCTGCGGGATCACGGGGTGACGCCGGACTACGTGCGTGCGCTCGCCGATTTGGGCTACAAGGGTCTGTCCGCCGACGAGGTCCGTAAAGCACGCGACCACGGCGTCAGCCCCGAGTTCGTGAAGGCGATGCGCGACGCCGGCTATGGCTCGCTTCCCATGGCCGAGATCATCAACGCCAGGGATCACGGCGTCAGCCCCGAGTTCGTGCGCGCGCTCGGCGAGGCCGGATACAGCAAGCTGCCGCTCGATCAGCTGATTCGCGTGCGGGACCATGGCGTGTCGCCCGAATACGTGCGCGACCTGCGGCAACTCGGGCACACGCTGCCGATCGACGAGCTCGTCAAGGCCCGCGACCACGGCGTCAGCGTCGAGTTCGTACGCGAGATGGCCGCACTCGGCTACGACAAGCTCCCCATGGACTCGCTGATCAAGCTGCGCGACCATGGCGTCACGCCCAAGTACGCGCAGGAATTGAAAGCGCTGGGATACGACCGACTGCCGCACGAAGACCTCATCACCCTGCGCGACCATGGGGTGACGCCGGATCGCATCCGGAACGCGAATGCGCGCGCCGGGACGCGCCTGCCGGTCGACATGCTCAAGTCGCTCGACCGATGAGCTCGTGCCGGGG
The DNA here is from genome assembly GCA_963834365.1 of Vicinamibacterales bacterium. Classification (GTDB taxonomy): domain Bacteria; phylum Acidobacteriota; class Vicinamibacteria; order Vicinamibacterales; family Vicinamibacteraceae; genus CAWJAP01. Next base: position 65,602 of record CAWIBS010000041.1, on the reverse strand, counting down.
CTGACCGCCGGCGGGATCCGCCATAGACCCATGCGACGCATGTCGTTCTCGGACGCCGCGTCCCTGGTGCGCGAGAGGATGAAGACCGTCACGCGCCGCGTGGGCTGGCGATTCCTCGAGCCCAATGACCTGATCCTGGCGGTGGAGAAGGCGCGGGGACCGACCAAAGGCGAGCCTGTCCACGCGCTCGCCGTCTTGCGGATCATGGACGTTCGCGTCGAGCCGCTCTCACGCCTGGTCAAGGATGCGCGCTATGCCGAGGACGAGCTTCCCCGCGAAGGATTTCCGTGCTGGTCGAGGGACGACTTCATCAGGCACTTCCTGCGTAGCCACCGCCTGAAAACGGTCGATACCGACGTGACGCGCATCGAGTTCGAGTACGTCGATGCGGACCCCCTCCGCATCCTGGCCGAGTCGCGGCCTCTGTGAAGAACGCGTCTGCCTCGGTCGCATCCGGGACGCCCGCGGGTGCGAGACCCGGCTCTGCCGCAAAGCTGAATTGATCGCTGGCAGCCGTGGGGATACTCTCCCCGCTCGGCGACAAGCCCAATCACAGGGCTCGACAGAGCCTGGCCGGGCTGCGGAGAGCGTGCCCGCGTTCCGATCTACCGCACGGCGCTTCGGCATGGCTCCGGAACGACACTTTAGCAAGGAGGGCCGAATGGGTTACCCGGAGACAGACGCGGTCCAGCGTGGGGTCGTGGACACACGGCGGCCGCGCCCCAGGTTGATGTCGTCGGTCGCGAGGGCTGGAGTGGCCACCGTCTGGCTTGCCGTGTTCATGGGTAGCACGGGCGTCGCGTACGCGGCCGAGGACGTGGTGATCACGACCTCGGGTGACAGGCTGGTGGGCGAGATCAAGCGTGTCGAGAAGGACGTCCTGATATTCGGAACCGACTACTCCGATACCGATTTCAAGATCACGTGGGGAAAGATCGCGTCGATTCAAAGCGATCGGCTGTTCCTGGTAGAGACCTTCGACGGCAGGCGAGTGTCGGGCTCGTTGAAGCCCGACCCCGCGAAGAAGCCGGCCGTGCAGATCGCCGAGACGAGCGTGCAGTTGCCGCAGGTGGCGGCGATGCAGCCGATCGAGCGGGCGTTCTGGTCGCGGTTCGCGGCGGGCCTGGACTTCGGCTACAGCATGACGCGCGCCAACTCGGCGACACAGATCTCGCTCGGGACGAACCTCTCGTACCGGGACGAGCACCATGTCGACGTCATGTTCGCCAACGTGTTCAGGAGCTCGCAGGACAACGCTCCCAACACCCAGCGATGGGACCTCGGGAATGACTTCCGCCGCCTCCTGGGCACCCGCTGGTATGTCAACACGACCCAGGACTTCCTGAACAGCGAAGAGCAGGGCCTCGATCTGCGGACGACGATTGGCGGGGGAGGGGGGCGATACCTGATCCGCTCGCCGTCGCAGTACCTGGCGGTCGGCGGAGGGCTGGCCTGGACCAATGAGAACTACACGGACCCGGCACTGCCCACGAAGGACTCGGCAGAGGCCTATCTCGGCACGGAGTTCATGACCGAGAAGCTGAAGATCACCGACCTCATCACCCGGTTCTCGTACTTTCCCAGCCTGACGATTTCCGGACGGTACCGGTTGACGTATCGGTTCGACCTGGACTTCAACCTGCCGGGAGACTGGTATTTGCGGTTCGGGCTCTTCGACAACTACGACAACAAGCCGCCGGAAGGATTTTCCAAGAACGACTATGGGTGGACGAACAGTTTCGGTTTCAAGTTCTGAGGCTGCAACTTCAGTCGTTGAAATCCTGAGCCCGGAGTTCACTTCTGTTGACAACGGGCCCGCCAAGGTGGCGCCGGGCTTCAGCCCGGCCAACGCGGGCCCGGGCAGGCCTAAAGGCCTGCGCCACATCACCAACACAATTGAGCTCCGGGCTTAATGCCTGCCGGCAACCTCGACGAGGGTGTCGTAAATCATCTCGGTGCCGAGACGCAGTGACTCGATCGAGACACGCTCGTCGTTGCCGTGCATGCGGGTGAGCTCTTCCGCGGTGATGGGATACGGATAGATGCCGTAGACCGGCACGCCGCGGTCGCGCCAGGGCGCGGCGTCCGTGCCGGCCTGGAACAGATACGGCGTCACCTCGGCGGTCGGGAACGTCCTCTTCGCGTGGCGCGCGAGCGCCCGGTAGAGCGCCGTGTCCTCGGGCGACGCGGCCGCGCGCGATGCGGTGAGATTCGGGTTGGCGAGTCGTACGGTCACCGCGGGATCGGAGACGAGGCGGGTGATTTCCCGGACGATGTCGTGCGGATCCGTTCCAGGGAGGACGCGGACGTTCACCGTCGCTTCGGCCGAGCCCGGAATGACATTGCCGCGGAAACCGCCGCTCACCATCACCGGCGCGATGGTGTTGCGCATGATCGCGTGCAGCAGAGGATCCTTGCTGATTTCGCGGTCGGCGCGCGCAATCGCGGCCGGGTCCTGGCTCTCGACGAGCGTCCGGAAGTGCTCGGACAACGGCGCCGCACTGGTCCTGGCCAGCACCGAAAGGAACTGCCGGGTGCTCGGCGTCAGCTGAATCGGCATTTCGTGCTCGCCGATCTTCACGAGCGCGCGGGCCAGGGTGACGATGGCGTTGTCCGGCCGCGGCATCGAGGAGTGCGTGGACGTGCCGCGCGCGGTGAGAATGAGCCCGACCGACGACTTGTCGGCGGTCGAGATGCTGACGTACTTCACGCGGCCGCTCTCGTCGGCGATGATCCAGCCGCCCTCGTTCAGCGCGAACTCGCAATCGATCTCGCCCCAGTGATCGCGCGCGAGCCACGTCGTGTTGTACGGCGCCGATTCCTCGTCGGCCTCGACCAGCAGGATGACGTCGCGCGACAGCGGCACCTTGTTCTCGGCGACGCGCATCACGGCCCTGACGAACACCGCCATGCCGCCCTTGAAGTCGATCGCGCCGCGGCCATACACGTAGCCATCGCGTACGACGCCGGCGAACGGGTCGACCGTCCACTTCTCGCGCTCGACGCCGACGACGTCCGCGTGCGCGGCGAGCAGCACCGGCCGCCGGCTGCCGTCGCCCCTGAGCCTGGCGATGAAATGCGACTTGCCGTCCACCGGCGTCGGAATCTGCCTGATGGCGAACCCGAGCGGACCCAGCTTGCGGGCGAGGAAGTCGCCGATCAGTGCTTCGCGTCCGGGCGGGTTGGTCGTGTCGATTCGGATGATCTCCTGCAGGAGCGCGGCCGTCGGATCGAGGGCCGGCTGCGCCGCGGGCAGGCTGGCGAACGAAGCGGCGAGCAGGAGCGTGAGGATGGCGCGTCGCATGGCGGCCATCGTGCCACGAATCAAAGTTGGGTTCGGCGCCGAACCCACCTTCGACACGACGCCCGCCTCGGGCGAAAACCGTGTAGTACTGCAAGCCGCGCTAAACTCTGGACCAATGTCCCCGAATCGCCACCACTCCTCAGGCATCGCCGGACTTGACAATCCGGACTCCGCACGGCTGAAGGGTGGGAGCGTGTGGTGGAACGCCGAAGGCGCAGCTCATAAAGGGGAAGCCCAATGCAACTCAACCAGCGGATCGTCGGTGACGTAGCCATCGTCGAAGTCATCGGTAATATCGTCGCGAGCCAAGGGGACCCTCTCCTCAAGGACAAGATCAGCAGTCTAAGGGAGCAGGGCTACACGAAGGTGGTCGTGGACCTCGGGCAGGTGCCGTACATGGATAGTGACGGGTTGGGCTCACTGGTCCAAGCGTATGCAACGATGAAGCGGTCGGGCGGCACGGTGAAGCTGATGCGGTTGACGACCCGGTTGCGGGACCTGTTGAGCATCACCAAGCTCGTCACAATCTTCGACACCTTCGACGACGAGAAATCGGCACTGGCGAGCTTCTCGGCCGACGCGTGAAATGCTCGCTGGTTCTCTGTACTCCCCTGGCAGTCGAGCTTCGACGCTCGATGCAACGAGGATCTGCACTGAAGCCGACAAGTAACCTCGCGCCACGTTTTGAAGTACATGGCCCGGTTGTGCGTAGCGATGTTGGCGATGCTAGGTCTCGCGCAAGGAGAACCACAGCGCGATACGCTGATCCCGCGCGCCGGTTTCGATTCTCCTATCCCGCCTCGTTCGGAGAGCCATCGCCGGGAACCAACGACGGATTCGGCGATCGCGTCGCTGCAATCCGGTTCTCCGTATTCTCGTCGGGAATCGGCGGCGAGGCCGCACTCACTCGAGGGTTCCCTGTGATTGATCTGCAAGCGGCTGGAGGCCTGTACGACGCGATCGCGCTCGAGGTGTTCCCCGAGGCGATCCGCCGGCAAATTGTTGGAGCGCTGCAGCCGCTCAGCGCCACCAACTTCTGCAATCAGCTTGCGGTGGAGCAGCACTTGAACCCGCAGGCTACCGTGTTTGCCACGCTGACCGCCCAGCAGAGATCGGCGATCGCCTCGGTGGACCGGACGCGCAATGTGAGCCCGCGCGTTCTCCGCTGTGTCGTGGAAGCGTCGACGGTGACCTTCGACAAGGAGGCGGCGTTTGCGCCCGGCGGGCCGCGGCAACACGTCTACGGCGCGGTTCGCTTTCTCGAGGCCCCTTACTCGACTTTCCAGATCGTTCGGGCAGGTCCGGCCCCCGACGCGTCCGTTCTCAACCAGATGACGACCGTCGTCACGTCCTGGGCTCGGTATTGAGGCCGTCGTGTCCCAGAACTCGGGCCGACCGATCGCCGAGGCTGGGACTTCGTCGGTGGAGTAGACTTGCGCCGCCGTGGTTGTTTCCGTGGCCTCGCTTCAAAGATTCCTTGCGGTTCTCGCCGGCTGGCTCAGTGGACGCGCATCCTCCAGCTCGGTGCGCGTGTGTCCTTCTAGGGTGGCGACGTGCTGACCGCAGGGCTCGCCAAAGTCTGCATCACGCCGCCCGTCGGCGTTCCGCTCGCCGGGTTTGCCGCGCGCGACAGGGCACCGCGAGCGGCGTGCACGACGACCTGTACGCGCGGGCGCTCGTCATCGAGCACGAATGGCCAGTCGCTCGCGTTCGTGAGCGTCGACCTGCTGGCGCTCGACGCGCGCGTTCGTCGAGCGACGTACGTCGCGCCGTTCAGCAGCGAACCGGCATCCCGCCGAGGCCCTGCTGTCGGCGGCGACGCATACGCACGCCGGGCCGGTCACGATTCAGACGTTCTTCAATCCCGGCGCGTCGCTCGACGCGGCTTACATGCACCAGCTCGCGACTGCGATCGAGCAGCTGCGTCGACCGAGGCGTGGGCAATCGAGGCAGCCGGCGCGCATCGGCGTCGGCACCGGCCGCGTCGAGGGCATCGGCGTCAACCGGCGTAGCGCCTGACAAGCAGCCGATCGACGATCAAATCGGCCGTCATCAAAGTGGACGATGAGGACGGCCGGACGCGAGGCGTGATCATCAACTACGCCTGCCATCCGACGGTGCTCGGACCGGACAATCTCCTGGTGACGGGCGATTTCCCGTCACTACACCATCGAGGAGGTCGAACGTGCGCTCGGACGGGAAGCTCGCGCTGTTCATCAACGGGACGCAGGGCAACATCAGCGTCGGCCATTCGTCCGAGCTGAGCGCAATCGGCATCATCACGCCTGGACGCACATTCGAGCGCGCCGCCGAGATCGGCGTCGCTCTCGGGCGTGCGGCGCTCGACGCTCTGCCCCAGGTGACGACCGCGTCAGCGAGTCAGCGTTGAAGTCCGTATCGACTGTCAGACCGATTGCCCTGAAAGACCTACGCCGACGCGTCGCAGACCGCGCGCTGCCCTCCGCGTGTCCGCCGGCAGCGGCTCGACGAGCTGCTCGACCGCGCGGCGCTCCGCGGACGATATCGCGCGCGCACGCACCGAACGGCTGTACGCTTCGATCACCGACTTCTTTGCCGCCCAGGCGCGCAGCTGCCGAACGGCCATCTGCCGATCGAGCTGCAGGGCTTTCGCATCGGCGACGCCGCATTCGTCGCCGTCCCGGCCGAGGTCTTCGTCGAGATCGGATTGCGGATCAAGCAGGCGAAGCCGCGCAGCAGACCTTCATCTGCGGCGTCACCAACGGCTACATCGGTTATCTGCCGGACAAGCCGGCGTACGCGGCCGGCGGCTACGAGGTGGTCGCGTCGATGTGCGCCGAAGGCGCCGACGATGCGCTCGTCCGCGCCACGCACATTGTCGTCGATCGATTGTTCGCATGACGAAACTCCGCATTGGCGTCATCGGGCCTGGCATCATGGGCGAGCAATATGTCCGGATCTATTCGCGCGCACCCGCGTGCCACGGTCGTGGCGGTCTGCAGCCGGACGCGACGCGGCCGTGGACCAGTTGGCGGACCATCACGGCATCCCCGGCCGGTACACCGACGTGAGCGAGATGCTCGCCGACCCGCAACGTGGACGCGGTGGTCGTCGCGACGCCGGATCATGCGCATGCCGAACCCGTGCGCGCGGCGCTCGAAGCCGGCAAACACGTGCTCTGCGAAAAGCCATTCACGACCAGCCTGGCCGAAGCCGATGCCCTGCTGGCGCTGAGCCGTACGGCCGGCGTCACGCTGCAGGTCGCGTTCAATCATCGCTGGCTGCCGTCCTACTACCACGGGTTCCGCGCCATTCGCGACGGTGCGATCGGCCGGCCGATCGCCGGCTACGCCCGCAAGAACGATACGATCTCACGTGCCGACCGAGATGCTGACGTGGGCCGCCCGCACGAGCCCGATCCATTTTCTCGGCGCGCACGACATTGACCTCATGCGCTGGTTCTTCGGCAGCGAGCCGGCCGAGGTGTATGCCCGCGGCGCGCGCGGCGTGCTGGCCGCCCGCGGCATCGACACGTGGGATCTCGTCCAGGCACAGGTCAGTTTCGACGATGGCGCGTTCGCGACGATCGAATCGGCCTGGATTTACCCGAATACCTTCCCCACCATCGTCGATTCGTTCGTCGAAGTGATCGGCAGCAGCCGGTCACCTGCATTTCGATCGCAAGCGGGAGTCGATCGAGATGAGCACGCCGAAGGCATTCACCTATCCCGAAGACCTTTCTGGCCTCGGACGTGTTCGGCCGGCTGCGCGGCGCCTTCGTCGAATGTCTGTCGGACTTCGTCCACGCGGTGCTCGACGACACGGCGCCGCACGTGGGCGCCTTCGACGGCCGGCAGGTGACCGCAGTGCTCGACGCCGTCGATCGTTCGCTGATCTCCGGGCGCGTCGAGGCCGTCGTCAAGGCCCCTGAACCCGAGCGTGCGCCATGGCCACGGGACTCCACCTCGCGGATCACATCGTCATCGTCGGCTACTTCGTGCTGCTGACGCCGTCGGCGTCTATTTCTGGTCGCCGCATGCGGCACGCGCGCGACTTCTTCGTCGGAAACAACGACATCCCCTGGTGGCTTTCGGGCGTGTCGTTCTACATGACCGGCTTCAGCGCGTTCACCTTCATCGCGTATTCGGAGATGGCGTACCGCCACGGCGTCGTCGCGGTGACGCTGGCCTGGAGCGCCGCGGTGGCGATGGCAGTGGGAACGGTGGCGCTCGCCGCGCGCTGGCGGCGTGCGCGCATCATCACGCCCGTCGAGTTCCTCGAGGCCCGCTACAGCAAGCACATCCGCCAGGTGCTGGCGTGGGCCGGCCTGCCGCTCCGCATCATCGACGATGGCCTGAAGATCTACGCGACGGGCGTCTTCGTGTCGGTCGGCATGGGCTATACGACCTGACGGCCAGCATCGTCGGCAGCGGCGTCGTGATGCTGCTCTACACCTTCATGGGCGGCCTGTGGGCGGTCATCGTCACCGACTACGTGCAGTTCATCGTCCTGACGCTCGGCGTGGCCGTGCTCTTCCCCTTGGTCCTCGGCCGCCTGGGCGAGGTCGGTGTGCTGGGGCAGGGCGCGCAGCCGGGCTTTCTCTCGCCGATCAACGAGCCGTTCTCGCTCCTCTACGTCGTCGCGTTCTACCTGCTCGTGCTCCTCAGCTACAACGGCAACTGGGCGTTCGCGCAGAAGTTCTACTGCGTCCGGGACGAGCGCGCGGCCCGTAAGGCCGGCGCGCTCGCGGTGGGGCTGAAGGTCATCGGGCCGCCGCTGTTCATCCTGCCGGCGCTCGCGGCGCGCACGCTGATGCCGGAGCTGATGGATCCGCCCAACTCGCCGCAGTACACCTACGCGGCGCTCGCCGTCGCCTACCTCCCGGCCGGGCTGATGGGGCTGATGATCGCCGCGATGTTCTCGGCGACGATGTCGACGCTGAGCGGTGACTACAACGCGATGGCGAGCGTCCTGACCGGGGACGTGTATCACCGCGTCGTGAATCCGGGCGCCAGCGATCGCCAGCTGATGCTCGTCGGCCGCATCGCGACCGCTGCTCGTCGGAAGCCTGACCGTCCTGATCGGGATCGCGCTCGTCGAGACCGCCCGCAAAGGCCTGTTCGAAGTGATGGTCGCGGTGTTCGGACTGTTCGTCGGTCCGATGCTCGTCCCGATGCTCGCCGGGCTCCTGATCCGACGCCTGACGTGGCGCGGCGCCGCCGCCGGCATCGGCGCGGGGTTCGTCTCGGGGATCGCGCTGTTCCTGCTCAAGAACCTCGTGCTGGCTCACCGCGCGGATATCGATCCGGCCTGGCTCAGATACGACTTCGAAGCCATCACGATTCTGACCAACATCGGCGTGACGGTCGGCGCCATGGTGGTGGTCACGGTCCTGGAGCGAAGGACGGCAGCCGACCGGGATCAGATTCGACGCGTTCTTCACCCGGCTCGAGACACCGGTCCGTCTCGATTCGGGGTATGCAGGAGCGGCGTCGACCTCGCCGTTCTCCATCATCGCGGCCGTCACCCTGGGAACGGGGCTGCTGCTCGGCGCGGCCGCCGCGGTCCAGCCAGGCGGCGGCCGGACGATCAACCTGGCGGCCGGCTTGGCACTCGTGGTCCTGGCGGCCGGCCTCTGGCTCCTTCATCGCCGGCTGTCGTACGTCGGCCCTGGCATCGCCGTGCCCGAGTAACGGAGGTCGTCAGACGTGCGGCTCGCCACACCAGGACGATCGCAGTGAGAACGCTCGCCGTGACTCTGGCACTCGCGCTCGTCGTCGCTCTGTCCGCGGCGCCGCCCGCACGTTTCGCCGCCCGCGATATCGAGGGGCCCACGACGCCGTTCCTGATGCGTGATGACTTTCAGGGCGACGGCCTCGGGCAATGGGCCAGCTACCCGCCGGCGCAGGACGTCGGCTACGAGCCGTCGCTGACACCGACGAGACAATTCGACGCGAGGGGCGGGCGGTCCCTGATGCGTGTCGTCCGCCCGACGAGCGCCGGCCCGCTTCGCATCGGCTTCATCAAGCACGTGCCGTTCGTCGCCGGGCCCGGCGCGCGGCTGTCGTTCGCGTACCGGCTCGAGGCGTCCGGTGCCGCCGCGGCGATCGAGACCTCTCTGGCTGGATCGTCCGGCCGCCTGTATACCGCCAGAAGCCAGACAGTCATCGGCTCATGGACCGACGTTGCGCTTGCGGCATCCGACTTCCGCGCGGGCGGCGCGCCGCTCGGCGATCGTGAACGGATCGACGCCATCTCCGTTGTCGCGACCATCGAGCGCACGAGCCCGGACGTCACGTACCGATTCCTACTCGATGACGTGACCATCGCCGCGTTCCGGCCAGCGGCGTTCACACCCGTGACTCCGGCGACGCAGATCCTCAACCCCTGGCCGGAACCGGTGAGCGAGACGGGCTACCGCCCGGGATCCACGGTGGCCATCGAGGTCGTGGCGCCGGTCGCCATGACTCGCGTGGAATGCCGGCTCGTGATGCCAGGCGGCTCCGAAACCGCCGGGCAGCCGCTCTATGACGATGGCACGCACGGCGATCGCCTGGCGGGAGACGGCCGGTGGTCCAACCAGGCCGCACATGTCCTGCCCGGCGACGCGCCTCCCGGCGTCTGGTCGCTCGCGATTGCCGGCGCCGCTCGCGCGGGGGGCCCCGTCGCGACGCGCGTGCGGATCATGGTGCATCGCGCGCAGCCGCCGCATCCGCGGCTGTACTTCGGCTCGGGCGACAGGGAGACGCTGTCGGCCCGGACGCGTCATCCGAGGTTCGCGAAGCTGTGGCAACAAATCGTGGAACGCGCCAAGGTGACGCGCGCGAGCGGCATCCTGGCGGATGGCGCGCGTGCGTTCGATCGGCTCGACGACGAGTACCTGTTGCCGTCGCTGCTCGCGTACTTCGACGTCCTGAATCGCGCGCGACAACGCATCGCGTCGAACGCGGTCGTCGGCTGGCTCGACCAGGAGGCCGAGGCCGTGGCATCGGCCCGAGCCGCGCTGATCGACGTGTCGCGCTGGCACCGCTGGGCGCCGCCGTGGTTCGAGGCACACGGACAGCACACCTACTATCCGGCCGGCCAGCTCGCCTCGGCGGTGGCGCTGGGCTACGACCTGCTGCACGACCAGCTGACCGCGGACGAGCGGCGCGTCATGCGCACGGCGCTCATCGAACGCTCGATTCTGCCGACGTGGCGCGAGTACGTGCTGGACAACCGCGTGATGGCCCACACGAGCAACTGGATCGCGCACACGGTCGGCGGTGCGCTGATTGCGGCCGCGGCCATCGAGGGCGACACGACGCCCGCGGAGCAGGCGCAGATCGAGGCGGCCGTTCACGGACTGCTCCTCAAGATCGAGAGCCACATGGCCGCCAGCTTCCTGCCCGATGGCAGCTACGGCGAGGGCATCAGCTACCAGGAGTTCGATCTCGAGACGCTGGGGCCGATGCTGCACGCGCTCGAGCGCGTGTTCGGCATCGACTACTGGAAGCCTACCCGCGTCCTCGACTCGCTCGCGTATCCGCTGGCGACATTGACGACGCCGATCGCCGAGTCTCCGGACATGGGGGACACGCATCCGCCCTCCGGTCACGGCATCGCCGCCATCGTGTTTCGATCGAACGACCCTGTCATGCGCTGGTACGCGGAGCGGTTCGAGCCGAGGACCATCGAGGACGTCATCTTTTTCGATGACGGCGGGAAGCCCGCGCCGCCGGAACCGCCGGGCTCGCGACTGTTCCGCTTCAAGGGGAACGTCGTGTTCCGCTCGGGGTGGGGAGAAGAGGATGCGGTGCTGCTGTTCAGGGCAGGGCCGACCTTCAATCACAACCACGCCGACCAGGGCGCGTTCCTGTTCCGCGCCCTTGGCGAGACGTTGGCGACGGAAGCGGGCTGGTCCGACTACTACAAGGACCCGTACTACGCGTCGTACTTCACCCAGGCGGCCGGGCACAACACCGTGCTCGTCGACGGCGACCCGGAGAGCCAGGCCTTCGCCGACACCGCGCAGTTCCGCGCGCTCGACGCCTATCCCCGGATAACCGACGCGTTGTTGAGCGAGACGTACGATGCGGTCGCGAGCGATCTGGCGGCCGTCTACAAAGGCCGTCTCTCCCGCTACACGCGGCGGCTGGTGTTCATGAAGCCGGACTATCTGCTCGTCTACGACGACCTGCACGTCAACGGCGCGCCGGCCAGGTTCGACTGGCGGCTGCACCTTCCCAATCGAGCCGCGGTGACCGCGTCGGCCGGACACGCCACGTACGTGGGACGGCGCGCCTCGCTCGCCGTGCGATCGCTGCTGCCTGGTGCGGACTTCGAGGTCCGCGAGGGCCGGCTGCCCTACGCGACCCTGGCCGCCAGGACGCCTCATCCGGTCCCCGCGCAGCCCGCCATCCTCGATCTCGTGACGTCGAGCCCGGCGGCGAGCCGGCAGCTTCTCGTCGCGCTCGTGCCGGCACGAACGTTGGACGCCGCGACCGCTGCCGCAAATCGCGCGACGCCGATTGTCGAGACGCCATGGCAGGGCGTTCAAGTCGTGCGCGGGACCTTCACCGACGTCGTCCTGTTTCGAGCGGCGGAGGTGAAGGGCGCGGCACGTCATCGCGACTGGTCCGTGGATGCGGACGCGTGGAGCACGACCCACGACGGCAGAACCCTCGTGCAGATGGCCGGCCACGGCCTGATCGCCATGTCGCACGGCGGCCGCCTCGTCGCTCGCGCCGATCGGCCGGTGTCGCTGGTGGCGCGCTACGCACTCACGGATGTGCACGTCATGGCGTCGGCGCACGAGGCGACGGCGCTGACGCTCGGCCTTGACAGAGCCGCCGTGAGCGTCGAGCTCGACGGCAAGAAAATGCCAGCTCGCGTGAACGGCCGCGATCGCACCGTGGTCGTCGACATGCCGGCCGGCCCGCACCGGCTGCGGATCGTGTATCGGCCCTCGGGACCGGAGGAAAACCTGCGCGCGCCACTGAGGGAACAGCAATGAACCGCCGGGCGTTCCTCGAGGCGCCAGGGCTGGCGCTCGCCAGCGCGGCGTTCGCGCCGAGCCAGCGGCAACCGCCGCGGCACGAGTTCGACTACGTCGACTGGACCTGGGACCGCTGGCGCGAGATCACGCGCGAGACCAGGCCAGCGGTGACCAGCGACCAGGTCGGACGAGCCGAGCTGATGGAGCTCGCCAACCCGGCGTCCTCCCAGGGCTCCTGGCCGGATCGCCGTGCGAGCCTCCGTCGCGTCCTCGAGGTCTTCCTCGGTGCGGCACCATCGAAGCGGGCGCCGCTCATGCCGCGGCTGGTGGACGAATCCAGGGCAGGTCCGATCGTCCGGCGAACGGTCACCTACGAGCTCGAGCCGGACGAGCGGATCACGGCCTCTCTGTTGCTGCCCGCGGATCTCCGTGGGCCTGCGCCGGCCGTGCTGTGTCCGCATCAGACGACGCACGCCGCGCGGAACGAGCCTGCTGGCCTGGCCGGCAATCCGGAGTTGCACACGGCGCTTCGGCTCGCGGAGCGTGGATATGTCGCACTCACGTACGACGCCCTGTGCTTCGGCGATCGGCACGCCAAGGCGAGCGGTCACTACGGGGACGCCATCCCGTTCTACGGCCGCCGGCCCGGGTGGTCGGTGCTCGGCAAGATGATCTGGGATCTCTCGCGGGGAATCGACTACCTGGAGACGCTCGACATCGTCGATGCACGCCGGATCGGATCGATCGGCCACTCGCACGGTGGCATCACGACGTTGTGGGGGATGGCGTTCGACGATCGCATTCGCGCGGGCGTCAGCAACTGCGGCTACGACACCTTCCGCCTGGACGGCAACACGTTTCGATGGTCGCACGCCACAGCGCTTCTGCCGCGCCTGGGGTTCTATGTCAGCAGTCGCTACATCACGATGGAGCGCTACCGTGCGATTCCGGACTCGGAGGTCATCCAGGTGCCGTTCGACCAGCACATGACGCTGGCGATGATCGCACCGCGCCCCGTGCTCCTCTCGACATCGGACGACGATGCCGTGTTTCCGAACGGCGGCTGGAGCGTGCGGCGATCGCTGGCGCGCGTCAAGCCGATCTATGAGGCGCTCGGAGCTCGCGACCGACTCGACGCGTACTTCTTCGACGGCGGTCACAGCTTCCCGCCACATGCTGCGTCTCGTGCCTACGACTGGCTCGACCGGTGGCTCAGAGACAGTGACAAGTGACAAGTGACGAGTGACGAGTGACGAGTGACGAGTGACGAGTGACGAATTTCCGCAGTGCGAATCTCGACGGCGAGCGGGCCTCGCCCGCTTCAGCGAGCGGTACCGGACGCGCATCCGCGCGCTCGCCGACACGCCGCGAAAGTGATTCTCGGCCCGTAGCCAGTAGCCGGAAGCGAGTCACGAGCTCTGAGATGCGCAGGCGAACCTTCTGCGGACTGTCACTGTCGGCAACGGGAGCTCTCGTGAGCGACCTGCCTGTCTCGTCGACGCAGTCGGCCCCGCCGCGCGCGACGCTGCCGCTCCAGGCGCTGCGAGACCGCTATCGACGCTATCTCTTCGACGATTTCCTGCCCTTCATGGATCGCGCGGTCATCGATCACGAGCGCGGCGGGTTCATGTGTCATGCGGACCACGACGGCAGGCGCGTCAGCGAGAACAAGGACTGCTGGTTCGAGGGCCGGGGGATCTGGGTGTATGCGTTTCTCTACAACCATCTCGCGCGGGACGAGCAGTATCTCGACGTGGCACGCCGGTCGGCGGCGTTCATCCTGAAGGCCCGCCCGGTCGATGGCAGCCTCTGGCCGCGACAGCTCACGCGAGATGGACGGCCGATCTCGCGGCCGGATACGGCCGTCTATGGCGCCCTGTTCGTGGCCGAGGGGCTCCAGGAGCTGGCGCAGGCGAGCGGCGATTCACAGGTACGGCGTCATGGCCAAACGCTTGATCCTCGAATGCGTCGACCGCTACGACCGGCCCGACTACGAGCCGTCGATCGGCGAGACGTATCTCGGCCCCGGCGCGCGTCCATTCCCCGGCGCGCGAATCCAGGGCGTGTGGATGGTCCTGATCCGCGTGATCACCCAGATGCTCGAGCGCGAGGCCGATCGTGAGCTGGAGGCCGTCGCCGAGCGCTGTGTCGAGGCCGTGGTGCGACGTCACCACCATCCGGAGTTCCGACTCACCAACGAGCTGCTCAATCACGACCTGTCGAGGCCCGACAACGAATTCGCGCAGCTGGTCTACACCGGGCACGCCATCGAGACGCTCTGGATGCTGATGCAGGAGGCCGTGCGTCGGAAGGACAGGGCGTTCTTCGAGCTGCTGGCCCAGCGGTTCCGGCGTCACGTGGACGTCGCGTGGGACGAGGTGTACGGCGGGGTCTTCAGGAACCTGATGCACGTCGACCGGAACGTGTGGACGCTCGACAAGGTGCTCTGGGCGCAGGAGGAAGTGCTCGTCGGATCGCTGCTCGTCTACGAGCAGACGGGCGCCCGGTGGGCGGCGGAGATGTTCGAGCGGACCCTCCACTACGTCGAGGAGACGTATCCCCTCGCGAAGCACGGCTCGCCCGTGTGGATGCATGCGGGAGATCGGCGCGTGAGCTTCGAGGAGTTCCGCGGACGGCCCAAACGGATCGAGCACTACCACCATCCACGCCACCTGATGCTGAACCTGCTCGCGATCGATCGGCTGATCGCTCGCGGCGAATCGGAGGCTCGAGGCGCATGAGAACCGTAAAGGACGAGGCATTGGCGCTGCTGGGTGGGCGCCCCATCGTCGAGCACTTACCGCCGGACTGGCCGATCGTCGACGAGGGCGATCGGTCGGCACTGCTGGCGATCCTCGAAAGCCGCGTGTGGGGTGGCTATCACCCTGTTGTCGGCGAGTTGGAACGGCGGTTCGCCCAGCTCCACGGTGCGACGCACGGCATCGCCACCGCCAACGGCACCGTCGCCCTCGAGATCGCCCTGGCCGCGTCGGGAATTGGCGCCGGCGACGAGGTGATCGTCCCGCCGATCACCTTTGTGGCCTCGGCGACGGCGATCCTGCGGGTCGGCGCGGTGCCGGCGTTCGTGGATGTCGACCGCGACTCGCTGAACCTGTCACCAGGAGAAGTCGAGCGCGCGATCACGCCGCGCACACGCGCGATCGTGGCGGTGCACTTCGCCGGCTGTCCCGTCGATTTGGATGCGCTCGTTTCTCTGTGTGAGCAACACCGCCTGACCCTGATCGAGGACTGCGCGCACGCGCCGGGGGCGAGCTGGCGAGGACAGCCGGTTGGCAGCTTCGGCGCATTCGGGTCGTTCAGCTTTCAGGCCTCCAAGAACCTCACGTCAGGCGAGGGCGGCATGCTGATCAGCCGGACACCGGAGCTGGCCGCGCAAGCGGCCAGCCTCGTCAACCAGGGGCGCCGCGCCGGCGGCGCGTGGTACGAGCACGTGACACTCGGCACGAACGCCCGGTTGACCGGCTTCCAAGCCGCGCTGGTCCTCCGGCAGATCGAACGTCTGCCGGCGGAGGTGAGGGTGCGAGCTGCGCGGGCCGAGCGCCTGCGCAACGGTCTCGCGGCCGTGGAAGGAATGAACGGTGCTTCCCGCAACGACCGACCCTCGTGTGACGGCGCACGCCTACCACCTCTTGGCGATGCGATATGACGGTGCGCAGTGGGACGGCCTGGCGCGCGAACGGGCGGCGGCTGCGCTGCAAGCCGAAGGAGTGCCCGTGAGCCTCGGCTACCCGCATCCGCTCTATCGCAACGCCCTGTTCCAGCGCCACCCGCACATCGTCCGGGATTGCCCGAACGCCGAGGAGTACTGCAAGAAAGCGTTGTGGCTGCCGCACCAGGCACTGCTTGCGGACGAGTCCTGGATCGACTCGGTGATCGAGGCCTTCGTCAAGGTCCGCCGGGGTGCGGCAGCGCTCATGACCGAGGCTGGCTGAACACGTGTGATCACCAGCCGCCTCTGATTCTCAGAAGCGGATCGCGCCCCGCTTCCCCTCGTAGCTGATCTCCTTCGTCGTTCCCGCCGGCAACACGAGGACGCGGAATGTTCGCTTCGTGGCGAGGTTTGTCGCTCCCCTGGGTCCACCCGGCTCGAGCGAGAGCTGCCTCGCGCGGTCGTTCCACGTCATCCGGATCCAGACGCCGCGCGCCTTCAGATACTCCTGGCTGACGCCCTCGTCTGCATAGAGCGTGTACTCGCCGTCGGCGCCGGTGTAGACCTTGAGCGTCGTCGGTTCGCTCACCGGTTGCGAGGTGTATTGCCGCACCGGATCGAGAGGCACGATCGCACCCGCACGGACATACAGAGGCAGGGTGCCGAGATCGACCTGACGCGTCACGGTGCGACCGCCGGTCGCTTTTTCGTTCGTCCACCAGTCGTACCAGTCGCCCTTCGGGAGGTAGACCTCACGCGAGGTGGCGCCTTTCGAGAAGACCGGCGCGACGAGCAGATCGCGGCCCCACATGAACTGAGTCCCCAGTCCGCGCGCGCGCACGTCATCGGGGTAGTGCAGCCACATCGCGCGCATCAGCGGCAGGCCGCTGTCACGCGCCTCCCACGCCAGCGTGTAGGTGTAGGGCAGCAGCTGGTAGCGCAATTCCGCGTACTTCTTGGCGACCGGTTCGATGGCGGGATTGTTCATCTCCGACTGCAGGATGTTGCGCCGGTCGTCTGGCGGGATCGGCGCGTTGGTGTTGTTGTACTTGCGCGGCCCCATGTCGCTCAGTCCCCACCCCCAAGGGAGCCGTGTCCACCAGGTGCGGCCGTGCGAGCGAAACGAGCCGCAGAACGCGGCGAACTGGAACCAGCGGGCGTACAGTTCACCCGTCAGTTCGTCGGTGGCATAGAAGCCGCCAATGTCGGATCCCCAGTAGGGGCCGATGCTGAGGGAGTAGTTGATGCCGACGGCGATCTGCGCCTCGAGCGTCTTCCACGAGCTGTCGGTGTCGCCCGACCAGACCCAGCCGCCCCATTGCGCGATGCCTGGGTAGCCATTGCGCTGAAGACTCCACGGACGGACATTGGGCGTCGTCTGAAGATGGCCCTGGTAATAGAGCTGATGGCGCCGGATGCGCTCGTGCAGGTTGAACCAGTCGCCTTCGTCGGGCCAGAAGGCGTCAATCCCCGCCTTCACCAGCGGCACGTGGTGCTGCCAGTAGTTCGCGATGTGCGACTCGTCGAGCCTGTCGCCTGGTCGCGGCGGGATCGTCCCGTGCAGGGTCGGGAGGCGGTCGCGATCCCACGGCACCATGTGGACGACGACTTTCACGTGTTGCGCGTGCAGGTCGGCGATGACCGCGGCCGGGTCGCGCTTGAAGACGTCCGGGTTGAACTGGAATGACGGCTGCTTCGTGTTCCACCCGCGAGGCGTGAAGCCGGTGCCGAGGTAGATCAGCGCGTCCAGCGGGATCTGCTTGCGACGGAACGTCTCAGCAATGCCGAGCATCTGCGCGTCGTCCTCGAGCGTTCGGTGTGACTGCATGTACCCGAGCGCCCACAGCGGCGGCATCGCAGCGGGCCCGGTGATGACCGAGAAGTCCTTCAACACCTTCGTTGGGTCGGCGGCGTCGAAGATGAAGAAGTCATACAGCCCGGGGACGACGATGTCCGGTGGCGGCAGGCCCTTGGACAGCGCCTGCCGTTGGTTGCGCTCGTTCTGCGGCACGCGTTCAGCGTCGCTGGGTTTCCAGGGCATGAAGACGCCGCGGTCCGACTTGCGGAGATCCACCTGTCCCCACGGAACCGCAACGAACATGCCCCAGCCGCCCGTGCCCAGCAGCATGGCGACCGGGTTCCGCGAGCCATACATGTCGGCCTGCCAGCGCGGCTGCATCGTGTCGAACTGTCCCCGGCGATCGAACTGCACCGGCTGCTCACGCCACGGCTTGCCCTTCTCCGGCAGCGGACCGCCTTCGCCCATCCCGAGCACAGGGTGATTGTCGAGCGTGAACGAGAGATTGCCATCGTTCTCGAACACGATCTCCTGAACCTGGGCGCCGGCGTCGTTCGTGATGCGCAATGTCAGCGGGTTGGGGCGGACGTCGACCGAGAGCGCGCCGACCTTTCTCCGCACCGGTCGCGTGAGCTCGCGCAGCGAGAGCGCTGGAGCAGGGTACCTGCGTGTCACGACCGCAGGATTGACCGGAAACTCCTCTTTGAAGCTGACAGGCTTCAGCGTGATGCGAATGCTGCGCTCACCAGCGACTCGCACGTCGAGCTGTGCTGGTTCACCAGCCGTGGTGATGGGTTGCGCGTTCACGCGAGCGGCGCTGAGGGTGGCGACGAGCAGGATCGTGAAGCGCTGAAGCGCACGCCTGTGTGGTGGTCGCATCGTGGCCCGTCCTACTTCAACTTGGCGAGGTCACGGTTCAGGACCATCCAGGATCGGCGGCGTCTCGAATCACGGCTGCGCGCTCGTCATTCAGGCAGGCGGGTTGCTCCGGCGTTCGATCCGCCGGACCACGTGAGGCCCGCGCCATTCCAGTACATCGAGCGTTCCACCACGATCGGGACGTCGCCGGTCGTCGCGATCAGCGTGATGAACGATCGATCCTGCAGTTCGGGCGCCTCGGCCGTCACGTCGATCGTGAAGCGGCTCATCGCCGCGACGTGGTACGTCTTCACGACCGGCATGCCGGAGTCCGGCAGGAACTGCACGGTCGTTTCTGCCGGCTGCGGGCCGGGATTCGCCAGCAGGACGTAGGTGTGAAAGTTCAGCGCCCCGCCCGTGCGCCCTTCCGCCAGCGCCCACCGCGGAGCGGCGGCGGGGGCGCCCGGACTGGTGTGCGATTCGCCCCACGGCTGCGCGCCTTCCGCGGTCGCCCAGTAGACCGACCGCTCGGCGACGATGGGACGGTCGGACGTGACCAGGGTCGACATCGCGCCGCGGTGCAGACGGGTATCGCTCTCGGTCTCGACGTTGACCGTGAGGCGCCCGCGAGCCGGGACGACCTTGGGCACGTCGATGGTCTCGCCCGAGTCCAGCAGGTAGCGCAAGGTCACCTGCGCGTCGACCGCATCCGGGTTCATCAACAGGATGAACGTGTCGAAGAACGTGCCGGTCACGCCCTCGGCGAAGTACCACGTCGCTGCCGGCGCGGTGACGCCGGCCGCCGCGGCACCGCCGCTCCACAACCGCGTCGCCGTCGTGCCGAAGTACATCGCGCGTTCGGCCACGATCGGCTGGGTCGCCTCCACGATGAGGGCGAAGGCGCGGTTGGCGAGGTCCGGGATGAAGGCGGCGGGGATCGTCTTGCGGGAAAACGGCGCGACCTGCACGGTCGTCGTCACCGGGGTGTCCCGTTCGCGGAGGAACGTCAGCGTGACGTCGACCGGCGCGGCCTGCGGGTTCGCCACCAGCACGAACGTGTCGAAAAAGCCTTGCGCGCCTTCCGCGAAGAACCAGCGGGTCGCCGGCCCGGGCCACCGCGCGTTCCGTGTGGCCGCCGTACGCCGTGGCGTCCCAGAACTGCGTGCGTTCGACCGCGAGCGGCAGGCCGCTGTCGGACGAAATCTGCACCGACGCCGAGGTTGCCTCCAGCCCCGGCAGCGCGTCGACCCGCAGCGTCGTCCCCGACCGCGCGGGAAGCACGCGCGTCTCGGTGACGGTCGCCCCGCCTTCCACGTGCAACGTCACGGTCACGGGCGCGTCTGCCGCGTTCGGATTCGCAATCAGCAGGTCCTCGTCGAAAAAGTCTCCCGTCGCGCCCTCCGCCAGGAAGTAGGTCGGGCGCGGGGTCGCCGTGACCGTCAGGACGAACGAGGTCGAGGCCGACGCCGCGCCGTCGCTCACCGTCACGGTGATCGTCGTCTGCCCGCTCTGATCGGGCAGCGGCGTGATCGTCACGCTGCGACTGGTCCCGCTGCCGCCGAACACGATGTTGGCATTGGTCACGAGCGCCTGATTCGACGACGTGGCCGAGAGCGTGAGGCTTGGCCGCGGGATTGTCGACATCGTCGACGGCGATGGGCAGCGGCCCGACGGTGACGTTGGCCGTCACGCTCTGATCGGCGATCGCGCCAATCGTCGGCGGGTCGTTGACCGCCGTGACCGCCACGGTGAACGTGTCGCTCGACGATGACGCGCCGTCGCTGACGGTGATCGTGACGAGGACCGGCCCGCCGCTCTGGTTCGCGGCCGGCGTGACCGTGACGGTGCGACTGCCGCCCGAGCCGCCGAAGACGATGCTGGCAGCGGGCACGAGCGTCTGATCGGACGAGGAGGCCGACAGCGTGAGGCCGGCTGCCGCCGTTTCGACGTCTGCAATCGTGAACGGCAGTGCCGCCGTCGCGGTGTCCTCGACGATCGTCTGGTCGGCGATAGCGGTAATGGTCGGCGCACCGTCGACCGTCGTGGTGGCCACGCCGGCGTTGTTTCCGGGCACCGGGTCCGCGGCCGCGCTCGCGATGGTCGCCGTGTTCGTCACGACGGTCCCGCCGGCGGTGGCGGCGGCGACCCGCACCACGATCTGGAACGCCGCGGTTTCGGCCTGAACGAACGAGGCCTTCGAGAAGACGACGGTTCCACTGCCGCCGAGAGCCGGAGCGCTGGTCGTCCAGCCGCTGCCGGTCAGAACCGACGCAGATACGAACGTCGTGTTGGCCGGCACCGCATCGGTGACTGTCACCGACGAGGCCTGGCTCGGGCCGTTGTTCGTCGACCGTCACCGTGTAGGCGATGTCGTGGCCCACGATCACGGGGTCTGGCGCCTCCACCACGACGAGCGTCAGATCGGCCGACGCCGCCACGGCCGTCGTCGCCGTTGCCGAGTTGTTGAGGGAATTTGGATCGGCCGTGGAGGAGGTGACGCTGGCGGCATTCGAAAGCACAGTCCCCATGGTGACCGAAGGCGCCACTGCGACCGTGACCGTGAAGACGGCGCCACCCCCGACACTCAACGACGGGTTCGAGCACGTGATCGTGCCGCCCGCACCCGCGGCCGGCGTGCTGCACGACCAGCCGCCCGGCGCGGCCAGTGAGGCGAATGTCGTGCCCACCGGAAGCGTATCGCTCAGAGAGACGTTGGCCGCAGTATCCGGACCGTTGTTGCTGACCGTGATGGTGTAGGTGAGGCTGGTCCCGCTCGTAACGGGATCGGGGGCATCGGCGACGCTGACCGCGACGTCGGCGACGAGCAGGCTGCTGACGGCAAGGTAGGCGACGACCGGGTCGTGATCGGAGAGCCGGAACGCGGTCACGCTGCTGTTGCGGTCCGTCTCCGGGTAGTCGGCGCCGATCCGCGCGTACTCGATCCGCCGGGCGGTGGTGTCGGCGACGAGTGCGGAACCAACCAGTACGTGATCGACCGCGCGCGCGTTCCCGTCTGGCACCTTCGAGTACCGCTCGGCAGGCTGTGTGCTCACCAGATTCACCAGGTCGGGATTCACCAGGTCGACGCCATCGCCGGGCACGACGGTCTGGTTGTCGGGCGGCGGCGTGCCGGCGATCACGTTCATCACGTCGACGAAGCCGTCGTTCGCGGCGAGCGCCTCGAAGCCACCCAGCACGACGAGATGTTCGCCCGGGTCCGCGGACTGTCGTGCCTGGACCAGATTGGCGAGCGATTCGGCCTGTCGCTGGCGTATCGCGCGCACGCGATCGCCTTCCGTGGGCCAGCCGGAAACGCCAGGCTGAACGCTGTCGATATCCACGTCGGTGCGAGGATGAACGACGATCACGACAATGGGCCAGGCCACCCCGGCTCGGTTGACGGTCGCCTCGAGCAGCAGCGGGGGACGTTGCCACAGCGACTGCGTCGAGCTGTCGGGATTGACGAGCAACTCGCCGGCGTTCTGTTGCGCCACGGCGACGACGGAAACGCGCGGCCCGCCTCCCGACAGGTCATCACGCTTCACGAGGAAGCCGACGTCGAGGCCGGAGACATCGTTCCCTTCGACGAGATGGGCGTCGTACTGTGGCCCCAACGCGCCGTTGATCGTGCCCGCGAGGTTCTGCAGTGCCGTGAGGTTCTCCACTTCCTGCACGGCGATGATGTCCGGGTGACGCAGGTGCTGCCGAATGGCGATCGATGCCTTGCTGAGACGCGTGTCGTAGGCCCCCGGCGTCAGGACCGAGTCGTCGACTCCCGGGTCGTCGACGGCATCGAAGAAGCGCTGCAGGTTGAACGAGGCGATCGTGACTTCGTGCCCGGCAGCGGCCGATACCGTCGTTGCCAGCGTGCCCACCGTGACCACGGGCGTGCTCGTGCCGTCGGGCTGGATCGCGTAGGCGCGGGACAGATAATCGAGCGGACCGGCGATCGGTCCGACGACGTCGCCCGAGCGCACGGTCAGCGCGGCCTGGCCGGTGAGCCCCGCGCTGTCGATGCGGATGCGCTCCGGGTTGAAGTCCCAACGCGGAATGGGCGGGATGCTCCCGCTCGGAGGAGGGTCCGGCGCCTGAATGCCGGCTTCCCGGAACGGACGCGGGACGCCGGTGACGACGCCATGGAAGCGGCCGTTGTTCGTGCCGGTCGCGGCGACCTCGTTGATGCTGCCCTGGCTCGGTCCCGACACGGTGATCGACGCCACGCTGACCCGCATGTGCTCGACGCGCTCCAACTGGTCGAACGGGCCGGCGGGATCCGGAAACGTGGCCGTGAGCGTCACCGGCGCCGGCAGTGGGTTGCCGGTGGAGAGCTGCAGGACCGTCGGCGAGGTGAGCTGCGTGGACGGCGGGTCCAGCGGATCGCTGCTCGGTACGAACTCCGAAATCGTTCCGGTCACCTGGACCAGCGCCGCGACGGCCGCCGCGGCCGGCGGCGCGCTCGACGTGAAGACAAAGATGCCTTCGGACGTCGCGGGGTTGGCGTCGACCTCGGCATCTTCCTCCTGGACGAAGAAGCCGTTCGACTTGCACGCCGGTCACGATGGCGCGGATCGTCACGCTGCCGCTGAGCGGCGAGGACGCTCCCGGGCCCTGGATGTCGTGAATGGGCGTAATCGTCACATCGTCGTTCTGGATCGTGCCGGTGCCCTGCCCATCCGCCACGGTGGCGCCGGTGACGTTGGTGACGTTGACGAAGAACGTTTCGTTGGGTTCGGCGGTCGGTGTCGCGGTTGACGGTGACGCTGAAGGTATACGGTCGAGCTCCCGGCGGGGATGGTCTGCGCCGTCAGCGACTGCGCAACGTAGTCGTTGTCCTCCGTGGGCGGATTGTCGTCCTGCGCCGTGCCGTCGGCGGTGGCGATGTCGAAGGTCACGCCCCCCGCCGGTGCCGGCGCGCTGAGCGTGACCGCAAAAGTGAACGTCGTCGTGCCTGGAGGATCGCCCTCGGCCAGCGTGACGTCGCTGACGGTCAGACTGGGCGGTTGCGCGTGGGCGACCGTCGTGGTCAGCAGCAGAGTGACGACGAGAGCCACGAGAACGGACGTGACACGCTTGGTCGGCATCGCAAGCCCCGTGAACTGCGGGATGAGCGGATGAGTATATCCGTGCGGTCGCGAATCCTGGCGCTTGGGGCGACCCGCCGGACGTCGACGTAGCGGAGGCGCGCCAGGACGTGACCGCCGCGTGCGCGTGAAACGCGACACGACGCCGGCGAGACACCGTGTGGTGTTTCAGTAGTTAGAGGGTGGTGCGGAAGAGAGGACTTGAACCTCCACCCGGTTGCCCGGACTAGCTCCTGAGGCATCAGAGAACCGTGGCAGACCGCAGCCGACCCCGGAAAATCGGGGTCGGCCGTCCCACCTTGTGGCCGTTGGGAGCCGTCGAGGGCCGCAAGTTCCGGAACCGCTTGCGAATTCTTGCAAGGACGTCTCGTTCCAGCGCGTGTGGAGTGTTTACGCAAAGACGCCTCGACATCGTGGCGTCTCGCACGTGCGCTAGCTTGCTCGAAGCGGTTGAGTCGGTGTCTCGACCCACGATTCAGACATTTCGCCGCTCCAATGCACGGAGCCGCCTAGGACAAATCGGCGGCACTGCTCAGACGCAAGAGGACGGAGTGAGCCCGGAAGGAATCGAACTCTAAGCAGGCGATCTCGCCAAGTCATTGATGGCGCGCTGCTTCTGGTGCTAAGGGTTTGATTCCGAGACGGTTGGAGGTCGCGAACCAGTCCGCATCAGTCCTCGGGAATCCTCGAATGTCGACCTGAGTCGTGGAGACATTGTGGAGAGCGTGCCGTGAAAGGTCAGTTCACGCAGCCGGTGCAAGTCCGGCCCCAGGACGTGTCGGTACACCTGGGTAGCGACCCGGGCGAGGGCGAGGGTGACCGAGCCATCGAAGCCCCGGGGACAGAGGCCCGCTTTGGCGGGTCAGCAAGCGTACGGGCCGCAACGCGAGTGAAGCCCGAGCAAGCCTCGAAAGGTCTGATGCGAGCGCCGAGTCTCCTCTCCATGGACGAAGGCCGCTGTGGTCGACGGGATGCACCGACAGACGAACGTCGACCGGCTCGCCGGGGTAGTGGGCGCAGCACGTACGCAGGCGGGGACTGGCAACACGGGAGGCCTGTGGCACTGGCCGAAGATGTGGCCAACGGTCCGAGCGAGGGCCGGGTGCGACAGGCGTCGGAGGGGCTCATAGTCCCGTCGAAGCCGGGTAACGCCGGCGGAGGGAAGGGGCCCTGGTTCGGGGTGCGTCCGAACGAGCCGAGGAGAGGGAGATTGGCGTGAGCCTGGCAACTCCCGACACGCTTCGACGGCTCCAACGGACGCTCTACGTCACGGCCAAGCGGGAACCGGCCAGACGGTTCCATGCGCTGTACGACAAGGTGTGGCGCGACGACACCCTGGCCCACGCCTACGCCCTCAGCCGGACGAACGGTGGGGCGCCGGGCGTGGATGGGGAGACGTTTGCGCACATCGAGGCGTCGGGGCGGGAGCGCTGGCTCGGCGACCTGCGGGAGGAGGTGCGCACCGGACGCTACACACCGCAACCGGTCCGACGGGTGCTGATCCCGAAGGCCAGTGGCGTGGGGCAACGGCCGCTCGGCATTCCGACCATCCGCGATCGGGTGGTGCAGACCGCGGCGGTGTTGGTCCTCGAACCGATCTTCGAAGCGGATTTCGACGAGGCGGCGTATGGCTACCGCCCGAGACGGAGTGCGCTGGACGCGGTTCGTCAGGTCTCCCACGCCATTGACGAGGGACACGCCGAGGTCGTGGATGCCGATCTGTCGAAGTACTTCGACACGATTCCCGCACTCCGCGTTGATGACGAGCGTGGCCCGCCGCATCAGCGATGGCAAGATGCTGCGGCTGATCAAGCGGTGGCTGAAGGCGCCGGTCGTCGAGACCGACGAGCGGGGGAATCGTCGCGTGAGTGGCGGGAAGAAGGCGACGCGGGGAACACCGCAGGGCGGGGTGGCCGGTCATTCTCCGTGTGCGCTCCAGCGCGTCGGCCGGTTGAAGCTCCACGAGCCGGTCAGGAGGTGGCGCGGCATATCTTCACAAGTTATGAACTCGGTCGCCGCCGCAGCCAACGCGAGAATCGCGACGTCGATCAACTCGTCAGGCGCACCCCTGAACCGCAGCGGTAACGCGGCTGAGCGCAAGGCCACAGGCTTCCAGCCACCGCCCGACCACGTGGGAGCCGCTGCTCTCGACAGGTCGATCTACAGGCGCGTCGCTTCACTCGACACATTCATGGCAGGCCACCACAGGTGTTGGTGACATCGACCGGCAAGATCCAATCGCGTAGGTCGGCAACCGGGCTCCGATGCTCAAGGGCGAGCGCCTTGCCTGTATCGACCGAAACGTCTAACTTCAGCAATCAGTCCAGGCCGACGGCTGGCGGCTCGAGACCGCAGAAGCCTCAACGTGGCCCTTGCCGCGGCCGAGCAGCGCCGCGTCCTCGCCCGGCGCCGCAGGTTACGCGGGCCACTTCGTTTCAATGGGGGCGCCAAGGGTGAGTCTTCCTCCCGGCAGCGACGGCGGCGCGGTGGCATCGAGCGCAGCGCGCAGGCGGCTGGCCGGGGTCGCGATTGGTTGCAGCGCGGCGATGCTCGCGACACTCACCTGGCCACTCTTCACCAGGCGTGTCTTTATCTCCGACGACCTCTCGTGGTTCCACCTGCCGCTGCGCTATCTGTATCAACAGGCGCTGCAGGCCGGCGACACCGTGCTATGGACGCCCTCAATCCTCGCCGGCCTCTACGTTCACGGTGAAGGGCAGCTCGGCGCGTTCCATCCGCTGCATCGATTGCTCTACCTGCTCTTCCCTCTCGATATCGCCTTCAATCTGGAGCTGATGACCAGCTACGTGGCGGCGTTCGCCGGAATGGTCTGGTTCCTGCGTCGCCTCGACCTTAGCCGCGCCGCGGTGTACGTCGGCGCGCTGCTCTTCGCGTTCAGCGGCTTCATGCTCCTCCATCACCCTCACCTCAACATGGTCGCCGTCGTCGCCCACATGCCCTGGCTGCTGGGCGGCGCTGACGCGGTGATCGTTGAGCAGCGCGAGCGGTGGTGGCGGGTCGGCTTCGCGGTGCTCGCGGGCGGCCTCGGTTCGGCGTTCCTGCTGGGATTTCCGCAAGCCGTCTGGTGGGATGCGCTGGCCCTCGGCACATTCGCAATCTACCGCGCCGTGGAAACGCGACGCTGGCGAGGGCTGCTCGCCTGCGCCGCGGCCGTGACGATTGGCGTCCTGCTCGGAGGGATTCAGCTGCTGCCGTCCGCCGACGTCGCGGCACGGTCGGTGCGGGCGGACGTCTCGAGCGACTTCGCGATGGGTTACTCGCTCCATCCGGCGAATCTGCTGCAACTGTGGTCGCCGCGTGTCTTCACCGACGGCGCGTACAACGAGCGCGAGACGATGCTATTCCACGAGTTCGGCATCTATTCGGGCGCCCTTCTCCCGGTGGCGCTGTGTTGGATGTGGGGTCGGTGGAAGGCGCTGCCCGCGCGGCGCGGCCTGATTGCCGCCGCCACCGGGCTCACGGTGCTCGGCGTCTGGCTCGCCCTCGGACGCTACGGCGGCCTCGCCGGCCTACTGGCGCAGCTGCCGGTGCTGCAGTCACTGCGTGCGCCGGTGCGCTACATCGTCCTGGCGCAGTTCGCAGCAGCGGTCCTGGTCGCTCTCACGATCGATGACCTGCTCGCGATTGGCGAAGGCAAGGCCGGCGTGCGGGTCGCGCCTTCGGCGGCGGTCTGGATCCCGCTGGCGCTCGGCGTCGCCACACTCCTGATGGTCAACACCGGATTCCTTGACGGCCGGCAGTATGGCTTCGCCGGCGCCGCTGCCGCCGCGCCCGGTGTTGCGCTCGTCGCGGCGGTCTCGCTGCTCGTCGTGCTGGCCGCACGCAGAGTCCGGTGGGCGCTTCCGGGTCTCGTGCTGGTGACGACGGTCGATCTGGCGATTTGGGGGGTGCCGTACATCTACCAGGAGCCGGCACGCCCGATTGCGGCGGTGGCGCATGCTGCTCCCCACGCCCCGCCTGAGACCGAAGCCGCGTACGCTTCGGCGACCGACAGCGGCCTCTACCGATCCAATCAGCTCGTGTTGCGCGGATATCGGCTGACGTCGGGGTATGTCGGGCTCTACCCGGCGACGAGGCATCAGCTCGATGGCGACGAGGCGCGGCGATTGTCGGGCACGCGTTGGCGTTTCACGCCCGACGGCGTGCGACAGCCCTTCGTCGGCGCGGTCGACCGCGTGCGCCTGCTCGATCGCGAAGGACGCAGCGCAGCCGGAGTCGCGCGAATGGCGCTCGATCGCCCCGGACGACTGGTCGCGCACGTCAACGCGCCGGGCCCGCGCATCCTCGCGTTCACCGAGCGGTTTCATGCGGGGTGGTCGGCGACGGTCGATGGGCGTCCCATGCAGATGGTGCAAGTGGAAGGCGACTTTCTCGGCTGCCTGCTCGACGGCGGCCTTCAACGCGTGACGCTGCGCTTCATGCCGCGCAGCTTCGTCTACGGCTCGATCGTCTCCGCGTTCGGTGCGGTTGCGCTCGTCGGCGTGCTCCTGGCCAGCCGGCTCACTGGGCGCGCGCGTCACGACTCGCGGTCGCGGACGCCAAGCCCGTAAAAAAATGCCCTCGAGCCCCACGCGACCCGTCGCCCCCGCGACGAGTGGTCGGTCTTGATCCCGGATCATCACGACGGCTACATTCGCTGGGACGTCTATGAGAGTAATCAGACCATGAGTGCCCACAACAACAATGCCCGGAGTCGCGCGGTACGAGGGTCGATCAAACGCGGTGGGGCCCTCGTGTCCGGGCTGCTGCGCTGTGGGCATTGTGGGGCCAAATTGCTGACGCAATATCCCGGGTCGACCGTGATTCGCTATCAGTGCTCGGGGTCCCTCCTCCATCGCGATCTCGCCTGTTGCGTGATGTTCGGCGGGCTCCGGGCCGATCGCGCCGTGTCGGAACAACTGCTCCAGGCCCTGACGCCCTTGGGCATCGAGGCGGCACTCGAGGCGATGGAGACGCTGCAGGGCGCCAGCCATGAGCGGATTCGGCAGAAGCGCTTGGCGTTGGATCAGGCGCGCTATGAGGTCACCCGCGCGCGGCGCCAATACGACGCGGTGGATCCCGCGAATCGCCTCGTGGCGGCGGAACTGGAACGCCGCTGGAACCAAGCGCTGACCACCGAGGCGGAGCTCGACGCCGACCTCCGGAGCCTGCAGCAGCATCGCGAGGAGCCGCTGACGCTCACGGCGAAACGGGAGCTCCTGGCCTTGGCGCCGGATCTTCGCGGTCTCTGGGACCACCCACACTTGCAGCTGGTCACCCGGCGCCGTTTCGACCCGCACCGTCGCGACCGCGGCCGCGATCTGCGCGCGTCGCTGCGGCGCCACCACCCGCTGCACCGTCCGGAGGCCCACCACCAGGTCTCGCTCGGCCAGCAGCCGCTGGACCACGACCGCATTGCCGGCCGCCGGTCCGTCGTACAACGCACACGCGGTCGCCCGATCGGCCTCGGTCAAGCACCGCGCCTCGGGTCTTGCCTGCATGCCCACCGGAGCGCCTCGCAGATAGCGCCGCACCGTGTTTCGGGCGACGCCCACCTCGCGGGCAATCGCCTTTGCCCCCCAGCCCAACTCGCGCAGCTGCCGCATCGCGGCCACGACCGCTCCCTCGACCACCGACACCTCCGTCTTCGGAAGTGTCCGCTCTCTGACTCCTGCCTCCATGCGTGCTTCCTTTTGGGCCCGCACCAGGGGTCAGTTTTGTTGTCGTCAGGGGGTCAATATCACTGTCGCTCTACATCCACGGCACACGCAACGCAACGACAAGGGTCCGGGTTCCGGGCCTCCCCTACGATTCGTGACAACGACGACGTGGCAGGCATCGGCCTCAGGTCGCGGTCGAGGTAGCCATAGCTCGAGCTTCTGATTTCGCGTGTGGCTCAGCCTGGTTGAGCACTCGGTTCGGGACCGAGGGGTCGGAGGTTCAAATCCTTTCGCCCCGACCATTTCTCCGCGAAAACAACAGGCTAGCTCGACCGGATTTCGGCACAAGTCTGGGGACTCGATGCTGTGCCCTCGCCTGGCCTGCCCCTCACCGTCGCCAACCCGTCGTCGACGATTCGGGATGTGTTGAATTACTACCACTTGTCAACAACTGGCAGCAGTTCGACACAAGCCTAGTGGTGTGTCGCGGATTCAGTGACGCGATCGAGGGCGGCCCGTCCTCGCTTGACCTTGGTGATGATGTCGTCGACGGTCTTGGTCCACACGAAGGGTTTCGGGTCGTCGTTCCAGTGTGATGCCCACACGTCGATCGCGGCTCCGGCCTGCGCAAACGCAGCCGGAGGTCCGACCTTGTGTCACCGTTCGCAGTGGACTTCTTCGCGTACCCGCTGAGATCGGTCAACGGCGCACTCGATAGCGTAGGTGGAGCACCCGGTTGCCCTGAATCGCCTCGTCAGGATCCTCCAACAGGTGTTGCGCGTGGACCGACCCGAAGTAGCGTTTGCCGGACCCGAACACGACGGGCGCGACGTCCATGCGCACCTCGTCGATCAGACCCGCGGCAAGCACCTGGCCACCGACGTCGCCAGCGGCGACCTCGACCACGCGGTCACCCGCGAGCTCCTGCGCCTTGGCCATGGCAGCCTCAATGCCGTCGACGAAGTAGAACGGCGCCTCGGGATACCAGCCCTCGGGCCTGCCCCGGTGGGTCACGACGACGACGTGGTCGACCCCAGCCGGAGGTGTCCCGTCCCAGCCGTTCGTCATGTCGAAGACGTGGCGACCGACGATTGTCGCCCCGATCTGGTCCCAGTACGGCCGGATGTAGTCGTAGGACGTCTGCGACACCTTCAAGACGCCGCTCTCGTCCAACGGCACGTCACCGCTGAGCAACCAGTCGAACAGCGGTCCGGGCTGGTCGTTCTCGTCCGCGATGAAACCATCTACCGACACCGAGCTGTACATGACTACTTTGCCCAACGGGTCCCTCCTCTGCTTTGGGGTGCCTCCAAGTTAACGTTTCGTGAGCTGTCGGTCTTGTAAGAAATCAATCGACCGGCAACGGCCAGCTATCCAGCACGTGGCCAGGATGTTCGCGTAGGAACCGCCGCCGGACTTCGACGTACTGGGTCGGCGTGAGCCCGGTGAACGCCCGGAACTCGTGGCCGAAGTGGGCCTGGTCGAAGTAGCCTGCGCCACCGGCGAGGTCAGCCCAGTCGATTGGTTCAGCGGGGTTGATCGCGAACACGGTGGCGGCGAAGCGGAGGGTGCGGGCCAGCCGCTTCGGCGTGACGCCGATGAGCTCCTTGAACCGCTGTGCCAGATGAGTGCTGCTGACACCGGCTGCCACGTTCAGGTCGCCGATCGCCACCGCCCCGCGGGTCGCCGCGATGACGCTGCTCGTATGGCGGACCAGCCCCAGGCCGGCGGTCTCGCACAGCCGTCGCATCAGCTCCTGCTCGAGCAGCGTCAGCATCTCGTGTGGTCCGTCCGCCGTGGCCAGCCGGTCTCGCAGCTCAGCAATGGCGGGCCGGCCCCAAACCTGCTCTACCGTCACCGGCCGGTCACACAGCTCGGCGGCGGGCATCGGCAGGAACGGCGCCAGCCCCCACGGCTTGAAGTGCACGCCGACGGACCGGGTCCGGAGTGGATAGCCGAACTCCAACGCGCGGGTGGGCATGGTGACCACGCAGCCGTCGGCGTACTCGGCCGTCTCGATGTCGGTGCCGCCGCGGATGAGAAACGGCGCCCCGAGGTTGACGATGAGCAACGCCGCCGGCATCGGCGGCAGCATCAGCCGGGCGTACGGCGACGCACCCTCCAGGTAGTAGAGGTCATCGATCAGCCCGTCCAGCGGCGGTCGCGGCACTCTGGACACGTACTCCATACGTACAGTATCGCCGACGCCCCGCCGACACCGCGTGAACAGCTTCGTGGCATCGACAACAAGATCCGCGAGCGTCAGAATCGACACAACTGGACGAAGATCGCGTCAGGCGTTTCCATCAGCACCGCGATGAGGAACGAGCGCGGACCCAAACTCGGTTTGGGG
This sequence comes from Vicinamibacterales bacterium, assembly GCA_963834365.1. GTDB lineage: Bacteria > Acidobacteriota > Vicinamibacteria > Vicinamibacterales > Vicinamibacteraceae > CAWJAP01. Next base: position 33,922 of record CAWIBS010000041.1, on the reverse strand, counting down.
AGGATCGACAGCATGATTCACGACTCCTGCACGATGCCGTGTTTGTCCGCCGAAGAGCGTTGCCCATCCATAACTTGCCCTGCCAGTGGTTGGCGACAATCGAGACCAGTTGCAGTGCACACCGTCGTTCCGTAATTGCATCCCACGGGAGCGCGCTGGGCGGGTCAAGGGCGCGCCAGCGGCGAGCTGAGCGAGCGAACCCTTGACGCGCCCAAGCGGTCCCGGAAAAATTGGGATCGGAGCGACGGCGAGACTTCCCGAGATCGCTGCTCACGATCACGTCAAGTGCGCGGCGAATTCGGCGGTCGATTCGTGCCGGAGATCGACACGAACCCACGCGCTCACCGGGCGGCACAAATACGCCGCCCGTCTTGGCCGCGCTGTCAGACAGCAACATCGTCTCGTTCAAGGGATTGCGGCGGCTCGGCGAGCCCAATGCTCCAGACGCCGTAGGCGCGACTGCAACAAGGGTCCTAGCACAGAGGGGGCCAACCGCGCCTTGGCCTTGTGTCCCCCTCCTCGGCCCCTCTACTTGAACGGATTGACGATCTTGAGACCCTCGAAATCGTCGAAGCCCGGCAAGTCCTCGGAGTAGAACGTCTCGACGCCAGCTTCTAGACACGCCGCCAGGATGAGGGCATCCCAGAGCGACGCTCCTCGTTCAAGATGGAGTGCCTTTGCGCGCACCAGATTGGCGTCAGTCGGTAGGACGAGCGGCAGTAGATCCTGGAACTCGGCGAGGCGATTCCAAGCGTGTGTCGATGTGAATCCGTGCTTGCCAAGCTTGCGAGAGGCGGAGAGGAATTCGCACGCGACCTGCCACAGTAGGACGCCGTCTTGTGCGTTGGTGATGAGATCGAGAGCGATGTTCTGACGCCGTGGATCGGCCTGATCGCACGCGTAGATCAGGACGTTGGTGTCAACGGCGATCATGCAGTTCCTCTCGGCTGGGAAGCGGCCCCTCCGAGAAAAAACGCATGCTCGCGATGCCAGCCTTGAGGCGCGCGATGGCGGCTTCGCGATCCTTTTCGGGCTCGTCGATCGTTTCCACCGTCAGGCGCACGCGCTGCTTGTCCTGAAGGGGCAATTCGCGTGTGGGCCTGAGGACGCCGCCGCTGTAGATGGCCTCGACCTTCTGGGTCATTCCTAGCTCCACAGTCAGAGTAAGGCGAGTCGGACGGCTCATGCAACGACGGCCGCCTCCGGCGGCGGCTTCTCCCCCCGGAGTTCGCAGTGTTCGTGGCCACAAGCCAAGCGTCAGGCGACGGCAACCAGGGGTGAGAGATGACCGTACCGGTGACCGAGCTCAAGGGTCTCGACACAGCCGGCGCCGGCCGTCACGGCTTCGTCGAGCGCGTGGGATTTCGAAGCGGCGAAAGCGGGCTCGCCCTCCTGTTTCCACACGCGGTACAGCGCCTTGAATCGAGGTGCTGAGAAGGCGCCGCGAGCCCGGTAGAACCGCTCGTCCAGCTCGGAACACCGAGATGGCGCGGGATGGGCTCGAGCCTGCTCGAAATACCATCGAAGTTCATCGAGCGTTTCGGCCTTGATTGGTGTCATCAGTTGATTCCACACGGCCTGTTTGGCGCGCTGGCCGATGTCTGGGAACTGCGGCGGCACGACGATACGGAGTGTCCACGCCGGCAGCGCCCGGAGAAGCGCAGCGTGGCGCAAGAGGAACACGCGGAACTCGTCCAGCCAGGGTTCGGTGACGACGTAGACGACCACGCCACGGCCGGCCGGATGGATGCCGATTGGGAAGCGGTCGGGGAAGTACCGTACGTGCGCGCGTCACCCTCACCGACACTGACGAGGGGCAGGTCCTCAGCCTCGATCCGAAGCAGCGTCGTCAAGTGCGTCGTCTTTTCCTCAGCGGTCCCGAGCCACACGAGGTCGCTGTCTTCCACGATCGCGTCAAGCACCATCAGTCGCCGGACGGCGTGGTTCAACGTCACGGGCTTTCGCAGTAGGCTGTCCGCCTCGCCGATGGCTGCGTAGAGAGCGCGCTGATTGAGGTGGTAAATGCGTGCTCGGTTGTGGCGGCAGTCGTACATCGAGGCGTAACCGAGCCGCACGAGCTTGGTGAAGAACTGTCGTGACGACAGTGTGATCGCGGTCGAGTCGGACGGTCTGCACCAGCCCTGAGTTGCGGAGATGCCAGAGCTCACCGTGGCGTGGATCGAGAGGTTGATCGAAGCGGTCGCGGAGATCGTGCGCCGGCACCGCGCGAAACGCGCCGACGGTCGTCAGCGTGCGCGTCTCGGAGCCGCGGAGCGTGTAGTCGTGGCCGTGATAGTGGACGTACTCTCGTTCGAGGCCACGAGGCAGGTTAACGTGCTCCATGAACACGTCGCGAGGGTCCACGCGCTCCCGGTCGCGTGGGTCTGAACCGCCGCGACTGCCACGGCTGAGATCGCGCGAGCCGTCGTCGCGATCGCGGGGATCGTCACCCCAACGAGCGTCGAACATCGCGCACCTCCGTCGGAAACGCCAGCGTTTTCACGTTCACGCTGCCGCCCAACAGAGCTGCCGGTACAGTTTGTTGCGAGCCCCCGATTTGAACCCGCGCGAGAAGTCAGGCTCTGAACGCCAGTAGGGCGCGCCCAGTGGCGACCGTTTTGACAACAGGCGCGCCTCGCGGAAGTGCGTAGCGGTGACAAATTGTCGCGGTAGAGGCCGCCGAGCCCCGCCCACTCCGCCGGCTTGGTGGTGGGCGCCGCTGGTGGGGGCACCTCGGGTTCACCCGGCGGTCTTGCCGTGTTTACTCAGCGGTTTCGTCTTTCTGCGTTCATTGCTGGGTCTCCTGAGGTCGCCGGGAGTCTCAGGAAGTCGCACCGAGCTTCACAAATGGTGGGCGCAGTCGTTGGGCGCGCTGAGCCGTCGCGAGCATGAAACTCGGAGTCTTCAGGTGCTTGGCAACACAGCGGTTCAACGATGAACGGGCGAGGGCCGGGAGCGCGTCAGCCATTTGTGGTTTAGGCGGTGAACTGCGAACTCTATGGCACGAGGGGCTTCTGAGCTCAAGTTCGGCATGCTGCCGGCAGGGCAGTGGCGACCGAAATTGGCCGCATCTCGATCATGGAGTGGGGACGGCGGGGAGTCCCGGGCGTGGAGCGGTCTTGCAGTCTCACTCTTTGTCGGACTACGAAACAAGCTGCCAAGGGACTGCCAGCTCGTGCATGGTAACTTCAATTGCCACAATGGGTACCGAGTTTCTGGTAGGGACAGGAGGTCCATGGCACTTGGCAACTTTAGTATTCGCCTCCTTCCTCGGTCGTCCACTGTGCGCTGAGAAAGAGCAGCGACATGCCGGCGTAGCCAATCACGAACGGCCATGTCGGAGCGAGCCTCAGGGCCGTGTCACCAAACGTCCACTGGTAGGAGTGCATCAGCCCGCAGGCCGAGAGCAACGCGGCCAACGCCGACCACGCCGCCGCTCGCCGCCAGCGCCGCTCGATCACGCCGACCACCGCCGCGGAGAGCAACATCGCGGTGAAGAGGAATCCCTGCTCGATCGCGAAAGCGCCCGCAATCCACGTATCGGTCCTCTGGAACTCGCCGACGAGCGATTCGCTGAACGGCCCCGCCGGCCCTCCGAGCCCGGCGGCGCGCAGCCCGTTCTTCGCCATGAGCGCGCCCCACGCGCCGATCCCTGGCAGGAGCCCGACAACTACGGCGGGCGCATGCTCCCGTGGCGTCGCCTGAAAGGCCTGCGCGACGATCATCATGCCGATCCAGAGGACGATCGCCATCCCGGCCTCGATGGGGATCGCCCACGCGATCCAGGCCAGCGTACCCGTGACGCAGATCGTCGTCACGAATGCGCCGTTCAGAATCGAATACCCGGCGCGCGCGCCCATCGCCTTCCACCCGGGATGCCCGATGTAGATCGTCGTCGGGAACGCGGATCCAAAGAGCGCGGCCGCGACGCTCCCGACGCCGTTGACCGTCAGTGAATACCTGGTGTCGTAAGAGTCGCCGGCCGCTTCCGCCGACTCGATGTTCTGGAGCGAGCCCAGCACGTTGAACAGACCCATCGCGATGATGACCGATAGATACGGCAGCACGTGTCCGCCGCCGATGGCGGCAATCAGGTCGCCGACGACGGGGACGGGGGTGTGGATGGCGGCAGGGGAGGGTCGTGCGCCGACCGGCGCGATCCCGGTGATCCAGCACAGGAGTGCCCCAAGCGTCACAGCCACGACACCGCCGGGAAGATGTCCCTTGAAGCGCACGCGACCGAAGTAGGTCAGCATCACGATCGCCAGCGTTGTCAGCCCTACGACCGGATGCGCGAAGGTGCGGAAGAGAAAGCCGAGCGAGATGAACCCCAGGGCGATGCCGGCGAGGGTCGAGAGGAGCGCCGCCCGCGGGGTCGCCTTGCGCACGCGCTCGGCGACGAAGGCACACCCAAGCTCGATCACGCCGGTCGCGAATGTCGCCAGCAGACCCGCCTGCCACGCGACGCGCACGGGGTCGACCGCGCCGGCCCTTTCGGCCAGGGCCTTCGCCGGTAGCATCACCAGGAACACGTGGGCAAACAGCGACACCGTGTTGATGCCGTACGGCAGCGCGCACACGTCCGTACGTCCCGTGCGCGCGGCGAGCGCGCGCGCCTGGAACGCGTACGCCACGTTGCCGACGAGGATGGAGATCGCAGCGGCTGGCAGCACCTGGCCGTAGAGGAGCTCGGGCGGGAACCCGAGGACGGTGCGACAGAGAGTGTCGATCAGCAGCAGCTGAACGAGATTGTCGAGGGCGAGGCCGAAGAACCCGTCGATGTCCCCGCGGACGATCCAACGCACACGCACATGCTACTCTTTCGCTACGACGCTCGCCCCGCCGAGCGTCACTGGCCTCACCACGCGGCCCCCGCCCTCCGGGCCGCGACGGCGCAACGTGATGCAACCTGGCGCAACCGCACGAGACTCTGGCGCCAACCAGATTGCTGAATCTTGCGCGACAGATCAGAGGCACGACCGTTCAGATGCCGCGCGGCTTGAATCCTTCTCCAGTCGCGAGACCCACCTCGTTGCTGCGAGAAATCGACTGGGTCCCACGAGCCTCTGGGCGAACGCCACCCGCTCCTCTGGTTCGGCGTTGGGCATTGTCAAGACGTTGGCGGTCTGCTCTGACGCCGACATGTCTCAGCCTTCGACCCAACCACCACTCTGCTGGTTCAACGCCGCCGGAGCGCACTCGCCGCGAAGCGTTTCTCTCGCACACTCTTGAAGGGACTGCGAATGGTGCCGTGCGCCATCGTGACCGATCGGCTGGCGAGCTGTGCAGCGGCGAAAGCCGTCGTGATGCCGACCGTCCTCGACCTGCGCGGCCGCCGCCAGAACAACCGCGTCGAAGGCTCACACCAACCCGTCCACTTGCGTGAGCGAGGGCTGCAACGATTCAAGAGCCTGCACGCCGCGCGCTTCTGTTCCGTGTTCAGCACGGGCTGCAACCAGTTTCGGCCCGGCCGCCATGCGCTGTCGGCACCCAACTTGGGCGGCCCGAGCGCTTTGCAACCACAGAGCTTGCCCACAGACCTCGAAGTCCGTGGAAGCTTCGCCCACCAAACAATATCGAAGAGTTGGGTCGTTAGGTTGGCCGGCGACGCTTCCGGGGCAGACTGGACGTTTTCAATTCGGGTGCAAGTGGTCGACGTTTTCTCCGACGACAGTCTTGCCGTTACGTTCGACGATCGGATGGTGATGATCACGCGGTACGACTGACGACACTGGGTCCCTAACGTGAGGGGGAGGTCTGACGAGGGGCTGAGAACGGGCGTTATGCCTAACCGCAAGACGGCCTCTGTTTCCCATCGTCCACGCCAACCGGGTCGACTTCGAGCAGGCGCTCGGCATCGTCATCGAGCGGACCGAGCAGCTCAACCGCTTCATGCGGCGGTCCGCCGATGTGTTCCGGCTGCTCGCGCCGCTTCGTGAGCCGGTTGTGCTCGTGGAGCTCGTCGAGCCCATCGTCAAGGTGCAATCCGGGCGCCAACGGGGTCATCTGGCGGTGGGACGTCCCGGATCGGCGTGTCGAGGCGGCCGTCGATCGCGTGCAGTTCGAACAGGCGCTCGTCAACATCGTGAAGAACGCGACGAGGCCGCCGGCCCTGGCGGAGTCGTCACGCTCCGCGTGGCCGTTTCGGCGGGCCGTCCTGTCGTGGTTGTCGAAGACAGCGGACGGGGGCTGAGCGCCGATGCGCAGGCGAACCTCTTCACGCCCTACTTCAGCACGAAGCCGAACGGCCAGGGGATCGGCCTGACGCTGGTTCAGGAGATCCTCGTCGCGCACGGCTGCGATTTCACGCTGGAAAGCGAGCCGGGCGGACCGACGAGATTCACGATCGTGTGTCAGAAGGCGGCGTGAAGGCGCCCGGTGCCGCGAGGTGACACCGAAAAGTCCTTATTTTGCAACTTGGCTATACTGCCCGTGCGGTGACACCGAGCGTTTCGATACGATCGAAGCTTCCCGATATCGGCACGAGCATTTTCGCGGTGATGACGCGGCTCGCCAACGAGCACGGCGCCATCAACCTGTCGCAGGGCTTTCCGGACTTCGACTGCGATCCGGCGCTGATCGAGGCCGTGGCACAAGCCATGCGCGACGGCTACAACCAGTACGCGCCGATGCCCGGCGTGCAGGCGCTGCGCGAGGCCATCGCCGCGAAAGTCGAGCTCTGTTACGGCCCTCGGTACGATCCCGCGACTGAGGTCCTCATCACGGCGGGCGCGACGGCTGGCCTGTACGCCACGCTCACGGCCCTGGTGCAACCGGGCGACGAGGTCATTCTCTTCGAGCCGTGCTACGACTCCTACGTGCCGGCGATCCGCTTGAGCGGCGGCGTCCCCGTGTTCGTCAGCCTGCGCTATCCGGAGTACCACCTGGACTGGGACGAGGTCCGGCGTGCGATTACGCCGCGCACCCGGGCGATGCTGGTGAACACGCCGCACAATCCAACCGGACGGACGTGGACCGCCGATGACATGCGCCAGCTGGCGTCGCTCGTGGACGGCAGCGAAGTTCTGCTGGTTGGCGACGAGGTCTACGAGCACGTGATCTTCGACGGTCAGCGCCACGAGAGCTTCTTGCGGCACGACGCGCTGCGCTCGCGCGCGGTCGTCATCAGCTCGTTTGGCAAGACGTTCCACACGACCGGGTGGAAGGTCGGTTACTGCGTGGCGCCTCAGCCCCTCCTGGCCGAAGTCACCCGTGTGCACCAGTTCGTCACCTACACCGTGCACTCGGCCTCGCAGCACGCCTTCGCGGCGTTCACGCGGCGGGATCCTGCGGCTAGGTCGCTTGCGGGCTTCTACCAGGACAAGCGTGACGGCTTTCTCAACCTCGTGCGCGGGTCGCGCTTCAAGCCGCTCGCCTGCGAGGGGACGTACTTTCAGCTGCTCGACTACTCTGAGATCTCGAAAGACCGGGACACGGACGTCGCGATGTGGCTCCTCGAAACGCACAAGGTCGCCTCGATCCCGGTGTCGGCGTTTCTCTACCGGGACACGGGGGGACCGGTGCTCCGCTTCTGTTTCGCCAAAAAGGAGGAGACGCTTCGCGCGGCGGCGGACAGACTGCGGTGCGTCTGACCCCACGATTCCCACGATTCTGTCCCTACCAGAAAGTCAATCTGCGAGCTGATCGGCACGTTCCGCGCCGTGATCTGAATCGTCACGTCCGTTGATCCGTCGCATCGTTCGGCAGATCCGAGATGCTGATGGCGTCGCGCACGCCGTGGACGCCCGTGGTGAGGCAGGCACCGACGTCGGGACGGATGCGACGTTCACCGATGGGCGATGGGGGTATTGTCGTGGTCGCAGGCCGGGCCGGGCCGTCACTGCGCGCACGCCGCTGGCGCGCGTCGATCCACGCTGCGTGCCGCGCGGTCAGGCCGCGCGGCGTTCGTATCGATGGTGAAGGCCGCCGACTTCCGGGATCGCCACGATGTCGCCATCCCCGGGCGGCATGACAGGACGGGGAATCGGCGCGTCCTTGTCCAGCGCCAAGTGAGTCCGGGCTTGTTTCGTAGTACGAGCAGTAGCGCGTCATCAACTGTCGCACGCCCGCTTCGTTCACCACGATCACGTGATCGAAACACTCGCGACGCGCCGATCCCACAAATCGCTCGACGAAGGGATTCTGCCACGGCGCATGCGGGGCCGTGACCACCTCCTCAATGCCCATCGCCGTCGCGGTGGCCCCGAGGGCGGCGAACGCGTGGTCGCGATCATGGAGCAGATATCGCGGCGCCTCGTCCCACGGACACGCTTCGCGCAACTGCTGGGCCGTCCACGCCGCCGTCGGATGCGCGGTGACCGCCACGTGCCGGATCCGACGCCGATCGTGGGCGAGCAGCACCAGGACGAACACGAGGCGGTACGTCACGGTCGGGACCACGAAGAAATCGGCCGCGACGATCTGGCCGACGTGATTGGTCAGGAACGTGCGCCACGTCTGCGAGGGCGGCTGGCGCCGACGTCCCATGTATTTCGCGACGGTCGCTTGACAGACGTCGATCCCGAGTTTCAGGAGTTCGCCATGGATCCGGGGCGCGCCCCACCGCGGGTTCGCCTCCGCCATCGTCCGAATCAACGTGCGGATGTCGACGGGCACCGTCGGTCGCCCGAGGCGGCGTCGACTCTTCCACGTCCACCACAGTCGGAAGCCGCGCCGGTGCCACGCGATGACGGTCTCCGGCTGAACGATGACGAGCGCCGCTCGCCATCCGGTCCAGAGGCGCGCGAGCAGGACCCAGAGCCAGCGGTCGGTCGTCGCGAGCCGGACTCGCCGCGGTCGGGTGCGCTGCAGCACCTCCAGCTGGTGCCGCAAGGCCAGAATTTCGAGCTGGAGCGCGGCACGCGAACGCGCCAATGTTCGGAGGGTCAGGAGGAGCGAACGCCACACCGAAGCCATGGCCGAGGAGCGTACCCATCGCCGCCCGCAACTTCAACTGCCGCAACAAGAACGGACTTCTCAGTAGGCGCCAGGACTGACACTCAAGCGCGGGACGGCCTAACCACACGCTGCACCCGACGGCCGCTGCGTCAGGTGCGTTGAGCGACCGCGGGTGAGCGCTGACGTTAGCTCGACGTTATGGCGATCACAAGCGACTCATTGCCTGACGCCCCGACAAGTGCTGAGAACCCCTATCACGATAAATGCCCAGATCCGGGAGCGCGTGGCGCGGGTCAGGGCCGCGAAGCGCCGACGCAAGGAGGGAAGTCTTGACGCGCGCCATCGCTCCCGCAGAATTGCACGGGCGGCCATCAATCGCCGCGAGCGTCTCAAGGCGACGATCGGAAACCTCACTCTCGTGCATTACGGGGTCAACCGCTCGGCGCAGAACCGGGAATTCGAAGAGAAGCGCAAGAAGCTGTTCGCCGAGTCAAACCTGCACCTCAATCGTGAGCTGATGGTCGCTACGAGCTGGAATGAAACGTTTCTTCTGAGAAGTAACAGGCGGTCAGTATTCGCTCACACCATGCTGGCGGGTAGCTGTCGCTGCCAGCGACGTGTAGAGATTAGAGCAGCGTGCCCCGCAGAATGACCAGGGCAACCGTGAAGTAGATCACCAAGCCCGTGACATCGACGAGGGTGGCCACAAATGGCGCCGACGACGCCGCCGGATCGAACCCCAGTCGCCGCAGGAGGAACGGCAGCAGCGAACCGCTGAGCGTCCCCCAGAGCACGACGCCGACGAGCGAGAGCGCAACCGTGATGGCGACCAGGAGCCAGTGAGGTCCATAGATGTCGGAGAACGCCGACCAGAGGGAGATCCGCAGGAATCCGATGCTGCCGAGGATGCCGCCCAGTGACAGCCCGGCGAGGATCTCGCGGCGCATCACCCGCCACCAGTCGCGCAGCCCGACCTCGCCCAGCGCCAGCGCGCGGATGACCAGCGTCGAGGCCTGCGATCCGGAGTTGCCGCCGCTCGAGATGATGAGCGGCACGAACAGGGCGAGCACGACGGCGCGCGAGATCTCCTCCTCGAACGCGCCCATCGCCGTCGCCGTCAGCATCTCGCCCAGAAAGAGCGCCGTCAGCCAACCTGCGCGCTTCTGAATCATGCGCCCGAATCCGATGCGCATGTAGGGCTCGTCGAGGGCTTCCGATCCGCCAATCCGATGGATCTCCACGCGTCGCCGTCGCCTCGGCCACGTCCAGCACATCGTCGATGGTGACGATCCCGATGAGCATGCCGGCGCTGTCGGTGACGGGCAGGGCCGTCCGGTCGTACTGGCGGAACACCGCGACGGCGGCCTCCTGGTCGTCGGTCGCCTTCAGCGCAACGAACCGTCGATCCATCAGATCAGAAACGCGACTGTCCATCGGAGCGAGCAGGAACTCGCGAATGCGGATGTCGTCGATGAGGAGCCCCTGCGCGTCGAGCACGTAGATGACGTTCAGGGTTTCGCTGTCCTGACCGTGCTGTCGCACGTAGTCGAGCACCTCGCGCACGGTCCACTCTTCCCGGACGGCAACGTAGTGCGGTGTCATGAACCGCCCGACGGAGCGTTCGGGATAGCCCAGCAGCGTGAGCGCGACGGCCCGTTCCCCGGGCGTCAGGAGCGTCAGCAGCTGGCGCGTCGCCGCCGCCGGCAGCTCTTCGAGGAACATGGTCCGATCGTCCGGAGCCATGTTGTTCAGGAGCGCCGCGATGTCTTCCTGCGCCATGGCCTTGAGCAGGGCCGTCTGCGCGTCGTGCGACAGGTACTCGAAGACCGCGGCCGCATCCTTCCGCGGGAGCACGCGGAAGACCACGACCTGATCCTCGAGGCTGAGCTCGGTGAGGATCGGCGCGAGGTCGCTGGCGTGGCGGTTGCGCACGAGGTCGCGCAAGCGCGCGAAGTCTCGAGCGCGGACCACGGCCACCAGTTCCTCGGCCGGTCGGGCGACGCTGCCGATCACGGCCAGCGCCTCCTCGCGGTTCGGACCGTTCAGTTGCTGTTCCATCTGAGTCAGCGCCGCTCGGACGACGTCATGGTGATGCACGTGGGGGCCGATCGTCTGCGACGCGTCGAGCCACACGCGGTGGATCAGTTCCAGATCGCTCGGCGAGAGCGATGGCGGATGCACGCCGAGCTGATAGGCATCGGCGCGCCCGGTGCGGTGATAGATGAGGAGCCGGACGTTCAGGTGTTCAGGCCGTCCGGCGCGCTCCCAGGCATCGCCCAAGAGGCGCGCCTGTTCGGCGGCGGAGAGGGTCGCCGATTCGCCGACGTACACGTCGGACGAGCGGAGGCGCAGGACCGTCGCCACGATGGCGTCGGAGACGTTGTGTGCGGGGACGATGAGCAGGCGTACGGACCGACGATGCCGATCGGCGACGGCCACGACCTCCGACAGCAGCCGCTGCTCGGCGGGCGTAGGCGCGGTGTCGCTCGACGCATCCGCGGCGACGTCGGTGCCGAGGCGCACGGTCATCACGACGATGTCCCGGTCGCCCGGCGCCTGCAGCGCGCCGACCACATGGCCGAGCGAGTGCGGGTTGCGCACCGTCACAAGCGCGTTCCCCGGCCGAGCGTCCATCTGATCGAGCGACAGCTCGGCGGAGGGCAGCAGGTCGAAAGCGTCCGACGCATCGGCCGCTTCACGAGGCGCGGCGGCGCGACCCCGGGCCATGACGAAGAGGAGGCTCAGACTGCCCAGGACCGCCATGGTGGCGATCGATGGCGCGTCGCCGGACGCAACCATGACGAGCGCGCAGGCAGCCAGGACCACGCCGGGGCCGAGCAGTCCTATCGGCAGGTCGTGGCCGGCCAGATGCAGATTGAGCGGAACCTTGAACGACAGGGCACCCGCGCGCGCGCGCCGGAGCCGAAGCAGCGAGCCGATCTTGAGCCCGACAGTCGCCATGATGGCGACCGCATAGGCGCGCGACAGCCAAGACACCCGGCCTCCACTGACGAGAATCACCAGGATGGCGGCGACGACCGACAGGTCAATCGCGCGCGCCGGCGTGCCGAACCGCTTGTGGAGCGACGTGAGGCCGTCCGGCAGCGTCCCGGCTGCTGACAGCCGCCGGAGGATCCGCTCGGCGTCCCCCAGTGCGGCATGCGCCGCCGGCACGAGCATCAGCAGCGCCGCGGCCACCAGCGCGAGCGCGACGAGATCGCGCGCCCAGGACGGCGCCGCCAGGTGCTGTGCGAGGCCCGCGAGCGGCGCATTGACCCAGGCGCCCTGCTCGCCGGCGGGCACGAGCAGCACGAAGAGGACGGTCCCGATCGTCGTCACGAACAGCGCGAACAACAGCGTGAACAGCCCCGTCCGCCGCAGCCCCTCGACGCGAGGCGGCGGCAGCTCGTGCGCGACGTGCGCCAGGGCCTCGCCGCCCCCAACCGTGGTGAGCGCAAGGCCAAGGCCGAAGACACATACCAGGGCTCGATCGACGAGCGGCCAGCCGGTGGCCGTCACCTCTGGCGGCGGCACGAACAGGGCTGCGATCGGCGGCGTCTCGCGCGCCAGGCTGACCACGCCCCACGTCGTCGTCAGCGCGAGAATTCCAACGCCGATCCAGACGCCTCGCGCGATCGTGTGGGGACCAAGATCGAGGCCGAGACGCGCGCGGATCCACAGAAGCCCGATGAGCGCCACGGCGAGCATCGCGGCCAGGTCCTCTGGCCTGACGTGGCCCGTCAGACGCCATCCTGCGATCGCGATCACGGCCACCCCGGCTGCGTAGTGTCCGACGACTACCGATGCGAGCGCCGCCAGCAGCAGACGTTCCACCAGCCCCGCCGCGGCGGCAACTTTGACGCCAGGCGGTCCAAAGGCGTGGCGGACGCAGCCGCCCGGAACGAGGATCGCCCAACTCTCGATGTCGACGGCGCGCACGAACGCCGTCAGCAGGACGGCCACCAGCACGAACCAGGCCGCGGAGTCACCAAGCGACGACCGCGTGACGCCAGCGACGAAAAACGCCGCAACGCCGAGCTCGGCAATGGCCAGCGCGGCGGCCTTCCGTGCCGAGATGAATGACACGAGGGCCGTCGACGAGAGAACGACGGGGAATCGGCGGCTCGGTCGATTCGGTGGAGGAACGGGCATCACGACAAGGATCGAGACTGATCTGGGCGACGCGAGGACGTATCTGCCAAGCCGGAGTGGCATCCGGAGGCGCCGCCGTCGTTCACTTGTGTTGCTACATTCCGGCGAACGGGCGTCGCGCGTGCTGCCAGTGCTGGCCTTGCGATACGAGTAGAGAAGAAAGAGGGCGCAGGGCTCGCTGGCACTCGGGCCAGCCGCTCACCCGTGCCTTCGAGACCATATCCGGCGCGGCCACGAAATGCGAACTGCTCGAGCCGGCCGGCTAAAACGCGGTGTCCGTCACCTCACGCAGCCCCTCGCAGCCGCTCAACATGCCTCAACCACCTGTCCCTACCAGGCATTCGATCCGCACAGGATGAACGTCCAACTGGCGTACTGTCGTCCTGGCAGCGGCTGAAGCCGCAGTGCCGCGGGGCGTGGTCCTCTTGAACCCTAATTCGGGACGATGTGCAAATCCTCCTCAAGGGCGGCATACCCGTCATTCGGCGCGGTCTCAATCAAGTATTGTGTCGTTTTCTCACGCGGGGAGTGAGCTCCCATCCTGACAACACCCGTGCCTTTCGCACCTCGCACCCGATCGCCCGCCTTGAACTTGAAGAACGACGCGTCGCCTGGATTCCGAAGCAGCTTGAGGTCATCGACGAAGTTGATGCGGAACGGACCGATTCCGTGAACCTGAATAACGGTGGCGCCTTGCGACCAGGCGAAGTGGTTCATCTTCTTCGGAACCAGCGCGTACGTCCCGACGGTCAGCTCGCGTAGATCGCTGCGCGAGAAGCGGTCGCCTGCCCCCAGATACCAAGTACCTTGCACCACGACGATATGCTCGTCTTCCGGGTGCCAATGCGGGAACACGATCTGTCCGTCCACGTTCTCGATGCGGAGCACGAATGGTGCGCCAGCAACGTTCGGATCGCCCGACAGGCGGGTGATCACCTGCCCGTCTCTGACGAGCGGAACGACGACATGATGTGGCGCCGCATCTTGTTGCCCCGCCTTCGTCGGCGAGACAACGAGCAGCATCGTGACCACAAGGATGATGACCTGCGATACGCGGGATCGCAGCCGCGGTGAGGTGCTCAGAAACATCGTGTCTGTTTACCCTTAACTGGCCGAGTCGTCAACGCGACCAGATTGGTGTCACGAGCGGCGCGTGACGATGAGCCGAAATTACTGGGCCCAACTCCGCCACTGGCCCGGACCACCCGCTGCCTGGCCCCACCATTGGACTCGAGGGCGCCGAGGAACTGACTCTCGGCTTGGACAAGACTCGTGGGCCACCATAGCTAACGAGTAGTCGCCAAGTGGCGACTGATTGCCTCATACGCTCGCCAGTGTCAGACCAGTCGGATCCGTCGGGCCGAGTCGCGGTCAAACATCCAGACCCGTAGGCGCCGGCTCGCCGGGCGGTCAGGTTTCGCCGTCGTGACCTGCGTGCGACATGGTCGGAGGGCTTCAGGTCCCCGCGTCCAGTGACGGCCTCTTTGCCAGATCCGCCGGTGCATCTCCGGAGGACTCCGACACCGAATTCGGGCAAGCCACTATGCCGAGAGCTTGAGCGTGGTTTCGAAGGCCAATTTTACTGAGAAATTCGGCCTACAGTAGCCTTTCTCGGCCAAGCGCGTGAGCGCAGTGTGACGTCCGTCGTGGAAGCGGACGTGATCGAGGCCAGCTGCCTTGCGCAGCGATCGCCACGCCGAGCGCCAGGTCGTCATTGGACGCGACGGGTCGATCAGCATCCCGGTCGCTGGTGAACCGTGGTGAGGTGTCGCCCAAACGTCGCAGACGCTGCGATTCGTGCGCGACCTTCCTGGCGTCCTGAGCGTCGAGGTGCAGACGCTGCGTTAGCGCCACATCGTCATCGCAAACTGGAGTTCGTTTCGACCGAGAACGGCCCCCCTACGGCGCGATGCGCACCTCCAGCGAGCTGATGAACCAGCGGAAGTCGGTGGTGCTATGGAGCTCCATGTCGTTCTCGAAGCAGATATCGAAGCTGCGTGTGCCAAAGGTAATGACCACATGCTGCCCGGCGGGCACCGGGCCGGTGCTGAAGAGCTGCGCGTAGTAATGCTGTCCCGGCACCAGCGTGGACTGGCCGCCGCTCACATCATCGCCACCGGATTCCAGGGAGAATGAGGACATCTGGGCCATCGAGGACTGCGGCACGTTCGGGTGCAGCACGTTCATCATCAGGAAGTTGTGCTGGTTGCACCACGCCTCCGAGAAGCCGTACTCATCCTCGATGTTGATGGAGTGCGAGCCGACGGTGCACTGGGCATCGATGAGCACCTCGATCACGCCCGCTACCGGCGGACGGAAGCCGATGGCGAGCTGCGTCTCGCCGATGACGTGAGCCACATCGATGTCATCAGCATCCTCACAGTCCATCCGGCACTTGTTGCCGACCAGCCCTGAAGGCGGATGCAAGAACATCTCGCGGCTGACCGTGAATCTGTCGGTGGCGATGATGTCCTCATCGAACAGGAAGCCGAAGAACGGCGGCCGGAACAGGATCCATCGGTGAGGATCATTGGGATCCTCCACCTGCTCAAACTGGCCCCAGTGGATCGGGAACTTGTGCAGAGGCGAAAGCTTGGTCCACTTGCTCAGGTTCTGGCTCACGTTGAGACCGGGGGCGACCTTGCGAAGATCCGGCAGGAAAGCAGCTTCCGCCTTGGCACTCGCCGCCTGGAGGATCCTGTTCACCTTTGTGCGATTAATGCTCAACTTGCGAATGAGTGAGTCGATGCGCTTGCTCCCAACGGCCTTCTGCCGGGAAAGCACCCGCTTCAGCCCAGCGGGTGGCTGCATGGCCGCGACAAGGCTCAGCCGCTCCTGCTGAAGGCCCTCACGCAGCAGCGCGAACTTTCTCGCGCCCATCAGGTTGTGCAACTGGCGGTTGACATCGTCAATCAGCCGCTCTGCCGTACAGCCCGCGCGATGTGTTCCTGGTGCGCAGCCCATCCTCATACTTGCCGAAGGCCGTCTCCGCAATGTTGCGCTCCCGCGGATTGAAGCCGGTCAAGAACGGAAAACTGTGCGCTGCGGAAAACGTGCTGGGCATGTGGATGCTCCTCAGTTGCAGACAAAAACACGCCTTGGCCGATCGCGCGAAGCGTGGGCTCACGGTCGCTGCCCACCCGTGGCTACGGCATCGGAATCCTACTCCGAATGAGAACAAGTACACCAACTGTGCTCGCGGGAGGGCAGGGCCGCATGACGGGCAAGCACGACGTCGCCTCGAACCATATACACGACGACGTACGGCAATGGGGCGAGGACAAGCTCTCTCGTGCCTTCTCGCTTTCCTGGTCGGCCGCGGTTTGGAAACGTGAGCAACATAGCCGGCGCGTTGTACACGCGATCCAGCAGTTCCTGAGCACGGTCCGGCGCGTGCTGCAGAAGAAGCTGCTCGGTGATTGGGAACGCGATGTCGACGCCGAAGCAAAGGCCTTCGCAGTGACACGGCAATAGGTATCAGGCGGCGGCTCGGATGAGCCAGGGTCGAAAATCGTTCACGCTGACGGAGCAGGTGAGATCAGCTCGACGCGATAGCCGAGGCTTCGCAGTTCGCGGATCATCTTGCGCGCGCGGACCTTCTGGGCCTCGATGCTCACGGACGGTCCGCGCTCTTCATAGCGCACGCGCTCGTGCAGGATCTTCCAGATCAATCGGCACAACCGGTGGGTGATCGCGCCGATCGCCTGGGCATGTCCGAGGCGCGGGACGAGTCGGCGATACACGACCGCGAAGATCGTCCCCCGGGCCTTCACCGCCGCGTTGGCCGCCTGGTTGAGGACGCGTCGCATCTGCCGGTTGCCCTTCGGGCAGCGGTGACTGTAGTTCACGCCGGCGCTCTCTTCGTTGCCGGGACAGGCGCCCATCCACGAGGCGAGATGCTTCGCGGAGGGGAAGGTGGCGGCGGTCGCGCCGACTTCGGCAATGATCTGTTGCGCGGAGTCGACGCCCAGCCCGGGGACTTCGGCGAGACGCTGCACGGCCGCGTGATGCTCGGCGAGCAGATCGGCCATCTGTTGATCGAGCTGGTCGAGGTGATCGTTGATGATGCGGAGTTCGTCCAGCGTGAGCTTCACGAGCCGACGTAGACTGGATGCAGCGTCGGGCAGGCGCTGAAGGCGTCGCACAATTGCTGCGGCGTTGCACGGAGGCGGGGAGCGGCGAGGGCGGCCAGCGTCGCCGGATCGGTCTCGCCGTCCGCGAGCGCCTGCAGCATACGGCGGGCGCTGATGCCCAGGAGATCGGAGACGAGGCTCGAGAGCTTGATGTGGCGCTTCCTCGAGCAGCGCTTCCAGACGGTTCTGCAGCTGGACGCGGTTGCGCGTGACTTGGTACTTGCGCCGCATCACGGTCCGCCAGAGCCGCTGCTCGCCGTCGGGCACAAAGCTCAAGGTCAGCTCCTGGGCAACCAGCCGCTTCACCAGGCGCTCCGCATCCGGGAAGTCCTTCTTGCGGCCGCCCGGCCCCCGATTCGACTGGGCCTGGGCGAGATGCAGCGTGCCCGCCATCCGCGCGGCGCCGACGCACGCCCGGCGCTGCGGTCGCCAGTGCTGCTCCAGCGCGTCCCACACCGGCCGCCAGTACTGCGCGGTCGATTCCATCACGACTTCCTCGACTTCACGCGCGACGAGCCAGTCGGCCAGCGTGCGCAGGTCGGCGGGGCTGGTCCCGACCTTCTGGCGTTCGAAGTGGTACTCGCCGTCGATCTCGACGTCGGCCACGACGACCGCCAGCATCTTCTTGTGGACGTCGATTCCTGCGATCCGGTACGGCATCGGTCTCTCCTCGGGGAGCGGAGAGCGTGCCTCGTCGTATCAGTCAGGGTCGCGAGCTATCGTGGCGCTCACGTGAGCCCGCACGACGCTCAATCATTCGATCAATCACGCACGCTCCGGACCAAACAGTTGCTCGGCCTCACCGGCTCCACTGGCTCAATTCGATCTCGCCGCTCCCGCGGCGGCCATTGTCACCGCACGCCGATTTTCATCGGCTTTCGGGGGCCGTAGGCCCAGGCTAACCAGTTGCGGAAATCGTCCAGTGCGACGAGCCAATCTTCTAAGTCACGTCTCCCCAGTGAACGGCTGCGCCAGTGGTGCTGACCTTCAAGGAGGTGCGCCCGTCTCTTCCGTCACTCGCCGCTGTGGCTGCGCCAGGCGCGCGCGGCACGTTCCAATTCACCCGCTCCCGCTCGCCGGCCCGGCATCGCTCGACCGCCCATGAATTGTCGGTCACCCGGCTAGGGGATCCCCGAACCGTCGGGAATCAGACCGCATCGACCCAACCAGCGAGGTCGGCCCACCCAACGTCCAACGACGGTGCGAATCCCGCTCTGGGGACCCGAACCCGCGCCAGGGTGTTGGTCCGCACAAACGCGTCAGCTTCGAAATGCGGAGCGACGACCGACGGGTGGTGGGCGCACTCGCGATTCACCCGCATGAACATTACGCCAATCACCCCATGAAATCAGATCGAAGAAGTTCTGGACGTCTCTCGAAATCGACCGCTCAGACGGTCTTGGTGCCAAATTCGAAGTGTTGGCAGGGTTTCAGGTGGTCTCGTGAAGTCGCCGGAAAACCTCAAGAGGTCTCCCAACGGTCCGCGCCTGGTGCGCATGGACCAGTTCGCGCTGATCATCGAGCGCGACGGTTCTTTCAGACCGGCATCGCGATACACTCGATCTCATGTTCTTGGGTGATCGCGATCACACGCACGGTCTCGGCCACGCTCCATCCGCCCGCCGCGCGAAAGAGGATCAGCCCGTCGCGCGCCTATGGTCGGTGACGAAGGACGGCGCCGAGCGCCACGCCTATCTGCATGGCCACGAGCTGGGGTTCGAGCTGCGCATTCTCGACGAGCACATGGGAGAGCCGGTCTTTTCTCAGGTACGCGAATCCGAAGCTGCGATCGTCACGCTCGCGGCCACGCACCATGGAAACCTGCTCGCCTCCGGCTGGGCGGACGGCCCGAGCCTACAAGCGTAGGCTAAGGCGGCAACAAGAGCTCAAACTCACCTCGGCAAGTTCACTGCGAGGCTCACCGCCGTTGTTGACGAGGCGACGGGCACGGCCAAAGGGACCTTCATCTTCACTGCGGCCAATGGAGATCAGATATCTGGCACCTTCGAGGGTCAAGGTGTGTTCATACCACCAAATATGCCGAAGCTCACGGAGGTTGCGACTATCCGGAACGGCACCGGTCGGTTCGCGGGCGCGACTGGAACGTTCACCATGGTGCGGTTCGACCAATTCGATTTCGCCACAGGCATGGCGACGGGATATGGATCCCTCGAAGGCCGGATCAACTTGGACAACGTGACAAGAGCGTTTGACATCAGCCATCGCGAGCAGCTGACGAGACTCCACAGCTGTTCGCCCCAGATGACGATGTCGACCAGTCCGCGACCGCTGACTGGGCGCGGGTGTTCAAGGAGATCGTGGGCGGTCAGGCCACCGGTCGCACGACGCCCGGGAGATCCAGTGCGGCGCGCAGGCCCTCGAGCTCCTGGCGGCCTATCTCGTCCAGGGTTCGGGTCGGATGCCGCACCCGCGGACTGTCGATCACGCCCCACGCGCAGAGATTGAGCTTCATCACCGACACGCCCAGCCCGGGCTGCAGCTCGTAGCGGAGGAGCGGCAGGTAGCGCGCAAACTCGGCGCGCGCCTCCTGCTGCGAGCCCTTGTGCCACAGGTCCCAGAGCCTGGTAAACACGGCCGTGAGGTCACTCCCCGGCATGGTTCCCTTGGCCCCGCGGCCCAGCTCCTCGAGCAGGAACTGCCCGTTCAGCCCGCCGAAAAGTCGCAGGTCATCTCCCGCGGCCTTTCGAACCTCGGTGATCTTCGGTGCGGTGGGCGGCGCTTCGATTTTGGCGTAGCGCACGTGCCGCAGCTCGCGAGCCATGCGCGCGAACAGCGGCGCCCCCATTGCCACCTGCGTCATCAGCGGCGCGTCCTGCACCATGATGGGAATGGTGAGGGCGGCGTCGATGGCGCGGAAGTACTCGAAGATGCCTTCGGCGTCAGGCTTGAGGAAATACGGCGGCAGGACCATGACCCCATCCGCGCCCTCCGCCTGTGCCTGGCGGCTGAGCGCCACGGCCACGTCCGTGCCAGTGTGGCCGGTGCTGACGATCACCGGCACGCGGCCGTCGACCTCGCGCAGAATCGCGCGCATCAATTGCACCCGCTCGTCGGCCGAGAGCGTGTAGCCCTCGCTGGCGGTGCCGAACAAGCCGAGCCCGTGGGCGCCGCATTCGAGCAGGAAGCGCACCAGCCGCAGCTGGCTGTCCAGATCGAGGCTGCCGTCTTCGTGGAACGTCGTGTTGACGATCGGGAAGATCCCCTCGAAGGTCGTCATGCCGGGCTCCGTGTACCAGAAGAGAGTTGAGACTGGACGAACGCGAACACGTCAGCGCCCCGCCGACGCCACGGCGACATCGACCGCCAGCCGACGCACCGCGTCTTCGTCGACCTCGATGCCGAGGCCTGAAGCCCGCGGCACGGGGATGCCGCTCACCTGCCAGTCGAGCGGGCTGCGCAGCAGCTCCGACGCGCCCGCGAACACGCTCGGGTTGCACTCGAGCAGCAGGAGATTCGGCGTGGCGGCCGCCAGATGGACCGCGGCCGCAATCTGCGGACCCAGACCGATGCTGACGTGGGGCGCGATCGGCACGTGATGGGTGTCCGCGAGCACGGCCAGCTTGCGTGTTTCTGTGATGCCGGAACGTCCGAGATCCGGCTGCAGCACACCGACTGCGCCCCGTTCCAGGAACGGCAACACCTCGAACCGCGTCCGATAGCTTTCACCAAGCGCGATGGGAACCGGCGATCGCCGCGCGAGCCGTTGGTGTCCCGCGACGTCTTCCGGAGGCAGCGGGGCCTCCAGCCAGCACGCGTCGAAAGCGGCAAGCGCCTGCGCGAACCGCAGTGCCCGGGCCTCGTCGAGCCGCCATAGCGCATCGACGGCCAGTCGCACGTCCGGACCCAGCGCCGCGCGAAGCGCGTCCACCGTCTCCAGGCACTCCGCCTCGCTCGCGCTCATGAAGATCTTGAATGCGCGCGCACCCTGGGCGTGCTGGCGTCTGGCCTCTTCCACCTGTGCCTCGACCGTCGCGCCAGGCAGCCCGGAGACGTAGCACGGGACCGGGTCGTGGCACGGACCACCGAGCAGGCGGGCTACAGGCTGTCCGGCAACCTTGCCGCAGATGTCCCAGGCCGCCATGTCGATGGCGGCGATCGCATCCAGCAGAAACCCTCCGCTGTGCCCGCGCACGCGCATCGCCGCATAGAGGCGATTCCACAATCGTTCGGGCGCCAGCGCGTCTTCGCCCAGCGCCAGCGGTCCGAGCAGGACGTCGACGATGGTCCTGGGAACCTCGGGGGCTACCGGTGCCTGCGCTTCGCCCCATCCGACGCGCCCGTCCGAGGTCTCGATCCTGACCAGCATCGTCTCGAGGTCGTCGGAGTACACCGTCGGATATGTGGACGCCCACCGATAGCGCGACGCGCCGGACGCGGTCAGCCTTGCTGGAGACCCCGCCGTTCCGTGCGCCTGCGAGAGGTCACGCGGCAGGCGCAGGGCAAACGCCTCGACCCGAGCGATGGGCGATCCCCTCATGCTGCTCCCAGCCGCGCTTCGCGCACATCGTCGACCAGCGCGTTGCCGGCGCGCCGGATATGGCGATCCAAAGCGCTGACCAGTGCGGCGGCATCGCGTGCCATCAACGCCTCCAGGATGGCGCGGTGCTCGCGCCGCTCCTGTTCGAGACGAACGCTGTCGGGCCGCCGTCGCGAGTGGATGCGCGCGATGGTCAAGTGCGCGTTGAGACTGCGATACAGCTCCGCCAGGCGTCGATTCCCCGACGATTGGACGAGCAGCGAGTGCAGCTCGCTGTTCTTGCGCTCGTGTTCCACGCGTTCCCGCTCGCTGGTCACCGGGCGTTCGAGCGCCGTGACGATCGTCTCGAAGCGTTTCGTGAGATCGGGCGTCAGGCGAGCGACGACGTGCTCGGCCGCGAGGCATTCGAGCGCGCGGCGGATTTCGAAGGTTTCGGCGACGGCTTCGACCGCGAGCTCGGCGACGAAGGTCCCGCTGCGCGGCCGGATCTCGACGAGGCCTTCGGCTGCCAGCCTCGTGACCGCGTCCTTGATGGGCGTCGGGCTGACACCGAGCTGGTCGGCGAGCGCCCGGACGTCGAGGCGGTCGCCGGGCACGAACCCGCGGGTCAGGATCTTCTCGCGCAGGACATCGAACACTGCATCGCTCGCTCGGGATCGGTGGAGTCGCGGAAGGGGTTTCATGGGTCTGGTGGCCCGCCGGCCGGGGATTGTAACACGACAACTGAAATTTTTTACTTTACATTTCAGAGCAAACAGTCCTAGAGTGGGCCTCCATCCCACTGGAGGAGAACCGTGATGCGCAGGCCCGTTCGCCTCGTCCCCAGCCTTGGCCGCGTGGCCGTGTTCGTGCTGCTCGGGTGCGCCGCTGCCGTCGCGCAGCAGGGGCGTGGCTCCATCAGCGGCACCATTTCCGATCCCAACGGCTCGGCGGTGCCCGATGCCACCGTCACGATCACCAACCTGGCGACGCAAGCCACGTTCACCAGCCGCACCACGGAGAGCGGCACCTACACGGCGCCGAGCCTCGTCGTCGGCGAGTATCTGGTGTCGGTCGAGAAGCAGGGCTTCAAGAACGCCGTGGCAAGCAACATCACCTTGCAGGTCGATCAGGCCGCGCGCGTCGATCTGCAGCTCGAGGTGGGCGCCCTCTCGGAGCGCGTCGAGGTGACGGGGGTCGCGCCACTCGTCGACACGGGGAGCGCCACCGTCGGCAAGGTGATCGAGAACCGGCGGGTGACGGAGCTGCCTCTCAACGGGCGTAACGCCCTGGCGCTGATGACGCTGGCACCGAGCGTCAAGTCGAACTCCGGGCCGACGCAGAGCGGGTTCTCGGATCGCGGCGTCGCCCTGTCGGCCGTGAGCATCAACGGCGGGCCTGGCGGCATCAATCAGTACATCCTGGACGGCGCCACGAACAACCAGAGCTATCTCGCCGACATCAACGTCAACCCGGCCGTCGACGCGGTCGAGGAGTTCAAGGTTCAGACCGCGACGATGTCGAGCGAGTTCGGGTTCACCGCCGGCGGCGTCGTGAACATCGTCACGAAGTCGGGCACCAATCAGTTCCACGGCAGCCTCTACGACTTCGTCCGCGACGATCGTTTCGACGCGCGGAACGCGTTCGCAGCGACGAAGGGCCTGTTCAGCTACAACCAGGGCGGCGGCGCGATTGGGGGTCCGACTACGATGCCCGGGCTGTTCAACGGCAGCAACCGGTCGTTCTTCTTCTTCAACTTCGAGGCCTGGAACTTCGACCGCGAGCAGCCGACCACGCAGACGGTGCCGACCGAAGCGGAGCGACGCGGCGACTTCTCGAACCTGCGGGACGCCACGGGCAACCGCATCGTCATCTACGATCCGGCGACAACCCGCGCCGAACCCGAACGGCGCCGGCTTCGTGCGCGATCCGTTCCCGAACAACGTCATCCCCTCGGAGCGGCTCGACCCGGTGGCGCAGAACATCCTGCCGTTCTATCCGCTGCCGAACCGCCCCCCGGACAATCCGTTCACCAACGCGAACAACTGGCGCGACAACGTCGACGAGACGCGCAGCATGCGGCAGTGGACGACGAAGCTCGACCACCGGCTGTCGACTGCCAACACGCTCTCGTTCCGCTACAACTTCTACCGCCACAATGCGGACGGTGGCTTCTCGCAGTCGCCCTGGCCCGATCCCATCGTGCGCAAGCGATACGACACGCTGACGACGCACAATTTCGTCGTGTCGGACACGCACACCTTCAGCACCTGGTCTCCTGCACGAAATACGGTTGAGCAACGCGCGCCAGGGATTCCCCTTCGTCGTCGCGAGCTTCGGCGGCGACTGGCCGCAGCAGCTCGGGCTTCCAGCGAGCGTGCCGCCAGATACGTTTCCGGCCATCAACAACGGACTCGCGCCGTTCAACACCGGCACTGCCGGCCTGCGCGAATCGAGCACCTGGCAGCTCTTCGACATGCTGGACGATGCTGAAGGGTGAGCACACGCTGAAGCTGGGCGCGGACGTGCGGCTTCAGCAGGCGCTCAATCTGCAGCGCCAGCATGCCCTCGGGCAACTTCAACTTCCCGGCCACGCTCACCGGCAACCCGCAAAGTCAGGCGGGTACGGGCCTGGGTTTCGCCACCTTCCTGCTGGGCGCGGTCGGATCGGCGAATGCCACCTCGCACCTGCCCGAGGATCACACTGCCTACTCGATCAGCGGCTTCGTCCAGGACGACTGGAAGATCGGGCGGCGGCTGACGGTGAACCTCGGCGTCCGCTACGACTACCAGGCGCCGCCCGAGGAGCGCGACTGCGCGACCTCGAACTTCAACCCGTTCGAGACCAACCCGCAGAACGGGCTTCTCGGACGCATGGAGTTCGCCTGCGTCGACTACGGCGGCCACCTTCCTCGAGCCCGACACCAACGACGTCGGCGCCGCGCGTCGGCTTCGCCTACGACGTGTTCGGCACGGGCCGCACCGTGGTCCGCGGCGGCTACGGGCTGTTCTACGCGACGAACTTCCATCGCGACTACTTCGGCGCGACCAATGGCTTCGCCAACACGGACGACCCAGTACAACCCTCCGGGCGGCAACGCCAACCTGGCGGCGTTCCAGTTGCAGGACGGCTTCCCGACGCCGGTGATCCAGCCGCTGGGCAGCGCGCTCGGTCCGAGCGCATTCCTGGGCGGCGCGGTGAGCTACGACGAAGCCAACGGCAAGAACATCGCGTCGCACCAGTGGACCCTGTCGATGCAGCAGCAGGTGCCCGGCGAGGTCGTGCTCGAGGCCGGCGTACACGCGCCAATCGGTCGACGCACCTCATCTCGGGGAATTACGACCTGAACCAGCTCGACCCGCAGTACTGGGCGCTGGGGCTCGCCCTGCAGGACCAGGTGCCGAACCCGTACGCCGGCCGCGTGCCCGGCGCGCTGGGTGCCGCGACGATCAGCCGCTCGCAGTCGCTGCGGCCGTATCCGTACTACAGCGCAATCAACGTGCGGCTTCCGCACCAGGGCTTCTCCGAGTACCACGCGCTCCTGCTCAGCGCGGAGAAGCGGCTGTCGAACGGCTTCGTGTTCCTCGACGTCGTATACGTTCGGCAAGCTGATGAGCGACAGCATTGTCGATCCCGATCAACTTCGGGCCGGTCGAGCAGGTCGGCGACCGTGGGCTACCAGGACGGCAAGTTCGACCGGCGGGCCGAGCGCTCGCTCGATCCGACCGACGTCAGGCACCGGCTCGTCGTCAGCGGCGTCTACGAGCTGCCGTTCGGACCCGGCAAGCCGTGGGCGTCACGAGGGTTTCGTCTCGCACACTCGCCGGCGGCTGGCAGGTCAACTCCGTGGCGACGTTCCAGGGTGGCGCTGCCGCTCGTCGTCCGCGGCGCGAACAACTTCCGTGCGGACCGCCCGAACTATCTCGGCGGAGCCAGCCTGGACAATCCGACCGCCGAGCGCTGGTTCAATACCGACGCGTTCGTGAATCCGCCGAACTTCGAGCTCGGAGATGCCGGACGCACCGTGCCGGATGCGCGCACACCGGGCGTGGCGAACATCGACCTCTCGGTGCTGAAACAGGTGACGCTGCGCGGGCGCGTCAGGCTGCAGCTGCGAGCCGAAGCCTTCAACGCGTTCAACCGGGTGAATCTCGGGTTCCCGAATACGACATTCCAGCCCGGGCCCGACGGCCGCAACGTCAACTCGAACTTCGCGCGCATCACGTCGGCGCGCGACGCCCGCATCCTGCAGTTCGGCGTGCGGCTGGTGTTCTGAAACACGAGGTGCCGAGCGAGGGGCGTCTGTGAAGCGACAGCGAGCCATGGTTGCGTGTCGCGGTGTCCTTGGCGCGCTGGCGGTGTGTGCCGTGCTGTCGATGCATTCGTCGGCACAGGGCGATGCGGCTCGATCGACGTTCAGCCTCGACGGCGAGTGGCGGTTCGCGCTCGATCCGGGACGCGACGGCGAAGCGTCGAAATGGTTCGCCGTCGATCTCGACGATCGGCGCTGGGACCGCGTCGTCGTCCCGCATTGCTGGCCGATCGACCCGCGCTATCGCGACACGGAGACCGTGTGGTACCGGCGCACCTTCGACGCGCCGCCGGCGGGAGCGGCGTCATCGCACGTGCGGCTCGAGTTCGGCGCGGTGTTCGCTCGCGCCCGCGTCTGGCTGAACGGGCAGCTGCTCGGATCCCACGAAGGTGGCTACACGCCGTTCGCGTTCGACGTCTCGGCCCAGCTCGATCGCGGACGCCCGAACGTGGTCGCCCTCGAAGTGGACAGCTCCTGGAGCACGACGACGATACCGGGTGCGCGCCCGGGCATCGAGCCAACTGCGCGCGTGTACCCGTGGTGGAACTACGGTGGGATTGTGAGGTCGGTGGCGCTGACCACGGCCCCGCCCGTGCACGTGGCGAACCAGCAAATCGTAGCCACGCCAAATCTGGAGGGCGGCACGGCCAGCGTTGCGGCCACCATCTGGGTCCGCAACGCGGGCACCGCTCCCGCAACCACGCGCGTGAGCCTCGATGTTGCACGGCTGGACGCGAACGACCGCGTGTTCCCGATTGCCCTGAGCCCGGCACCATCGGCCGACGCGACTGTCGCTCCGGGCGAGACACAGGCCGTGCGGCTCACTGCGAACCTGCCGCGAGATGCCGTGCGACTCTGGACGCTCGATCGGCCGGTCCTGTATCGTGCGGCGGCGGTGCTGGCCGCGTCGGGCGCAGTTGCGGGCGATCGGCACGAGGCGACGTTCGGCATCCGTCGCTTCGAAGTGCGCGGCACGTCTCTGCTGCTCAACGGCAAGCCCGTTCGCCTCGGCGGCGGCAACCGCGTGAGCGATCATCCGCGCTTCGGGTTGATCGAGCCGCGAGAGGTCGTCGAGCAGGACCTGCGACTCATGAAGGCTGCGGGCATGGAGCTGCAGCGCATCAGCCACTATGCGCCGCCGCCCGCGCTGCTCGACGCGGCGGACCGTATGGGGGTGCTCGTCATCGGCGAGGCGGGCAACTGGAATCTCCAGCCTTCGCAGCTCGATTCGCCCGAGATGCGAGCGGACTTCCAGCGCCAGACACGCGAGATGATCGAACGCGACTGGAACCATCCGTCGGTCGTCGCCTGGAGCGTCGGCAACGAGTACGCGTCGGACACGCCTTCGGGCGTGCGCTGGACCAGGGACATGGCGGCCTTCGTCCGCGGCCTCGATCCGTCACGGCCAATCACCTTCGCGAGCTACCGCGCGTTTCGCCCCGACCTCGCGCGGCCGGAGGACGAGGGTTCGAACGAGGTGGACTTCGTCAGCATCAACACGTACGCGGCGCCCGAGAACGTGGGGGCGGTGCTCGACCTCGTGCACAGCCGCTGGCCCGATCGGCCGATCTTCGTCAGCGAGTTCGGCTGGCGTGCCGACAAGGCGAAGGACGAAGCGCTCCGCCAGCGCTACTTCGAACACATGGCCGCGGCTTTTCGCACGAGACCCTGGATCGCAGGCGCCTCGATCTGGACGTACAACGACTACATCAGCCGGTATCCGGATACGGCGCCGAACGGCTACCGCCCGTGGGGACTCGTCGAGCCCGATCGCACGCCGCGGGCGTCATACGAAACCGTGCGCCAGCAGTTCGCGGTGGCTCGCCTCGAAGCCGCCGCGCTGGACGGCTCCGCCGGCGGACGTCCGCGACTGCGCGCGACGATCGTTGCGTCATCCGACTTTCCCAGCCGACCGGTGGAGGATCTTCGCGTGCGCGTGAGTCCGGCCGCATCCGGTGGGCGTCTCGATATGCCGGAGACGCCGACCGCGAGTCAGGACGTGCCGCGCCTCGAGCCTGGCGCGCGCGTCGACATTGCCCTGACGCTTCCAGCCGGGCTGACCACAGCCCCGCTCTTCGTGGAGCTGATGCGCGCGGACGGGACGCCGCTCCCGGGCGACCTGACGATCGATGCCTGGAGCCGTGCACGCTGACATGCGCCTCCCCAGGAAGGTGGCCATCGTCACCGGTGCCGCAAGCGGCATTGGCCGCGCGGTGGCAATCCGGTTCGCCCGCGAGGGGGCCAAGGTCGCGCTCTGCGATCTCGACGCGGCCGGCCTGGACGATCTGAGTGCGGCGATTACCGCCGCGGCCGGCGAGGCGCACATCGCAGCCGGGGACGTGTCAGATGCGGCGCAGGTGCGCGCGATCGTTGCAGATGTCATCGAGCGCTTCGGCGGGGTGAGCATTCTCGTCAACAATGCGGCCACGAGCGGCTTCGGGACGGTGGCGGACACGTCGCCCGACGTGCTCGACCGGGTGATGGCGGTGAACCTGCGCAGCATGTGGATCTTCGCGCAGGCGGTGATCCCGCACATGCAGGCCGGGCGCGGCGGCGCGATCGTCAACATGGCCTCGATCACCGGCATCGTCGGCGCCCCGGGGCTCGCGGCCTATGCCACGTCCAAGGGCGCGATCATCACCTTCACGCGAACGCTGGCGCTCGAGCTCGCCGAGACCGGGGTGCGCGTGAACTGCATCTGCCCGGCCTCCATCGACACGCCGATGCTGCAAGCGTCCTTCGATCGCCAGCCCGACCCGGCGGCCGCTCGCGTGAGCAATGTGAAGCGCCACCCGCTTGGCCGGCTCGGCACGCCTGATGATGTCGCGAACCTCGCCCTGTTCCTGGCGTCGGACGAGGCGCTGTTCATCACCGGCGGCACGTATGTCATCGATGGCGGCGCGCTGCTCGCGCGGCGCTGGCAGGAATGAGCGGAGTCGAACGATGGGGCTTTCACGCCTGAGAGGAGTCGTCGGCCTGGTTCTGGCGCTGGCCACCGGAGGAACCGGGGCGGTGACGCGCGCCACCGAGGATCCGGCGCTTCGCATCGAGAATGCGCGATATCGGATCGTCGTCGAACAGCGCAACGGCAAGCCCGCGGCGCTCGTCGTGAGCCGCCTGGATCAGCCCGCTGCTTCGCGCCGTCTCCTCCCTGCGGTGAGCGTGCTGATGACGACGGGCGATCCCGGTTATCGAGCGATGAGCCTCGACGAAGAGGTCGTGCTCACGGCGGGGTGGAAGCGCGCGACACCCATCGGCCACGAGACCGAGCTCTTTGCCGGAGTGCCGGGCCAGAAGGGCAACGCAGCAGCGGCTCCCGAGTCCGACCTGTTCGCCGTCGCACCTCCCCGGCAGCACACGGCCATCGGGGTCTCGCGGCCGGACGGCCAGACTCTGTCGTTCTCCTTCGATGAACAACCCGGGTACACGCTCACGTTGGCCGTGGCGCTCGAAACCGGAACGGCAGCGCCTCAGTTCGCCACCACGGTGACGCCTCGAAGCGCAGGTTTCTATTCAGCCGCATTCTCCGGCCTCGACGCGCGCGATCCCGCGACCGTCGACTTCGTATTTCAGCCGCTGGTCTGGTCGTGGCGCCGCTTTCCTGCGAAGTCGTACCTCGCGCCCGAAACCATGGCGACCACCGCGGCGACGTTCCTCACCGCGGGCGGTGTGACGGAGGGCGTGGCCGCCGACCCCGCCGAGATTCCCTATCGCTTTGCTACCTTCGAGAACTCGCGCTTCGGCTTTGCGCTGCGCGACCCGGATGGTCGGGCCCGGCCGATGGTGTTCGCGCCCGTGCTCGGCGGGGAAGGATCGCGGCGCGCAACCGGGCGAGCGCTTCACGTTCCGGACGCGCTACCTGCTCGCAGCCGGCGACTGGTACGCCGGCGTGCAGCATGTCTTGCGCGACGTGTTTGCGTACCGCGCAGAGCGCCAGAACGCGTCCTTCTCGCTCAACGACACGCTCGACAACATGATCGACTTCGCGATGAACGACGCCTACTCCGGATGGGTCCCGGAGCTCAAGGGCTTCGACTATCGCTTGGATGTGCCCGGGACCGTCAAGGTCGTCTCGGCGCTGCACGCGCTCGGTGTCGCGCTGGTGACGGGCGATCGCGAGATCTACCGCCGGCGGGCCCTGCCGCTGATCGAGTACGTGATGTCGCGCGAGAAGTACCTCTACGCGACCGACGAAGCGATCACCTATCAGAACCCGTCGCACTTCCTGCGCGGGCCGTGCGTGGAGATCGGCGAGCTGGCCGCGCTCTGTGCGCGATGACCGGCGGCAAGTCGGTCGCGTTCCGCCGCGAAGCCGAGCGTCTCTTCGGCAAGCCACGCCGCCTCAACCTGCTGACCGATACCGGCGGCGGCACCTGGCAGGATGCGCTGGCGATGTACCGGCTGACCGGCGAACGCTCGTGGCTCGACAAGGCGCGCGCGGGGGCCGACGCGCACATCAAAGCGGAGCTGGACGCGCCTGCCCACGCGATTTCAAGACGAACTCCGCGCTGGTCGACAAGCAGGCGGCGTTCTACACCGACTACGGGCCGCGCTGGTTCGATCTCTACGAGCTGTTCGAGGCGTCCGGGGAGCGCCGCTATCTCGATGCGGCGGTCATGTCGGCGCGGGCGATGCTGCTGATGCTGCGCTCCCATCCGTTCGCGCCGGCGTCGACGATTGCTCGTGAACGAGGGCGGTCGCGTGAAGGGCGTCGTTCGACTGGCAGCGCGTGCCGAACCCGAAGCAAGGGCCGAAGGAGCCGACGTGGATTCGCGTCCCGCGGGACACGACCACCGACGTGCCGGAACAGCGCATCCCGGCATGGCGGACCTCGCTCGTCGGGCTGCCGCCCGAGCAGGGCCGGACGTACGGATCGGGTCCGATCATGCTCGACCCATCATGCCGCCTGGCTGCTGCGCCTGGCGCACCATGCGAACGACGCGCTGCTGCGCGACGCGGCGGAGAACGCCGTGCTCGGCCGCTATGCCAACTTTCCCGGCTACTACTTCAAGTCGCTCGCACACCAACGTCTATCAGCGGGTCGACTATCCGCTGCATCCGTATCAGGACCTGAAGTACAACGCGATCTTCTACAACCACGTGTGGCCGCACATTGCCCTCGTGGTCGACTACCTGGTGAGCGACGCGTATCGACAGGTCGGGCGGCCGGTCGACTTCCCGTCGGCGTACGCGCCCGGCTATGCCTATCTCACGAGCAAGGTGTACGGGCACCGGCTGGGCCGCATCAACGGCGAAGACGGCGTGGCGCTGTGGCTGCCGAAGCGCGCCGCGCGCTTCTCGACGCCAGCGGTCAACCACCTGTTCGGCGTCGGCGCGTCCGATCTGCATCTGGTGCTGATGAACACCTCGCTCGGACGCCCAGGACGTGACCGTGACGCTCGACCCCGACGTCGTGCCCTGGAACGCCGGCGTCCGCTACGAGGTCGCGCTCGCCGGGGCTGCGCCGGGCACGACGACGCTGATCGACGGCGCGATGCGCGTGCCGGTCGCGGGCAAGGGACTCACGGTGGCGACGATTCGCGAGCTGAAGGTCGACCCGGCGTTTCAGCGGCGCGTCGCCGCCGACGCTGCCGCAGCCGCCGTCGGACCGCGGGTTCTCGCGCATCGAGACCGGGCTGCCGTCGATCGGCACGCTGAGCGGCGATGCTGATCAGCGTCGTGCCGGAGTTCGCGGACGCGTTCGTCTATCTGGATGCCACCGAGAAGGACGCCCAGATGGTCGAGTTCCGCTACCGCCTGGGCGATGGCGAGTGGACTGTCGTGCGCGACACGGCGTATCCCTTCGAGCTGAGCGTCCACGTGCCGGACCCGTCGCAGGCGGTGGAGGTCCGCGTCACGTCCACGGATCCGAAGGGCACGGTCCACGCGGCGCCGCCCGTCGTTCTGGAGCGATGAATGAGGGCCCTGCTGATGCGAGGAACCGCCGGACGCGAGCTCCGTACGCGTGCACCGGGGATCTACGTCGGACCGGTGTGTGTCGTGCTGGCCGGGTTGTTCGGCACGACGCCCGAGGCTCGGGTCGAACGCGTGCTTGCCCGTGCCTCGCGGCCGATTCGTGAACCAGGCCGGCTACAACCTGAGAGAGGCGAAGCGGTTCACGTGTCCGGGCGCAGCCGACGGGACGCCGTTCCGGATCGTGCGCAACACTGGCGGCGTACCGGTCTTCCGGGGCACGGTCCGCGGCCATGTCGGCGACTTCTCGGCGTTCGAGCCCGACTCGTCGACAGCGGACTACGTCATCGAGGTCGACGGGTTCGAGCCCTCGCCGCCCTTCTGGATCGCCGATCACCTGATGGAGCGCCTGTCCTCGCGCCTCGCCTATCAGTTCTTCATCGATGTCCGCGGCGGCTTCACGCCGCGCCTGAGCCCGGCCAACATCACCGGCGGCGGACCCTCGCGTGACGGCGGCGGTCAGGGACTCGAGGCGACCTTCGAGGGGCTGCTCTACGCGTCGAACCCGGCGCTCTTCGATCGATGGACGCAGGAGCTGCGGGGCGATGCCAACCGCATGTGGTCGGATCCGCCGGCCATGCGACGACGAGTCGACGCCGGGCGAGTCGCTGCCGGCGGATGGCAGCGTCGAGTGGCAACGCCAGCCCGATCTGGTGAAGCTGCTCCTGTGGCATGCCGAGTTCGCCTACGCCAACCACGCGTACCGCGGACGGACGGGTGGCTTCGAGTCGCGCGCCGACGGCTACGAGGGTTGGGTGCGGCAGTTCGGGTATGCCGACGACACGCTTCAGAGCTTCGACCATCAGAATCTGCTCGATCAGCTGGCGGCCGCGTGCGCCTACTACCATGCGTTCCTGAAGCCGTACATGGCGCGGGCGACGTACGAGTAAGTATCGGAAGGCCGTGCTGGAGAATGGAAGCTTACGACCGACACAAGGAAGTGCGGTACTGGGTCAAGAGCCGGAAGTGGATCGACGAAGGGCGCCTCGAGTTCAACGAGCAGGGAAGCGCGTTCGGGCAGGGGCTCCTGCGCAATCTGCTCATGTATCTCGCCGAGCGCGAGGAGCCGGATGGACAGGCCGCGCGCTTCCTCGCCTACGCGCGCTCGTGCGCCGAGGACATCATCCGGTCCTGGGACTTCGGTAACCCGGTTCACACGTGGCGCGCGCGAAACGCGGAGCACCTTACGCCGCAAGCGCTCGCGCTGTTCCTGCTCGTCGCGCCCGATCAGGCGCCGCGTGGAACGAAGGGAAAGCTCAGCGCGTGGCGCGACTACATCGTCTCGCGCACGAGCAATCTCTGGCAGTACCGCACCCACGACGACAACGAATGGGCGCACCCGAAGAGCAAGGAGGTTGGCACCGTTGCCGGCATGGGCGGCGCAGCGTTTGCCGTCGCCGCCGTGCTCGACGATCCCCCATTGCGCGCGATTGGGTGGTCACAAGTGGATTTTGTCTTCGGACGTAACCCTGCGGCGGCGCACCTCGGGCACAAGAGCCGGTTGCGCCTCGCCATGGACGGGTTCTGGGATGGCGTCGAAGTCGGGTGGCCGCACGGCTACGTCTTCGGACCGGTGAGCTGGGGCCGGTGCGGGGCGCGCTCGACGGGTCGCCGACAGATGCTGCCTTCCCGTTCAACCCGGACGAGGCAGCCAGCGCCGACCGGCCCGGCGTGTACGGCACCGAAGGCTGGTCGATCACCAATCGCGCCTGGATGTCGACGGTGACGTTCTCCACTCTCGGCTCGCACACGATCCGTTTCCTCGACGCACGGACCGAGGCTCTGCGGCGAGCGGTCACGGGCGGCGACACCGTGCGCATCGAGCTGCGAGCGGCGCTCAACCATGATCCCGCGCGCGCGGAGATGGGCTGGGTCGAGGTGCGGCACGGCGGGGTCACGCGGCGTGTCCCCGTGACCGAACCGGGGCCGACACGGGCCGCTTCGTCGCTGATTCGACTGGACCGAGATCGTTCATC
>CAWIBS010000040.1:0-285469 GCA_963834365.1 Vicinamibacterales bacterium | reverse complement strand
CTCGCCGAGGGGCCCTTCGATGCTCCGGTCATCGTCGGGGAGCCGGTCGTGAAAGAGCTGCGCGACACGGCCCGCACGAGGCTGGCGGAGGCGCTCGCGCGCTTCGGCGCGCAGGGCGAGATGGTCCTCCTCGAGGGACCGCCGGCGGCGGTGATTCCCGAGGAGGCGGCGCTGCGCCAGGTGGAATTGCTCGTGATTGGCACGGTGGGGAAGAGCGGGCTGCGCCGACTGCTGCTCGGCAGCGTGGCCGAGGCCGTTGCCCGGCACGCCACGTGTTCAGTGCTGATCGTCCGGCTGCATCGGACGGGGGATCGTCTTTGAGCCGTTCAGAGCGACGCGCAACGAACAAGGCGACCACGCCCCGCAAACGTCCGTCAGGGTCACGCGTCCTCGGTGTGGTTCTGGGGCTGGTGCTCGCATCGGCGCTCGCGTACATGCTGTGGCCGAAGCCGACGCCCCCCGCGGGACCGGCGTCAGTGGCCGAGGCACAGCGCGCAGGCTGTGGCGCCGGCATCGCGGCGGCGCGTCGCGCCGCACGCGGCGATGGTCGCGAGACCGCGCTCTGCCTCGCCCGATGGTGGTGGAACCCCCGATGGTGGTGGAACCACTGTCGCGAGCGTGGCTGCGCCGTCCGCGCCACCTCGGGGGATGGTGTGGATTCCCGGGGGCGAGTTCTTCATGGGATCGACCGATCCGCACATGACAGACGCCCGCCCCGTGCACAGGGTGTCCGTCCATGGCTTCTGGATGGATGCGACCGAAGTGACCAATCGCCAATTCGCCGCGTTCGCCAAGCGCGACCGGCTACAAGACAATCGCCGAGCGAACGCCGCGTGCCGAGGACTACCCGGCTGCGCCGGCCGAGAACCTGGTCGCCGGTTCGATCGTGTTCGCGCCACCCTCCGCTCCCGTACCGCTCGATTCGCATCTGCGCTGGTGGCAATACCGGCGCGGCGCCAGCTGGCGTCATCCCGAGGGCCCCGGGAGCTCCATTGCCGCGCGCATGGACCATCCGGTCGTGCACGTGGCGATCGAGGACGTCGAGGCGTACGCGCGCTGGGCGCACAAGCGCCTGCCGACCGAAGCGGAGTGGGAGTTTGCGGCGCGCGGCGGCCTCGACCGGAAGCGCTATGTGTGGGGCGACGCGTTCTCGCCTGGCGGCACGGTGATGGCCAACACGTTTCAGGGGAGTTTTCCCGACCGCAACTCGATGGCGGACGGCTACCACGCGACGTCGCCGGTGCGGACGTTCGCGGCGAATGCCTTCGGCCTCTACGACATGGCCGGGAACGTCTGGGAATGGGTGTCCGACTGGTACCGCCACGACCATTACGCGGCGCGCGCAGCCGGCGGGACGACGGTTCGCGACCCGCGCGGGGTGGACGAGCGAGACAGCGTCGATCCCGCCGAGCCCGGCCTGGCCAAGCGGGTGATGAAGGGGGGGTCGTTCCTGTGCACGGATCAGGTCCTGCACCCGTTACGATCCGGGGTCTCGAGGGAAGGGCGCCCCAGACACCGGGACCAGTCATCTCGGCTTTCGTCTGGTGCGTGACGCTGGGGCGAGGGGAGATGCGGCGTCAGCCGCGCCAGGTCCGCAGTAGCGACCGCGACGCTCAGCGTCCGGGGGCGCTCGTCGGCGTGCCGGGTGTGGCGG
The DNA here is from genome assembly GCA_963834365.1 of Vicinamibacterales bacterium. Taxonomy (GTDB): domain Bacteria; phylum Acidobacteriota; class Vicinamibacteria; order Vicinamibacterales; family Vicinamibacteraceae; genus CAWJAP01. The sequence continues at coordinate 283,815 of CAWIBS010000040.1, read as the reverse complement.
AGGCGTCCACGTCCTTGATGATGAAGAGCAGCTCGCCCGGCTTGATCATGCCGAGCTCGCCGCGCGCCAGCTCCTCGATGGCGGCGGGCTCTTTCTCGCGCAGGCGGCGGGCCTTGTCGCGCAGCATGTAATTCTCGCGCTGCATCCGCTCGAGCGTCCGTCTCGTGTCCTCGTGCCGTGCGCGTTCGCGGACGTGCTCGACGAGACCGTTGTCGCCGACCAGCGCGTCGGCGACGAGGATGAGGGTGACCAGGACCAGCGCCGGCCGGATGAGTCGCCGCACGAGACTCGGCGGCCCTTGAGGCGGCAGGACAGGCGCGCGGGACGATCGCGACTCAGATGGCGCCATTCAGCAGAAGTGTGGGGTCCGACCCCGCCGACGTAGTAAAACACCGACGCGGCGCGCCGACAAGCGGAACTTCTGCCTCGCACGCGTGGGTGCCATGACCGAAACCTTCGTCCTCGTCTTCACGACCATGCCGCCGGGCGAGGCGGCGACGACGCTGGCCCGGACGCTGGTCGAGGAGCGTCTCGCCGCGTGCGTCCACCTGGCCCCGCCGATGCAATCGATTTATCGGTGGAAGGGCGAGCTGCAACAGGACCCGGAGCAGCAGCTGGCCATCAAGACGACGCGCGCCAGGCTGCCCGGCCTCGAGGCGCGCCTCACCGAGCTGCATCCCTACGAAGTGCCGGAGTTCGTCGTCATCGCCATCGACGCCGCCAGCGCCGCCTACGGCGCGTGGCTCCAGGCAGCCGTCGTGTCGAGACGTCAGTGCGGCTAGCCGCCGGCGTCGTGCCGTAGCCGCGCGCGCCAGCGTGTGTCCGAGCCGGACCTCAACGCCATGATGGCGACGTCATCACTCCAGCGCCTGCGCGAGATCTGCGCGCAGGTCGTCGAGATCTTCGATGCCCGCGGAGATGCGCACGAGGCCGTCGGTGAGACCGACGGCGGCCCGGCGCTCGGGCGGCACCGACGCGTGCGTCATCGTCGCCGGATGCGAGATGAGCGTCTCGACGCCGCCGAGACTCTCGGCCAGCGCCATCAGGCGAACGCGCTCGAGCACGCGCGCCGCGGCGTCGCGCGACCCGACATCGAACGCGAGCATGCCGCCGAACCCGCGCATCTGCTTCGCCGCCAGCTCGTACTGCGGGATGCGACGCGCAGCCCGGGATAGTAGACCTGCTGCACTCTGCGGGTGCGACGCGACGAACTCGGCCAGCGCCAGACCGTTGACGTTGTGCTGCGCCATGCGCACCGCCAGCGTTTTCGTCCCTCGCAGCACGAGCCACGCATCGAAGGGCCCGAGAATCGCGCCTTCGGCGTTCTGCACGAACTTCAGCCACTCGATGTGCTCGGGACGCTGCGCCACGACGATGCCGCCGATGCCGTCGCTGTGGCCGTTCAGGTACTTCGTCGTGCTGTGGATGACGATGTCGGCACCGAGCGTGAGCGGCTGCTGGATGTACGGGCTCGCGAACGTGTTGTCGACGACGAGCGCCAGGTTGTGCGTCGCGCGCGAACTGCGGCGAGCTCCGCGAGATCGCTCAGCCGCATCATCGGATTGGTCGGCGTCTCGACGAAGAGCATGCGCGTCGCGGGTGTGACCGCGCCCGCCACGGCCGCGAGGTCGCTCGTGTCCACGTAGCTGAAGCTCAGCCCGTACCGCGTCAGCACGCGGTCGAACAGCCGGTAGGTCCCGCCGTAGGTGTTGTCCGTGACGATGACGTGGTCGCCCTGTGCGAGGAGCGTGGCGATGGCGCCGATCGCGGCCATGCCCGACGCGAACGCGAATCCCGCCGCACCTCGCTCCGAGCGCCGCCACGTTACCCTCGAGCGCGGATCGTGTGGGGTTGCTCGTCCGGGCGTACTCGTGGCCCTTGTGCCGGCCGAGCCCCTCCTGCACGTAGGTCGAGGTCTGGTAGATGGGGGTGATGATCGCGCCGGTCGACGGGTCGGGCTCCTGGCCGGCGTGGATGCACAGCGGTGCTGAAGCGGGCGTCAGCGGGAGGTCGCACACGGGCATTGTACGCGGTGCGCGAGCCGGAGCCGTCTCCCGCGCCGCCGGGACGCCGGCGCGCCTTCTGCTATGATCTGCGCGGTTCAGTTCGCCGAGTCCCTTCATGGCGCGTGGACACGACCTGGAGGTGTCCGGACGGCGAATCCCGCGCCCGCGCCGCTCCCGCTCCTCCGGCCGGCTTCGGATCGGCCGACCGAGTCCCTCCGCCAGATTCTCCTCGAACGATGGCCTGGCCGCCTGCTGCTCGGCGCGCTCGCGCTCAGGCTCCTCGTCTGGGCTGGTCGACGCGGCTGTCGGCCCGACCGTCGTCAGCGACGGCGCTGGGCGACGCTCGCGAGTCTCGGCGCTGCTCGTCGCGCTGGGCTACTTCGTCTGGCGCCTGATCCAGTTGCTGCGTCAGCACCTGCTCTGGGCCGTGCGCCAGCGGCTGATCGTCTCGTACATCTTCATCGGCGTCGTGCCGGCGCTGCTCATCGTCGCGTTCTTCCTGTTCGGCGGCGCGCTGATGTTCCTCCACGTCAGCGCGTATCTCTTCAACAGCGGCGTCTACGACGATCTGGTGGACGAGGCGCGCACCGCCGCGCACGCGGCGGCGGAGGAGATTCGAGCGCGGCCGCAGCCTGCAGGCGGTCAACGCGGTGCTCGAGCGTCGCTACGAGAGCAACCACGAGCGCTTCCCCGGCTTGTCGTTCGCGCTGGTGCCGCGCGCCACCGAGTCGGGCGACGCCCGCGGCCGCCGGCATCGGCCCGGTCCGCGCCGGCGACTGGGCGCACATGGATCCGCCGGCGACGATTCCGGCGTGGGTGAGCGGCGCGCGGCTTCGGCGGCATCCTGGCCTACGCTCCGCTCAACGCCGCCGGCGAGCGAAGGTGCAGCTCGTCGTCCGCGCCGTGGGCTTGCCGGCCGCGCGCGACGCCAAGTGGGGCGTCGTCATCGACATCCCGGTCGACGAGCAGGTGCTCGAGCGCATCCACCAGACAGACGGGCGTCGAGCCGGGCGAGCATCACGCTGCAGCGACAGGAAGGCGAGACGACGCAGCCGATCGTCGGACGGGCGCGCCCCGCGGCGATGGCGACGACCGTCCGCGCGCGTGCAGACCGGCGTCCGGGTCGAAGTGGGTGTTCGACTGGGTGCGTTTCTCGACTTCGTCGACTGGGGCACGGGCGAGACGGATACGGTGCATCCAGGCGATCCGCGTCAGCCCGCGCGACATCTACGAGCGCATCTCGTCGGCGCAGAGCCGCATGTGGGGCTGGAGCATCGGCGAGTGTGCGCTGCTCATCCTCGGCGTTCATCGGCCTGCTCTTCCTCATCATCGAGTTCGGCGGCGTTCCTCATGGGGCTGGCGCTGGCGCGATCGATCACCGGGTCGGTGCACGCGCTCTTTTACGGCACCGAGCGCGCTGCGGCAGGGCGATCTCTCGCCATCGCATCCCGATGCAGGAGCCGCGATCAGCTCGGCGAGCTCGCCGATTCGTTCAACGCGATGACCGTCGAACATCGAGGATCTGCTGCAGCAGGCGGCCGAGAAGAAGCGGCTCGAGGAGGAGCTGCGCATCGCCCGCGAGATCCAGATGTCGCTGCTGCCCCGCGGCCGATGCGGCTGCCCGGGCTCGCCGTCACCTCGCTGTGCGTACCCGCGCGCGAGGTGGGCGGCGACTACTACGACTTCTTCCCGCTCGACGAGCATCGCGTCGGCGTGCTGATTGCCGACGTGGCGGGGAAGGGCACGTCGGCGGCGCTCTACATGGCGGAGCTCAAGGGCCTGGTGCATGTCGCTGAGCAAGATCTACCATTCGCCGCGGCAGCTCCTCATCGAGGTCGAATCGCATCATCTCCTCGAATCTCGACAGCCGCAGCTTCATCACGATGACCTACACGGTCGTCGACATGCGCCGGCGCATCCTGACCTACGCGCGCGCCGGCCACACGCCGCTCATTCATCTGCCAGCGGCGTCAACGGCACGCCGCGCCGGGCCCACGTGCTGACGCCGAGCGGCATGGTCGTCGGCCTGCGGATCGACGGGTTCGAGCACGCGCTTCGAGGAGCTGCTCGAGGAGCTGCACCATTCCGCTCGCACACCGGCGACGTGTTCGTGCTGTTCACCGACGGCGTCACCGAGGCGATGAACCTCGACTCGGATCTGTTCGGCGAGGATCGTCTCCGCGCGCTCGTCGAAGAGCACGGCGAGCTCTCGTCCGACGAGCTGCGCGAGCGCATCGTGCGCGAAGTGGAAGCCTTCGTCGGCGACGCCGACCCGCACGACGACATGACGATGATCCTGCTCAAGGTCGAGCATCAGGGGGTCGTGGATGCGGGCTGAGCCGACTGGCTGTCCCCTATGACCGATCCCGTCGTCATCTTTCGCACGCACTCCGACGTCGAAGCCAACCTCGTGCGAGGCCTGCTCGAGACGCACGGGATCCCGGCGATGATGTCGGCCGAGGCGCTGCGCATCGATCTTTCCGGCGCCGGCCAGCGAGCAGGGCGACGTGCGCCTGTCGGTGCCCGGGGAGCTGGCCGACGAGGCGCGTCAGTTGATCGAGAGCTATCGCGACGAGGAGCGGCCGGGCCGCGCCGGTCGTGCCATCTCGCGACGAGTTCGCGCGGCTGGAGGTGCGCCTCCGCTATCGCTTCCGCGATCGCGGGCTGCTCGAGCACGCGCTGACGCACCGCTCCCGCGCGCACGAGGACGTCACTGGCGGCGTGGTGGACAACGAGTCGCTGGAGTTCCTCGGCGACGCGGTGCTGGGCTTCGTCATCGCCGACGCGCTCTATCGCGAGTATCCCGCAGCTCGACGAAGGGCAGAAGTCGAAGATCAAGGCGTCGCTCGTCTCGCCAGCGCCTCGTCGAAGCTCGGCGACGAGCTCGACCTCGGACCCGCATCTGCTGCTCGGGCGCGGCGAGGAGAAGACCGGCGGCCGGCGCAAGACGGCGCTGCTCGCCGACGCGTGCGAGGCGCTGATCGCCGCGATCTATCTCGATGGCGGCCTCGACGCTGCGCAGCGCTTTCATCCGGCGCGAGCTGTGGGCCGGCTGGGGGCGATCGGCGCACCCGGGCGGCCTCGCAGCGTTGACCGGCGACTACAAGTCGGCGCTGCAGGAAGTGCTGCAGGCAGCCGGTCGCGGGCTGCCCGAGTACCGAGTGGTCCGCGAGCACGGACCGGCGCACGACCGCCTCTTCGACGTCGAACTGCGGGTGAGCGGCGACGCTCGTCGCGCAGGCAGCCGGCCGGAGCAAGAAGGAAGCCGAGCAGGAAGCGGCTCGGATCGGATCGAGCAAGTACCGAAGTACGAGGGACGAAGTCACGAGAGTTGACTGCGCCTTCGGACTTCGGACCTCGTCCTTCGATCAGTCGATCTCGATGATGCCGCTGCGCGCGGGGCGCGGCGGCTTCCGGCCGCTCGAGCGACGGCGCGTCGAAGGCCCGGGTCCGCTCGATGCCGGCCGCCGCGGCGACCGCGGCAGGGCGGCGCTTCCCGCAGGCGGTCCATGGCGTACTTCTGCACCTCGCTGATGACACGCTCCTCGTCGGGCATGCCCGGGCCCGCCGTTGATGCGCACCCAGAGGCGGAGCAGCGGATCGGCGAAGCGATAGCGCTTGCGCACGCAGGTCGACGAGATCCACGTCCTGCAGCCAGGACAGATAGTCCTTGGTCGAGCCCGGCGTGCGCTCGAGGCGCTGCGCGATCGATCGTGAGCGTCAGCGGCTCCTCGTCGGCGAGCACCTCGAGGATCGCCTTGAGCGCGCCGTAGCCGCGCGCGCGGTGCAGGCGCAGCTCGTAGCTGAAGCGGCAGCGCGCGGCGAGCTCGCCGTCGGGCCCAGCGAAGCCGCCGAGGGCGCTGATCGGATCGGTGGCCCCACTGGCGCGCATCGCCGCCATCTGGGCCGAGCAGGGCGCGGACGTAGCCGGGTTGGCCGCCGACCAGCGCGTGCACGGCGTGCGCCACTTCGTCGGCGTTCGAGCCGTGCTCGGCGCCCGAGCGCGTCGCGGACCTCGGTGACGTCGATCGGGGCGAGCGGGACGACTTCGAACCGCTCGCGGCGCGGCGCCGACCCAGCGCAGGGCCCGGGCGGCGAAGCGCGTGCTGAGCACGAAGCGGTTGGGGCTGTGGGCAAGCGCGCGCGCCAGCTCGGGCAGCGCCGTTGCGCAGTCCGGGGAAGCTCTCGAAGGTGCGCAGCTCCAGGACCTCGTCGAGCAGGAAGGTCGCCGGCTGACCACCAGTGGTGCCGGCCGTCATGAGGAACGCGAGCAGCGCGTCGAAGGCGCCGCGTGCGCTCGGCGGCGTCGCCGCCGTCGCCCGGCGTGGCGAACGGCGAGCCGGCCACGATCGGCCTGGTGGCAGCGCTCGGGCGTCGTCGCCACGCGCTCGAGATCGATGTACTGCGACACGGCCGGGCCCAGCGTCGCGTGCAGACGCCGCAGGCGTTCGGTGCGGCCGCAGCCGCAGCCGCCGACCAGCAGCGGGACCGGTGCGCCCGCTGCTGCAGTCGCACTCTCGGCGAGTCGGCGATCGAGCGGCGTGGAGGGCCGTGTCATGCGTCGGCCTCGGATCACCGCGTCGGCCGGGCTCGCGCCCCTCGTCGCCGGTGCGGCGATCGCCAGGGGTGAGGCGGCAGGCGTTCGGCGCGGGCGACACGGGTGCGGGCAGTGAAGGGTAGTAAGGTAGAAACCCAGCGCCGCGATGTCAACGTCCGTCGATCAATTTTTCTTCTTGACTTCGCGCGCGAATCGTCGCCTCGAGATCTCCCGACGCGATGAGCGATGCGATCGCCGCGATGTCGGGCGCCGGCGGACGATCGTCGACGAGCGGCGGCACGGCGGCACGCAGCCGCGCGTGGGCGCCGGCGAGCGGCGGCGACGACCGGAGCGGCGCCAGCAGGTCGAGCCCCTGTGCCGCGCACAGCAGCTCGATCGCGACGACAGATCGCGCCAGATCGACGGCGCGTCGCCGCCTTGAGCGCCGCGGCCATGCTCATGCTGACGTGATCCTCCTTGCCGGCCGAGGTCGGGATCGTGTCGACGCTCGCGGGATGCGCCAGCGTCTTCAGCTCGGACGCCAGCGCCGCCGCCGTCACGTGCGCCATCATCAGTCCCGAGTGCAGGCCGCTCTGTCTCGTCAGGAACGGCGGCAGGCCGCTCACCTGGCCGTCGAGCAGGCGATCGGCGCGCCGCTCGCTGATCGTCGCCAGTTGCGTGAGCGCCAGCGACCAGCAGGTCGGCGGCGAGCGCCACCGGGGCGCCGTGGAAGTTGCCGCCCGACACGATGTCGCCCCTCGTCGGCGAACACCATCGGGTTGTCGGTGGCGGCATTCATCTCGACCGCCAGCGCTGCGGTCGACGAAGGCGAGGGCGTCGCGCGCCGCGCCGTGCACCTGCGCCGCGCAGCGCATCGAGTAGGCGTCCTGGACGCGACCGCAGTTCGCGTGCGAGGCGATTGATCGCGCTGCCTTCCAGCAGCGCGCGCCATGCGCCGCGGCCGCCGTCTGCTGCCCCTCGAACGGCCGCGGCGCGTGGATGCGCGGGTCGAACGGCTTCGCCGACCCGCGCAGCGCGTCGATCGACATCGCCGCCGCCAGGTCGGCGGCATCGGCGAGCGCGCAGCGCATCGTGCAGCGCCAGCGCCAGCACCGCCGTCGAGGGCTGCGTGCCGTTGATGAGCGCGAGCCCCTCCTTGGCTTCGAGCGTGAGCGCGGCGAGCCCCGCCTGCCCGAGCGTCCGGCCGTCGAGCGTGTCGCCCTCGCCGATGAGCGCGAGCACCAGGTGCGCGAGAGGGGCGAGGTCGCCGCTCGCGCCGACCGACCCGCGCGACGGCACGCGCGGATGCACCCGGGCGTTCAGCAGCGCGAGCAGACGCTCGAGGGTCTCGCGCCGGATGCCGGAGAAGCCCTTCGCCAGCACATTGGCGCGCAGCACCATCGTGGCGCGCACGGCGTCCACCGGCAGTGGTTCGCCGACGCCCGCGGCGTGGCTGCGCACGAGATTGAGCTGGAGCTCGCCGAGCGCCTCGGGTGGAATGCGCACGTCCGACAGCGAGCCGAAGCCGGTGTTGATGCCGTAGGCCGGTGCCTCGCCGCGCGCCTGCTCATCGACGATCGTCCGCGCGGCGTCGATGCGCGCAACGGCATGCGGCGCCAGGCGCACGACTCGGGCGCCCCGCGCCACGTCCACCAGGTCGTCGAGCGTGAGCGATGCCCCGTCGAGCACCAGCGGCGGGCCGGCGGCGAGGTGGGCGGGCCCGCTGGCATCGGCGCTCATGGCCTCTATCCTATGACGCGCCGCGGCCGGTGTCGCAGCGCCCCTCTGCTAAGATGTTGCGTTCGGGGCGGCGCCGGGGCAGCGGGCCGAGCACGCATGTCCCCGCCGGGAAAGCGCGATCGTCATGAACATCGCAGTGCTGGGCGCCCAATGGGGCGATGAAGGCAAGGGCAAGATCGTCGATCTTCTGACGCCGAGCTTCTCGGTCGTCGCCCGCTATCAGGGCGGGCACAATGCCGGCCACACCGTCTTCGTGGACGGCAGGAAGTTCGTCCTCCACCTCATTCCCTCCGGCATCCTCCACGACGGCGTCACCTGCATCATCGGCAACGGCGTGGTCGTCGATCCGCATGCGCTCTTCGCCGAAGTGGACACGCTGGCGGGCCTCGGCGTCGACGTCGGCACGCGCCTGGTCGTCAGCGACAAGGCACACCTCATCCTTCCGTACCACCGCGAGCTGGACGTGCTGTCCGAAGCGCGGCGCGGCGAGCGCAAGATCGGGACGACCTCGCGCGGCATCGGGCCCGCGTACGAGGACAAGATCGGGCGCCGCGGCATTCGCGTCGGCGATCTGGCCGAGAACGGATCGACCGTGCTGGCCGACGCCGTGCGCGAGAACGTCGCCGCGCGCAACCGCCTGATCGGCGGCGCGGCGATGGACTGGCAGCACGTGCTCGACGATCTGCGCGTCGCGTGGCAGCGGCTGCGCCCCTGGGTGCGCGACGTCTCGCTCTTCCTCGCCGAAGCGCGCGCCGCCGGCCGCTCGGTCCTCTACGAGGGCGCGCAGGGCACGCTGCTCGACATCGACCATGGCACCTACCCGTACGTCACATCGTCGAACGGCACGATTGGCGGCGTGTGCACGGGGCTCGGCGTCGGGCCTCGCGCCATCGACGGCGTGCTCGGCGTCGCCAAGGCCTACACCACGCGCGTCGGCGAGGGGCCGCTGCCGACGGAGCTGACCGGCGAGATGGGCGAGCGCCTGCGGGAGAGCGGCCAGGAGTACGGGGCCTCGACCGGGCGGCCGCGGCGCTGCGGCTGGTACGACGCGGTGGCCGTGCGCTACGCCGCGCGCGTCAACGGGCTCGACGCGCTCGTGCTGACGAAGCTCGACGTGCTCGACGGGCTCGAGACGATTGACGTGTGCACGGCGTATCGCTGCAACGACCAGACGATCCGCGAACTCCCGAGCGACCTCGGCCAGCTCGCCGCGTGCCAGCCGGTCTACGAGTCCCTGCCGGGCTGGGAGCAGCCGACCAAGGGGGTCAGGCGCTTCGCCGATCTGCCGTCCGCCGCGCGGCGCTACATCGCGTTCCTCGAAGACGTCTCGGGCGTGCCCGCGGGCATCATCTCGACCGGCTCCGATCGCGACGACACCATCGTCCGCGACGACTCGATCGTCGGCGCGTGGCTGCAAGGCGCCCGCCGTGCGGCTGTGAGCGCGCGCTCGTTCTCCATGACGATCGCCAGCGCTTCAGTGCCGCGGCCTCGTCAAGCGCTATGACGATGTCGTGGCCGTTGACGGGCTGGACCTGGAAGTGCGCGCGGGCGAATGTTTCGGCCTGCTCGGCCCCAACGGCGCCGGCAAGACCACCACCATCGAGATCCTCGAAGGTCTGCTGACACCCGACGCCGGCGAGGTCGAGGTGCTCGGCCTGCGCTGGGGCCCCGACGATCGGGCGCTTCGGGAGCGCCTCGGCATCCAGCTCCAGGAGACGCAGTTGAGCGACAAGCTGACGGTCGAGGAGCTGGTTCGCCTCTTCCGGTCCTTCTACGGCAGGGGCCGGTCCGTCGACGAGGTGCTGGCGCTCGTCGAGCTCGAAGCGAAGCGCACGTCGTGGTACTCGAAGCTGTCGGGCGGACAGAAGCAGCGCCTCGCGATCGCCTGCGCGCTCGTGGGCGCTCCCGATCTCCTGTTTCTCGACGAGCCCACGACCGGCCTCGATCCGCAGTCGCGCCGGCAGCTCTGGGCCCTGCTCGAGCGGTTCCGCAGCGGCGGCGGCACGATCCTCCTGACCACCCACTACATGGACGAGGCCGAGGCCCTGTGCGATCGCGTCGCCGTCGTCGACAAGGGCAAGGTCATCGCGCTGGGCACGCCGCGCGAGCTCATTCGCACGCTCGGCGCCGAGCACGTCGTCGAGTTCGGCATGGGCGAGGGCGCCCTGCCGGTGGCGATCGACCGGTCTGCGCACGCTGCCGGGCGTGCGCGACGTGCGGCACGATCAGGCCAGTTACGCGCTGATTGCCTCCGAGATCCACCTCGCGGTGCCGGCGCTGCTCGATGCGCTGGGCGACCAGCGGCGGGCGTTGTCGTTTCTGACGACGCACAGCGCGACGCTGGAGGATGTGTTCGTGAGGCTGACAGGAAGGCACCTGCGCGATGGCTGACCAGCGGCCGTCGCCGCTCGTCGAGTTGACGCTGTCGCGCCTGCGCGAGTTCCTGCGCGAACCGGAAGCGGTCTTCTGGGTGTTCGCGTTTCCGGTGCTGATGGCGCTCGCGCTCGGCATTGCGTTCCGGAGCGAGCGGCCGCAGGAGGTCGTCGTCGGCGTCGTCGAGGCCGGAGGTCAAGGCACTGCCGGCGGCCGACCTCGAGCGCGCGCCCGGCGTGCGGGTGCGGCGCCTGTCGGCGCCCGAGGCTGACGCGTCGCTGCGCAACGGGCAGATCGCGCTGGTGGTCGTCGCCGGCAGTCCGCCGACGTACCGATTCGATCCCACGCGACCCGAGAGCCGGGTGGCCAGGATGGTCGTGGACAATGCCCTGCAGCGCGCCGCGGGACGGGCGGACGTGTGGCACGCCCGGGATCAGGAAGTCGTGTCGCCCGGATCGCGGTACATCGACTGGCTCATTCCCGGTCTGATCGGCATGAACATCATGGGCACCGGCCTGTGGAGCATCGGCTTCTCGGTGGTGCAGGCGCGGACGCGCAAGCTGCTCAAGCGGCTGATGGCGACGCCGATGCCACGCGGCTACTACCTGCTGTCGCACTTGCTGGCGCGGCTCGTCTTCCTGGTCCTCGAAGTGGGGGCCGTCCTCGCGTTCGGCTGGCTGGTGTTCGGTGTGCGATCGGCCGGCTCGCTCTGGCTGGTCGCGGGCCTGACGCTGCTCGGGGCGTTCTGCTTTGCGGGGCTTGGCCTGCTCATCGCGTCGCGCGCGCGGACGATCGAAGCGGTGTCGGGCTTGATGAACATCGCGATGGTGCCGATGTGGCTGCTCTCCGGCGTGTTCTTCGCGGCGTCGAACTTTCCGGATGCGGCGCAGCCGTTCATCCGCGCGCTGCCGCTGACGGCGCTCAACGATGCGTTGCGGGCGGTGATGCTGGAAGGACGGGGACTGACGACGCTGGGCGTGGAGATCGGGATCCTCGTCGGCTGGGGCGTCGCGACCTTTGCCCTGGCGCTGAAGCTTTTTCGCTGGCGGTGAGGTGGGTCGTGGCTTGCCAACCGTAGCTCGTTCAGAGGCGGGAACAGGCCCGCCTGCAATCATGAGCGGAGGTTGGTGGGCCGCCCGAGGATCGAACTCGGGACCAACCGCTTAAAAGGCGGATGCTCTACCACTGAGCTAGCGGCCCATGCACTACTGTAGACGCCGAGAAACACGCGACTTCCTGGATTCGGCGGACTGGGCCTGGATCCCCCGTTTGGCCGTCTGGATCAACTTGTGGATCACTTGGCCGGCGATAGGCGCCGCGGCCGCCCGCGCCGCGTCCAGCCGCGCCATCGCCGCGGGCTCTACTGGCGCGGCCGTTGTTCACAGAGATCGAAAGCGATGAAAGCGAAGCGTGGCCCGACCAGCCCATGACGTCGTTGAGGGGTGTGCCGGCTTCCACCCAGCGCGAAAACGCCTCCTGGCCGCAGTGACGCCAGGCGACAGTCTGGATGTCTGCTCCTGCGGTGGACACGGTGGTTTAGGTGCGGGCAGCCTTGCGGGGCCGACCGCCTTTGGCGCCGTTGGCCCGCGCGGCGCGCGCTTTCGCACGGCTGCGCTGACTGCCCCCGACGCGCCCGAGCTCGGCGGCGGCGCTGACGCCCAGCACAGCGCGAGCCTCGCGCAAGCGGCGTTCGCGGACTGCGACTTCGTCAAATTCTTCGACCAGAATCGGAGGTACGGTCGCGTGTGGCAGGGGTTCCCCTTGTGCCGCGGCCCACAGATTGTCCAGGACGCGTGTTGGTGCGCCTGCGGCGCCGGCCACCTGGTAGGCCTCGGCGCAGGCTGCCTCGAGTGCTTCGATCCGTGCCTTCAGGCTGTCTACATCTGCCATGAGTGATCACGCCTTCCAGCCGGCCTGCCGGCGTATGCTCGCGAGTGTGCCCGGGCGGATCTCGTCGCTGGCATGCCCGGCCACGGTGACCTTCCCAGGTTTGGTCTGGTGCGTGAGCTGCCGATGGCTGCCGCGTTGTACCACAATCACCCAAACCCTCGTCGTGCAGACGCTTCAGCGCGTCCCGCACCTTCATTTCGATCTATGATACCGAATCGCTTGGGTTTGTCAAGAGCGGCGTAGTGGTAGGCGCGCCTCATTGCCCCCTGGGGTGACCCTCAGTTACGAGGTGTTGCGGCTCACCGATTGTCACGCGACCATGTCGGCCGACGCTCCCTGGTTCCATCTCGCCCAGTTCAACATCGCTCGCGGCCTCGCGCCGATCGACGATCCGCGGATGGCGGACTTCGCCGGTTTCATTGCGGGGGTGAATCGCGTGGCGGAAGGATCTCCCGGCTTCGTCTGGCGGCTGATGGGCGAGGCCGGCGAGAGCTCCTCGTACGTGCGAGCCTACGACGATCCTCGCGTCCTCGTGAACATGTCCGTGTGGGAGTCGATCGAGGCGCTGCGCGCCTTCGTCTATCGCGGCGACCACATCGGCGTGATGCGGCGCCGTCACGAGTGGTTCGAGCCGATGCCGGCGCCGTATCAGGTCCTGTGGTGGGTGCCGGCGGGGCAGCGGCCGACCGCAGACGAGGGGCGTCGCCGGCTCGATCACCTCGCATCTCACGGGCCATCGCCGGTGGCGTTCGGATTCGGGGCGCCGGCCGATCCTCCGGCTGCGCCCGACTCTCCGGCGGTACCGTCCGCTGCCGTCAACCTCTCGGGGCGCCGCTTCATTCTCGAGGAGAATGCGGTGGAGGCCGATTGCCGGCCCGGTCTGGCGTTCATCTACGAGCAGGTGGGTGCGCGGGTCTGGGCGCACTACGACGGCAATGGCGTGCGGTTCGGATTGTTGACTGCGCACTTCACGGCGGACGCGACGCTCGACGCACGGTATCAGCACGCCACTGACGCGGGCCTGGTGCGCACCGGTCGATGCGCGACGCGGATCGATCGGCTGGCGGATGGCCGGCTCCGCCTGCGCGAAGAGTGGCGCTGGCTGTCAGGTGCCGAGGGGGCGGGCGTCTCGACGCTCGTCGAAGCGTGAGGCCGCGGCGCGATCACCGCGTGTCGTACCGCATCTCGTTGCTCGGCACGAACCCGAGCGCGTCGTAGAGCGGTCGTCCCGCCGATGAGGCGTGGAGGACGATGCTCGCGAGCCCGGCTTGGCGGCCCCAGATCAACGCGGCTTCGGTCAGCGCGCGGGCGATGCCCTGCCGGCGCCAGGCGTGCGCCACGAACACATTGACGATGAGGCCCTGTTGCCCGAGTAGCAGACCGCGGCCCATCGAATTCGGTCGCGGCATCAGCGATCGCAGCTGCATGCCGGCGCCCCCGACGATCTCGCTGCGGCTCTCGCTGGCGATGGCCATCCAGCCGACGTACTCGGCGGTGGGAACGGCCTGCGCCAGCCAGGCAGCGGTGGCCCGCACGAGAGGCTCCACGTCGGCGTCCGTGATGTCGCCCATCTCGCGAAACATCGCCGCGCGATGTCTGGCGATCGTCTCGATGTCTGCGACAGTCGCGGGACGGATGGCGAACGAGGACATCGATGTTCGGCTGCCGTGACGGATGGCGATTGCCGTGGTGGGGAAGTCGTATCACGTCCAGGCACGCAGGACCAGAGGTCGCGAGCCGTCGAGGACGTCTGGCGCGGCCCGGGCGTTTGAGTTGAGGTAGACTGAAGGGCCCGGTCATGCGCGGCGGAGACCGCTGAGAAGCCGCACCGGCCGCACGCCCCGGTCCCCATCGTCTAGAGGCCTAGGACACCGCCCTTTCACGGCGGCGACGCGGGTTCGAATCCCGCTGGGGACGCCACGCACATAGGCGCGCACCGCCCCCGCAATCACGCGTCCGATAGCCACGGGGCCGCTGAAGCGATAGCGGGTGCCCGTCCGGCGTGAAGCGCAACGGCCCTTCCAACACTTCGCGCAACAGCTGCCGGCCGTCTTCGACCGACCCGGTCAAGCAGCGTCCGCCACTCGGCGATGAAGCCCTGCACCGGGGCTTCCATGTCGGCGCGGTCCACGTGAATCCAGCTGCAGCGTCTCGGCCGATTCCGGTTCCGCGACGAGCCGCTCGCGTTCCTGCTGGCGTTCGGTGAGGAGTGCGATGAGGGGCGGCGACGATTCGCCCTGCTCGATGGCCGCGGTCAAGTTGGCCATCTTCGTCTCGAGCGCGAGGTGCTGGCGGAGCTCGTCGACGCGCGTCTCGACGTTGGCGGGCAGGAGCTGCGCAAGCACCGCGTCGAGGATCGCGCTGACCTCCGCGGGCCGGAGCGCCTCGCCGCCGAGCGCCTCGTCGGCAGCATGCCCGAGTAGGTGTCGCGCCGACACTAGCCGGTAGCTCTGATCTCGCACGAGCCTTCGAACCACCGTCAGCTGACGCCGAACGGCACCTCCTTCAGGCCGTAGACGGCGAAATGCTCACGGGGATGGTTTCGACTTTCAGGCGCAGCGGAGTCGCGGGTTCGCCCTCGCAATTGAATCGCTAGGTGAATGCGACGCGACCCTCGCTCTGCCGGCGCCGCGGCTCGCCGAGCCGGGTCGAGGACCTCGGGTAGCGCGTCCATCATCGGCCCTGCAGATACGGGTCTTCGCCTCCCTGCGCGGCTGCAGTCACCCGCCTATCGCATCGGCGTGGCCAGTGCGCTGACGCCGGCCGACCAGAACCGGCCACCCCCAGACCAGTAGCGCGCGCACTCGACGGTGAGCGGCACGGGAGCCGCCCCGAGGCTTTCGACCACGACGCTGTAGGACTGCCCGAGCGTCTGAGGGAACATGGCGCCGATGGGAACCGTGACGCGGGCCGAGGGCAGCAGCTCGATTTCGCGGACGAGCTCTCGCCCATTGGCAAACCTCACGGTCACGGCCGCCCGTCCCGCGACCGTGGCCGCATTGCTCACGAGCACGTAGGTCTGACTGGACGACGGCCCGCCTTCGAAGGCTTCGGGGATGGCCCAGCGTGGGCTCGTCTCCAGGGACGCCAGCGAGACGTGGCCTTCGTACCATCGCCCTTCCGGCCACCACATCGCCCGCTCCGCCACGAAGCCGATGCCATTGGTCGCGGTCAGGGTGGTCGCCACCTCGGTCCGCGCGAGCAGCGGATCGACCGCATCGACCCAGATGGTCAACCGCCGCTCCGGGAGCACCGTGTACGTCCGCGTCACCACCTGCCCGTCGGGCCGGGCGAACCGCGCCTCGATCTCCGCGGGGTCGGGATTCGGATTGACGACCAGGATGAAGCAGTCGAAGAAGCTGCCCGTCGCGCCCTCGGCGAAGTGCCAGACCGGCGCCATCGTCGACGCGCCCGCGCCGCCATGCCCGCCCGACCAATGCGGCCGGAGGTACATGGCCCGTTCCGCGGTGATCGGATGCGAGGCTCGAATCGCGGCGCCTTGCGAATCGGGGGGCAGCCCCGGCACCGCGTTGGCCCAGATCGTCAGGCGGCTGTGCGGCTCGAGCCGGTAGGTGCGGGTCACGCTCGGCGACGACTCCAGCATGAACGTCACGGCGACGTCGGCCGCCACCGGCTCCGAGTTCTGCAGGAGGTAGAAGAGGTCGAACGCGCCGGTGGCCCCTTCCGCGAAATACCAGACGGCCGACGGGCCGGGCAGCCCGCGCTCGGCGTGGCCGCTCGCCTGCTGGCCCCACATCACCAGGCGGTCGGCGGCGATCGGTTGATCCGACTCGACGAGGGTGGCAAAGCTCTGGGGCGCCGTCCCCAGGACCTGGGCCGGATCGATCCCAATCGTGGCCCGCGGACCGATCGCGCGGGTCTCGCTCGTGCGCGTGCCATCTTCTCGCATGAACGAGACCACGGCGGTCGCGCCCGCGTTCGCGAGGTCCATCGCCGCAATGTGGGTCTCGAAGAACGTGCCGGTCACGCCCTCGGCAAAGAAGCGTCGATGGAATCCCCGCGGGTGCGAGCCGGCCAGGAACTCCTCCAGGTTGGACAGTCCGTCGCCATCGGGATCGCCGGCGGCGTCGGGGGTGGTCACCCCGAGACCCATCGCGCTCTCCCACACGTCGGGCAGCCCGTCGCCGTCGGTGTCCCGCGTCGGCGAGGCGCCGAGCACCAGGGGCACGCTCGACATGTTGTTGGTGAGATTGGGATCGGCGAACCGGCCCCCCACCGCCACCCGATGCGCGATCGCCGTCGGGGGAACGGCCTGCAGGACGAAGGTGATCTGAACCGAGCGCCCCGCCGACAACGACTGGAGCTGGCACACGACATATCGAGTGCCAGTGCACGCTCCGCTCTGCGGAGTGACCGATTCCAGCGTCGCGTTGTCGGGAATCACGTCCGTGAGCGTCACATCCAGGGCCTCGTTCGGGCCGTTGTTGGTGACGGTCACCTGGAAAGTCGCCCTTCCGACCCCGGCCGGGGCCACGGTCTGGCTCACCGAGAGGTCGGTCGGCGTCCCCGGCATCGAGGTCAGCGGCAGCGTGACCACGTTGTTGAGCACGCTCTCGTCGTCAGTCGAAAACACCGATCCGAACAGCACCGTTCCCGGCACCATCGAGCGGAGCACGGTCGTCCAGTAGCCGGCCACGGCGGTCTGGTTCGGCAGGAGATGGCGATCGCGCCGTGCAGAAGCCCGTGCTCGCGACGAAGACGCAGTCCCACCCGCTCTGCGGCATGTCCATGAACTCCAGCTCGTCGGGAATCGTCAGCGCGATCGTGATCCGCGCCGCCGAGCGGCGTCTCGGACACGTTCCTGCCGCCGATGAAGAAATCGACCATCGAGCCAATGTCGGCCGGGTTGCCGATGACCTCGTCGACGACGGCCGTGAGGTCGGCCCCGACAACCGCCGCTTCGGCCGTGGAGTTGTTGTTCGACGGGTTCGGATCCGGCTGGTCGCTGGCAAAGATCGTCGCCGTGTTGGTTGGCGACGCCCGTTTGCGTCGCCCTCGCCACGACCTGCAACGTGGCATGAGAACCTGAGGCCCGTTGCCGGCAGTGTGCCGACGTCCCAGAACCCGGTTTCCGGGACGTAGGTGCCCTGAGACGCCACCGCCGACGAGACGAACACCAGGCCCGGAGGGAGCGTCTCGAGCACCCGGACGCCCGTGGCCTCGGCGAGACCGTTGTTGGTGACCACGACCGTGAAGGTGACGAGCTCGCCGATCGAGACGAGCGACTTGTCGACGGTCTTGACCACCTGAAGGTCGGCGTTCTGCCCGTTCACCGTGACGCCGTCCGAGTCATTGGCGCGTTACGGGATCGAACTCGTTCACCTCGGTCTTGGTGGCGATGTTCGTCACCGGGCCCGGTACTTCGAGGAGCGCCTGCAATCGCATCGTTGCCACGGCATCGACTGCGAGGTCGCCGATCGTCCACGCGCCGCTCGCCGGGTCGTAGGTGCCCACACTGGGGGTCGCCGCGACGAAGGTCAAGCCGGCCGGCAGGCGATCGACCACGACCACACCGGTGGCAGGCGAGGGCCCCGCATTGCGGACGACGATCGTGAAAAACACCCCCTCGGCCGCGCGAACGCCACGGACGGGCACGATTTTCCGGACGACGATGTCGGCGACCGGCGACGGTGAGACGGTGGCGCCATCGGTGTTGTTGGGGACGATCGGATCGATCTGATCGCCGCCGGTCTTGACGGCCACGTTGGTCAGCGTGCCGGCCGCGACCACGCGCGCGGTGATCTGCAGCGTCGCGCTGAATCCGACCGGCATCGCGCCGATGCGCCAGCGTCCGCTCGCCGGGTCGAAGGTCCCGGCCGAGGGGGTGAATCCGGTGACCTGCAAGCCGAGAGGAATCTGATCGGTGATCTCCACGCCGGTGGCCGGGTCGGGCCCGTTATTGGTCACGGTGACCGTGAAGGTGACGGTGTCCCCGACGTTCGGCGTCGGATTGTCGACCTCTTTCCGGACCTGGATGTCGGCGGCCGGAAGGTGATTGCCGAAGTCCACACCGAATTCGAGCTGTCCGGCGGCAAGCGTCACGCTGTAGCCCGCCCCGCCTGTGCGTCCCGCGCAGTCGAGCCCGGTGAACGTTCTGGCCGAACGCGGGAATGTCTGCGCCCATCCAGGCATCATGGTCTCGCAGACGTCGTAGGTGCCGGCGGGCAGATTCTCGAAGACGTACGTGCCGTCGACGTCGGTCGTGACGGTAGCGAGCGCTGTCGTGGAGCCGGGCAGATAGACGTTGATCTGCCATCCTGGCAATCCGGGCTCGCCTGGATCCCGCACACCATTGCCGTTGACGTCGTCGAACTTCACACCGGCGATCTCGCCCGTGGGCGGGATTTGGTGGTTCCCGAAATCGTTTTCCGAGAGGGTCTCCGTGCCCTCCGAGATGAGGAACCGGTAGCCTACACCGCTGACGCCCGGGAAGTCGGAACAGTCGACGATCTGCTCGCCAAGGGGAGAGGCCCGCGTGAGGAAATCGGGGCTGGTCTGGATGAAACCGGCTGGCACGGTCTCGCACACCGTGTAGTTGCCTGGCGCGAGCCCGGTGAAACTGTAGTTCCCGGTCGCGTCGGTTTCCACCTGCAGGTGGAAGGCGGGGTCGAACGTCTCGAACAGATGGATCTGCGTGCCGGCGATGCCGGGCTCGCCTGCGTCACGAATGTTGTTGGCGTTCAGGTCGTTCCACTTCACGCCCTGCTTGACGCCGGCCGCCGGCACCGTGAACTGGTTGCCGAAGTCGACGCCGCTGACGATCTGGCCGCCGACGATCGTGATGCTGTAGCCGAACCCGCCGGTGCGGGCCTGGCAGTCGAAACCGGCTGCGGTCGGGAAGGTCTGTGTCCAGTTTGGTTCCTGCGACTCGCAGATTTCGTAGGTGCCGTCCGCGAGGTTGGGGAACGAGTACGTGCCGTCGACGTGCGTGAACGTGTGCGCGAGTTCGGTCTGGGAACCTGCCGCGAAGAGGTGGATGCGTCGCGCAGCGACCGGCGGCTCGAGGTCCTCCCGGGCGCCGTTGCCGTTCTCATCATGCCACTTGGCGCCCGCGATCGACCCCGGGGGCCGGGCGTCGCATGTCTCGCTGCAGTTCGACGGAAGCACGACGTAGCTCGGGCAGCACCGGCCCCGTGCCACAGGCCGTGCTGATCGTCGGACTGAACGCTCCCTGCGTGACGGGGAAGGATGCGGTCGCGGTGACGGTTCCGCACCCCTGCAGGTTGATGGCGCCAGTCGCGCCGCCGTTCAACGGTGCGCCGGTCGGTTGGGCGTCGCCGGTTCCGGTCGCCCAGCTCAGTGGGCCGGCGAAGGCACGGATGGGTGCGCTCGCGCTGCCGATCCGGCCACCGTCCCCAAACCCGCCCTGGCCGACGATGTCGCCTTGCGCGAAGAGGCGCGCACCGTCCAGGGTCAGGGCCTGGGCTGCCTCGATGTGGATCTGGCCGCCGTTGCCGCCGGCGCTGTTCGCGGCGGTGGCCTCGGCGACGTCTCCATTCGCCACGACGTTGGCCATCGCCGACAGGATGGTGATGAGCCCGCCGTTGCCGTTCGTCATTCCTATCATGTTGGCGTGAACGGCAAACGTGCTCGGAACTGTCGGTCCCCCCGGGATCTGGACTTCGTAATCGTTACCAGGCCCATCCGTGATGGTGACCGCGCCGCCGGCGATGATTTCGATCCAGCTCCGTCCATTCGATCCACCCGCGAAGCCGATATCCGCGTTGAGCTCGCCCTGGTTGGCGCCCGTGCTGTCGATGAGAACCGTGCGCCCGGCCCATATCTGGACGCACGCCGTCGAGTCTGGTGACTTGCCCGGAAGCACGCACGAGTTGACGGGACTGTTCGGGGGAGCGTGGCCGTTGCCCGTGGACTCCACCACGCCGCGGACGATCACCTCGCAGCCTTCCAGGTGCACGAGGTTGGCGCCTGGGTCCTTGCCGCGGCTGGTGATCCGCGCGGAACTTTCGACTGTCAGCACGCAGCCCGCCTTGACGTTGATGGCCCCGCCCCCCAGCCCCTGGACGGCGCCTGTACCCGTGCGCGCGCCCACCGACTCGACGAGACCGCCGATTGTGATCTCGCCGGCACCAGTCGTCGTGATCGAGATCGCGCCACCCGAGCACCCGTTGGAGCGGATGATCGAGCCCACGCTGGTGTGCACGCTGCCGCTGGCCGTGATGGTGATGCGCGCCCCGTTGATACTGCCACCACTACACGTGATGTTCTCGCCACCCGTAAGGAGGCTGCTCGCCGCCATCCGGAAGTCACCCGCGATCGTGATGGTGACTCCGGCCGGAGCGACGTTGATTCGCCCGTTCGTGTCGATGAGAAGGGTCTCGTTGAAATTGAGGGAACCGCTGACCGTCGGGGCCGAGGCGGACACGACACACACGCCGTCGACGAGTGTGCCGCCAACGGTGGCGCAGCTGTCGGCTTGCGCCTGGGCGCCCGTGGCGCTGCCGAGCACACCGACGAGACCAGCGAGGAGGAACTTCGCCACCAGCCACACGCGCTTCATCGCCGGCTTGCTGTTCATGGTCGCGCCCTTTGGGATCTCCGTGGTGTCGTTGGCCGAGGGACCGGGCTGGGCGAGCTGCGGGAGGAGACGAAACCTGCGGCGCAGCGCGACAGGCTCCAAGATGGACGTCCTATCGTTCGGATTCAATGGTGCGCCGGGAGCGGTACACGACTGCGCGGGCAAATCTGCCCCGAGGCCCCCAGGGGAGAGCTCCGAGGCTATGTGCAGACGGCGCGCTGGGAACGATCGACATCCACCCGTTGAAATGGGCATGAGGCACCCGCGTTCTCCGCCTCGGGGCCCGGTCCCGCCAATCGTCGTCGCAGGGCAGGGCACGTCCTGGCTTGCACTCGGGAAGTGATGTCGCGCCAGAGGGTTTATACACGATCTCGCTCGAGGAGTGCCACACGACGTCGAACGTCGGCTGCGCGAGCACCGGCACCCGAACGGCACGACCGCTCGGGTACCGCACCATCGCGCAATGGCTGATGGTCGTCGGGCCGCGCACATCGCGTGGTCGGACGTTTTCCGCCGACCATGTGCGCTCGATACCAGCTTTGCCGTTCACCGCGCGCTCAGCGAGAGTGCATGGGCATCGGGCGGTGAAGGCGCTCGAGTCCTACGAACCGGCTCGAGCGCACAGTTCAGACCCTCGCTTTCTGGGAAGGCAACGCCAGCGTTCAGTGGATTCCAGCCGCCAACGAGATTGCGCGAGCAACCATTCTTCAATGTCCGACACACACGCTCCTCGACTTCTTGTTCCCCCGGGTTTCTCACTTGCGCGATGGCCGCCAACTGGGCGGTGACGACCGTTCTACCGACAGCGGGCTACGGGCCCGCGAGAGGTCTTCGCAGCCCGTAGTCCCCGTGGCCCGTAGCCCTACTCTATGGCAGCCTCGTCGCCAGCGCGTTGGTGCCCGCGGCCCAGATCACGCCGCCGGCGTTGTGTACATCGAGCGCTCGACCACGATCGGCTGTGGCGTCGCGCCAATGCTCTCGACCACCGCGCCGAAGCGCTGATCCATCGCCTGCGGGAACACCTCGCCCGCGTTGACGTTGGAGCGGCTGTTCGGCCCGATCGTGAAATCGCCTCCAGCGTGCCGCCCGCCTCGAGCAACAGCGTCACCCGCACCGTCGCTTCGGCGCTGCCGGTGTTGGCGATCAGGATGTAGGTCTGCGTCTCCGACGGCCCGCCGGCCTCACCGTCGGCCAGCGCCCATTCGGTACCCGTCGCAGTCACGCCCGCCGACGCGTGCCCCTCGTACCACGGGAACTGCGGCCAGAAGATCGCGCGCTCCGCCAGGATCGGCACGTTGTTGGTCGAGGTCACCGTGGCGGCAATCGCCGCGTTGTCGAGCAGCGGATCTTCCTGCTGCACCGAGATCGTCTGCCGGCTGTTGGCCGCCACCGTGTACGGTTTGGTCACGCTGCCGGCATCACTCGTCAGATACGTCACGCTCACCTGGGCATCGGCCGGGTTCGGGTTGGCGAGCAGCAGGAAGAAGTCGAAGAACGGTCCCGTCGCGCCCTCGGCGAAGAACCATGTGGTTGACGGCGCCGCGATGCCGGCCACGTCGGTGCCGGCCGCGAATGGCTGCTCCGGCGTCGACACGTACATCGCCCGCTCGGTCGAGATCGGCACGCCGTTGGTGACGCGGATGATCGCCGACACGTCGGTCGCCTCGAGGCCCGGCAGCTCATCGACCTGGATGGTCACGCGGCTTTCCGGGGGCACCGCGAGCGTCTGCACGATCGGCGCCGCCGGCGCCGGCAGCAGATACGTCACCTCCACGGTCGCCTCCGACGTCGTCGCGTTCTGCAGCAGATAGAACAGGCTGAACTGGCCGTGCGTCGCGCCCTCGGCGAAGTACCACGTCGTCGCCGGCGCGTTCGAGCTCGTCTCGGCGTGCGACCCGTACCCGCTCGCATCCCAGCTCATCGTCCGATCGACGACGACGCGGACGTTCGACTCGATCACCGTCGAGAAGTTCGCGTCCTCCAGGCCAGCGATGGTCTTCGGGTTGAGCGTCGCGCGGCCCATCGGCAAGAGCGTCAGCGTGTGGGGGATGATCTCCCCGGTCGATTTCAGGAACCGCATCGTCACGTTCGCCGTCTCGGTCGCGCTCGGATTGACGAGCGCGATCCGCACGTCGAAGAACGCGTTCGTCGCGCCTTCCGCCAGATACGCCGTAAACGATGTCACCGGCGTGTCGGTGTCCGACGCGCTGTTGTTGCTCGGGTTGTATCGGTGACGATTGACGTCACCGCCGCGGTATTGGTGCGGGCGCCGGTCGCTGTCGCAGGAGCCGCCGGCCGCGACCGTCAGCGTGAGCGTGTTGCCGGGTAGCCCGGGGCCGGCTCGCCAGAGCGTGAAGCTGATGTTATTGCCGATTGACCGTTGTGCCGCAACTGCCGGTGCCGGTCGACAGCACACTGGCCGTCACGCCGGTGAGGTCGCGCCGGCACCGTGTCGATCAGGCTGATCGTGCAGCCCTGGTCGCGGTCGACCGCGCCGGCGTTGGTCGCACGTGATCGTGTAGCCGATTGCGGTGCCCCTGGCCGTAGGTCGACCGGCCGTGGTTCTTGGTGATGGAGATCGGTCCGGCCCCGGCAGGATTGTCGCCACATCCGTTGCCGTGTTGTTCGTGACATTGACGTCGCCGCCGCCGGAAATGGTCGCCGTGTTGGTCACTGACGCAGGAGCGCTGGCTGCGACATTCACGGTGAGCGTGATAGCCGGGTAAATCGCTGCCGCCGCCAGAGCGTCGCTGCGACTGCAAGTGACCGTTGCGCCGCTGACGGTGCAGGTCCAACCAGCACCACTGGCCGTCGCAGGAGTGAGGCCCGCCGGGACAGTGTCGATCAGGCTGACGGCGCCACTGGTCGGCGACCCGCCGGCGTTGGTCGCACTGATGGTGTACGCGGCTCCCATCTGCCCCTGTTCGAAATCACCCACGTGACTCTTGGAGAGAGTCAGGTCCGGCCCCGGCAGGATTGTCGCCACATCGGTTGCCGCGTTGTTCGCCGTATTGACATCGCCGCCGCCGGAAATGGTCGCCGTGTTGGCCACCGACGCGGGCGCGTTGGTTGCCACATTGACGGTGATCGTGACAAGCGGGTAACTCGCTCCCGGGGCTAGAGCGTCGCTTCGAGTGCAAGTGACCGCTGCCCCGGTGATACCGCAGGTCCAGCCAGCACCACTGGCCGCCGCCGGAGTCAGGCCCGTCGGGACAGTGTCGGTCAGGGTGACGACCCCAATGGTCGAGGGCGTGCCGCTGTTCGTCACCGTGATGGTGAACTGCGCTCCGATCTGTCCCTGCGTGAAATTACCCACGTGACTCTTGGTGAGAGTCAGGTCCGGCGAAGGAATGGCCGGCGGCTCGAACCCCGTCGCGTAGGCGGCCAGCGAGTTGGCCGGTGCCGACTGGTTCGCGACGGCGTAGAACAGGTCGTCGAAGTAGAAGCCCTGGGCGGCCGTGTCGACGAATGCGCCATAGGCACTCGGGGGTGCGCCCGAGCGGAAGATACAGGCGGTTGCTCAGGGCGTACGTGAACTGAAGCCCGTTGCGCCAGCCCTCGAAGGTGCCGAACGTGGTGCCGCCGAGGGGATTGGCGAGTGGGACTCCATCCAGTGCGTATTCGACGGTGTCGTTCGCCATCCCCGTCGAAGAACTTGGCAACGATGTCGAGGCGGTGAAAGACGCCGCGTGAGATTCCCGTGGCGATGACTGGCGGTGGGACGGAAGTTGCCGGTCGCTCCGTCGGGCTCACTGCCCGAAGCTGCAGACCGCCGTCAGCGTCGGCCCGGTTCGTCACCGCCAGGAAGGTGTTGCGGTCATCGCCGGGGACGGTCCCGAGATCGATCTCGATGTTGGAGCCATCGGCTGACGCACTCGCGGAGCGGAACCACAGCGTCGCGGTGAACTGATTGGCGCCGGCCCCGGATGACGGCTGGCCAGCGGACACCGGGAGGCCCGGGCCGAACACCCACCCGGAGAAGGCCCCGTTGTGGTTGCCCAACGAGGTGTTGTTCGAGATCCGCCAGGCTCCCGTCCCGGTGCGTTGGTTGAGACCGGCCAGGTCGACGGCCTGGTCGACGGTCGCGACGATCGGGATCGTTCCGCCGGACCATGCTTTCCTGGCCCTGGATCGAACCGGCGGAGAAGCCCGGCTCGAACCCCGTCGCGTAGGCGGCCAGCCGGATGGCCGGTGCCGACTGGTCCGCGACGGCGTAGAACAGGTCGTCGAAGTAGAAGCCCTGGGCGGCCGTGTCGACGAATGCGCCATAGGCACTCGGGGGTGCGCCCGAGCGGAAGTACAGGCGGTTGCTCAGGGCGTACGTGAACTGAAGCCCGTTGCGCCAGCCCTCGAAGGTGCCGAACGTGGTGCCGCCGAGGGGATTGGCGAGTGGCACTCCATCCAGTGCGTATTCGACGGTGTCGTTCGCCTCCCCGTCGAGGAACTTGGCAACGATGTCGAGGCGGTGGAAGACGCCGCGTGAGATTCCCGTGGCGATGACTGGCGGTGGGACGGAAGTTGCCGGTCGCTCCGTCGGGCTCACTGACCCGAAGCTGCAGACCGCCGTCAGCGTCGGCCCGGTTCGTCAGCGCCAGGAAGGTGTTGCGGTCATCGCCGGGGACGGTCCCGAGATCGATCTCGATGTTGGAGCCATCGGCTGCCGCACTCGCGGAGCGGAACCACAGCGTCGCGGTGAACTGATCGGCGACGGCCCCGGATGACGGCTGGCCAGCGGACACCGGGAGGCCCGGGCCGAACGGCCACCCGGCGAAGTTCCCGTTGTAGTTGCCCAATGAGGTGTTGTTCGAAATCCGCCAGGCTCCCGTCCCGGTGCGTTGGTTGACACCGGATTGGTCGACGGTCTGGTCGATGCTCGCGGAGACAGGGATCGTTCCGCCGGACCAGCCTTCCTGGCCCTCGATCGAACGGGCGGACATGGCCCCGATGACGGTCTCGATCGTAGCCGTGAGCAGACCCCCGATCAGGCCGATCGCCAACAGAAGGCGGACATGACGGCGTGGATTCATCGGGCTTCCCTCCTCTGCACGACTGGACGCAACTGTCACGGGGACAGGGCATGGCCAAGAACGGGCATCGTGTTGACTACCCGCTCACCGCCCGGCATTCCGTGGGGACTGGCGCGGCCACGTGCAGAAGGAGTGCCAACCGCACGCGCGCGGTAATTCGGTGCGAAATGCGTACGACGTGGCAAGTCTCAGTCTATGCAGTCCGGGATATGTCTATGCAGTCCGGTATGTCGGAGGCGTAGGCCAGCCAGAGTGGGCAGGCAGCTAGCTCATGTGGTGGGGTGAACGAAAGGGCTTGGCGGGGCAGAGCTTCGCTAGAGAACAGGATCGGCGACAGTGGAACATTCAACGCCGAACCAGGCTACCGCACGGACATCGTACGTTGTGGCCGCCGCGGAATTGAAAGCTGATCACTCGCGGGCTTCGGCCATCGCCTGGATCCGAGCGCGCTCGGCCTTGGATCCAGCGATCGCAAGCTCCAGCGCGTCGTCCGAGAGGTGGGTGAGGTCTGCCGCGGCACTCTTTGCGTCGGCATGCTCGACGGCGCGCGAGACCACTTCGGCGTTCGTCGCCCCCGCCTTCTTGCCGAGAAAGGGCTTCGCAATCAGGTAGATCACGTCGCGCAGCGGCATGAAACGCAGGAACCGCCGCAGCAGTCGGAAGGTCTGGATGGGGAAGTGCGTGAACTTGTAGAGGATGAGCTTCCGCAGCTCCTCCGATCGGATGCGGTGGACTTCTTCTCCCGCCAGGCAGCTTGGATCGATCGAGGTGCACTTGAAGTACTTGTACCAGTCGAGGGCGTCGTTGACGAGCCCGCGCTTGACGTACTCCTGCCACAGCGGCGTCCCGCGATAGACACACAGGCGATTGAAGCCGAAGCTATCGATGCGGATCTTCGACGCAAAGCGGAACGTGGCCCGCAGGTCCTCCTCGGTCTCGTCGGGAATACCGACGACGAAGAAGCCGTGGACGATTTCAATGCCGGCGGCCTTGGCATTGGTGACCGCCGTTTCGATCTGCGCGAGGGTTTGCTCCTTCTTGAGACGGTCGAGGATCTTCTGGCTGCCGCTCTCGATGCCGAACATGATCGTCCGGCATCCGGATTGCGCGAGCTTGGGGAAGAGGTGCTGCGCAACCGAATCGACGCGGCCCTCGAGCCCGTATTTGATCGGATTCTTTGCGGCGATGAGGCCGTCGCAGATCGCCTCGATGCGCTTGGGCTGGAGCAGGAAGTGGTCATCCACGAAGTAGACCGAGCCGTAGCCATCCTTCCGCAGCTGCTCGAACTCCGCAATGACGTGGGCGGGGGTCCGCGCCCGCCACTTGCCCTCGTTGAAGATCGGGATATCGCAGAACACGCAGGGCCAGGGACAGCCGCGCGACGTCTGCATCGTGGTGAAGCGATCCCGCGACAGCACGGCCGGGACGTCGAGCGGCATCGACTCGACGAAGTCGAGCGGCAGGCTCTCGCGGTCGGGGAAGGGCCACTGGTCGAGATCGCGCGGCAGATCCCGGTTCGGGTTGTTGCGGAGCGTGCCGTCCTTCTCCTGCCAGGTGACGCCCGTCACCGTATCGGGATCGTTCAGGCGCTCGAGCAGGTCGACGATGAGTTGCTCGCCGTCGCCCCGGCACACGAAGTCGACTTCCTGGCACTGCGCCTTGATCAATGGCGCGTTCAGCGTCGCGAACACCCCGCCGAACGCCAGCTTGACGTTGGCATCGGCCGCGCGCAGCTGCCGCGCGAGGATCTTGGCGTAGGGATAGCTCGTGGTCGACAGGAAGCTCATGCCGACGAGGTCCGGCTTCTGCCGCCGCAGCTCGTCGACGATGACGCTGTTGGGCGTGGCGGGATTGGCCTGATCGAACATTGTGACCTCGTGGCCGGCGCGCTTGAGCACCGAGGAGAGGGACATGATGCCGATCGGTGGAAATCCCATGACCTGCAGACGGCCGTTCGCGGCCCGCGTGTGCCCTGTGATGGCGTAAAACTGCGGATCGCGAACGTGGACCAGGAAGGCTCGCACAGCAGTGGCATTCTACAGTGCCTCAGCGGCGAATCCCAAGACCGCTCCTTCTTGCGAATCCAAACGTCCGCAGAGGGCCTCGACGTCCTGCATCGCACGGTGCCGGCCGCTTGGGCGAAGCCTGTCAAGAAGGTGAAGTGGAGCGGCGCGCCCAAGCGCCGAGGGCCATCGCATCGGCGTCACGCTCGTGCGGGCCGCCGTGGCGGAGTGGAAACGCCAGCGGCGCGAGGTCTTCGTCCCGCTGACGTATCGGCCGGGCGATCTGGGCGACGTGGACTTCTTCGAGGTCCTGGTCGACGTGGCGGGCGAGCGGCGCAAGGCGTGGCTGTTCCTGCTGCGGCTGATGTACTCGGGGCGCGACTTCGGGTGGATCTACGAGCGGCAGGACCCTGAGACCTCGAGCGTGATCGTCGTCTCGCCGAACGCGTCGGCAACGGGCATGATGGTCAGCGTGCGGGTCGTGCCGCTGCCGCCGAGTGCCAGGCTGCTGTCGGCGACGACGGCGGCGGCGTTCGAGGAAGCGGCCGACACGGCCAGCGACGTGGCTGCGCAGGTTGCCGTGATGCCATCACACCATCAGTGACGAGCCCGCCGCGCATCATCTGCGTCCGGTCGAGTCTGGCGAAATCCAATGTCCGGGCCAATGTCGGGGTGACCCCTCGGCTTCCACCATGTGAACCAGGTGTGGCCGCGCGCCTTCCCTCGACGGTTCATGATGAAGAACGGAACCCACAGTGCGATGCAGAGCACAAGCGTGAGTGCGACGGCAGTCGAGACGTTCATTGCTCAGCTCCTCCCCGTCGATCGATTTCCGTTGCAAGCTTCGGTCCTGGCAGGAGCTCGTCTTTGGGCTCTCACGGTTGGGCGTAGACGGGACGACAACCGTCCTCGAACCTCGACGAATACTGGGGTTGAGCATGAAACCCGAACACGGGATGTTGATGTGGACGCGCACCCGCCCGGTACCAGTCTGATTGGTAGCGCCGAGGGGCTCGGGCAGTCGACCCCGCCTATTTCGAATGGATGGACCGCGAGCCCGGGTGATGGCGCGTCAGCGCATGTCGTCGATGCGGGACCTGAGGGCGAGCGCCTTGTCGCGCGTGGCCGGATGTCCTTGCGCGAGCTCGACGTAAGCCAGCGCGAGCGTTCGTTCGCCGGTGTGGACGTAGCTCTGCGCGGCATTGAGGGCCGACTGGCCGTGGAGCTCCTCCGCCGACTCCATCCGCTTGCGGGCGCTGTCGATGCGATCGGCCTTGACGGCCGGATCCAGGGCCGATTGACTGAACTTCGCCATGTCCGTCCGCGCGGACGTGGCCGCGCCCGCGAAGCAGCTCGTCGCCTTCGTGAACCGGTCCGCCGCACCCGGCCACGCCAGCTGATCGAGGTGCACCAGCCCGGAGGACCAGGTCGCCAGGCAATTCGACGGATCGATCTGGAACGCGGTGTCGAAGTGGCGCACGGCCGTGTCGAGGTCCCGGCGCGCGTAGGCAATGGACCCCGCGAGCGCATAGACACTCGTATTGGCCAGCAGGCGCATCGCGTGCTGCACGTCGGTCCACGCCGCGTCCAGCCGGCGCAGCTGATACGCGTTCCACGCGCGCCAGTAGTACGCGTCGCCGACGTGCCACGTGCCGGCATCGATGAGCGTCGTGGCCGCGGCGAGCCCTTCGTCCGCGCGGCCGAGGACGCTCAGGTTTCTCACCCGGCCGAGCCGCGCGTCGACGTGCGCCGGCTTCGACGCGACGACCCGGTCGAAGCTCGCGAGCGACGCGGCGAACTCGCCGTTCATCTCCTGCGCCTTCGCGAGGAGCATGCGGACGGCGATCGAGTCGGGAAAGGCGTCCGCCGCCGATGCGAGGAGTGCGGCGGCGCGAGCGGGCTCCGCCGCCCGCGATGGACTGCCCATCTCGTACTTGCCTTCGAAGTAGTCGACCTCGGTCCAGCGGGGATCGGCCTCTCGCAATGGCGCGAGCGCCGTCGTGGGGCCGCCGCCGCAGATGGCGCGCCGATATCGCAGCAACGGAGAGTCGACTGGCTGGGCGGGCAGAGGGGCAGCGCCGGACGCGGGTTGCCGCCGTGGCTGCTCGCATTCCAGGGCGAGAACGAGATACGCCGCAACCACATCGGTCGGGGGATGCTTCGCAAGCGCCGCCCTGACGCGAGCCGCCCGCACGGGCGCCTCGTCCGACGTCTGTTGACGAGCGTCGTCGCGCTGCTGGCGTTCCTCGGCATCGAGCCCCGATTGATCGCCGGTGACGGCCTCTGCCGCCTCGAGGAGGATCGACGGGTCGGCCCGCGGCTCGATCGGCGGCGGCGCGCTCGCGGCGAGCCGGGAAAGCAGCGTCTTCGCGCGCGCCAGCGACGCTTCGGGGTCGAGACCCAGTTCCTTCTCGCGAACGGCGAGCAGGAGCGATGTTCCGAACGCGCCGCTCACCGCGATCGGCAACGGCCGGTCCGCAGGGGCGATGAGATCCGAGTAGAGGGCGAGCGCGTCCCGGAGGCACCGGTAACAGCCGTCGCGAACGAGCGCGTCTGCGCGCGCCACGTCGGCGGATTGCGCGGGCGTGGGCAGCCGCGTGCGCGTGCCACAGTGCGCGAACAGCCAGACCGACGACAGGACGACCGTCCATCGATACACCGCCCCGGCCCGGATCGTCTTCGCCCGCGTCATCGTCTTTGCGACGATGCTACTCCGGGATCCTGATCCACGTCTTGAGCTGCATCGGACGCGGGCTCCTGGCTAGACTCGAGCGTTGAGCCACGCGGCGATCAGCGCGATCGCGAGCAGGATCGCGCTCAGGCCGAGGATGAAGATGGCCTGCACGCGCGACGGGCGCCCTTTGAGCGAGGTATAGCGAAGGCCCACGAGGATCGGGACCGAATAGGCCATCAGGCCAAGGACGTCGATGTACGGGTTCTGTGCGAACCGACGGTTGGCCCATATCCAGAAGAGCGTCAGGACCACCGTCCCTCCGAGCGTGACCACGAGGCTCTTCCAGACATCGGCGGACGTCACGGTGGGGCCGTGGCCCGCGCATCTGAGCTGCATCATCTTCGCCAGCATCGTGGCTCCTTCCGCACCGGACGTGGCCGAGACGGCCACGGACGACTGTGGACGCATCCAGGCATCGATCGCGCCGGCGACGAGATCGATCGCCGTCGCCACCGACATCGGCTGGGTCGCGATCAGCTGGGTGAGCTCGCGACCGTATCGGCGCCGCCAGGCGGGCGGATACAGCTTCACCAGCCACGTCATGCGTTGGCCAGCCGTTTCTGTCCCACGCGCGCCAGCGCCTGCATGCTCGTGAGCCTCGCGCGGAGCGCCTTCTCGCCGCGGGCGGTGAGCCGGTAGGGATTGCGGCGGTCCTCCGCCTCGAGTGCTTCGATCATCCCCCGCGAGTCCAGCCGGGCGATGGCCCCGTAGAGCGAACCGGGACCAAACCGGACGCCGGCAAAGGCCGCGATGTCCTCGGTGATCGCGTACCCGTGCTTCGGACTCTCCGCGAGGCTGACCAGAATCAGGAGCGCTGGCTCCGAAAAGCGGCCGAACTCGTCGAGATCGACCTGGTCGTCGCGACGGCTCATGCTCCGCTCCGCGTAATACGCACGGCGTAATACTACGCAAGGCGTAGTAACCGTGTCAAGCAGGGACCCGGCGAGCGTCCGCACCGCGGACGCTCCCGAGCGTGCACTCTCTCGACGTTGATGGTGACCGCTAGCTCTACAATGGCGCACACTAGTTGACATGAGACTATATCCATGTAGAGTATGCGCCATGACACTACGGCGCGTTCAGACCGTTGGCTATCTGCTTTGGCACCTCTCGATCAAGTGGCGAGTCGCCGTCGACCGGGCCTTGAACCGGTTCGGGCTGACGCACGCGCACTACCTCCTGCTGGCCTCGCTTGACGAGTTCTCGCGGAGTGGCGCCAAGCCGAGCCAGCGGGAACTCGCGGACTTCGCTGGCCTCGAGGTCATGTACGTCTCGAAGCTCGCTCGTGCGTTGGAGCACGCCGGCCTGCTGCGGCGCGCTGATCACCCCGACGATCCCGCGCGCGTTTCAGCTGGAGCTGACCGCACGAGGCGCTGAGCTGGTCGTGCACGCGGCGGCGGTGATGCGAGAGCTCTACGACCAACTGTTGAGACCAATTGGCGGACGCACGGGCAGGCGACATGCCGCACTGATGCAGACGCTTGAAACGCTTCTTGACGAGGCTGAAGCGTTGAACCGGGTGAAAGGGACACGGGCTCCGGAAGCCTCGCGGCGGCCTCCTCAGCGTTCGAGAAAACGCCCGTCGGCCTCATGACGCGTCAGATCGATTCGTTCGGTGGAGGATCGGATGCGCTTGGAGAAACAGTCGCCTTCGTCGCGAGTGCAAGAGGAGTCAATTTCGAGGGAGACCCGGCGGCGCGCTGGTCGCGGCCGTCCGGATCGGCAGCTAACCCCGTTCACAACCTGAAAGCGAGACATTCACATGGAGCCCCTGTCCCTCGACGCCCTCATCATCGACCCCCTCAACATGTTCGTCAGCATGTTCGTCAGCAGGATCATCCCCACGTTCATCGGTGCGTTCATCGGCGTGCGTTTCCTGCTCGCCCTCACTCGAAAGGACTGGCAGTGATGCAACGCCAGGGAGGCGCTGACGATGACGACGATTGAAGGACGCACGCCCGACAAGCGGCACGCGCCTTCTCGCTAGAGAGATCATCAGCTGCGCGGAAGACGCACACCAGCGGCTCCGACGGCTTCGGCGCCGGCGCCGCTAGTGCCCGCCGGCCTCTTCCGGTTCGCTGCGGGAGAAGCTCCAGTAGGCCCACACGGTCAGCGAATTCGTCGCCACGCCGACGACGTTCCAGACGATCACGGGACGCGACAGGGTCAGCAGGCCGTAGTAGATCCAGGCAATCTGAAACACCGCCATGATGCTCGCCATCGTCGGGTTGATGCCCTGGCTCGACCGCCGCTTGATCATCTTGACCAGGTCGGGGATCGCCGCGAACGTGGTGCCGAACCCGGCCACGAAGCCCACGATCTCGGAGCTGCGGAACGACGGGGCGAGCAGGCTCTGCGCGTCGTGAATGCCGATGCTCTCGCAGCCGCCGAGGACGAGCGCGCCCGGCAGGAGCACCGCGAATGTCATCATCCGGTTCAGGGAAGTCATGTTCATCACGCCTCAGGCTCCTGAAGACCTCCGGATGAGGGTAAACACGGACGCCTGCCACGGCGTCGCGTCCACGTACAACCCGCGATGCTGAAGGTCGCCGCCGTCGCGGTCGTAGACGGCGCCCTCAATCTGATCCGCCAGCCGCCATTCGGCGCCGGCGAGATCGCCGAACGGCAGCGCGACGTAGCACTGGCTCTGATTGGGCGCGTAGTTCACCGCGACCACGACCCTCCCGCCGTCGGGTCCTTGCCACGCGTACGCGACGAAGCAGTCCGAGGTCCAGTTGCCCTCCCAGGCCGGCCGGCACTCGAGCAGTTGCCACCCGCCGTCGCGCACGGCCGGGAGCTTCAGCGCTGTGAGGAGCCGGTCGTAGAACTGCTGCAGGCGCTGATCCACCGGCTCGACCGGACCGCGAACCAGGTGCGGAGAGATCCGCTTCCTTGATCCTTCGAATTGCCCCTGATGAAAGAAGCGCAGCCCAGGCGACAGGAACGTGATGACAGCCGCCGCCTCGTGGGCGCCGGGGGCGAACGCCGCGGCCGCGCGCGGCTCGTCGTGGTTTTCCAGGAAGCGGGCCATCTTGTTCTGGTAATCGTGGCCGGCGTGGAAGTGCTCGCGGACCGGCCGGACGTGCCCGTCGCGGAGCCGGTCGTACAGCCGCTTGTCGTACGTGTAGTCGAATCCCTGCTGCTGCAGCGTCCATTCGAGATCCCAGTAGACCTCGGCCATGAAGCAGAAGCCGGGCGCCTGCTCGCGCACGCGCGCGGTGGCTCGCGGCCAGAAGGGCTCCGCGCGGAGGCCCCACGTCCGCTCGAACACGTCGGGGAGCACCAGCATCGCCATGTCGCAGCGCACGCCATCGCACTGTCCGGCGATCTTCGCGAGCGTCGCGATCATCGCCTCCTGTGTGGCGGGATTCGCGTAGTTCAACTGCAGCGTGTCGGGCCACCCGGCGAAGTACGGATCGCGTCCGTAGGCGAACACGCGACCGCCGAGCGCGTCCTGGAGCCGCGTGTAGTTCTGCGGCGCGCGCGCGAGGTCGTCGTCGGTGCCCTGGACGAAGTACTCGGGGTGCGCCTGCACCCACGGGTGATCCATGCCGGTGTGATTCGGGACGAAATCGAGCAGCAGCCGGAGGCCGCGCGCGCGGAGCCGCGCGCGCAGGCGCGCAAGCGCAGCATCTCCTCCCAGCTGATCGTGGACGTCGTATCCGGTGATGGCGAAACCAGACCCCGCGATGTCGTCCTCGCAGAGGTCCAGTAGCGTGTCCTGGAATTCGTGCCGCCACTCCGGGTTGGCGCGCGAGACGCGCTGTCCCGCCGGGCCCGTCTGCCAGACGCTCAGGAACCAGATCCAGTCGAAGCCCATACCGGCCAGGGCGTCGAGCTCGGCGTCCGGGATGTCGTCCAGCGTGGCGGGCCGGCCCAGCGACCGGGCCAGCGCCGTCAGCCAGACGCGCGTGTTGATCTGGTAGAGCGAGGGATGGCGCGGCGTGGCCATGTCAGCTGACACGGGATGTTCCACGAGTGAAGGCGCCGCCCTTGCCGGCCGCGAGCAGCTTTTCCGCGTCGAGCAGGCCAAAGAGCTGAATCAGCGACGCGACCGCGCCCGTCCATCCCGTCTGGTGGCTGGCGCCCAGGCCCGCGCCGTTGTCGCCGTGGAAATACTCGTAGAAGAGGATGTAGTCGCGCCAGTGCGGGTCCTCCTGGAACGTCTTCGTGCCGCCGTAGACCGGCCGTCGCCCGGACTTGTCCTTGAGGAAGATGCCCGCGAGGCGGTCGGCGATCTCCTTGGCGACCTCGAAGAGATTCATCATCCTGCCGGAGCCCGTCGGGCATTCCACCTTGAAGCTGTCGCCGTAGTACGTGAAGTAGTTCAGGAGCGCCCTGATCAGGATCACGTTGACCGGCAGCCAGACGGGCCCGCGCCAGTTGGAGTTGCCGCCGAACATCCCGTTGTTCGATTCGGCCGGCAGGTAGTCCACGCGGTGTTCGTGCCCGTGCACGTAGAAGGTGTACGGGTGCCGCTCGTGGAACTTCGAGAGCGCCCGGATGCCGTGCGGCCCCAGGAACTCGTTCTCGTCGAGCATCTTCGACAGGATCCGCCGGAGCCGGTCCTGGTTGACCAGCGCCAGTATGTCCCCGCTCGGCCACGCCGAGGTGCCCCGGGCCCGTCGCGTGCATCGTCTTCGCCAGTTCAGGCATCCGGCGCTGGCGTTCCTGGAGGGCGGCCGTCACCCGCGGGACCCGCTCGCGCTGCCACTTCTCGACCACCGTGGTGGCGGCCAGCGGGAGGAGCCCGACCATCGAGCGGACCTTGAGGCGCGTGGACCGTCCGTCCGGGAGTCGCAGCACGTCGTAGTAGAAGCCGTCCTCCTCGTCCCACATGCCGTCCGGGCCCTCGCGGTTCATGCCCACGGCGATGAAGTAGAAGTGCTCGATGAACTTGGACACCATGTCTTCGTACGTGGGGTCGTGCGCGGCCAGCTCCACGGCCAACTCCACCATGTTCTGGCTGAAGAGGGCCATCCAGGCCGTACCGTCCGCCTGTTCGAGATGCCCGCCGGTCGGCAAAGGCGCGCTCCGGTCGAACACGCCGATGTTGTCGAGGCCGAGGAAGCCGCCCTCGAACACGTTCTTGCCGAACCGGTCCTTGCGGTTGACCCACCAGGTGAAGTTCAGCAGCAGCTTGTTGAACGTGACCGTGAGGAAATCGTAGTCCACTTCGCCGCGCAGGGCCTGCTCGGTGCGGTGGAGGAAGAGCGTGGCGAACGCGTGGACCGGCGGGTTCACGTCGCTGAAGTTCCACTCGTAGGCGGGCATCTGGCCGGTCGGGTGCAGGTAGGAGCCGCGCAGCATCAGCGTCATCTGACTCTTGGCGAAGTCGGGATCGGCGATCGAGAGCGGGAGCGCGTGGAAGGCCAGGTCCCAGGCCGCGTACCACGGGTACTCCCACTTGTCCGGCATCGAGACGACGTCCTCGTTCAGCATGTGGAACCACTCCCAGTTCCGGGTTTGCCGGAAGCCGTGATGGAGCGGGTTGGAGTTGTGCTCGTCCAGCCAGTTGTCGCCGTCGAAGAAGAAGAACTGCTTGCTCCAGAGCATGCCGGCAATGGCCTGGCGCATCACGTTGGCCGCGTCCGCGCTCGCTGAGGGCGGCGTGAGGGCCTGGTAGAACTCGTCGGCTTCACGACGCCTCTCGTCGAACAGCGTGTCGAACGCCTTGCCGAACGGCTGGCGCTTCTGTTCACGGTCGCTGCTCGAGAGCCGCAGGCGAATCACCGCCGTCTTGCCGGCGCCGACGTTGACCTGGTAGTGCGCCGCGACCTTGGTGCCCTGCTTCTCGGGATTCACCGCGTGCTGGCGGCCGTTGACCACGAAGTCGTTGATGCCGTCCTTGACGTGCGCGCTCTCGTTCTTCTCCCCCGGGAAGAGCCGTTCGTGGTTGGTTTCGTTCTCGGTGAAGAGCAGCGGCACGTCGCCGTCGCACGACAGCACGAGCGAGCCCAGCAGCGGATGCGAGGCGGCGACCGCAGAGGTGCCGGCCGGCCCCTCGATCTGCTCCAGGTGCGGCTTTTCGGCCGCCCGGTTCGAGGCGGCAATCCACCGCGACCAGTCGTTGCGGAACCACAGCGTCGGCAGGAGGTGCAGGTCGGCCGCGTCCGGTCCGCGGTTGGTCGCGGAGATCTTCACCAGGATGTCGTCGGCCGCGCCCTTGGCGTACTCGACGAACACGTCGAAGTACCGATTGTCGTTGAAGATGCCGGTATCGAGCAGCTCGTACTCCATCTCGTGGCGCGAGCGCTGGCTGTTCGTCCATACAAGGTCGCCGTAGGGATAGGCCGCCTGCGGGTACTTGTAGAGATATTTCATGTACGAGTGGGTCGGCGTGCTATCGAGGTAGAAGTAGTACTCCTTCACGTCCTCGCCGTGGTTGCCCTGGCCGTTGGTCAGCCCGAAGAGCCGCTCCTTGAGGATCGGGATCCTTGCCGTTCCACAGGGCCAGGCTGAAGCAGAGGCGCTGCTTGTCGTCGGAGATGCCGGCGAGGCCGTCTTCGCCCCAGCGGTAGGCGCGGGAGCGGGCGTGATCGTGGGGGAAGAAGTTCCAGGCGTCGCCCGTTTCGCTGTAGTCCTCGCGCACCGTGCCCCACTGACGTTCGCTGAGATACGGCCCCCACTTCTTCCAGGCGGCGGTTCCGTTGCGGGCTTCTTCCAATCGAGCGTGTTCCTTGGTCGCCATGGTTCTCCTCACTTGGTTCCGATCCGCGCTTTCGAGAGCACACGGCAGGCCAATGCCGGGATCGCGCGACGAGGCGGCTAACTGGATGAGCTATTGTGGCTTGCGATGAGGACTCCCGCCAGCGCGTTCCGGAGGGCGCACGGTGGCCTCCGGCGGGGCGGAGGTCCTCCGAAAAAAGCCTCCCGTCGTGCATCGGGAATCCTTCGCCACGCCGCTACTCACTGCGAACATGGGGTCAGAAGCCGAACGCGGCGCGCAGCAACCCGCGGCTCGCAGGTGTGACCGCGGCCGTGGTCGCCAGCAGATAGGCCGCGACGAGGACCACGAACCCGCCGGTGATCCAGCGATCGAGCCTCGCCGTGAGCCACGCACGCGCGCCGACCAGGATCACGCCGAGCGTGAAGATCGGGCCG
This sequence comes from Vicinamibacterales bacterium, assembly GCA_963834365.1. Lineage (GTDB taxonomy): Bacteria > Acidobacteriota > Vicinamibacteria > Vicinamibacterales > Vicinamibacteraceae > CAWJAP01. The sequence goes on along the minus strand of CAWIBS010000040.1, from coordinate 245,841 downwards.
AAGAGCCCCTGCCAGCCGACCTCGCCGAAGACGGGATAGAAGATCGGTATCCGGACCGTCGCGCCCGCGAGGATGCTGAGGCTGGCGAGCAGCATCATCGCGCGGTGGCGCTCCGGACGGCGACGCCACAGGATCCCCGCCGCGGCGAAGGCCGCGAAGACCACCATCTCGGCAAGCATCACCATCAGGAACTCCCCATAGGCCATCCCCAGAAACGGCATGTCGGGGGTGAGCCTCGCGGATTCCACCGCCAGCAGGCTGCCGCTCACGGCCACACCGAGCGCCACGCCCGCCGCGGCCCAGCCAAGCCGCATGTGCACGCGCCGCCGGCCCGCCGGAATCAGCGTCGCCTGCACCAGGAACAGCACGAACCACGCCGTGGCCAGCGACCCATGCGCCACGACCAGCGTCGTCACGGCCGGGTCGATCGTGCGCTCGCCCATGCCGACGCCGCGCAGGTAGTCACCGATGGAAACCGGCGATGGTGAGGGCGAGCATCACGGCTGCCGCCGCCGTGTGGAACCAGCGGCGTCCCACCGGGGCGCGCGCGCCAGTGGTGACCGATGGACGGGAGGCGGCGTGGGGAAGCACACCTGCGGTCATCGTCTCTCTTCTGCTGACACACTGGCACTCGGTTCAGACTCGCACCTGCAGGCCGGACCCTGGGATCGGAGCAAGCTTGCGAAGTATAGCGTCACCGCATTCGTTCTCGGCTCGGGATGGGGCGACTCGCCCCAGTCGTTGTAATAGACTGGCGGGCCTTGCACCGAGGAGGAAGCATGCGTCGCACGAGATGGATTTCTGCGCTGGTTGCGGCGGTCTGTGCGGCCGCGTGGGCCGGCGCGCGCGACGGGCACACGGCACAGCAGCCCGCACCGCCGACCCCGGCGCGTCCAGCGGCTCCGGCCGGCCCGGGCGGCGCCTTGTTGCGGGCCCTCGACGCCGATCGAGACGGGTCGCTCACGGCCGACGAGCTGACGAGCACGTTCGACCGCTGGTACGCGGCGGCCGACACGACGAAGACCGGGTCAATCTCCGCGCAGCAGCTCGGCGGCGTCATCGACCACGCGATGCCGCCCGAAGCCGAGTGCGGCGGGCGCAGCTCCAGCCCGCGCATTCCATGTCAGAAGGACGTGGACGCCATGCTGGCCGCACTCCCGGAGTCTGCACCGGCCCGGCCGAAGAGGCCGCGCCGGATCCTCATCCTCTCGACGGCACGCGGATTCGTCCACTCGTCGATCCCGCTCACGGCCAGGACCATCGAGGAAGCGGGGAAGAGGACTGGCGCCTGGACGGCGACCACGACTTACGACGCGGCAGACATCAACCCACAGACCCTCGCGCAATACGACGCCATCCTCCTGAATCACACGACCGGCTTCTTCCTCGACCAACCCGGCGACGATGCGGCGCACGAGGCACGGAAGGCTGCGCTCATGGCGTTCATCCGCGGCGGCAAGGGGATCGTGGGCATCCACGCGGCCTCCGACGGCTACCACGGCGACCCCGCGACGGCGCGGCTCGCCGCCTCACCCGGCACGGGGGGCGGCCTCGGGCCGCTCATGGCACCGGCGCTCGTCTCTCAGGCCGATACGAACGAAGACGGGCGGCTCACGCGCGACGAGCTCAAGGCCCTCGGCCCGAGCTGGTTCGCGACGTTGGCCGGCGGGGCGGCGACGGTGAGCCTGGCGGACGCGGCGCCTCGGATGATGGCCGCGATGACACCCCGACGGCCGGGCGCCGCCGCGCGCCCTGCCGGTCCGCCGCCGAACGTGGCACTGTGGCCGGATTTCAACCAGATGATCGGCGCCTGGTTCAAGTGGCACTGGAACGATCCCCAGCCCATCGTCGTCAGGCTCGACGACCCCGCGAGCCCCATCAACGCGCCGTTCAAGGGACAGCCGTTCGAGATCCGCGACGAGACCTATACGTTCCCGATGGAGTCGTGGTCGCGCGCCAAGGTGCGTGTGCTCACGAGCGTCGACTACGCGAAGATGGGCGAAGAGGACAAGGCCAAGGAGCCTGCGGCGACACGGCGCACCGACGGCGACTACGGCCTGTGCTGGATCCGTCGCGAGGGCCAGGGCCGGCTGTTCTACGAGGGGCACGGTCACAGCGAGCGTGTCTACGCGATCCGACCATGGCTGGCGCATCTGCTCGCGGGCGTGCAGTACGCGCTCGGCGACCTCGACGCGGACGCGACGCCGCGCCCGCGGACGGAGTAGACGGACGAGCGACCGGGCCGGGTTGCTCGCTTCGTAAGGACGTGATGCCAAGGCCGCGCATTGATCTCGGGCGCCGCGTCTTCCTTCGGCAGACGCTGAAGGGAGGGACGCTGGTCTGGTTGTCTTCCTTGCCGGCATCGGTGTTCGACGGCGTCACGCAGACGGCTTTGTCTTCCCCGTTCGACGTGCGGTTTCGGAAGCCGCACCCGTACGAGATCCTGCGCCGGCTCAATCGATCCCGGTCACGACGAGTTCGTCCTGGAGAAAGACGCGGTCGCGATCACGGATCGGCTGCAGCAGATCCTGCGGACGAAGGCGCTGCCGCTGGCCCAGGCCTTTCGCGGCGCTTCACCCCGACCGCGACAGCTGAAGACCATCGGCGAAGGGATCTTCGAAGGCGTCTTCGACGGCGATGCGGAAGCGTTCGAGCCCGGTCTCCGCCGATGGCTCGATGAGATGGGAGACATTCGAGCCGCGCGGTTCTTCGTGACGCGGATCGAGGCAGCGACCGGGGACGACGTTCGCGTCCAGGTTCGCTATGAGATCGGCGGCCGTTCGCCTCGAGGCCTCGAATACCGGGTCGGTCACTGGCGACAGGTCTGGCGCGACGATCGCCTGCTCGAGTTCACGCCGCTGGAGGAGACCCGAGCAACGTCCGAGCAACCGCTGTTCGTCGACGTCACGGCCCGCGCGTTTGCCGCGACGGAGTCGTTCGAGCGACAGCTCCGCCGCGGCGTTCCGCATTGGCGCGCCAGGATCGATTCGGCCAGTGGCATCGACGTCTACGGGACCAACGGCGTGGCCGTCGGGGACATCGATGGTGACGGCTGGGACGAAATCTACGTCTGCCAGCCTGGGGGACTGCCGGATCGTCTCTACAAGAACCGCGGCGACGGCAGCTTCGACGACATCACCGAGCGTTCGGGTCTGGGCGTGCTCGACAGGACCAGCTCCGCGCTGTTCCTGGATCTGCGCAACACGGGACGCCAGGACCTGGTGGTCCTGCGCTCGAATGGACCGCTGCTCTTCCTCAATGACGGCAGCGGCCGCTTCGCACATGCGCCCGACGCCTTCAGGTTCGCGCATGCCGCCGCAAGGCAGCTTCACCGGGATGGCCGCGGCCGACTTCGATGGCGACGGACGAGTCGACCTGTATCTGTGCTGCTACGTGTATTTTCAGAGCGAGGACCAGTATCGATACCCGGCGCCGTATCACGACGCACAAAACGGTCCGCCCAACTACCTGTTCAGGAACCGGCTCGAAGCGTCGGGCAGCGGCTTCTTCGAAGACGTGACCCGGGAAACCGGTCTCGACCACAACAACAACCGCTACAGCTTTGCCGCCGCCTGGGGCGACTACGACGGAGACGGCTGGCCGGACCTCTACGTCGCCAACGACTTCGGCCGCAAGAATCTGTACAAGAACACGCGCGGGCGCTTCCGCGATGTCGCGGCGGAGGCCGGCGTCGAGGACATCGGGCCCGGGATGAGCGCCGCCTGGTTCGACTACGATGGCGACGGCCGTCCAGACCTCTACGTCGCGAACATGTGGTCGGCGGTGGGGCAGCGTCTCGTTCGACAGAAGAACTTCCCGCCAACAGCGGATGGGACTCTCTTCGAGGCCTACCATCGTCATTGCAAAGGCAACTCTCTCTATCGCAATCGCGGCGACGGGACGTTCGAAGAGACCGGGGCGGCGCAAGGCGTCGAAATGGGCCGGTGGGGGTGGGCAGCCGACGGGATCGACTTCGACAACGATGGTGTTCCCGAGATCTACGCGACGGCGGGGATGATCACGAACACCGAGCCGGGAGCGACGACACTCAGAGACGCGGAGGGGTATTTCTGGCGTCACGTGGTGGCGCGCACGCCTTCAACCCAGGTCTCCGTGGATGCATACGAGAACGGGTGGAACGCCCTGAACCAGTGGATCCGCGAGGACCACAACTGGAGCGGGCATGAAAGCAACGTGTTCTACGTGGCGCGAAACGGGCGTTATTACGATGCCTCCGGGGTGTCCGGGCTCGACGTTGCGGATGACAGCCGCGCCTTCGCCGTCACCGACTACGACAACGACGGCTGTGTCGATGTGATCCTGAAAAGCCGCCTGGGTCCACAACTGCGGCTGTTCAGGAACGAATGCGGTGCTCGCCGCCGCTCTCTCGCCATCCGCCTCGTCGGCACGCGGTCCAACCGTGACGGGATTGGCGCGTCGGTCCGGCTGAAGACCGATTCGCGCACGATCACGCGGTGGGTGCAGGCCGGGTCCGGCTTCCTGTCACAACACACGAAGACCCTGCACTTCGGCCTCGACCAGGCGCCCGGCGGGCGCGCGCGCATCACGTGGCCGTCAGGGCTGGTCCAGGAGTTCGACGACCTCGAGGCGGGGTTCGTCCATACGTTGACGGAAGGCTCGGACGGCGTAGTCCGTACACCATTCCGGCCGCGTCAGGCGGGATCCGGCCCCGGTAGCCCTGGAATCGAGCCGGTCGTCGGCGAGAACACGCTGGCACGTGCGCCAGCCTGGCTGCTCGAAGCCGTTCCCTTGCCGGACGATCGAAAGGGGCCTGGCTTCGTGTGCATCACCGCCGGTCCAGGCACGGCGCTGCCGGCCGACGTTCCAGTCGATGTCATCGATCTCGACCGCGAGTCGCCGGACGTGGCGGCGATGTATGCACTCTTTCAGCGGTATCTGTTCGACTGGCGCACCGAATTCCGCGTGCCCCTGGTGCTGCTGGTCGATGAACGGGGCCTCTGTCACAAGATCTACCCCGAGCTTCCCGATGGGAACACCTTTCGTGGTGACCTCCGCCAATTGCATGAAGTCCTCGCGGGGCGCCAAATCACCCGTGAGACCCTCGCACTCCCGTTCCGCGGCCGGTATTACTCCCCGCCGGCTCGAAAGTTCTTCCAGATGGGAGCGGCATTCTACGGGGCAGGGTATCCGGAGCCTGCGCTCCGCTATCTCGAAGCCGCGGCGCGCGAGTCCCCGTCCAACTTCAAAGCCCTTCTGAGCATCGGCCAGATCCATCTCGAGGCCGAACGCTACGGTCCCGCGCGAGAGTACCTGGAACGAGCCCGAGTGCTGAACGATCGCTCAGCGGCGCTGTGGAACTGCTTCGGCGGCCTCGACGCCGGCCAGGGGAGATGGCACGAGGCGATTGCCGCCTACGAAAAGGCTTCGTCGCTTCAGCCGGACCTGGTGGATGTGCTCGTGAATGCCGGGCTGATCTACGCACGACTCGAGCAGTTCGGCGCCGCGGAGCAGAAGCTGCGCCGCGCGCTGGAGCTCAATCCGGCGGATGCCGAGGCCGCCAATCAGCTCGGGCTGGTGTTCGCTCGCCAGAATCGGGGCGACGAGGCGCGCCGCTGGCTGCAGCAGGCCATTGAATCGAAGCGGGACTATGCCGACGCGATCAACAACCTGGGCATCGTGTATGCGCAAGACGGCAGCCTGAACGATGCGCTGGCGACGTTCCAGTACGGTCTGCAGGTTGCGCCGGACGCCCGGGATCTGTATATGAACCTCGCGCGCCTCCATGCCACAATGGGCAACTTCGACAAAGCACGCGACGTGCTGCAGCGGTTCCTCGCCAGGAAACCCGGTGATGCGCTGGTCCTCCGGGCCCTCGAGGAGTTGAAGTCCCGATGACCGTCCTCGCTCTTTGGTTCGTGCTGAACGGGTTGTCCGCGCCGCCGATCGATGCGTTCGTCACCGACTCGGGCCTGAGCGAGGCGGCCGCGCAACGGCTGACTGCCCTGGTCGCGGCTTCCGGGCGAGTCCTGTCGGTTGCCGAAGATCCCAGGCAGCGACTCGATGCCGGGCCGCGAATCGCACCGGGCGCGCCGCCGCTGTTGCGTTTTCGCTACCTCGATGGCAAGCGCCGGCATCGCTTCGGCAATCTCGATCTGATCATGGACGATGCCGGTCATTGAGGTCCCGCCTCCGCTGCGTGGTCGACCGGGCAACGCGTTTGTTCGCACAGGCATTCTGCTCATCGCGCTGCTATTCATGCCGGAGGTCTCCGGTATGGCGGGCACGGCGCAGACCGCTGTCGATGATGCCCTGAAGGCGATCGAGCGCGGCGACTATTCGACGGCCGAGGCGCTCCTCGCGACCGATCCCGCCCACCAGGTGCTGAAAGGCATCGTGGAGTTTCATCGAGGCAAATACGCCGACGCGCGCGAGACGCTCAGCCGGGCGGTGGCGCAACGTGAGGAGCCCATCGCCCGTCTGTTCCTGGCGCTCGCCATCGCGGCAACCTCGGGCTGCGAGCGCGCCCGCGACGACTTGAGCGTGTTCTTCGAGCGCCAGCCTCCCTCTGATCCTCATCGTCTCGCGGGTCTGGCGCTGACGCAGTGCGACCTCACTGGCGGGCGTGTTCCCGAGGCCACGCTGACGCTGGCCCGCCTGGCCCGGACGTATCCGGGCGACGAGGACGTGCTGTTCCAGACGGCAAAGCTGCACATGAAAGGGTGGAACGATGCCGTCGATCGGATGTTCCAGCAAACGCCTTCGTCGTACCGTGTGAATCAGATCTCGGCCGAGATCTTCGAGATTCAGGGGCGATACGCGGAGGCGATCGTCGAATATCGCAAGGCGATTGCGAAGAGGCCGAGCGCCATCGACCTCCACTTTCGACTGGGCCGCGCGATCCTCATGGAGTCGAACGCGCCGAAGGCGCTCGAGGATGCCGCGCGGGAGTTCGAGGAAGAGCTGAAGCTCAACCCCTCGGATGCGATCGCCGAGTACCAACTGGGCCAGATCGCGATCGCAAGGCAGAATCCGCGGGAGGCGACGTCGCGCTTCGAGAGAGCGCTGGCGCTGAACCCCGATTTCCCCGAAGCCCTTCTCGGGCTGGGCAAGGTGCGCCTCGATGCGCAGCAGCCCGACCAGGCGATCCCGCTCCTGGAGAGAGCCGTCCGACTGTGGCCTTCGAGCGAGGGCGCCCACTACTCGCTGATGATCGCCTACCGCAATGCCGGAATGACAGATGCGGCAGCGCGCCAGAAGGAGATCCTCGAACGGCTCGAGAAGGCTCCGGCCGGAGAGTTCACGGACTTCTTGAAGAGGCTCGGAGAGAAACCCAAACAATGAAGGGCGCCTGCCAGGCGTTGCTCGGCAGCCTGCTGGGGCTCGCCCTCGTGGCAGCGACAGTGGCCGACGAGGCTCCACTGGTGCACTTCCGCAACGTCGCGGCTGAATCAGGTCTGAGAGTGGCCGTGCCCAACGGCGGCATCGCTTCCAAGGAGTTCATCGTCGAGACCACCGGCAGCGGAGTGGCGTGGATCGACTTCGACGCCGACAACCTGCTCGATGCCTTCGTCGTCTCGGGGCCGCCGCGGCCCGGACTGGAGTCGGCCTCCAACCGCCTGTACCGCAATGCCGGTCGCGGCCGCTTCACCGACGTCACCGAGCGCGTCGGGCTCCTGCGATCGGGGTGGGGGCAGGGGGTGTGCGCCGGCGACTACGACAACGACGGATTCACCGACCTGTTTCTCACCGCGTGGGGGCCGAACGCCCTCTATCGCAATCTGCAGGGACGACGATTCGAAGACATGACGGCCCGCGTCGGGCTTGGACAGGACAGGGTTCGATACAACACCGGCTGTGCATTCCTCGACTACGACAACGATTCGGACCTGGACCTGTTCGTGGCGAACTACCTGCAGTTCGACTTCGAGAGCACGCCCAGACCAGGAGCCAACCCGTATTGCTACTACCGGGGCATGCCGGTGACCTGCGGCCCGCGCGGTCTTCCATTCGATCGGAACCTGCTCTACCGCAACAATGGCGACGGCACGTTCACGGACGTATCGGAGGCCTCGGGAGTCGCGGTGTCACAGGCTCACTACGCGCTCGGGGTCGTGACCGGTGACTTCAACGGCGACGGCCGTGTCGATATCTACGTCGCCTGCGATCAGACACCTTCATTGCTGTACATCAATGAGGGCGGGGGGCGGTTTCGCGAGGATGCGCTGCTGAGAGGTGCGGCGCTGGACGCGAACGGCAAACCCCTGTCGGGCATGGGTGTGACCGCCGCCGACTACGACGGCAATGGCACGATGGACATCTTTCGCACGAACTTCTCGGACGAACGGGAGACCCTCTATCGGAATCGGGGCCACGGTCAGTTCGACGATGTGACTGCCGCCGCGGGCATGGCGCACAACACACGGTTCGTGGGATGGGGCTGCGGATTCTTCGACTTCGACCACGATGGCTGGAAGGACCTGCTGCTCGTCAACGGCCACATCTATCCCGAGGTCGACGGACTCGGGATCGACATTCGGTATCGCGAGCGCGCGATCCTGTACCGGAACCTCGGGGGCGGGACGTTCGCAGACGTTTCCGAGCGGGCCGGACCCGCCTTGCTCGAACGGCATGCCGCTCGCGGCGCCGCCTTCGGAGACATGGACAATGACGGCAGCCTCGAGGTGCTCATCAACAATCAGAACGAGGCGCCCAGCCTGTTCAAGCAGCAGCGCAAGCCCCGGGGCAGCTGGGTCATTCTGGAGCTCGAGGGCATCCACTCCAATCGAAGCGCGATCGGCGCGCACGTCACCGTGCGAGCCGACGGTCGCGTTCAGATGGATGAAGTGCGGAGCGGCGGCAGTTATCTGTCGCAGAACGATCTCCGCCTCCACTTCGGCGTAGGCGAGGCGGCACGAGCCGAGGTCGAGATTCAGTGGCCCAGCGGAATACGGCAGCGGGTCGCGAACCTGCCGGTAAACCGCGTGCATGTCGTCCGCGAGCAGCGGCGGTAGCTCCGAGAAGGCCTCGCACGTTCGTCCCGACCTCGTCACAATCCAGTCATTACTCGCTCACGTTCGCATCGCGACTCCTTACGGCGCGGGTAAGGGCATGTCGAGAGAAGTAAATGCTCTCATCGTGCAAACGCTGAAACGAGGCACGCTTGCGTCAACCGGCCGCGGCACACTAATTGCCAACTCGCGCACGGCTGTTACGACGCCCTGGCAATTCACCGCCGATTGGGAAACCACGTCCTGACGCGAGGAAAACCACAATGAGACGAGCGATTTCGTCGATGTTGGCGGCAGTGTCGATCCTGGTGCTCACGCTGGTGTGTGGTTCGTCCGTCCTGTCTGCCCAGGGCTTCCGGACGCGAGATCGGATTGCACCAACCGCGCCGACCAACCTCGTGGCCACGGCGACCACAGCGCACAGCGTGACGCTGGCCTGGGGGCCCTCCACGGACAACTCGGGCAGCTTCAGCTACGTCATCTGCTGCGCAGGGACGACAGTGACGGTGAGTCAGACGGTGACGAGCCACACGCTCGAGGGTCTGCAGTCGGGCAAGACCTACATCTTTCGCGTCTACGCCAGGGATGCGGCCGGGAACCTTTCCCAGTCCAGCAACCCAGTGACAATCACCCTGCCGGGGCAGCTCGCCGCGCCGACGAAGCCTGTCGTGACAGTGCTGGACGTGGGGGCAACGCACGCCTCGCTCACCTGGTCGTCCACCGACGACGGCCCGACGATCTGGTACACGATCTCGATCGACGGGCAGGCAGTCTCCACGCTGAATTCGAGAACCGGCACGTTTACCTGCGCCGCTGTCCTGGTGGCCACGGGTTGTCTTCCGCTGAACCAGGAGACGACATATACGTTCACCGTTCGTGCGCGAGACGTTGACGGGAACCTGTCGCCCGTCAGCGACCCCGTTGTCGTGACGACCGACCCCCGTGACCCCAACGACCACACGCCGCCGACACAACCCATGGACGTCACGGCAGAAAGCGATGGTGCGCTCCTCATCGTGAGATGGGTTCCCTCGACGGACGATTTCGCCCCACCGGCGCTCATCCGCTACGACGTGTACGTCAACAGTGAGTTGCGGTCTGTCGTAGTTGGCCAGACTACCGCGCAAGTCGAAATCGAATACGGTGTCACCAGCAACATCGCGGTCATCGCCGTCGACACTGCGGACAACGAGTCGGTGCCCGGCACAATCACCGTCGCGTCCTGAGGCTCGTTCGGAAAGCCGGGTCGGTCATGAGACGCCAGAAGGCTGTGACCGCTCTCGGTCAGGCTACATCGGGCTCGGCCGCTTCGATGAGTCGTCGTGGAACCTTGGTGCCGCGCTCAGAAGACGAGGACCAGGCCTGCGGTGAACTCGACCTGCCACACGACGTTCACGTCGAGGCCGACGAAACAGGTTCCCTGTCCGCATGCCACGGCGTGCGCATCGACGTCCACGAAGGTCGTGAACACCCGGCCGTCGAACCGGAGAGCGAGCCGGCGCTGGAGAAGCAGCTTGACGCCCCCACCGGCGCCGATTGTGAACCGGATCTCACCGTCGCCCTCCGCCCCGTAATACGTGAGCCCCACAAGTCCCGTAAGAAAGGGGCGCGCACGTCCCGCTCCGAACTCCTGACGGCCGCCGGCCAACCAATGATCCACGACTGCGCGCACGCGGGCAGGCGGACCGAGCGCATCGCCAGGAATGTCGATGTGCGCCTGCTGATGTGTGAACAGCGTCTCGAACCAGAGGCCGTCCCACATCTCGACGTTGACGGTGCCTCCAACAACCGGCGCGCCGTCGAGATCGAGAGGACGGCTGGTCGTGATCTCGAAGAGGTCGCCGCCGAAACGGTAGCCGCCGACGGGTGCGACCTCGATCGTCTGTGCCGACGCCGGCACGGGCAGGCGACCGACCAGCAGGATGGCGAGCGCGGCCAGCACCCACGGTCTGCTGAGCCGCGTCCTGGGTGCCGGACTCGCGGCGGCGTCGCTCGGTCGAGCAGCTGCGGCCATTCCTTCGAGCGGGTCGGACTTGGGCGAGAACGTCGCCCCGATCACGTGTTCGCGAGATCCGGATACCCGAATCCGACACGCGGTCCGTTCGGCTCCTTCGGAAAGAGCGCGTCGCACACCTTCTGCGTCGCCTCGCGAAGTGTCGCGAGCGTCTTGGGATCCTCGGGGTCGATCCGGATGACCCCCGAGATGACCAGTCCCATTGCCACGTTCACGAACGTCACGTCGCTGTCTCGAGTCATGTCACACCTCCGCACGAGTCGGCCTCACGCCTCCCGGCGATCGACGTCGAGCATGATGCCTGGAACCTGGCGTACGCTCACGCCTATCTCCTCGCGATTCGGCTGGTATATGCTCCACGGTGACTCCGACTCAGGAACGGCAGGAGACCGACGATGGGCAAGCTGATGCTGACCTGTCACAAGTGCGGCTTCGTGGCGGCGATCGACTCGCGCGAAGTGGCCCTGATGAGCGGCTGGACATTCGTCGTTATCGAGGAAGAGCAGGACGCCGAACCGTGCTGCCCGGCTTGCCGGGTTGACGGTGTCTGCGAGCAGGCGCCAGCCGATCGGGGTGTTGCGTAGTCCGAGCCCACCGTGTTCCGCCGCCGACGGCCGCCCGCTTGCAATAGAGAGCCGTGCGGAACCCGGGGGGCGTCATGGGCACGGACACAAGTCGCGCGGACCAGTCTCGATTCGATTCTCAGGGCCAGACTGCGGGCGAGTCGATGACTCACAAGTCCGTGAGCCTCCGCTGCCGCGGGTGCGAGTACGTCCTCGTGGCCTTCTCGGTGTCTTCCGCCGAGGGATTGGGGTGGCGGGACATCGACGTCACCAACCACGTGGGGCTGTGCGCCGAGTGCGCTGGCCGTGCCTGAGGCGGAACCCGTAGCCCGCCCGATCGTCATTGCACCTTGGTGTCCTCCTGCTTGGCCTCGCCGAGCCCCTCCGGCTCGAGCTCCTCGGCCGAGCGATTCAGGCGGATGAAGCCACCCCATGCGGCCAGCAGCGCCGCCGCTGCCGCGGCCACCGCTGCCGCGCGAGGGAGATCGGCCGCGTTGCCGTGCAGCGCGTCCACCACGCCCACGAGGCTCTCGATCGCGAGTGCGACCACGACGACGACGAGGAATCGGGAGAGGTAGCGGCGCACTCGCGTCGGCGCGCTCACGTGCACCCGGCGCACGACCTCCTCTTCGAGCACGGTCTGCGACATTTCCAACGCCATCAGCGAGACCGCCAACAGCCCGATGCTCTCGATCGCCCTGGCCGCCCGGCTGCCGTTGGCCGCAAGACCGGGGACAGACGCCTCCCACAACGCCATCACCGCCAGGACGAGCAGGCAGATCGACGCGAGCCCGAACACGAGCGCGATGACCGCATAGACGAAGGTCAGCGCCGGCAGAATCAGCTTCATGGGATGCGCCGGCGGGAGTATCGCATACGCGATTGGGGCGGTGCCGCGCGGTCAACGGACGCGTCGAAGATCAGCGGTGTCCAAGGTCGAGGCTCAGACTCGGACGCGTGAACCACCTCGTCCATCGTGGCTCGATTGCGGTGAGGCCGCTGTCGGTGGATCGCGATTTGCGATTCAATGGCGGTGGGATGGCCCAGGACCGAGGGGGCGCATGAATCGCGAACGAGGGCGATTGATTCGCAGACAGTCCGAGGAAATGATGGTTGACTATGTCACGCACGCGGTGTGGTTCAACGGCGTGCCGTCGTACATCGAGGTCCTCAACCTGGCTGAGCCGCTCGAAGAGAATGAGCTCGTCAGTTTGCAGACACTCGACGGTCGCCTCTTGAGCTGTCTCGTTCTGGACGGACATAGCGACTGTGCAGTCCTCGCGACGATATAGACGGGTGATGCGGGGTCCTCTCCGCATCGCCTCGCGTCAGTCCACCTGACTTCCGGACACGACGTGACGCTGCGACTGTGCCTCAGGTAAAATCAATCCGCTCCACTGCCGCCGACACGCCGGGTGCGTGTCCATGTCCTACGAGGACCGAGCCGAGAAGCACGAGCGGCTGTTGTACAGGTTCTTCCAGCTGCAACGCCGATACGCGGCGCTCGACAGCGTCGATCCGCAAACTCACCGGCAGCGATCCCGTCTCGTGCACGAGATGACGCTGCTGCACCTGGAGCTCGAGAGGCTCCGGCGCAGCGAGGGGCCCCCGCTTTCGCGCCCGCGCCTGGCGGATGAGCCTTCTCGCCCGGTGCCAACCTCGCCTTCCCTGCGGACCCGGCAGACCGTGGTGCGCTGCGTGCTCTGTGGATTTCTCGCGTCCCATGGCTCCTGGCTCGCGACTGAACAAGTTGGCTGGCGCGTGCTCGACGTCGCGGACGGCAAAGGCGTGTGCCCCGCTTGCATCGCCGGCGACCAGGACGACAGCAGCGGAGCCTAGACGGTTACGACACGAGTGACCTCTGCTTCTGCGCTCGGACCAACGCCACGGCGCTGCGCTCCGTCTCATGTGAAGCCGATCGACGCAGAACGGATGCCCGCAGCCACCAGCGTCCGGCTGGAGGTGAGATGGCGTGGTTGGCCGACCTGCGATATGCCTGGCGCACGTTCCTCAAGAATCCCGGGTTCACGATCTTTGCGACGCTGACGCTGGCGCTCGGCCTCGGCGCGAACGTCGCGATCTTCAGCTTCGTGGACGGCCTGCTGCTCAAGCCGTTGTCCTATCCCGAAGCCTGATCGGATCGTCCAGATCTGGGAAAAGCCTCCGCGCGGGCTGCGCAACGGCGTCTCGGCGCTGAATTTCCTCGACTGGCAGTCTCAGGCGACCTCGTTCCGGGCGATGGCCGCCCGAACCGGCGATTCGCTCACCCTGACCGGGCGCGGCGAGCCGCGTCAGGCGCGGGCAGCACGCGTCTCAGCGTGCGTACTTCGACGTGCTGGGCGTGCAGGCCGCGAGGGGCCGGACGTTCGCGCCCGGCGAGGACCGGCCCGGCCGGATCGCGTCGTGGTGTTGAGCCACCGCTTCTGGGTCGGCCAGTTCGGCGGCGATCGCCGGCGTGGTCGGCCGTTCGATCACGTTGAATGGTGATGACTACACCGTCATCGGCGTTCTGGCCCGCGGCGGAGAGTTCGATCGGGCGTGGGCCGAGATCTGCGTGCCGCTTCGCGCTCGATCGGGCTCGCGTCGTCGCGCAACTTCCACTACCTGTCCGTCGTCGCGCGGCTGAAGCCGGGCGTGAGCCTCGAGCGGGCGCAGGCCGAGATGAGCGGCATCGCCGGCCGCATCGCCGAGCAGTACCCCGACATCAAGAAGGGCTGGGGCGCCACGGTCGATCGCCTCGTGGACCGCGTCGTCGGCGACCAGCCTGCGCCTGTCGCTCATGGTGATGATGGCGGCGGTTGGCGCCGTGCTGATGATCGGCTGCGCAAACCTGGCGAACCTGCTGCTCGCGCGTGCGACGCTGCGCATCTCGCGAGATGGCCCTGCGCGCTGCGCTCGGCGCGGGTCGTCTTCGGCTGGTGCGCCAGCTCCTCACGGAAAGCCTCCTGCTCTCGCTGCTGGGAGCGGCCGCCGGGCTTGCGCTGGGCTACGGGCTCTTTCGCGGCGATTCGGCGCGCTGCTGCCGCAGTTCTATCTCCCCGCGCAGTCGGTCGTCGGCGTGGACTGGCGCGTCGTGAGCTTTCTGACCCGCTGGCGCTCCTCACGGGCATGCTGTTCGGCCTGGTGCCCGCCTTCCAGGCGTCACGGCGCGATCCATCGGAAGTCCTGAAGGAAGGTGGACGAGGCGCAGCCGGCAGCGCCGGCCGGCGCTGGATGCGACATGCGCTGGTCGTGTCGGAAGTGGCGTTGGCCTTCGTGCTGCTGGTCGGCGCGGGTCTCCTGATCCGGAGCTTCCAGCGGCTGATGCAGGTGAACCTCGGCTTCGATTCGACGAACGTCGTCACGATGAACCTGCCGCTCATCATGGAGCGCGATGTCGATGGCGCACGTCTGACGACGTATCTCGAGCAGCGTCATCGGCCAGGTCAAGGCCGTTCCGGGGGTGCAGCACGCGGCGATGACCTCTGCGCTTCCGATGCAGGGCTGGGGATTCGGCATGCCGTTCCGGCTCGACGGGATGGCCAACACGGACAGCGCCGGACGCCAGCCGTGCTACTTCAAGATCGTGTCGCCGGACTACTTCGGCGCGCTCGGCATGCAACTGCGGCGGGGCCGGACGCTGTCGGCGACGGATGCCGCAGGGCGTCCGCCGGTCACGGTCGTGAACGAGACGTTCGCGCGGCGTTTCCTCAGGGGTGCGGATCCCGTCGGCCGCCGTGTCTTCGTCGAGCAGATCGTCACCGGCCGCCGCGAGCTCGGACCGGAGATTCCGTGGGAAGTCGTGGGCGTGGTCGCCGACGAGAAGGTCGGCAGCCTCGACAGCACGAGTGCGGGCATCTACGTGACCTACGCCCAGAGCCCCATCGTCGGCGTCAGCCTGCTGGTGAAGGGCCGGGGCGAGCCGGCGACGTTCACCAGAGCCGTTCAGGCCGCCGTGTGGCAGATCAACAAGAACCAGGCGCTCGACAACGTACGGACGCTCGAGGAGATCAAGTCGGAGGCGGTCGGCGGGACGCGGCTCCGCACATTCCTGCTGGGGCTGTTCGCCGGGCTGGCCTTGCTGCTCGCGGCGATCGGCATCTACGGCGTGCTGTCCTACGTCACGGCGCAGCGGACGCAGGAGCTCGGCGTGCGGGCCGCCCTGGGCGCTTCCACGCTCGATCTGGTGCGTCTCGTGCTCGTCGGCGCGGCGATCCCGGTGGGCGCCGGCATCCTCGTCGGTCTGATGGGATCGCTGGTCGCGACGCGCGTGCTGCAGACCCTGCTCTTCGAGACGACTCCGACCGATCCCGCGACGATGATCGGCGTGGGAGCGCTGCTGCTCTTCGTGGCCGTCCTCGCCTGCTACCTTCCGGCACGGCGCGCGGCGAGTGTCGATCCCATGGTCGCCCTGCGTCACGAATAGTGCGCCGGGCGTAGGGACGTCGGGAACGATTCCGGCCCCGATCGAGCGGCGCACACCGCTATCGCGCGCCGGATGCGCGATCCGCGCGGTCGGCATCGTCGCCGAACTGCTGGCGAAGAAGCGGCCACGCCGCTCCCCAGTGCATCCCGCCGTAGTAGTGCTCGCGTCGCGCCGCCGAGTCGTACTCGTAGCTCTGGATGTCCTGTCCGTGAATCGGCGCCCGCGGCAGGAGCTGGTGCGTGAGCTCGTGCACGGCGGTGCGGCCGATTCCCCGTCCGATCGCAGCGATGATGTCGCTGCGGGCCGCGCCGGGCGGCGCGGACGCGATTGCCCCGCCGGCCAGGAAGGGGAAGCTCACAGCACCCGAGCCGCCGACGCCCGGTATGCCGTACGAGGCGCCCGCCACCTCATAGTGGCCACGGAACCGCGGATCGCGGAGCTGCGGGACGACGCGCACGGCGTAGGACGCGGTGCGGCGATCGGAGATGGTGATGCGCAGGCCGTCGAACGCGCTTGCGATCTCCGCGCGCGCGATCGTCTCGATGGTGGAGAACTCCTGCACGGTGATCGATCCGCCGAGCGCGGCGGACTCGTAGGTGAGCGGCTCGAACCAGAAGCCGGCCTCGACCGCGCGAGGCGTCGGCCGCGTGAACAGCGCCCAGAGGCCCGCCCCCGCGACGAGCAGGACCACGGCAATCACGACGCCCTGACGCGACGCCCGGATCACACCTGACACTATAGGCCGCCGGCTGTCAGTCCTGATGGCCCCGCGGAATTCGTGTAGACTGCCGGCGCCTCGTGCGAACCGCCAGCGTTGTCCTGACCTACCTGCTGGTTGCGGCCGCGTACACCTGGCCGCTCGTGACCGCGTCTCGGAACCACGATTCCGCACGACGCCGATCGATCCCATCCTGAATACGTGGATCCTGTGGTGGAACACGCAGGCCGTCCCGCTGACCGCGGCGTGGTGGAGCCCGCCGATCTTCTTTCCGGCGCCCGGCGCACTCGCGTTCTCGGAGCATCTGCTCGGCCTCTACCCGGTCACGACGCCGCTGCAAGCGCTCGGACTGTCTCCACTGACGACGTACAACATCGTTTTCCTGGTCTCATTTCCTGCGGCCGCCTGCGCGACCTACTGGCTCTGCCTGCGGCTCACGGGCCACTGGCCGGCCGCGTTTCTGGCCGGTCTCTATTTCGGCTTCGCCCCGTACAAGGCGGACCAGCTCGCACACCTGCAGGTGCTGTGCGTCTACGGCCTGCCCCTCGTCCTGTTGTCACTCCACGCCTACTGGCAGTCGAAGCAGTCGCGCTGGCTGGTGCTCTTCGGCGCGGCGTGGCTGCTGCTCGCGGCAAGCTGCGGCTACTACCTGTTCTACGCGTCGCTCCTGATCGTGATGTGGCTGGTCTGGTTCGGGCGCTCGCGCGCGGCGCTGCCCCTCGTGGCGCGGGCGTCTGGCGTGTGGCTGGCGGCGAGCCTGCCGTTCCTGCCGGTCCTGCTGGCCTACCACACGATCCAGCAATCGTATGGGTTCGTGCGCGATCGTGAGCAGATCGAGTCCTACAGCGCCGATCTGCTCGACGTCCTGACCGCACCGCTCTTGTCGCTCTGGAGCGCGGTGTTGCCGCCGGCCGCACAGGAGCGCGCCCTGTTTCCGGGACTGGCCGTCGTGATCGGCGTCATGGTCGTCATCCTGCTGCGGACACGACGTGACCCGGAGCAGGCGACATGGCGGCCGAGCGCCCGGCTGGGCATGGTGGCGCTGCTGCCGCTGGCGCTTGCGGTCGTCGCCGCCGTACGCCCTTTCGTCATGGAGTTGGGGTTCGTGCGCGTGTCGATGACACGTCCCCACAAGACGCTGGCGGCTGCGTGTGTCCTGCTGGCGGCCGCGGCCTGTCTCGCCCCGCCGGTGCGCCGCGCGTTCCGCGCGTCCTCGATGCCGGCGTTCTACCTCGTCGCAGCAGCCGTGACGGCCTGTCTCAGTCTCGGCCCGGAGGCCGCCGCCGGCGGCGTTCGCTTCTGGTACCGGGCACCTTACGCCTGGCTGATGGTGCTCCCCGGCTGGAACGGCCTGCGCGTGCCGACCCGCTTCTGGATGCTCACGTCGCTGTGCCTCGCGGTGCTGCTCGCGGTCGCCGTGTCGCGGCTGGCCGTTCGCTGGCCGGGACGCCGCCCGCTGATGTACGGCGTGGGCGCGCTGCTCGTCGCGTTTGACATTGCGATCCGGCCGATGCCGCTCGTCGCTCCGCCAGGACCGCTGGACGTGTCGCGCGAACGGCCGGAGGTGGTCATCGCCGAGCGCCCCGTCGGCTCGCGGGCGGTGGACACTGCGGCGATGTATCGCATGATGCAGCACGGTCGGCCGATCGTGAACGGCTACAGCGGCCATACGCCGCCGCACTACCGGTTGATCGAGGCGCTGGAGAAGAGCGAACCGGCCGACGTGCTCGCCGCCCTGCAGATCGATCGCCCGATCCTGTCGGTGCAGGAAGGACGTCCCGCGGCGCGGGTGGAAGCGTCATCGACAACGGCCGCGGGCGATCTGTCCCGCGCGGCGTGCGCGCCCGACGCAGCCGGTTCCACGCGGCTGCGGAGACTGCGGGTCCGCGTGACGGACGCACGGGACGGAGCGGACATCACCTCAATCCTCGAGGACGGACAGCTCGATTCGGGGTGGCGCCCCGCTGATCGTCAGCGGCGGGGCGATGCGGTCGAGCTCACGCTCGAGGAAGCCGCCCCGGTGTGTGCCGTCATGCTGCAGCTCGGCGTGTGGCCGCTCCAGTACCCGCGGTCGCTGGAAGTCCTGGCGTTCCCGCCCGGGTCCGACGCGGCCCACGTGGCCTGGAGCGGCACGACGAGCCTCCTCACGCTCTCAGGTGCGGTCCGCTGCCAGCGCGAGGCGCCGATCGTGCTCGACCTGAAGTCGGTGATCACCCCACGGCTGCGACTGCAGCTGCGCGATGATGCCGAGGCGCCCTGGTGGATTGCGGAAATCGTCGTGACTGGACCGAGACCGGGTGAGTCGTGCCCGGCCTCCAGCGTCTCGCCTGCGGGTTGATTCGCGACGTGGACGTCGTTGACGTAGTGTCCGGCTTCAGCCGGACCCGAGCGTGTTGACGTAGTGTCCGGCTTCAGCCGGACCAAGGCGGTCCGCCTAAGGGCGGACACTACGAATACCAAAGGCACGTCAGACGGCCACCAAGCGGTTGTGACGCTCCGCGCGATGATGGGCCGTGACCGCTGCGATCACGTGGCACACCCAGCCGAACAGACCTCCCGTGCCGATCCAGAACCCCGGCGTCACGATCAGCCAGAACAGTCCGCGCAGAAAGTCGCCGTTGTAGAACTGGCCGACGCCCGGCACGATCAGGCTCAGCACGGCGGCGGTCCCGGGGTTCTTCGGTCCCGCGCGCACCATGGTGGTCATTCAACGCCTCCGACGAATCCTCGCGACGCCCCAGGCAACGAGACCCGTCCCGAACACCAGGAGCGTTCCGGGTTCGGGCACTGCCGTGATGGACTGGATGTCGCCGGTCACGAAGTGTGGGTTCTCGTAGTAGCCGCTGCCGAGCGCCACGAGAAACTCGCCGCGAAGCGGCTCGGCCGGCAACATCGTCGGCAGTGCGCCCGGTTGCAGCGTGCCGAACGCGAACTCGGTCCAGAACTCGAAATAGTAGGCCTCGAATGGCAGCATTGGTTCGCCGGGGCGCGGCGCCAGATCGGCAAACCCGCCGAACGAATCGCCAGGCCGCGTGGCCAGATAATTCCACCCGGGCGCGGCTCGGCGGTTGGACCTGTAGTCCTCCCGCTCCAGCGTGACGCCCGTCAGGGCCCCCTGAAATTCCCCGCCCGGCCCCGCCGCTGCGTCCGTGTCCCACGACACCAGGAGGGAGAGGTCGTCGGCAAGAGGAAAGTGTTCCGCGACGTATGGATCGAAGACGTCTCCCGGATTGACGTCCACAGATCGCACATTCAGGTCCAACCGAAATGTAATCACATCCGCAGAAGCAGTTCGTGCTCCTGCGATTGCCCAGAGGGCGAGAAAAAGCGCGCAGGTCAGTGGGGAGCGGGCACTCTTGCGCATAGGGGCCTCGAAAGGGCGCGTCGTGACGCGCCTCAGGGATCGTGCCGAGCCGCTCGGCTGGCGATCCGTTGCACGATTCTCGCGCCAGTCAGTGCAATCCACGTGCCCCCGATGACATGCGGCGTTGCCGGCGACGGCGGAGCCCCAAATGCCGTAAGCTGCAGAGGTCGTCCCGCGTATGGGATCGAGAGAGGCAGACAATCTCTGCAGTCCATGACCGATAAGACGAGTACGATTCCAGCCGAGGACACGGAAGTCGGCAGCTACTTCGTCGCCAACTACCCGCCGTTCTCTGTATGGAGGCCCGAGGCAGTAGCGGCCGACGCGAGTCCCGCGCTGCATTCGGCTCCCGTCCCCGGCACGCCGCTCGGACTCTACCTGCACATCCCGTTCTGCCGGAAGCGCTGCCACTTCTGCTACTTCCGCGTCTACACGGACAAGAACGCGCAGGAGGTGGCCAGCTATCTCGACCTGCTGGGCCGGGAGTGGGAGCTCTACCGCGACCTGCCGGCATTTCGCGACCGGGCGCTCGATTTCGTCTACTTCGGGGGTGGCACGCCCTCGTTCCTCTCCACCAGGCAGCTCGAGAGCCTCGTGTCGCGACTGCAGGCGGTCAAGCCCTGGCGCGACGCGAAAGAGGTCACCTTCGAGTGCGAGCCGGGCACCCTGACCGAAGCCAAGCTGTCGGCCATTCGGGGCATCGGCGTGACGCGCCTCAGCCTGGGTGTCGAGAGCTTCGACGATCACCTGCTCGAGCTGAACGGGCGGGCGCACCGATCCAAGGAGATCGCGCGGGCGTACGAGTTCGCGCGCCATCTCGACTTTCCCCAGATCAACATCGATCTCATTGCCGGCATGCTCGGCGAGACCGATGAGAACTGGACCGACACGATCCGCCGCACACTGGCGCTCGATCCGGACAGCGTGACCATCTACCAGATGGAGTTGCCGTTCAACACGACCATCTCGCGCGATCGGCTGGCGCACACCGGCCGCTTCGATGAGCACGTCGCGGGATGGGAGACGAAGCGGCGCTGGGTGGCCGAAGCGTTCGAGGCGCTCGAACGCGCCGGCTATCACGTGGGCAGCGCCTACACCGCGGTCAAGGATCCTTCGCACAGTACCTTCGTCTACCGCGATCGGCTGTGGGAGGGCGCTGACCTCGCCGGCCTCGGCGTCGCCTCGTTCGGTCACGTCAACGGGGTGCACGTGCAGAACCTCGACGCGTGGGGGCCGTACGGCGAGGCGATTCACCGTGGCGAGATCCCGCTGGCGCGCGCCTATCGGCCAACCGGCGACGAGCGGCTGATCCGGGAGTTCGTCCTCCAATTGAAGCGTGGCTCGGTGAAGCCCGCATACTTCGCCGGCAAGTACGGCGTCAACGTGCTCGAGCGCTTTCGCGAAGCGCTCGGGTCGCTGGCCTCGGACGGCTGGCTGGCGGCGGCCAGCGAGGATGCGATCACCCTGACCCGCGGCGCGCTGCTGCGCGTGGACGTGCTCCTGCGCCGGTTCTTCCTGCCCGCGCACGCGGGCATCCGGTACACCTGAGCGGCGCCGGTCCCCGTCAGCGACCCTCTCTCTCGATCGAGCCTAAACGATGGCAGCAGACCGCAATCCGGAAGTGGTCGTGATTGGCGGCGGACCCGCCGGATCGACGACCGCGACACTGATCGCGCAGCGGGGCCGGCAGGTGACGCTGTTCGAACGGGAGCGGTTTCCGCGCTTCCACATCGGCGAGTCGCTGATCCCCGAGACCTACTGGGTGCTCGAGCGGCTGGCGATGCTCGACAAGCTGCGGCGGAGTCACTTCGTCAAGAAGCACAGCGTGCAGTTCGTCAGCGCCAACGGCCGCCAGTCGGCGCCCTTCTACTTCTGGGACAACAAGCCGCACGCCTGCTCGCAGACGTGGCAGGTGGTGCGCAGCGAATTCGATCAGATGCTGCTCGAGAACGCGCGCGAGCACGGGGTCGATGCCCGTGAGGGTGTGCACGTGCTCGAGGTCCTCTTCGAGGGAGATCGCGCGGTGGGCGTCCGTATCCGCGACGAGAGCGGCGAACGCCGGGACGTGCGGGCCGAGGTGGTCGTGGACGCCAGCGGTCAGGCGGCGCTGCTCCAGAACCGCCTCAAGCTGCGGCTCTGGGATCCGCTGCTCAACAAGGGCGCGATCTGGACGTACTGGCAGGGCGCGTATCGCGACACCGGCCGCGACGAAGGCGCGACCATGGTGCTCCAGACGACCAGCCGCAACGGCTGGTTCTGGTACATCCCCCTCCACGACGACATTGTGAGCGTCGGGGTGGTGGCGCCGTTCGACTACCTGTTCAAGGGTCGCGGGGGGCACGAACAGACCTACGCCGAGGAGGTGGCGGCGTGTCCGGCCGTGCAGGACCGTGTGAAGCCGGCGACCCGCGTCACCGGCTACTTCGCGACGCGCGACTATTCGTACCGATCGAAGGCGGTGGCGGGGGATGGCTGGGTCCTGGTCGGCGACGCGTTCGGGTTTCTCGACCCGCTCTACTCCTCGGGTGTGCTCCTCGCGCTCAAGTCGGGACAGCTCGCGGCGGACGCGATTGCCGACGGTCTCGAACGGGGCGATACCTCGGCTGCGCAGCTGGGGCAGTGGGGCCAGGGCTTCAACGAGGGCGTGGACCGCATGCGACGCCTCGTGTGCGAGTACTACGACGGCTTCAGCTTCGGCGCGTTCGTGAAGCGCTACCCGGAGCTGCGGAATACGATCACGGATCTCCTCATCGGCGACCTGTTCACCGAGCGGGTGGACGAGGTCTGGACGCCCATGGAGTCCCTCTATCCCCCTGGCAAGCAACCGATCCCGCCGTGGTTCGCCGGTGTCCCGCCCGACCTGGTGCCCGACAAGGCCAACGAGCTCGTGCTGCCGGAAGGCCGTCGTCCAGAGCCTTGAGCGCTGAGTAGCACCGGCACCGCCGCCGGGTCCAGTTCTACGAGACCGACGCGGCGGGTATCGTCCATTTCAGCTGGTATTTCCGCTATATGGAGGAGGCGGAGCACGCCTTGTGGCGGGCGGCCGGCCTGAGCGTGCTGTCACCGGACAGCGGCGTCGGCTGGCCGCGCGTCTCGGCGGCGTTCGACTACCAACGGCCGCTGCGGTTCGAAGAGGAGTTCGACGTGGCGATTCGGGTCGCGGAGGTGCGGAGCAAGACCATTCGCTACGCGTGCGTGGTCGAGCGGGACGGCACCAGCATCGGCACCGGGACGCTCGTCACCATCTGCGTGCGCCACCGTCCCGGCGAGCCGATGAAGGCGGTGCCGATCCCCGTGGAGATTCTGTCGCGGTTGGGTGTGACGCCGCCGGCGCCGCCCGATCGCCACGAGGCATGACGGGTCACGACGTGCACGCCGGTACTCGCGGCGAGATCACGGCACATCAGGCGCTGCGTCTGCACGCCCTGCTTGCGCATGTCGTCGGCAGGAACGCGTTCTACACGCGGAAGCTCGCCAGCCTCGACCCTGGTGCGCTGCAATTCCCGCGCGATCTGGCGGCGCTCCCGCTGACGACGAAGGCCGAACTGGTCGCCGATCAGGCCGGGCACCCGCCGTGGGGCTGCGGCTGTCAGAGCCGATCGAGGCCTACACGCGTTACAGCCAGACCTCCTCGACCACCGGATCGCCGCTGCGATGGCTCGACACCAACGAGAGCTGGCAGTGGACGCTGGAGTGCTGGAAAGCGGTTTACGACGCGGCGCGCGTGTCGGGCGCGGATCGGATCTTCTTCCCGTTCTCGTTCGGGCCGTTCCTGGGCTTCTGGACCGCGTTCGAGGCAGGATGCCAGCTCGGCGCGCACTGCATCCCCGCCGGCGGCATGTCCACCGATCAGCGTCTGGCGCTCATCGACGCGCTCCAGCCGACGGTGGTCTGCTGCACGCCGACCTATGCTCTGCGGCTGGCGGAAGTGGCCGCGCGTACAGGTCACCCGCTCGGGTCCGGATCGGTGCGTGTCCTGATCGTCGCCGGCGAGCCAGGCGGAAGCCTGCCACCGGTCCGCGGTCGCATCGAACAGCGCTGGGGCGCGAGGGTCATCGATCACTACGGACTCACCGAGGTCGGCCCGCTGGCCTTCGAGTGCTGGGACTGTCCCGGGTTCATGCATCTCAACGAACGGGAGTACGTGTGTGAAGTGATCGATCCGGCAACCGGTCTCGCGGCTGCCCCAGGTGTCGTGGGCGAGCTGGTCGTCACCAATCTGGGGCGACTGGCCTCTCCGGTCATCCGCTACCGCACCGGCGATCTGGTGATGCGTGCCGCCGCCGCGTGTCCGTGCGGCCGCGAGTTCA
Organism: Vicinamibacterales bacterium; assembly: GCA_963834365.1. Classification (GTDB taxonomy): domain Bacteria; phylum Acidobacteriota; class Vicinamibacteria; order Vicinamibacterales; family Vicinamibacteraceae; genus CAWJAP01. The sequence continues at coordinate 221,477 of CAWIBS010000040.1, read as the reverse complement.
CGCGACTCGAAGGCGGGGTGCTCGCCCGCACCGATGACATGGTCAACGTCCGCGGGGTCAACGTCTACCCGGCAGCGATCGAGTCGATCGTGCGCGAGCTGCCGCTGGTCGAGGAATTCCGGGCGACCGTGGCGCGCGACGGCGCGATGCGATCGTTGTCGCTCGAGATCGAGCTGGCTGCCTCGGGGCCCGAGGCCGAGGCAGCAGTCAGCCACCTGTCGCAGCAGCTGCGGCGCGCGCTGGGCCTCACGGTGCCGGTCTCGATCGTCGAACCGGGCACCCTGCCGCGGTTCGACATGAAGGCACGCCGCTTCGTGGTCACTGACCGCTGAGTACCCGTCGTGAGGTCCCGGAGGCGTCAGCCTCGGAGTGGCCGGCAGTGTTCGGCGTGGCCCTCCGTCGCCGTTTATGCTGGCAGCCCTCGGCGCGACGTGATCGAGCGCACGCCGCCGGCGGCCGGATTTCCCGCGGCTCCTGGAGGTGGTATGGCGAGTGGAGCGGATGCGCCGGCGGAGCAGATGATCATCGGCCGGGGCCGGAACGGCGTCGTCGGCTACGTCGAGGGCGTGACGCGCAATGCGTCCGAGGAGGAGCAGGCCCGCTCGGGCGCCGTCGGGCTCGGCGGCGCCGACGCGTTCGGCGTATACGGGCGCGGCAGCAACGGTCTCGTGGGGTACGAGCAGTCCACCCCCCGTGATCCGGTATTCGAGGCGCAGGGCGGGGCCGGGGTGGTCGGCCGTGGGCCTGTGGGCGTCCGGGCCGACGGAACCACCGGAGCTGGATTGCAGGGGCGGGGAACGCCGGGGGTCCAGGCCCAATCGAGCTCCGGACCCGCGACGATCTCGGAGGGTCAGGTCGGCATCTTCGCGCGCGGCCGTCCAGGTCCGGGTGTCGTCGGCGTCTCGTCTGGAGACCGCGGGGCGATCCTCAGCTCCCGCCGCACCGCTCAGTTGTGGCTCATTCCTCTCGACGATGCGTACGCGTCGCCCGCGCACCTGCCGGCGAACGCGGCGGCCGGGGAACTGCTCGTGACCGAGAGCGTGGACGAGCAGGGCACACGCATCGCCAGCCTCTGGTTCTGCACCAAAGGTGGCTCCCCGGGCGAAGCGACCTGGTCGAAGCTGGCCTAGTGCTCCTCGAGCCCAGAGCCCCACCGGTCAAGCAAACAGGCTCTTGATCGCCTTGCCCTGGCCGTCGCGCGTGACGTAGAACGGCCGCTTTTCGATCTCGTAGGCGAGCTTCGGCGAGATGCCCAGCGCCGTCGAACAAGCGTGGCGTGCAGGTCTTCGATCACCACGCGATCCTTGAGCGTCTTGCACGGGCGCTCGTCGGCGGTGACGCCGTGGACGATGCCCGCGCTTGCATGCCGCCGCCGAACAGCAGCACGCAGCCGGCGTCGGTGAAATGCCGGTGCATGCCGTAGTGCTTCAGTTCGTCGATCGTGTCGGGCACCGTCGACCTGGTCCTTGACCTTCTTGTCCGGCTTGCCTTCGACCAGCAGATCGCGGCTGAACTCGCTGGCCAGCACGATCAGCGTGCGGTCGAGCAGCCCGCGCTCTTCGAGGTCGCAGCACGAGCTGCGCGATCGGCGCGTCGATCTGCCTGCTTCATGTTCCGCCAGTCGCGTGTGGCCGTTCTCGTGCGTGTCCCAGTTGAGGAACGGGATGTATTCGGTCGTCACCTCGATGTAGCGCGCGCCGACTTCGGCCAGCCGCCGCGCGAGCAGGCAGCCGAGGCCGAAGCGTCCGACCGTTGCTGTTCGTATGGCGCCGAAGCGGTCCTGCGTCGCCTCGAAACTGCTTGCCGGGCTGGTAACCGGGGACGTATTTGCCGAACGCTCTCCAGCGGTTCGAGCGAGAGGTCGAACGCCTTGGCCGCCGGCGAACTGAGCAGCCGATGCGCGTTGTCCATCGAGCGCAGCAGCGACTCCTTCTGGTAAGTCGCTGCCGTGCTCGCCAATCGGGCTCGCCTCGAGCAGCTTGCGGTAGAACCTGTCGCGATCCTCGAACCGGCCCGGCGTCATGCCCGCCGGCGGCCGCACGCTGTCGGCGGCCTGATCGGGGAACGGAATGTTGAACGGGCCGTATTCGCTGCCGAGAAAGCCGGCGGTGGTGAACGCCTTCAGTTCCTCGCCTTCGCCGAGATCGAAGCGCTGGCCGATGTTGATGAACGCCGGGCACGGCCGGGTTCAGCGGCCCGAGCGTGCGCGCGATGATCGCGCCGAGGTGCGGCGCGGCGACGGTCTGCGGCGGCGCGTAGCCGGTGTGCCAGTGATACTGGTGGCGCGAGTGCAGGATGAACCCGAGGTCGCCGGCCGTGTAGCTGCGGATCAGCGTCCCGCGGTCCATGCACGCGGCGCGATCTTCTCCAGGCCCTTCGAGAACTTGATGTCATCGACGGCGGTGTCGATCGCGGGAAACGTGCTCAGCACCTGCTCCGGCTTCATCCCGTTCTCGAACGGCGTGTAGCGCTTCGGATCGAACGTCTCGGTGTGCGCCATGCCGCCGCCCATCCAGAGCACGATGAGCCGATCGGCACGGGCGGCGAGCGCGGGCGCTTCCTGCGCGGCGGCCAGCCGCGGGTAGCCGGCGGCGAGCGCTGACAGCGTCGCCGCGCTGGCGGTTTCGAGGAACGAGCGGCGGGTGGTCTTCATGGCGGCGGCTCGATCGTCAACGGATCAATTGGAACTCCGGGAGCATCGTGACCGCCCAGAGGAGATCCTCGACGCCCTCCTTCCGGACCTGCGTCCCGAGCAAATCCCGGCACATGCGCGATTCGGCGGCGGTCGGCATCCGGCCGAGGGCGCGCGCGTAGATGCGATCGACGAGTGTCTTTGGCGTGGGAGGTGCCGAGGCGAGGAGCCGCTTGGCCCCTTGCTGCAGAGCTGGTGGCCAGCGTCTCACCGTTGTTGAGCTCCAGCGACTGGAGTGTCGTGGCGGCGGACGAACGGGTCGTGATGACCTGCTCGCGAGTCGGACGACCCAGCGCCAGCATCAGCGGATCGGCCACGGTCAGGCTCGCCCGCGCACGCCCGTACAGCGCCCCGGCCGCCATCGCGCGGGCCACGAGAGCGTCGGTTTCACGCGGAGCTTCGACGAGGCGTGCCGGCCGCCATTGGCCGGCCGCCGTGCCCGGCTGTTCCCATCCCGGCGAGGCGACCGACGATGTCGCCCAGCTGCTGTCGGTCGGGGCGACGATGGCGAGGCTGGGACCGGTCGCCCTCCGCGTCCGTGCGAGGATCTGCACGCTCAGGGCGCGCGGTGGCAGCAGCGGCTCGTCCTCTTCGGGAACCGAGTTCGTCCCCGACGTGGCGATTGCCAGGACATTCGGCCCGGCGCGCAGGAGGGTCTCGACGGGAATCGTTCGTGGATTCTTCGACCCGCGGTACTCACCGACCTTCTTGCCGTTCACGTGCAGCACGAACGGCCGGTCGTACGCGATCACGGCCTGGGCGAGTGCCGGCGCCGCGCGGAGCGTGAAGGTCCTGCGGAAGTACACCGGTTTCTCCTGCGGCGCGCCGGGATCGGGACCGGCAGCCCAGATCCAGCGCGCCTGCGAGGCGGGCACCGCTTCGCGCGTCGCGAGCGGTGAAATCGAAGTCGCCGGCGGGGGTGGACTGCCAGACGCCGGTGACCGCGCTCACCGCATCGACGAACTGTTCGGCGGTGAGCCGGCGCACCAGCGGGCCGCTGAAGACGAATGACGCCCCCGGGTCGGCCTCGTCCACCGCCGCCATGCGGTACGCATCCGACGTCAGAATCAACGTCATCGTCCGCTGCAGGTCGTAGCCGTTGGCCACGAGATCTTCAGCCAGCCAGTCGAGCAGATCCGGATGCCACGACGCCTGCTCCATGTCGTCAACGGGCTCGACGAGCCCTCGTCCCATGAAGCGGGCCCAGAGCCGGTTGACGATGGTTCGGGAGAGGCGCCCATTGGCGTGACTGGTCAGCGCCGTGGAGAGCTGCTCGAGCCGCGTCGAGCGCGACGCATTCCCGTCGATCGCGCCGAGCCCGGCGTAGATGAACTTGATCGGCGCGGTCTCGCGCAGCGGACGGTCGCATTCCACCATCTGGAGCGGCCCGTCGGCGTACACGCCCGCCAGGCCGTAGGCGTCGGCGAGCTGCCAGTCGTTGATGAAGCTGTCGTGGCACGACGCGCACTTGAGGTTCACGCCCATGAACACCTGCGAGATGTTCTGCGCCGCCTGCATCTCGGGAGTCTGGCTGGCGTTGACGACACCCCGCCAGACGATGCCCTTGGTGAATCCGTGCGACGCCGGCCGGGGATTCACCAGCTCGGCGACGAACCGGTCGTAGGGGCGATTCTCGACCAGCGCCGTGAACAGCCACTCGCTGATCTGCAGACGCCCGCCGTCGATGTAGCCGGTTCCCCGGTAGTCGTTGCGAAGGGCGTCGTTCCAGAAACTGATCCAGTGCTCCGCGTAGCGGACGCGGTCGGCGAACAGGCGCTCGACGAGGCGTTCGCGCTTGTTGGTGCGGCGATCGGCGATGAAGGCGCGGAGCTCGTCGGGTGGCGGCAGGAGGCCGAGCACGTCGAGATACAGCCGCCTGGCCAGCAGGCGATCGTCAACGGGGCGGCCCGCGACGCTATGCTCGGCCAAGTAGGGCGCGAGGAGTCGATCGACCGGATGGCTGATCGAGGGCGCCGCCGGCAGGTCCGGATGGCGGCGGGCGAGATTGCGCGGAGCCGCCCGCGCGAAACTGACTGTGGGATCCCACGGCGCGCCCTGATCGATCCAGGCGCGGAGAATGGCGATCTGGTCCGGCTTGAGCCGCGAGCCTTTCTTCGGCATCACCTCGTCGGGGTCGGTGCCGTCGACCAGCGCGATGAAGCGGCTCTCGCCGCTCTTGCCGGGGACGACGTCGATGCCGCTGTCACCGCCGGCGAGCAGCGCCTCGCGGCTCTCGATGCTGAAGCCGCCGCGCGCCTTGCCGCGCGCGTGACAGCGAACGCAACTCGCCGCGAGGATCGGCTTGACGTCGCGCGCGAAGTCGATCGTCGCCGGAGCCGGGGAGGCGGGGGTGGCTGCCGCGGGCTGCGCCGCCACGCGACCCTCGAACGCGACAGCGGCGACGAGGAGGAGCAGCCCCGCACGCAGAAGCCGGGGAATCATCCGCTGATTATTCCACCATCGGATTGGCGCGGATAGTGGAGAACGGCGCTCCGGCCAAGGGCTGAGGTTGTGCCGCCCGATGCTTCGGCTCATCGACGTGAGTCGAGCTCGTCCCACCGCGCGTAGACCTGTGGCAGCGCCTCGTCGATCGCGTCGAGCCGCACGAGGACGGCCGTAATGCGCTCGCGGGACTCCTTGTAGAAATCTGCGCCGGCGGCGACCGCCTGCAGCGCACGCTGCTCGGACTCGAGCGCCTCGATCTGCGCCGGCAGGGTGTCGAGCTCGCGCTGTTCGATGTAGGAGAGCCGCTTTCGAGCCGTGGCAGCGACCACCGCCGCGGCTGCCGACGCAGGGAGTGGCGGGCGCGTGGCGAGCGCCGGCTCCGAAGGCGTGACCGGGCGCTGCCGGATCCAGTCCTCATAGCCGCCGACGTATTCCTGGACGCGGCCACCTCCTTCGAAGACCAGCGTGCTCGTCACGACGTTGTCGAGGAACCGGCGATCGTGGCTCACGAGCAGCAGCGTGCCCGGCCAGTTCACGAGCTGGGCTTCGAGGATCTCCAGCGTCTCGAGGTCGAGGTCGTTGGTCGGCTCGTCGAGCACCAGCACGTTCGCCGGCCGCGTCAACAGGCGCGCCAGCAGCAAGCGGTTGCGCTCGCCGCCCGACAGCGCCCGAACCGGCGAGCGCGCGCGCTCGGGCGGAAAGAGGAAGTCCCGGAGATAGCCGACGACATGGCGCGGCTGACCGTTGATGACGACCGTCTCGCGCCCGTCGCCCACGGTCTCGGCGACCGACCGATCCGGATCGAGCGTCTCGCGCTGCTGATCGTAGTAGGCAATCTCCACGTTGGCGCCCGTACGGATCTCGCCGCGGTCGGGCGTGAGCTCGTTCAGCAGCAGGCGCAGCAGCGTCGTCTTGCCGGCGCCGTTCGGGCCGATGAGGCCGATGCGATCGCCCCGCAGGACTCGAAGGGACAGATCGTCGATGACCACGCTGTCCCCGAACGCCTTGCCGATCCGATCGGCCTCGAAGACGACGCCGACCCGACTGCGCGCCGGCGTCCAGACGGAGGTCGACGGTGCCCGCACGCTCACGTCGTGACGCCCGCTCGGCACGCATGGCCTGAAGCGCGCGGACCCGGCCCTCGTTGCGGGTGCGTCGCGCCTTGATCCCCTGGCGCAGCCAGACCTCCTCTTCGGCGAGCTTGCGATCGAACCTGGCGTGCTGCAGTGCCTCGTTCTCCAGCCAGGCCTCCTTGCGCTCGAGGAACGTCGCGTAATCCCCGGGCCACGAACGCAGCGTGCCCCGGTCGAGCTCGAGAATGCGCGTCGCCAGCCGCTCGACGAGCGCGCGATCGTGAGTGACGAAGACGACCGTGCCGGGGTAGCTCGCCAGGCAGCCTTCGAGCCAGGTGATGGCATCGAGGTCCAGGTGGTTGGTCGGTTCGTCGAGCAGGAGCAGCTCGGGCTCCGCGACCAGCGCCCGCGCGAGCAGCACGCGGCGCCGCCAGCCTCCCGACAGACGGTCAACCCGGGCATCGGCGGGAAGGTCGAGCCGCTCGAGCACGAGCTCGACACGTTGCTCGAGCCGCCAGCCGTCCCGTTCCTCGAGCTCGTGCTGCAGGCGGCCGAGTCGATCGAGCAGGGCAGGGGAGCCGCCGGCCCCGATCTCGACCGTGGCCCGATGGTAGTCGCGGACCAGAGCGGCCAGTTCCCCGAGGCCATCGGAGACGACATCGAACACGCTGCGATCGTCGCAGAGGGGCACGTCCTGTTCGAGCCGGGCAGCGCGGACCGTCGGCGGTCGCCACACGGTGCCGGCATCGGGCACCAGCTCGCCCGAAAGGACCCGGAGCAATGTGGACTTGCCGGTCCCGTTGCGGCCGACGACCGAGATGCGCTCACCGGGCTCGATGTGGGCCGATACCTGGTCGAGGAGCGGGACGTGGCCGAACGCAACCGAGACGCGGTCGAGCGTCAGCAGAGGCACAAGGGAACGTAGCATGGAGCGGCTGGAGCGGCTGGGCGACTGGCGACGGCCTGGGGCGCGCTGGCGACGCGGGGCCCGAGCGCCCACGGTGCCCAACGCTCGCCCAGTCGCTCCAGCCGCCTAGTCGCTCCAGCCGCTCCACACGCGTCACTCGGACCTGAGGGCGTCGAGCGGGCTGATCCGGGCGGCCCGGATTGCGGGGACCAGGCACGCGAGCAGGCCGGCTGACGCCAGGACGAGCGCGACGCCGGCGAAGGCCCACGGATCGCGGGCCGAGATGCCCCAGATCTGGGTGCTCAGGAATCGCGTGGCCCAGAGGGCGAACACGCCTCCGACGACGGCGCCCACGGCGACCAGCCGCACGCCACGGCCGACGACCAGTCGCAACACGTCGGCGCGGGTGGCGCCGAGCGCCATCCGCACGCCGATCTCGGGCTGCTGGCGTGCTACCGCGTAGGCCATGATGCCGTAGACGCCGACCACGGCGAGCACCAGGCCCACCAGTGAGAAAGCGCCGAGCAGGATCAGGCTGAATCTGGGGCCGCGAGAAGATCCACTCGTCGATGACGGCATCGAGCGTGCGGACGTCGGTGACCGGCTGCTCCGCATCGATCGCGTAGACCTGCGCCCGCACGCTGCGATCGAGCTGCAGCGGCGGGACCGCCGCCTCCACTATCAGATTCGCGAAGTTGCCGTTGACCCCGAACGGTACGTAGATCTCGGGCCAGGTCTCCCGCTGCACGCCCTGGTTGCGGATGTCGGCGACGACGCCGATGATCTCGAAGCTGTTGTCGGTGGCGAGCACGGGCGGCATCGACAGGTAGTCGAGCCTCACGGTCTGCCCGATCGGCGAGGCGCTGCCGAAATACCGCCGCGCAAACGCCTGATTGACGACGCCGACGTGGCGGACGGCCGTGACGTCGGCGCGCTCGAGCGTGCGTCCCGCGATCAGCCCGCGCCCGCAGGATCCTCAGATAGCTGGCCGTCGTCTCGTGGACCAGCGAGGGCTGATCGATGGGCGACCGCCCCGGCAACGTGATGCGCGTGCCACGGGCGCCCAGAAATGGCAGGCCGCTGTTCACCGCGGCCGACCGGACACCTGGGATGCCTTCGACACGCTCGAGGAGAGTGGTGAGGAACCGTGCCCGATCTTCCACCGCCGGATACCGCGTCTCCGGCAGCGGCACACGCATCGTCAGGATGCGCGAGGGGTCGAACGGCAGCGCCACCTGCTGCATCCGCGCCAGCGTCCGCACCATGAGGCCGGCGCCGACCAGCAGAACCATCGACAGTGCGAGCTCGACCACAATCAGCGCGCTGCGCAGCCGGGCCTGTCGGCCGCCGGCGGTCAGGGACCGCCCGCCCTCGCGAAGGACACCATTCGCGTCGGTCCTCGAAAGCTGCCACGCGGGGGCGAGACCGAAGAGCAACGTGCTCGGTGCACGCCAGCGCCGAGCGAGAAGAGCAGCACTGCCGTATTGAGCCGGACGTGCGACTCGTCGGGAATCGTGTTCGGCGGAATCACCGCCATCACCGCCCAGAGGCTCACCTGGGCGAGCGCGACGCCGAGCGTGCCGCCCAGGACCGCGAGCACCGCGCTTTCGGTGAGCAACTGTCGAATGAGGCGCCAGCGGCCCGCGCCCAGCGTGGCCCGCAGGGCCATCTCACGTTCGCGCGCCGTGGCGCGCGCGAGCTGCAGGTTCGAGACGTTGCCGCACGCGATGAGCAGCAGCAGGCCGACCGCGCCGAGCAGCAGGAGCAGCGTCGGCCCCAGACTGCTCGCGAACGTGTCGCCGAAGTTCTCGAGGACGATCCGATAGGAGGCCGGGTAGCGCTCGGGGGCGCGTTGACGGAAATCGTCGAGAACGGGCCGGAGCTCGGCGTCGATCTGCGCGTGGGTGACGCCGTGCCTCGGACGTCCCATCACGTGGACGGTTCGAACGCCCGGGAGCGTCAGGCCCCGGTCGTAGCGGGTCGGCAGATACACGTCAGCGCCACGCCACATGAAGCGGCGGGGCATCACGCCGATGACCTCGCGCGCCACGCCGTTCAGCCGGAGCGTGCGGCCGACGATGCCCGTGTCGCCGCCGAACTGCCGTTGCCAGAACCGGTACCCGAGAATTGCCACCGGCGGCGCATCGGGTCGCGTGTCGCTGCCGGTGACCGTGCGTCCGAGAAGCGGCGGGACGCCCATCACCTCGAACGTGTTCATCGAGACGTAGTTGCCACGCAGGCGCTCCGGCGAGCCGACGCCGGTCAGGGAGATGTCGCTGATCGTCGAGGCGATCAGCCCTTCGAAGACGGACGTCCGCTCGCCCAGCTCGACATACTCGGCGACGGTATAGTTCGACCCCGTGCCGCGCCCGTCGGCGCCCCGGACCGACATGCTGAGCAGCGTCTCGGGACTGCGGTACGGGAACGGGTCGATGACGACGGCGTGGACGACGCTGAAGATGGTGGTGGTGGCGCCGATCCCGAGCGCCAGGGAGAGCGCGGCCGTGGCCGCGAACGCCGGACTCTTCCGGAGCGAGCGGAGGGCGTAGGTCAGGTCGCGCCACGCTTCGTGTGCCCACCGCATGATGTCGAGACGACGGGTGATCGTGTTCATGACATGGCTCGGGTCAAACGTCGCCGGCGTCGCACCCTTTCGTGGCTGCCGCGCAGCGCGGGCACCAGGCGAGGGAGAGCAGGACACCGCCCAGGATCATCGCACCGGCAATGGCCATTCGCGCCCAGGGAAATCCAGGCCGGATGCCAGCGTTCCGGACGCGGCAGCCAGCTGCGCCTCGTGCGCCGACACGTAACACCGTTGCCAGCGTCGAGGCTGAGACACACACTCCGACGAGTGCTGCGAGAAGAAAGTTGCCCCTGAACGCGGTGCGACCGCCGCACGGACGACCAGCCTCGAACTCACTTGCGTTGATGGTCGTAGTGTCCGCCTTTAGGCGGACTCCCGGGTCCGGCTGAAGCCGGACACTACGGCAACATCACTGAGCTCTGGGCTTGAGGGCGGATGCTCACCCACAGCTCAAACGGGAACCTCACTCATCAGGGCCAGTTGATTGCCGTCGGGATCGGTGAACGCCGCCAGCCACAGTTCGTGCCTGGCATCGGCGTGCACGCGTTGCGGGGGATGCGTGAAAGGCACTCCCCGCGCCTCGAGGGCGCGGTGCGCGTCGGCGATCGCCCCGACACGGAAATAGATGATCGACGTGCCGGCGAACTCCGGCTTCTCGGGGTTCGTGAGATACAGGCGGACGCCGCCGCAATCGAAGAACGCCATTCCCGGAAAGCGGAACAGGAACGTCAGCCCGAGCGCATCGCGATAGAAGGCGATGGCGCGGTCCACATCGGTGATGCGGATCGAGATCTGCCCGATGCTGCCCAGTGCGGTGGGATCGTCGTTCATGTCGGTGACTCCTTGGAGGTGCGGGCCAGGCGAGCGGAGCGCCGGCTGGCTCGCGGCTGCGGGTGGCAGGACGGTGGCCAGATGCGCGAGCGTGGCGATCGCGCGTTCGAGGGCGGCAATCTCGTCCGGGCGCAGCCCGGCGAGCTCGGAGGCGAGGCGCGCGATGCGCCGCGCCCGTCCGCGTTCGGTGAGCTCCCGCCCGCGGGGAGTGGCTGCCAGGGCGACCGTACGGCGGTTGCCGGGCACGGCCTGGCGCGACACCAGCCCCTCGTTCACCATCGCCGCGATCAGCCTCGACATGGTCGGCGTGGCGACGCCCTCGCGACGGGCGAGCTCCCCGAGCGTGGACGCGCCGCCGTAGACCAGCACCGACAACGCCGAGGCCCGCGCGGCGGTAATCCCGTCGGCCGAATCCTCCTGGCTGATGCGCCGCAGCAGGTGAATCGCCGACGAGTTGAGGTCGTTGGCCAGGTTCACCAGGCGGGTCGGCGCGAGGCCCTTCGGCAGCGGGCGGCGTGGCATGGCGTGCACGCCTGGCGACGATCAGTCCAATCCCGGGTCCGGGGTCCGACCAGTCGTTAGACAGGCTATCAGTTAGCAACGCTAACTATAAACCCGGGTGCCCGCAGACGCAACCCCTGCCATCGGCCCTTGACGCGGCGCGCCGATCTGGGAAATCGTCATCGACTCCGGTCCGCGGGTGACCGCGTCCCGCCCGCCTGCCCGCGAAGGAGTGGTTGCGTGTCCGTGTCTCGCGCCCCGACGATGCTCTGCATCGCCACCTACGAGAAGGGCGCCGATTTCCTGCGCGCCTGCCGGGCGCGGGGCTGCCGCGTCCTGCTGCTCACGCTCGATACGCTGGCCGGGGCCGACTGGCCGCGCGAGGCCATCGACGACGTCTTCTACATGCGCGAGGGCGCGTCCCCCGACGACTTCGTCAAGGGCGTCAGCTACCTGGCCCGCACCGAATCCCTCGATCGCATCGTCGCCCTCGACGACTTCGACGTCGAGACCGCGGCCCTGCTGCGCGAGCATCTGCGCGTTCCCGGCATGGGCGAGACGACCGCGCGGTATTTCCGCGACAAGCTCGCGATGCGCGTCCGCGCGCGGAACGTCGGGGTTCTCGTCCCCGAGTTCGTCCACGTCCTCAACCATGCCCGCATCCACGAGTTCCTGGAGCGCGTGCCGGCGCCCTGGGTGCTCAAGCCCCGCGCGCAAGCCTCGGCGGTCGGCATCCGCAAGCTGCACGCACGCCGACGAGGTGTGGCGCGCGATCGACGAGCTGGGTGACCGGCAGTCGTTCCATCTGCTGGAGCGGTACGTCGCAGGGGACGTGTACCACGTGGACGCGTGCGTCTGGCAGCGGGACGTCCCGTTCGCCGCCGTGCATCGCTATGGCCAGCCGCCGATGGATGTCGCGCATCAGGGTGGCATCTTCGTCACGCAGACGCTTCCGCGGGCGTCGGCCGAGCAGGCGGACCTGCTCGCCCTCAATCGTGAGGTGACGATGGCGCTCGGGCTGGTCCGGGGCGTGACGCACACCGAGTTCATCCGCAGCCGCGACGATGGGCGGTGGTTCTTCCTCGAGACCGCGGCCCGTGTCGGCGGCGCCCACATCGTGGAGGTCGTCGAGGCGGCCACGGGTCTGAACCTGTGGCGCGAATGGGCCGACATCGAGATTGCCGGCGAGGACGGCACCTACGAGGTGCCGGCACATGCGGATCGTGCCGCGGGCCTGGTGCTGTCCCTGGCGCGACAGCGCGAGCCCGACACGTCGGCCTATGCGGATCCCGAGATTGTGTTCCGGGTGAACAAGCCTTACCACGTCGGCCTCATCGTGGCCTCGGATCGTGAGGAGCGGGTCGCGGAACTCCTGTCCGACTACGCGGCGCGGTTCAGGGACGAGTTCTTCGCCACCGCTCCGCTGCCTGACAAGCCCACCAGTTGACGCCCGCCAGGGGAGGGTTCGCAACGGCTGGTTCCGGCGTTGTTGTCAACGAGGGGCCAGGCGCGCTGCGGTACCGATCATGCTAGTCTCGATGAGGATGAAGCGCAGAAGGTTCGGGATTGCCCTCGTCGCGGCGCTGGTCGTGTGCGTCGAAGGGGTCGGCGTCGGTCAGAGTGCGTGGCCGTTCGAATTGCGGTGGGAGCACGACGGTTCGAACGTCACGCATTTCGACGTCTGTGTCGACGGCCGCTGCGAGCACGGCGCCGCACAGCGCGTCTCCGAGGGGGGCGCCACCTGGCGCATGTCGGTGCCGGCGATGACCGAAGGCGAACACCGGCTCGTCGTGCGCGCGTGCAACCAGGCCTCCTGCACGGCGGGCGCGCCCGAGGTCTTCGTTCGTGTCCTGGGCGTGCAGAGCGGCCCGGCACAGCCCGCGCCGTCCCCGCCCTCCAAGGCCAAGCCTCGTCGGCTCGACACCCCGCGCTAGCAATCTGTCGTTTCCATCGTTGGCCGCGTCCGCGACCAACCGCCGGCGCTATCGACCAATTGCCGATCGGCACGAGGTCGCATTAAGTCCGCCCCCGCGCAGAGAAGTACGGGCCCGTCGTCTCGCGGCTGTCGCGAAAGCGCTCGAAAAATCACGGCCGCTGTGCGTCGGCGTGCCTTGGCACGCTTATCGCTGCACATCACGTGAACGTCGCCATGCGCCGTACCGACGACCTGTTCGATGCCATTGCGAGCGCCTCTTTCGAGGTCGGGCCGGGGACGCTCTGGACGCTCACGCACGAAACCGAGGGGGTCGTCACGGTCAACGTCGGCCCGCATCCGCACGGCTACGAACTGCGGCTGCTGCTCAACTATCGCTTCCTCCGGTCGCGGGTGCACCATTCCCTCACCGACATGCTCGCCGACGCCGAGGACACACGCGAACGCTTCGAAGTCCTGGGCTTCGAAGAAGTCCAGCCTGTCCATCGTCCACTGACCGCCCAGCCGTCTCCTCGGCCGAGACGGCGAGCTCTCCCCAAGAGCAACCACGGTTGTCATCGAGGCCTGTCCCCGAAGTCCCCACTACTCCGATGACTGGCGGGTGTAGTAGTCGAGCAGGGCTTGCTGGGCGTTGAGCGGAGCGTTCCCCGGCGGGGGCAGCGCCCGGACGTAGCTGCCGTCGGTCTGCAGCTCCCAGGCTCCGGTGCGTGTCGGTGAGCAGCGCTTCGAGGACGACCTCGCGGAGGTGCGTCCGGACCTCGACGTCGCGAATCGGACACAGCACCTCGACGCGCCGGTCGAGATTGCGCTCCATGAGATCGCCACTGCCGATGTAGAGCTCGGGGGCGCCACCGTTCTGGAAGAAGTACACGCGCGAGTGCTCGAGGAAGCGGCCGACGATCGATCGGACGCGGATGTTGTCGCTGATCCCTGGGATCCCCGGGCGCAGACAGCACACGCCCCGCACGATCAGATCGATTGGGACGCCCATCTGCGAGGCGCGGTAGAGCACCTTGATCATCCCGGGATCCGCCACCGCGTTGTTCTTGATGACGATGTGCGCCGGACGTCCGGCCTTCGCGTGCTCGGCCTCCCGTTCGATGAGCGTCTTGACCCCGGACCGGAGCGCGACGGGCGCGACGAGCAGTTCGGCGTAGGACTTCCGGTGCGAATAACCGGTCAGGAAGTTGAAGACCTGGGTCACGTCGTCCACAATCTGCTCGTCGGACGTGAACAGCCCGAGGTCGGTGTAAATCTGCGAGGTGACGGGGTTGTAGTTGCCGGTGCCGATGTGCGCGTAGCGCCGGATCCCGTCGGCCTCCTTGCGGACCACGAGACACAGTTTGCAGTGCGTCTTGAGATTGACCACTCCGTAGACGACGTGGATGCCGGCAGATTCCAGCCGGTTGGCCCAGGCGATGTTGTTGCGCTCGTCGAACCGGGCCTTCAGTTCCACCAGCACGGCGACCTGCTTGCCCTCTTCGGCCGCCTCGATCAGCAGATCGACCAGCGGCGAGTTCTGGCCAATCCGGTATAACGTCATCTTGATCGCGACCACCTGCGGATCGCGAATGGCCGCTTTCAGGAACGACTCGACCGACGTGAAGGAGTCGAACGGGTGGTGGACCACGTAGTCCTGATAGCGAATCTGATCGAAGATGGCCTCGAGATCGTTCGACGGAAACAGCGTCCGCGGTGAGAACGGGGGATCCTTGAGCTGCGGGCGGTGTATCCGGGTCAGCGCCCGCCAGTCGCCCAGGCCCATCCGATCCGTCGTGCGCACGACGACGTCCTCGTCAACCTCGAAGTTCTCGACCAGGATGCTCAGGACCCGGCGCGGCATCGTCTGATCGACTTCGAGCAGCGACAGCGCGCCGTAGCGCAACTGCTTCAGGCCGCGATCGACGGTCTCGAGCAGATCGTCCGCTTCGTCTTCCTGGATCACCATGTCGGTGTCGCGGATGATGCGGAACAGATGCGCCCCCCGCACCTCGGTGGCGGGGAAGAGCTCCTGGATGTTGAGCTCGATGACGTCCTCGAGAAACGCGAAACTGAGCCCGGCTCTCGGCGCGAGGCCCTCGGGCACCGCAATGAAGCGGGGGAGCATGTCCGGCACCTTGACGCGGGCGAATTTGGTGCGTCCGTTGTGCCTGACGACGACCGCGAGGTTCTTGCTCAGGTTCGAGATGTACGGGAACGGATGCCCGGGGTCGAAGGCGAGCGGGGTCAGGACGGGAAAGATATCCGTCCGGAAATACCGCGCCAGATAGTCGGTGACGGCCGGCGTAAAGTCGGCGACTTCGAGAAAGTGGATGCCCTCGGCGGCGAGCAGCGGCCGGAGCGACTCGCTCCAGCAGCGCGAGTTCTCGCGCATCATCGCGTGTGCGCGGGCACGAATGGTCGCGAGCTGCTGCTCGGTATTGAGCCCGTCGGGCGAGAGGTCCTCGATCCCGGCGCGATATTTCTTCAGCAGCGTCGCCAGGCGCACCATGAAGAACTCGTCGAGGTTGGTGGCGGCGATCCCGAGGAACTTGACCCGCTCGAGCAGCGGATGAAACGGGTCCTGGGCCTGCGCCAGGACGCGCTGGTTGAACTCGAGCCAGCTGACCTCGCGATTGATGTACAGCGCCGGATTCGACAGGTCCGCCGCGTCGACTCGCCGCCAGTCGGCGGTCGGGAGCTCGGGCGGCAGCCGCTTCGGCCGGCCACGCCGCGGGCGCAGCTCAGCGCGTGCGGGCTGCTGATCGGCAGGCGTCGGCGGGGTCACGTTTTCGTCCGGGCGGTCTTCCAGCTGCAGCTCGCTCATGGGAGGGGTGGCCGCATCGGGCGGCGGATCATAGCAGACCGTGATGACGAGAGCCCGCGGGTTGCCTCGGCGACCGCGTGACTTTCGCCCGCGCGCAGGTGTTCCATGTTCAGCCTCGGCCGGAGGATTGTCAAACGGTCGGGCTGGCGACTGCCTGCAGGGGCCTCCCAGGCGACCCCGCGTTCAGCGGAAAGCCTCCGCGCGTTCGAAGACGACCTGGCCGCCGACCATGGTCATATCGACCCGTGCGTATTTCACCTGATCTGCCGGCGCGGTCAGGATGTCGCGATCCAGCACCACGACGTCGGCGAGGAGGCCCGGCGTGAGCCGTGCCCTTGTCGTGCTCGTCGAATTCGGCGCAGGCGGCGTCGACCGTGTAGGCGCGCAGCGCCTCTTCGACCGTAGATCTTCTGCTCGGGCACCCAGCCGCCCGGTGCGGTCGTCGAGCGTCCGGCGCGTCACGGCGGCGTAGATGCCCTCGAGCGGCGTCGGCGGCGCCACGAACCAGTCGCTGCCGAAGGCGAGCGTCGCGCCCGCGTCGAGCAGCGATGCGGAAGGCATAGGTCGTCTCGATGCGCTCCGGCCCGATCACCCTCTCGGCCCACCGGCCGTCGTCGATCGCGTGATACGGCTGCATGCTGGCGATGACGCCGAGGCTGGCGAAGCGCGGCGATGTCGCGCGGCGCGAGGTGCTGCGCGTGCTCGATGCGGAAGCGCCGGTCGCGCGGGCCGTTGTGCGCGAGCAGCCGCGCTCGATAGATGTCCAGCAGCTGTGGTTCGCCCGGTCGCCGATCGCGTGGACGACGACGTGCAGGCCGGCGGCGTCGGCGCCGGCGATCCAGTCGCTGCAGGTCGTCGAGCGGAGTTGACGAGGAGACCGCGGTCGCTCGGGCGCGTCGGTGTACGGCTCGAGGAACGCCGCCGTGTGCGAACCCAGCGAGCCATCGACGAACCCCTTGAGCGCGCCGATCGCAGCCAGTCGTCGCCGCGGCCGTCGCTGCCGCCGTAGCGCCGCGTCGTCACCACCTCGGAGAGCCGCTCCCAGGTTGCGAGCGGCACCGCCGCATAGATGCGGGTGCGCAAGCGTGCGCGCGCGTCGCGGCGCGCGTCGAAGCGTTTCGAGGTCGTCCCACGTGCCCATGTGATGGACCGAGGTGACGCCGCGCTCGGCGAGGTACGCATCGCCGCGGCGAGCGCGCGATCGCATTGCCTGCGGGCGCGGGGGCGGCACGTACGCGATCGACGAGGCGCATCGCGTTGTCCTTGAGGACGCCGGTCGGTTCGCCGGCGCGATCGCGGACGATCGTGCCGCCGTCGACGTCAGCGGTCTGCCCGCGTCGATGCCGGCGGCGCTGCAGCGCGGCGGTGTTCGCGAGCGCCATGTGGCCGTCGAGGCGATTGACCCAGACCGGATGGTCGGGCGTCACCGCGTCGATCCAGTCCGCGCCGGCAGCTCGCCGCCCCACGCTCGTGATCCCAGTCGCCGCCGGTGATCCATGTGCCGGGCGGCGCGCTGTCGCGCGAACGCGCGCGATGGCCGTCGACGAAGGCCTCGCGCGTGCGGCGTCGCGCAGCTGCACCGAGGCGAGACGCTGTCCGCCCTCGAGGAGGTGCACGTGCGAGTCGATGAAGCCGGGGACGACGAGGCCGCCGCGCGCGTCGATGGTGCGCGTCGGCCGGCGAGCGCCTCGACGTCGTCGCGCCGTCGCCGACCTGCGCGATCGGCTCGCCGCGCACGCGCGAGCGCCTCGGCCCAGGGCTGCGCGGGATCGCCGGTCCAGACCCGGGCGTTGACGATCTTCAGCGTGAGCGGCTCCGGTGTCCACGGATCGCGGGCGGGCGCGCCCAGGCAGCCCATGAGCCGCGGCGAGCAGTGGCGCGGCTGCGCCGACCATGCCTGCGGTCGGCCATACCCCCGCCCGCGTGCGCATCCGCATCGGCGGCACTATATGCAGGCGGGACGCGAGGCCGCAAGAGAGTGCGGAGGGCTGCGCTATAATCCGCCGCAATTTTCGGGCTGCGGACGGCCGCCGCGGCCTCGAGGGTGGAGGAGGGCAGGCGCGTGCTGGCGGTGGTGTGGCAGTTCGACGTGCAACCGGGGCGCGAAGACGACTTCGAGCGTCTGCACGGCGCCGACGGCGAATGGACCGCGCTGTCGCGCCGCAGCCGATCGTTTCTCGGCAGTTCGTTTCTGAAGGAACTGGCGACGCCGGGTCGCTACCTGCTGCTCGAGTACTGGAGCGAGATGTTCGTCTACGAAAAGCATCTCGCGAACTTCAGCCGGGAGGTCGAGTCGCTGAAGAGCCGGCGCGCAAGCATGGTCGCCGAGCACCATGCCGCTCGGCGTCTTTGACGCGCTCGACGTGCCGGAGCGCTTCGGCCCGACGTGGTCCGTCCGCGACGGACGGTAAGCAGTTACCAGCTACCAGTGACCAGCTACCAGCGACCAGGGTTCCCGCTTGTGACCGGGCAGCCGATCGCCGCGGGCGCTGGTCGTGTACAGGATTCAGGCGGCGCGGCTGAAGCCGCGCCCTACCGGTGTGGGCGGTGGCCGGACCTTCAGGTCCGGCGTCGCCGGACTAGTGGACCATGAAGTCCGTCGTGGCGCGCACGTCGCCCCATTCGAGCCTCAGATTCCCGCCGCCCGGCGTGTCCGTGATCGAGATCGTGAACTGTTCGACCGGCTTCTCGGCCTTCTCGACCTTGAGGTCCGCACGTCCGAGATCGCGATCCTCGTGATATTCGGTCCCCCACTGGCCCGTCTGTTTGTTGACGACGAGCTTCCAGCCGCTGGCGTTCGGGACAGGTGTAGAGAGTGTAGCTGCCCGGCTTGATCATCAGGCTGCCGATCATGAGCTGCTTGTCGGTGGTGAGCGTCGTCGCCTCGTCTGCGCCCGTCCGCCACACCTGGCCGTGAGGCGTCAGCTTCTCGAGCGGTCGTCCCTTCAGATACGGCCGGCCGTACGCGATGGTGATCTTCGCGCCGTCGATCGACCATTCGACGGTCTCGTGGGGGCTGCCGCCGCCGCCCTTCTTCGTGCTGACGACTTTCTGCGCATCGAGCGTGAAGCTGCCAACGGCGACGATGAGCGCCGCCGAGAGGAATGTGCGAACCGCGGTCATGGAGCCTCCTGTCAGTGTTGATCTGGCGGTGGCCGCGCTCAGCGGCCACCGCACGCCGCCTTGACCCCTCGGGGGCGGCGGCAGTCGAGTTCGAGTCATGAGTCGTCGGATCTGGCCGTGGCTAGAGAATCTTCATCCCGAACGCCGACGCGGCGAGCTCGGCTGCCAGCGATGCCGTCGTGTTCTGCGATGTCGAGCACCGGGTTCACCTCGACGAGATCGAGCGCGATCAGGCGTGCCGGCGTCCGCCAGCATCTCCATCACCATGTGAGCCTCGCGATAGTTCAGACCGCCCTTGACCGGCGTCCCCACGCCGGGCGCAATCGCCGGGTCGCAGACGTCCACGTCGAACGAGACGTGCACGCCGACCGTCCCGGCCGACGCGAGCGCGATGGCTTGTTCGATGACCGCGGCGATGCCCTGCCGATCGATGTCCTTCATCGTGAAGACGTGGACGCCCGATTCGCGGACGGCGGTCTTCTCGCGCTCGTCGAGATTGCGGACGCCGACGAGCACCGTGTGGGCCGGATCGACCTTCGGGGCAAAGCCGCCGAGCCTGGCCAGCGCGTCCGGTCCGCGCCCGAGCAGCGCCGCGAGCGGCATCCCGTGGACGTTGCCGCTCAGCGTCGTCTCGGGCGTGTTCATGTCGCCATGCGCGTCCACCCAGATCAGCCCGAGCGGCGCGCCTCGCCGCCGCGCGTGGTCCGCCGATGCCGACACCGAGCCGGCGGCGACGCTGTGATCCCCGCCGAGCACGATGGGCGTCGCCCCACCGCCGAGGACAGCCGAAGCCCGCTGGTGCAGGTCGTCGCAGACCCTGGCGATCTGCGCCAGATAGCGCTGCGTGGGGATCGCCGGCCTCCTGCGTCTCCTGGGTGGGTGTGTCGAGTCGCCATGATCGCGGACCGTGTGGCCGAGCGCGCTCAGCTTGTCGGCGATGCCGGCAATGCGCAGCGCCGACGGCCCCATGTCCACGCCGCGCCGCCCGCCGCCGAGATCGAGCGGTACGCCGATGATGTGGACCTCTGCGCATCGACCGGCTACCGGCGCTTGTACGGAGACCGAGATCGCCTTCGCCGGCGGGCGCGACGATCGAGTGAGTACAGGTCCGGATGCGTGGCGATGCGATCGCAGGAAGTCGCGTCATCTCGCTCTTCTTGTTGATCACGTTGTGGCCCAGGAACAGCCCGCCCTTGTCGAGCCGTGGCCACGTCATGTCGAAGAACTTGATGTAGTCCCGCTTCCACGCGTCGACGAAGATGCAATCGAACGTGCCCGCCACCTTCGGAATCTCCTGGAAGGCGTCGCCGGCGATGACCTGGACGATGTCGGAGAGGCCGGCCTTGCGGACGTTGTCGGCCGCCTCCGGGCGCGCACCGGGTCGTACTCGATCGTGACCAGGCGGCCTCCCGTCTCGCGGAGCCCCATGCCGATCCAGATTGCGCTGTAGCCGCTGGCCGCTCCGATCTCGAGTGCCCGCTTGCGGCCGGTCGAGGCGACCAGCATCCGCAGGAACTGCCCGTCCTCTTCGGAGACGGCGAGCTGTCCCTTGTCGGCAGCCTTGATCTCGGCGAGGAGCGTCGCCAGCTCGGACGGAATCTGACCGCGGTCGCCCTTGGCGGTGGCGGGCGCGGCTGTCGAGGCAGCGGCGCCGAGGGCCCGGCGGCGTCGGAAGGCGGCCCCGGGGCGGCAGCCGAGCGCCGCCGGCGGCGGCGCCGCCGCGCTCGCGGGCTCGCTGGGTCGGCAAGCCGTTCCGATCAGAGCGGCCGTGAACAAGGTGGCGGCGACGCGCGCGGTGACTCGGCGCCCGCGGGGGAAGTGTGTCGGTACGGATGAGCAAGGCAGCATAGGACAACCGCTAATCTTATCCGATGGACTCAGGCATCCGCGGGTTACGCGCCGGGCCCGTTCAGAAAGCGTGCGCGGCCACTGCGGACCGGCGGGCCGCGTCGATGGTGTCGGGGATGCCGACACCTCGATAGCCACTGCCGGTCAGGAACAGACCTGGCCAGCGGGCCGCGGCCTGGTCGATGCCCGCCACCCGGGCGAGATGGCCCGGCTCGTATTGGGGGCTGGCGCGGTCCAACGGAAGACCTTTGCCAGAACCGGTGGCGACTGCAGTCCCAGAATCGGTCGCAGGTCGCCGTGAGCGAGGGCGACCAGCCCCTCGTCGTCCCGCGACAGGAGATCCTCGTCGAGCGTGCCGCCGGCAAAGGCCCTGATCAAGACCCGATCGCCGGGCGCGCGGTCTGGCCATTTCGACGTCACGCAACTGACCGCGAGCAGCCGCGTGGCCGGCTCTCCCCGCGCGACCACGAAGCCCGTGCCGCCGAGCGGGTCGCCGACCGCGTCGCGTGGGTAGGCCAGGGAGATCGTCGCGCTCGACCCGTAGGGAATCGCCTCACAGCGCTCCGCCAGGGTCGTGTCGAGGGCGTGGAGCAATCGCGCGGCCTGCCAGGCCGGGACCGCCACCACGACGGCTCGCGCTTCGACCGAGGACTCATCTCCGAGCACGAGTCGAAACAGACCATGGTGCGTGATCCGCGTGATGCGGGGATCCGAGCCCGGACGGTGTCCGGCGGCAACCGGGCCGACAGACTGTCGATGAGGGTGCCCATCCCGCGGTGGAGCGCGCGGAACGCCCCGTCAGGGGATCCGGCGCCGACGCGCGTCACGGAGTGCCGCGAGCAGACTCCCGTGGGTATCCGCCCTCGCCAGCTCCGGAAACAACGCCCGGATTGAGAGGCGGTCGACGTCCCCCGCATGGATCCCCCCGAGCAGCGGCTGCGCGATTGCCGCGACGAACTCCGGCCCCAATCGCCGCTGGAGGCAGGCGCCCACCGATTCATCGTCGGTCGTGGTTGGCGCCCGTGGTCGAACGAGGTCTTCCCCCAGCCGATCGCGGCCGGCCGGCGACAACATCGTGAGGCTGCTCAAAGCTTCGCCAGTCAGGGGGATACCGAGCAGCGTGTCGGCTGGCAGCGCATGCAGCCGGCCCCCGCGCAGCACGAAGGCCGTTCGGGGCTCGAGCGTCGGCCGGAGCTCGTCCTCCAGGCCGAGCTCGCGGCAGAGCGCCAGCCCCGCAGGCTTCTGGACGAGGAGTGAATCCGGACCCGCGTCGAGCAGGCAGCCGTCGCACTTCCAGCGTCTGAATCAGCCCGCCCAGCCGCTCCCGGGACTCGAACAGGACCGGCCGTGCGACCCAGACGCTGGAGATCGTAGGCAGCGGTGAGCCCGGCTATGCCCCCGCCGACGACGGCAACGTCAACCGTCGTGCTAGTGGGGCCGGATGACCATGCACGTACCTGGCGAGCGCTTGCACGTGCTCGACCGGCGTGTTCGGCAGGATGCCGTGCCCGAGATTGAAGATGTGCCCCGGTCGGCCGGCGGCTCGTCGGAGAACGTCGTCGGCGGCCCGCATCACACGGTAGCGCGGGCCGAGGAGCACGGTCGGATCGAGGTTGCCCTGAATCGCGCGGTCACTGCCGATTCGGAGCCATGCCTCGTCGAGCGGCAGCCGCCAGTCGGCGCCGATGACGTCGCCGCCAGCATCGGCCAGATCGCCGAGGATGGCCGACGTGCCCGTGCCGAAATGGATGGATGGCACCCCCGTGGACGCCAGCGCCTCGAAGATGCGCGCGGAGTGTGGGAGGACGAACTCCCGATAGTCGCTGCTCGTGAGCGCGCCGACCCACGAGTCGAAGATCTGGATCGCCTGCGCCCCGGCCTCAACCTGCGCCACGACGTACTCGGCTACCACCGAAGCGAGGCGTGCGGCCAGCCGGTGCCAGGACTGTGGACTGCCGTACATCAGCGCCTTCGTGCGGGAAAAATCGCGCGAGGGTCCGCCTTCGATGGCGTACGACGCCAGCGTGAAGGGCGCGCCCGCGAACCCGATGAGGGGCACGCGCCCCTCGAGCGCGCGCCGCGCGAGCCGAATCGCGTCGAGCACATACCCGAGATCGCCACGCACATCGAACTCGCGCAGCGCATCGATGTCATCGTCACCCTGCAGAGGCCGTTCGAACCTGGGGCCTTCGCCCTGCACGAAATCGAAGGGAAGACCCATCGGCTCGAGGGGCAACAGCAGGTCCGAGAAAATGATCGCGGCATCGACCTCGATCGCGTCGATGGGCTGGAGGGTGACCTGGACGGCAAGTTCTGGCGTTCGACAGAGATCGAGCAGCGAGTGTTGCGTCCGCAGAGACCGGTACTCGGGCATGTAGCGGCCTGCCTGCCGCATGAACCAGACGGGGGTGGCGTCCACGGGCTCGCGGCGACAGGCGCGGAGGAAGCGGTCGTTCATGCGGTCTGGTCCTAACATTCACGACAATAAAGACTTGCGGTGTCAACTGATGTCTCGGATGCCATCGACGGGATGCCTAGAACGCTGTGGACCCGGCGAGGTGTCCATGCTAGCATTTCGCGTTGTTTTCGCAGGGGTTGGCGGCCTTGGGGGGCCAGTTCCAGTCCACCCCCGTGGAGGGCCTGCAGTGCCGATTCTCGTCCGGCCGGTTCGCGAGCAGCTCGAGCACGACCGGATCATTCGTCTGCTCGAAGCGCAATGGCGTCCGAAGTACAAGGTGGACGCCAACCCGGGCGACGAGCGTAACGCGGCAGTCAAGATTGGTGCGTCGACACTGTTCCCGGATCTGGTGCTGACCGAAGAGGGCGGGCGAAAGCCGCGCGCGGTCGTCGAGGTCGAAACCGGAGAATCGGTCAATCATTTGGAAGCCATGGCCCAGTGGGCCAACCTGGCGAAGTCCAAGTCCTCCTTGTACTTGTTCGTCCCTGTCGGCTCTGCCGAATCGGCCCGGCGGCTGGCGGCGGACCACCGCATTCACCTGGCCGCACTGTGGACCTATCTGGTCATCGGAGACCAGGTGCGGTTCACGTCGGTGTTGCGTGGAAACGGCGGCGAGGAGTTGATCCTCTCGGACAAGCCGATTTCGGCTCCTCCGCCCCGGCGGGTGCTGGAGCCCGTAGCAGCCGAGGCGCCTGAACCGACGGCGCCCCAGGCACAGGTGATGCCCGGAGCCTCGACCAAGCCCGGAGCCTCGGCCAAGCCAGCGCAACCCGGAAAGCAGGCGCCGGCAAAGGCCGACGCTGCGCCGAAGGCTCCGGTCGTGGCGAAGGCCCCAGCCGTGTCCAAGGGCCCAAGCGTGTCGAAGGGCAGTGCCGCGACGAAGCTCCCGATGGCGGCGAAGGCGAAGGTCGCAGGCAAGAGTGCGGTGCCGACCAAAGCCCCACTCGCCCCGAAAGAGCCGTCGCGGGACAAGGCGGCTGCCGGCCCGGCTCGAACACCGGCACCGGCCGTCCCCCCGAAGGCGGCGGCCGTCGTCGTCACGAAGCGAACGCCAGCAACAACCGGTCGCGTGGCGGCGAAGCCTCCGCCGAACGCGCGAAATGCGGCTCGTGTCATCGCGCGTCCAGTCGCCCGAGCGGGCGCGGCGCGAGTGACGTCAAGCCGGACCACGGTACGGCCGGCGACCCGTGCAGTCGCCGCCCGGCCCAGCAATGGACGCACGGCGGTCAAGCGAGCGCCGGCCCGGCCCGCCGCCAAGCAGGCGCCGGTCAAGGCTGGCCGCGCCCAGAAGCGCCGGTGACGGCGGCAGGCACAGAAACGGATTCCTCGAGGTGCTCTCACTGAGAGTCACCCGCGACCGTCGCGGCTACGAACACGTCTATCTGGTGTGCGAGACCCGCCGCAAGGGCCGGTCCGAGCTGCGGCTCTTGTACCTGGAGTCGCACTCCGGGCCCGCTACGCGTCGGCCGCGAGATCCTCGACGCCGAGACGCGCACGGATCTCGAGCAGGCAAACCCCGACGTCGTGTTCGACTGGCCCGCGTTGCTCAAGCAACTGCAGAGCTCTACGGCCGCGGCGCGGTGGGCCGCGCATCAGCAGCGGGCCAGCCAGGCCGCGGGCCAGATGCCTGCTCGTCGCCGGAATGGTGAGGGGCGACCAGAAGCCCGGCGCGGCGACGACGAGTCTCCCGAGATGCCGGCCCCGGGCCGGGAGAATCTCGAGGACGGGGAGTCCCGGCCAAAACAATCGGCGGGGCGTCTGCCAGAGGCGACGCCTATAATCGAACCATGACACCAGTTGACGGTCGGCATGGAGGCCAGTTGCGGCTTCCCGCCCGGCTCCGGCACTCCGTGCCGAGCCGGCACGCCAGTCGTTGGCGACGTACCGTCGGCCGGGGTGTGCGTCCTGCCGCGTGGGCTCTCGTGATCGCGAGCGCGATCGTCGGCCTCGGCGCGCAGCAGCCGCCGCCACGCCGCCGCCGGCCGCCCCGCCTGCCGCGGCCCCCGCGGCCGCGCCGAAACAGCCGACTTTCACGTCGCGGGTCGACCTCGTCTCCGCCGACATCATCGCTCGCGACGACAAGGGCGTGTTCGTCGCCGATCTCAAGAAGGACGACTTCGAAGTCTTCGAGGACGGCGTGAAGCAGGAGATCGTCTCCTTCACGCTCGTACATGGCGGACGCGTGTTCAACGTCACGGCGCCGCCGCCGGCGGCTCCGCAAGAGGGCATCATCCTGCCGCCGTCGCGCCCGGTCACCGACGCTGCGGGGCGCATCCTCCTGTTCGTGGTGGACGATCTCCACCTCGACTTCCGCAACACCGGTCGCATCCGCGAGCTGTTCAAGAAGATCCACACCACGCTCCTGCACGACGGCGACATGTGGGGCATGGTCTCGACCGGCCCCTCGTCGATCGCCATCGACATGAACTACGACAAGAAGCGCTTCGAAGAAGCGATGAAGAAGATCGCCGGCAATGCGCTCAAGCCCAACGAGATCATCGAGGCGCCGCAGAGCTCGCAGGGTCCGAGCGAAGTGCGCTATCGCGCGCACGTGGCGTTCTCCACCGCCTACGACTTCGTCCGCAACCTCGAAAAGGTGCAGAACCGCCGGAAGGTCGTCGTCTACGTGAGCAACGGCTACGACTTCAACCCGTTCCCCGATGCGCGGGCCGGCGGCGGCATGTTCGGCGGGAATCGCTCCGACAACTACCAGGAAGGCGACATGTTCAACTTCGAGCGCCAGGGGCAGCAGTTCGCCGACGCCGATCTGGCGCGCGAACTGTCGGACCTGACGCGTGCGGCCAACCGCGCCAACGTCACCTTCTACACCATCGATCCGCGCGGGCTGGTCGGCGGTCCGGACCTCGACGAGAAGGTGGACCCGGTCGAGTACGGCAACTACGTCCGCAAGACCCAGGACAGCCTGCAGGGTCATCGCGGAGGAGACCGGCGGCGCCGCGGTCGTCAACCAGAACGACTTCGACAAGGCCCTGAAACGGATCGACGCCGAAACCAGCGACTACTACGTCGTCGGCTACTACTCGAGCAACCCGGATCCCACCAAGAAGAATCGCCGCATCGAGGTCAAGTCGTCACGCCCTCGCGTGAACGTGTGGTCGCGAAGCGGCTACTCCCTGCGGCCGACGCCGAAGCCCGAGTCGGAGAAGAAACCCGAGAAGAAGCCGGAAGGCAAGACCGATCGCTCGTCCCACTGAGGCTGGGCGCCGCTATCGCTTCTTGGCCTTGATGCCTTTCACGGCGGGCGTGTCGAAGAACGCGCCGTGCACCGCCCGGGCAGCCTCGTCGAGGTGCTTCGCGGCGATGATGCACGACACCTTCATCTCCGACGTGCTGATGCAGTCGATGTTGATCGCGTGCTCGGCGAGCGCCGAGAACATGCGCGCCGCGAGGCCCGGCGTCGAGGCGATGCGCGAGCCGACGATCGCGATCTTGGCGACGTCGGTGTCGATCTCGACCCGGCCGGCGGTCTTGCTCTTTCGCCAGCCCGGGACCAGCGCCTTCAGCGCCTCGAGATCCTCGCTCTCGATGATGAACGTGATCCGGTTGCGGTCGTGCAAGGGCGCGGCCTGGATGATCAGCCGGACGTTGATCTCGGCATCTGCGAGGTCGCAGAAGACATGCGCGGCGATTCCCGGCTGATCCTTGACGTCGAGCAGGGTCACTTTCGCGATCTTGCGGTCCGTGGTCACGCCGACCACCGACGGACGTTCCATGGTCGAAGCTCCTTCGCCGACCCACGTGCCGACCTTGCCGCTGAAGCTGTGCCGGACGTGAATCGGTATCGTGTATTGCATGCAGATCTCGGCCGCGCGCGGGTGGAGCACCTTGGCCCCGCTCGCCGCGAGCTCGATGCACTCTTCGTAACTCAGGTGCGGAATGCGGCGGGCGCTGGCGACGATCCGCGGATCCGCCGTGTAGACCCCGTCCACATCGGTGCAGTTCTCATACGCGGACGCCTGCAGCGCCGCCGCCAGCACCGCCCCCGTGATGTCACCGCCGCCTCGCCCGAGCGTCGTGATCTCGTCATTGGCGGTCACGCCCTGGAAGCCAGCCACGACGACGACGCGGCCGGCGCCGAGCTCGGTGACGAGCCGGCGGGTCTCGACGCCGTTGACGCGAGCCTTGTTGAAGGAGCCGTCGGTCTGAATGCCGCACTGCGAGGCAGTCAGGGACACGGCCGGCACACCGCAGGCCTGGAGCGCCAGGCCCACCATCGACACCGCGATTTGTTCTCCCGACGCGAGGAGCAGGTCCATCTCACGGCCACGCGGCGACGGGCACACCTCGTGCGCCATCGCGATGAGCTGATCGGTCGTCTTTCCCATCGCCGAGACCGCGACCACGACGTGCTCGTGCTCGCGGCGGCGCGCGGCGATGCGGCCGGCCACCGCCAGCACCTTCTCGGGGGTGGCGACCGAGCTCCCGCCGTACTTCTGCACCAGGACGTCGCCGAACGCCGGCTCCGGGCTCATGCGGTCGCCCCCTGCGTCGCCGGCTGGCCGTTCGACAGCCACGCTTCGAAGTCCTTGAACGACCGGCCGAGCGCGACCGGGCGGGCCATCCCCGGGACGACGACTTCGGAGGTCTTGTAGCCGTTGCCGGTGATGCAGATCACCGTCGGTTCGTCGCGGGGAATCCGGCCCTGGTCGATCAGCTTTCGCGTGACGGCGACCGTGGTTCCACCGGCAGGTTCGGTGAAGATGCCCTCGGTCTCGGCGAGCAGGTGAATCGCGTCGAGAATCTCCGCGTCGGTGGCCATTTCGGCCCAGCCGCCCGTCTCGCGCAGCGTCTCGAGGACCTGGAACCCGTCGGCGGGATTGCCGATGGCAATCGACTTGGCGAACGTGTCCGGGCGGACCGGATCCGGGTGATCGAGGCCGGCGTGCAGGGCCCGCGTGACCGGAGCGCACCCGGCCGCCTGGGCGGCATAGATCTTCGGCAGATCGCCCTCGACGAGGCCGACCTCTCGCGCCTCGCGGAAGCCACGCGCGATGCGTGGCAGCAGCGTGCCTCCGGCGACCGGTGACACGACGTGCTTCGGGAAGCGCCACCCGAGCTGTTCGACGATCTCGAAGCCGTGGGTTTTCGCGCCTTCAGCGTAGTAGCTGCGCAGGTTGATGTTGGCGAAGCCCCAGCGATGCTTGTCGGCAATCTGCGTGCAGAGGCGGTTCACGTCGTCGTAGTTGCCGCTGATGGCCATCAGCCGTGGTTGATAGACGGCCGAGCCGACGACCTTGCCAGGCTCCAGGTTGTCGGGGATGAAGACATAACACTCGAGGCCGAGGCGCGCGGCGTGTGCCGCGACGCTGTTCCCCAGATTGCCCGTGGACGCGCAGCCGAACACCTTGAATCCGAGCTCCACCGCGCGGGTCGCGGCGACCGACACCACGCGATCCTTGTAGGACAAGGTCGGGTGATTGACACCATCGTCCTTGACGTAGAGCTCCTTGACGCCCAGCTTTGCCGCGAGCCGATCGGCCTTGACGAGCGGCGTGAAGCCCGAGTTGAAGCCCGTCCTCGGTTCGCCGGTGATCGGCAGGAGCTCGCGATAGCGCCACAGGTTCCGCGGCCGCGCCGCGATGGTCTCGCGGGTCAGCGTGCGGGCGGCGGCGGCGTAGTCGTAGACCGGCTCGAGCGGTCCGAAGCACTGGTCGCAGACGAAGAGCGCCTCGGCCGGGAACGGCGTGTGGCAGACGTGGCACTGAAGACCTGTGAGGGTTGACATGCGGTTACCCGATTATAGCCGGCTGAATGTTGACGGCGCCTGAACGCGTCGATCGAAGGCTGGTGAGCGGCGAGCGAACGCACGGTGCACGGAAGCTGCAGCTCGTGTTCGAAGAGGTGACCGAGCCTGGCTTCCACCCAGCTCGTATCGCCGATGACGATCGCGGCGATGGACGGCCCTGCGCCGCTCAGGAACGTGCCCAGCAGGGACGGATGGCGAAGCGCGGCGGCTTCCCGCAGCCCCGGGACGAGCGACGCCCGATAGGGCTCGTGGAGTCGATCGGCGAGCGCCTCGCGAATCATCCCGAACTGCCGGTTGGCGATCGCCTGGAGCAGCAGCGAGACCCGCTGCAGGTTGAACACGGCGTCGGCGCGGCTGATGTCCGCCGGCAGCACCGCCCGGGCGGTCGTCGTCGAGAGCCCGAGGTCCGGCGTCGCGACGACGAGACGCAGCTCGGCGGGCCAAGGTGAGGCGACGCAGAGGACGTCGTCTCCGGACTGACAGCCCGCCGTCAGTCCGCCGTAGAGCGATGCGCAGACGTTGTCGGGATGGCCCTCGAGCGATGTCGCCAGGCGGAGGAGATCCCGCTCGCCGATCGGATGAATCGCGGCGAACACGCGCAGCCCGGCGACGATTGCCGCGGCGCTGCTTCCGAGGCCGGCCCGGACGGGAATTGCGCTCGTCACGTCCAGGTCGAGGGAGGGCAGACGAAGGCCCGTATCACGGACCGCGGCCTCGAGCGCGCGGGCAATGGCGTTGTCTCCATCGGGGCCGCCGCTCTCGAACGTGAAGCGGCACTCGCTCCGGCCATCGTCGTCTGCCCGCGTGATGCGCACCTCGAGATAGACCTCCAGCGCGAGGCCCAGCGTGTCGAATCCCGGCCCGAGGTTCGACGTCGACCCCGGCACCACGATCCGGCGGCCTTCGAGCGACCGAAGCGGGCGCGGGGCGGACATCATGCGAGAACCGGCAGGCTCAGTGGAGGCTGAACGTTGAAGTCGAGCGGGGCGATCTCGTCGAGGGCCGTCAGGACCTGGGCCCGGCGGCTGGGCTCGAGGGTGATGACGAACGGCAGCGCGTCCTTCGGCCAGCCGGCTTCCTGGAGCACCGCGTCGATGTTCAGATCGTGGGCGGCCAGGCGAGTCGCCAGTGCCGCGAGGATGCCCGCCCGGTCGTTCACCACGAAACGCAAATAGTGGGGGACGGAGCGGCACTCGGCCACCGTGGCGGGCCGGTCGTCGGCTGCTTCGGCGAACCAGCCGGGGGGCGACGTGTGGCGCACGATCGACAGCAGATCGGAGAGCACCGCGACCGCAGTGGGATCGCCACCGGCGCCGCGGCCGAAGAATCCCGTTTCGCTGCCATGCTCGCCGGTGGTCAAGACGAGATTCTCGGAGCCCTGGACGCGCGCCAGAACGGCCTGCGTGGCCACGAGCGCCGGCTCGACGCTGGCCTCGACGAGGTCGCCGCGTCGCCCCGCCGTCGAGCCGAACCACGCTCGCGACCTGGCGAATCGTGTAGCCGAGGCGCCGCGCGTAGACGAAGTCGATGTCGGTGATGGGACGAATGGACCGGCAGGGGACGTCGGCGGGACGCAGCGCGACATGCAGGCCGATTCGGGCCAGCACGCACAACTTGGCGCGCGCGTCATAGCCATCGAGGTCGTCGGTGGGGTCGGCTTCCGCGAAGCCCCGCCGCTGCGCCTCGGCAAGGACCTGCGCGAACGGCAGGCCGTCGGCCTCCATCGTCGTCAGCATGTAGTTGCAGGTCCCGTTGAGGATGCCGGCGATGCGGACGAGACGGTCTCCCGCCAGGCCCTCGCGAATGGCGCGGATGACCGGGATTCCGCCGGCGACCGCCGCTTCGAAGCCGAGATGGACGCCACGCTGGGCGGCGAGGCGCAGCAGTTCACCGCCTTCGTGCGCCATGAGCTGTTTGTTCGCCGTGACGACCGATTTACCCGCGGCGATGGCCTTGCGCTGCCAGTCGCCGGCCGGGTCGAGCCCTCCCACGACTTCGACGAGGATCTCGGCATCCGACGCCAGGACCTCGTCGATGCTGGCCGTCCAGCGCACGGAGTCGGGCACCCAGTCAACGCGCTTGCGGTCCACATCGCGATTGAAGATGTGGGTCAGCGTCAGCGGAGCGGAGGATCCGAGGATCAGGCGGGCGACGGACCGGCCGACGGTGCCGAATCCCAGGAGTGCAACCTTCACGCGGGGGAAGTCTCCGTTTCTGCGTGCCCTGGCCGCCGGCGGCGCCGGATGCGGGTCGGCTCGAGCTCGCGCGAGCCAATTATAGAGGGCCCAGGTCGGCGCGACTGCTGCTTATGACGCAGAGATATGACGCAGGAAACGGATGGCGGGGTCGGGCGCCGACTCAGTGAGTCTGGGCCGACCCGGCGGCGCGGGCAGCCCCTTTCGGCGCCTGCGCCCGCTCGATGGTTTCGCGAATCGTCCGCTTCAACCAGTCGACGGGCTCCGGTTGAATGCTGCGGAGAATCTTCCAGTCGGCGTCAGTGATGGCGATGGTGATGACGCGCTCGGGCATGCTCGCAATATCGTAGAAGGGGCCCGGTCAATCTGGAAAATAGAATGATCGCATCGCTGGCATGCGCGGGAAGAATCGGGGACGGGAGCCTCCCTGGATCCGTTGGAGGCTCCCGTCCCCGACTTCCTCACGCCGGCTCCGGTGATGCCGGCGCGGGCGGGGCCGGTACCGGCGGCTTCTTCGGGCGCGGGGAGCCGGGTGACAGCTTGAGCTTGTGACGGATGCGCTCGAACGCCGCCAGGACCTCCTGCACCGTCCGGGGAACTCGGTTCGCCTTGGCATACACCCAGCCCGTGCGCCGCAGGAGCTCCTGTCCGGCGATGCGGGCGCAGAACAGCTGACCGCTCGCGAACTCGCGGGCTACCGACTGGAACGACACGATCGAGACCCCGACGTTGGTTCGCACCAGCGCCTTGATGATCTCGACGTTCTCGGTCTCCATCACCAGCTGCGGCTCGACGTTCTCGCGGAGGAAGAACTCGTCGAGCACACGCCTCGTGTTCGACCCGCTCTCGAACAGGATGAAGTGCTCGCGGCGCAGGTCCTGCGCGACGATCCGCTTCTTGCGCGCCAGCGGGTGGTTGATCGACGTGACGAGGAGGAGCTCCTCGTCGATGGCGGGGACCGTGACCAGATCGGGTGCGTCGATGGGCAGCGTCAGCAGGCCCAGATCGGCGGTGCCGGCGCGGATCGACGCGATGCACCGATCGGTCGCGCCCGCCCAGATCTTGATTTCCGATTGCGGATGCAGGCGCTGGAACTCGCGCAACAGGCCGGGGAAGACGTAGAGGCTGACGGTCATCCCGCCCACCAGCCGCACCGGTCCGCGAAGGGCCTGGCGCGAGTCGCCGATGAGCGCGACCGTGTCCTTGAGATCCTGGAAGACCCGGTGACTGAGCTGCAGCAACGCTTCACCCGCCGGCGTGATGCGGATGCGTCGCCCGACGCGCAGGAACACGGCCTCGTTCAGCTCGTCCTCGAGCAGCAGGATCTGCCGGCTGATCGCCGACTGGGACACGTGCAGCCGCTCACCGGCCGCAGTGAACGAGCCGGCTTCCGCTATCGCGCGAATGATCTCGAGCTGCCGCAGGTCCATCTCGGTCCGCCGCGGGGGGACCCAGACTATACATGTCTCTTCAGCATCGGATCAATGGGCTTCGTGTGATTCGCTCATGGAACGCGCACAGCACGGCTGCGAGCTACCAGCTACGAGCTACGAACTACCAATACGCTGGTAGCTGGTAGCTGGTAACTGGTCGCTGGTCGCTGTCGCCCTAGCTGTCCTTCGACAGCTTCTCGCACACGCCGACGAGCGCCGACGGATCGAGCGCATCCCGCCCGACGTCCACCTTCTGCACGATGCCCT
Source organism: Vicinamibacterales bacterium (assembly GCA_963834365.1). Classification (GTDB taxonomy): domain Bacteria; phylum Acidobacteriota; class Vicinamibacteria; order Vicinamibacterales; family Vicinamibacteraceae; genus CAWJAP01. The sequence goes on along the minus strand of CAWIBS010000040.1, from coordinate 188,614 downwards.
TCTTGTCCACGACGAACGTGGCGCGCCGGGCGACGCCGCTGTTCTCGTCGAGCAGCCCGTACTGGCGGCTGGCGTCCTTCTTCCAGTCGCTCAGGATCGGGAACTCCACGCCCAGCTGCTCGCGGAACGCCCGGTTGGCCCACGTGCTGTCCACGCTCACGCCGAGGATCCGGGTGTTGGCGGCGGTGAACTGGCCCGACGACGCCTGATACTGCTGCATCTCCTTCGTGCAGCCGGGCGAGAAGGCCGCCGGGAAGAACGCGATGACGACGTTCTGCTTGCCGCGGAAGTCCGACAGCTTGATCTCTTCGCGCTCGAACTTGCCCTCGCCCTTGGGCGCAAACCAGGCCAGCGTGAAGTCGGGCGCCGGGTCTCCGACTTTCACCGACGGGGGTGGCGGGGGCGGGGGCGTCGGGCCCGGCTGCTGCGCCGCGGCCATGAGGGTGAGGAGCGGGGCGCAGAGTCAGAGCGAGCAACAGCGCGCGTGGACGGGACATGCGAGACCTCCTTAAGGATGGCGAAAAAGGCACGAGCACAGGGTACACGGATTCGCTGTGAATCCGCCTACAGCGGCAGCCGCGCGGCGGCGGCCTTCGTCCGCGCCACCGCCTCATTGAGATAGACCTCGTCGAGATCGATCCCGATGAAGTTGACCCCGAGCCGCGCGCACGCCACCGCCGTGGCGCCCAGGCCGGCGAACGGGTCGAGGACGAGCCGCAGGCGGTCGGCGCCGTGAAGGAGAAGGCACTGCTCAGGCAGGCGCGGCGGGAACGTGGCCGGATGCGGGCGATCGCGATCCCGGCTCTTGATCGTGTCGTACGGCATGAACCAGGCGTTGCCGCGGCAGCGCAGGTCCCGCGCGGCCGCCCGCCACCGCTTGACGTTCGACTTGTCCTGATAGGGCACGCCCACCGCCTCGCGCTCGAGCGCGGTCGTCCCCTCGTGGGTGAAGTGGAAGACGAACTCGTGGCAGTCGTTGACGAACCGGCGGCTGTTGATGGGCTTGTAGTGCCCGATCGCCAGGTCCCGCCGCAATCCCGTGGCGCCGCCCACCGTCTCCCGATCGATCGCGATCGACTTGATCCAGTGGAGCGTGTTCTGCAGCGTGAGATGGCGCCGTGCGGCCTGCGCCACGTCCATGGCGGCCCAGGGGTCGGTCGGCTTGGCGCCGACGTTGAGGAACAGCGAGCCGTCGGGATGGAGCGCGCGTGCCACGCGTCCTCACCCAGCGCCGCGTCCACGCGAGGTAGTCGGCCCGCGGCAACGTGTCTTCGTACGTGCGGTAGCGAACCCCCAGGTTGTACGGCGGTGACGTGACGACCGCGTCGACCGATCCGCGGGTCAGCCCCGGGACGATCGCGAGACAGTCACCCTGGTAGAACGTCAGGGTGGCGCGGGGGGTGGTCAGGGACGCGAACGGCGCGGGCAGGCGTGGCGAACGCGGCATTCAGCGTCACGTTCCCGCAGCGCGCGCGCGCTGTCAAGCACGGACCCACGCCGGCAGCGTCGGCGACCGCGCGCTCGTGCGCGAGCCGGCGCCACGGGCTGGGCGGGCAGGCTCAGGCCTGGGCCTGCAGCAGCGGGAAGGACCCGGGCACGTGCGCCGCGGAAATCGTGTGGTTTCGGCGATGCAGGTGCGATGTCGCACCCCTGGCCCTTCTCTTCGACGTAGGCGACTTCTCGGCTCGTCTCGACTTCGCGGTAGCGTCCCACCACGCACCCGCAGCCCAGAGTGGCGAATCCCAGTAGCCTGACGACACTCATGACCGTACCCTCACAGTCGGACACCCGACAGTGGCTCCCGACGCCTCGCGAATGACTCGCCCCAGGAAACGCCGAACTGCGTGTACGACACAGCAAGTTCTGATCCGTCCTCATCGCGTCCATCCGCAGCCCGTGGCGCGTCGGTGCTCGTTCGAATCACACACCAGAATCAACGTAATCGCGCGGTGTGACGAACGCACGTCGTTCCCGTACCACATCAGAGTCACTGATATTGGATCCGCGGCTCGGAATCTTGGATTGGGCGCTCACAACTAGTGACCGCGGAATCGAGAGGAATGTCACCCATCTCATGGACTCCGGTGCGCGAGTTGGCGGCGCCGCGGCTGACGAGGGTCGCGGCGGCTCGGCCCGCGCGGTTTCCGGGCTCCAAATCGCGGGCCCGTCGTGCTCGACGCGGGCACTGGCAAGAATTCCGCCAGTTGCCAGGCGATGAACAGTGGCGGGCGCCGTCGTTCGATCCACCGTCGCTCGTCCGTTATCTACGGTAAGGCGCGCGGGGCGCGGCGGCGGTGAACCAAAACATGTCGGTCCACCGTCAGCTCGGGGATGCCATCAGGAGAAGGTCAGCAGCGGGCCTTTTCAGACGCTAAGTGGTTGCGGAGTAAAGATTCTCTGCTACAATGCCGATATCCCTCGTAGAGATGAGACTCGAGAAGTGACGATGTTCCGATTCCGGTTGCGGTCTCTTTCACGGCTCAGTGCCCTCGTGCTGAGTTTGGCCGTTGCGGCGCCGATGGTCGTCACCGTCGAGGCGGCGACCGGCCAGCGGGCAAAGACCGGGGTCCGCAAGTCGTCGACTGTCAGCACGAGCACGAACCGCGCCAAGCTCCGGAAGCGTACGAGTTACTCCTCGCGCCGCGCCAGCGCACGGCGCATGCGAGTGGCACGAGCCCGCGCAGCCGCCTACGCACGCGCGATGGTGGAGCTGCAGACGCCGCGCTTCAAGCCCGGGTTGAATGGCGATCTGGTGCCGGACATCCGCGCCGAAGCCGCCATCATCTACAACCCGGTCACGCACGAGATCCTCTGGGAAGAGAATGCGCAGAACTCGCGCTCGATCGCGAGCATCACCAAGGTCATGACCGCGGTGGTGTTCCTCGAGCACGCGAGCGATCTCGGCACGCCCATTCAGATTCTGCCCGTGGACACCCGCGCCGCTTCGACGACGTATCTCCGGTCGCGGGACCAGGTGACGCCGAACGACCTGCTGAACCTGCTGCTCATCGGCTCCGACAACGCGGCGGCGCGCGCGCTCGCACGCGTCTCGCCCTTCGGCTACGACCGGATTCATCGAGCGAATGAACGTGAAGGCGCGCGAGCTCGGACTCGAGCAGACGCATTACTCCGACCCGTCAGGTCTGCTCGACAGCAACGTCTCGTCGGCGTTCGACATGGCGCGGCTCATCTCGTTCGCTGCGGGCGACGAGCGCATCGCGAGCATCATGCGCAAGAGTGACGAGACGATCGTCACCAATCGCCGCACCATCACGCGTCAACAACACGAACAAGCTGGTTGGCGGCGACGTGCAGGTCCGTGGCGGCAAGACGGGCTTCATCCGAAAGGCCGGCTACTGTCTCGCCACGCTCCTCCAGCTTCCGCATGGCGACCCGGTCGCGGTCGTCGTCCTCGGCGCGCAGTCGAACGCCGGCCGCTTCATGGAGACGAAGCACCTGTTCAACTGGCTCTCTGATCGGACGAGGGCGTTGCTCGTCCCCGACGCACCCAAGCCTCAGGACGAGATCCCGCGCTGACGATTCAGGCTCGCGCCCCGGGGTCCTTTCACCGATCCCGACGCGCTCGAGCCTCCACCCTGTGCACACGTCCCCGCCCGGCAGCCCCGCAGCGCGCCCGGAATCGCGCGAAGCGGCGGAGCTCCGCCGGCTGAAGGCATCGTCCCCTCACCTGGGGGCTGCGGTCGATTTCCATCTGGCGCTGCTCGACGTCGATCGGTCCGTGCGTACCCGCGTGATGCTGCCGCGCACACTGGGCAAGGACGGGCTGCTCGCGCAACGTCTCGCCGCCGGCCTCCGCCTCGTGGAGTTCGACGATCTCGCCATCGACTGGAGCGACCTCCGGCGTGTCCTGCGCGAGGCGACCGTGTTGCTGCAGCGTTTCGAGATGATCGACGCAGCCGATGCCGACGCGCTGCTCACCATCGTCCGCGACGCCGATCGCCTCGTCCCGATGCTTCGGCAGTGGTACGACGACGTGCTGCCCGTTCACCAGAGCGCGGCGGCGGGCTTGTCGGCCGGACAGGCTCAGGCCTGCCTGCTCGGGCTGCGGCCGTTTCTGGCGCCGGCCGCGTCGGCGATGCTGCTGCGCCACGATGCCACGGCCTGGCAGCGTCGGTTGTGCCCGGTATGTGGAGGAGAACCGGATTTCTCCGTGTGGAACGCCGATGGCCGACGGCTCGTCTGCAGCCGCTGCTGCGGGCAGTGGGCGTTTGCCACGGGCGAGTGCCCGTTCTGCGAAGACCACGACGCGGAGCGCCGATCGTTCTCGAGCGGCACGCGTGTCTATCGCGTCGATACGTGTGACGGCTGCCGCCGGTATCTCAAGGGCTTCGACGAATCGCGCGCATCGCGGCCGGTGATGTTGGGCGTGGACACGGTGGCCACGCTCCCGCTCGATGCCGCCGCACAGCAGCTCGGGTATCTCTGATCTCCTCCGTTCAAAACGCCACCCGCCCGCCAACCAGGATCTGTCGAGGGGCGTGCACCACGAGCGGCGCCTCGAAGCCCACGACCCTCACGCCCCCCGCGGCGGCGAACGGGTAGCGCTCCTCGACCCGCAGCACCGTGGCCCGGTTGAGCAGGTTGGTGATGTCCACGTACGCCGTGACGCGGCGACTGGCCCCGAGGCCAAAGGCATACTCGGCGCGCAAGTCGAGACGATGATCCATCGGGAGCGCGCGCTCCCCGCGCGGCTCGAGCAGCACCCGGCGCCCGGCGTCGGCGATCGGAAAGTCCAGCGTCTCGCTGCTGAACTGCCGGACGGCGCTGTAGTAGATCCCGTCCTGGCCCACGTACGCCGCGCTGACCCGCGCCTGCACCCACGGCAGCCGCGTCGTCGCGAGGACGGTGTACTCGCGCTCTGGCGTCTGCGAGGCGCGGCCGTCCACGTTGACGAGCGCCACCGAGGCTGACTCGAACTGCGAGCTGTGCCCCAGTCCGGACGCGAACGCATTGTCGAGGGTGCCGCGGATCGCTGCCAGGCTCACTCCGCCCAGGACACTCCATCGCTGCTGTTCATCGTCCAGCCGACCGTGCACGGTGAGAACCCTCGACTCGCGGCTGGCTTCCGCAATGCCCAGCGTCGAGCCGTTGGGCGCGAGATAGGTGATGCCGTCGACGTTGCCGATGATTCCGCTCCCCTCCGAGGCGAGGCGGTTGACCCAGCGATAGACCGTGATCGGCCGGTTGTCGAGGCCGGGCCGTGACAGGCCTACCCAGCGCGCGGCCGGGAAGTGAGCGTCCACGACGTCGCGGACATCGCGGAAGACCGCAGAGGCTCCCACCCGCGCGTGACGCGTGAGCGCGTGCTCCAGACCGAATGACGTCTCGAGAGTGGACGGATGCCGCAGGGCGTCATCAACCGCGTAGATGGGGGTGACGACACGTTCGACTTCGCGGCGGCCGCCGTTGGCCAGCAGCTCGAAGGTGACGAGCGGCGAGGCGCCGGGCGTGGCGCGGTCGTAGTGGGTGAACAGGAGAGGATCGGCGAAGACGCCGTAGCTCGCGCGCACGATCGTGCGTCCGCTGCCGAAGAGATCCAGCGCCACACTCGTTCGCGGCTGGACCGCGGTCGCGCTGTAGACCTCGCCGAGCTCCGGCGTCGAGCCGTGAAGAAAATCGGCGCGCACGCCGGCATTGATTGTCAGCCTGCGCGCGGGGGTCCACGTGTCGTCGACGTAGATCGATTCGCTGCGAGATCGGCCGACACGGCGATCACCCTCCCATTCGACCTCCAGGGTCGGACGACCGCCGAAGTCGATGAAGAACTGATTGCCGACGAACTCGCTCTCTTCACCGATTCGACTGAACTCGACCTGCGCGCCAGCGGTGAACAGGTGAAGTCCGGCGGCGGAGACGTCGCGGGCTACCCGCGCGTTCACGGCGTGGCGCTGGCGGGTCGAGTCCTGAACGAGGCCCTGCGAGCCGGAGTAGCTGCCGGCCACCTCGTCGAGCCGTCCCGGCACCATCGCCGCCGGCTCCAGGCGTCGCGAACCCGTGAGCAGGCCGTAGGAGGCCTCGAGCGCCAGCCGGTGCGGCAACGGCCGCTGGTAATGGACCCGCGCGCCGACAGCCGTGCCCGTGAGCTGGTCGGCGATCGGGTCGTCCACCAGATCGGCGACGTCCGGCCGCGCGACGCCCTCGAGCGAGCGCCGCTCGATCAACATGCTGGCGCCGAGCGTCTGTCCGCTGCCCGGGGTGAAGGACAGCCGGCTCTGGATGCGGGGCGTCGCCTCGTCGAGCGTGGTCCTCGGGCCACCCGGATCACGGCGTTCCTGTGACAGCCCGAATGCGACGGTGAGACGAGTCCGGTCACGCTGCAGCGCGCCGCCCGCAATCCCCGAGAGGTCGGTGCTCCTCATGATCGCGTCGTCGCTCGCGGCGCGGAGGCTCGAGCCCCCTTCGGCATCGTTACTGGTGTCGGCGGTCAACGCGTCCGTCGTGACCAGGGCATCGACCATGCCGGACAGACGGGTGCCGCCGGCTTCGGTGACGACGTCAACGATGCTGTTCGAGAATCCACCCTCGGAGGCGTCGGTGCCGGGGCCGCGCACGTGGACTTGTCGGGCGGTCGTTGCGATGTACGAGGCCCATACACTTCCATCCAGCGGGTCACTGACGTCGATGCCGTCAACGCGACGGGCCGTCGAGGTCCCGGCGGCGGAGCCGAATGCCGACCCTCGCGCGACGCCCGGCAGGTAGTTCGGGACCGTTTCGATGGCCTGGCGGCGCTCGAATGGCGCATGCGCGAGCAGCAGCGCGCCGAGCGTGGTTGACGAGGTGTCGGCAAGGGGCGTGAGACGGGTCCGGTCGATCTCCGCCCATTCCACGGGATCCCCGACGTCCAGCGTGATTGGGAGGTACGACCGCAGTCCCGGGGTCAGGACAACTGACGGGAGCCGCGCGGATCGGCGTCCTGGCGAACCTGCCCGGATCTCGTAAGTCCCCGGCGCGAGTGCCGTCATGACGAAACGTCCGGTCGCGTCGGTGCGCGTCTCGAGCGACGGACCGGTTGCGGCAAACGTGACCGTGACGTCCGGAATCCCGAGGCCCTGCACGTCCTGCACGTGGCCGATCACGATCGCCGTGGGCGACTGGGCCCCGGCCTCCGTGCTGCCGAGCAGGAGCGCGAGAACGAGCGCGGGGCCGGCCGAGCGCTGAACGGCTGGCAGAGTCATGGGTGGGCGTGGCGCGACCCGCCCGGCGGCGAGGGTCCGAGGGTCGAGCGGGACGCATTGTCTCGGAAACGCCGCAGGTTGTCGAACAGCGCTCGAGTGTGAGCCTCCGGAGAGGTGAGCCTGGGCCTGAGTTTGCCTCAGCTGGTAGACTCTCAAGGTTTACGCTTCAGCCCGTGAGTTGCCGGGAATCGCCCGCCATTATCCTCGGAGAGTCCGTTTCATTCATGTCCAAGCGCAAGACCCCGTCATCATCGCCCGAGTTCGAATCTGCACCGCCGGTCGTCCCCATCGATAGCGCGCCGGCCTCGCGAAAGACTCGTCGAAAACCAGAATCTGCCACGGGCGAGTCCGCCTCAGGCGAGGCTCCCCAATCCCCCTCACCCGGAACCGCGGCGGCTGAGCCAGCCGCGGCCACGGTCACTGCAAAAACCGTTTCTGCCCCCGCCAAGCCCCTCCGGAAGTCCGGGCGGCCTGCCGCGACCACGAAGGCAGCGCCGGAGGACTCTGACGTCAAGCAGCCTCGAGCCAGGAAGGCGACATCTGCAACCAGCGGTTCGCGCTCGACGCGGCCGCGCGTGACCTCCCGTCCAGCGGTCGCCGCCGATCGCCGACAGCCGGCTGTCGCTTCGGCGGTCGCGCCGTCGGGGCACGATAGCGTGGTCATTCAGGGCGCGCGCCCGGCGGAGCAGGCCGGGCTGTCGATTCTGATGGTGGCTTCGGAAGCCGTGCCGTTCGCCAAGACCGGCGGCCTTGCGGATGTTGCGGCGGCGCTGCCGATTGCGCTCGGCGGCCTGGGTCACCGTGTGGTCGTCGCCTTGCCGCGCTATCGCGGGATCGACGTGGAGGGGAATCCGCTCGCGACGCTGTCGCTCACGATCGGACCGGAGCGCTACGACGTCGCGGTCTACGAGCGAGCCTTGGGGGCCGGCGCATCGGTGTGGCTCGTGGACATTCCCGAGCTCTTCGACCGCGACGGCTTTTACGAAGTTGCGGGACAGGATCATCCGGACAATCCCCGGCGATTCGCCGCCCTCACGCGTGCGGCGTTCGAGACCGCCATTGCCACTGGATTCACGCCCGACCTCGTGCACGCGCACGACTGGCAGGGCGGGCTGGCACCGGTGTATCTGCGCACGCGCTACGCCACGGATCCGGTCCTCGGCGGAGTGCCCTCCGTCTTCACGATCCACAACGTGGCATATCGGGGCCAGTACGACGCCCGGTGGCTGCCCGCCCTCGATCTGGGATCGGAGCTCAACTCGCCGAACGCGCTCGAGTACTGGGGCGGGATCAGCCTGTTGAAGGGCGGCATCAACTTCGCCGAGAAGATTACGACGGTGAGCCGTCGCTATGCCGACGAGATCCTGACGCCGGAATTCGCGTTCGGCTTCGAAGGCATTCTCGCGGCGCGCCGAGCCGACCTCGTCGGCATCCTGAACGGTGTCGATACCCAGACCTGGAATCCGTCAGCCGATCCGCACATTCCCGCGTCGTACAACGCCCGCGACCTGTCGGGGAAGCGCGAGGCCAAGCGGGCGTTGCTGGCCGCCTATGGCTTGCCGCACGACGAGGCCTCGCTGGCCGTCCCGCTCGTCGGCACGGTCTCCCGCATGGTGGCGCAGAAGGGGCTCGACCTGATTGCGCAGGCATCGGGCGAGCTGCCGCACCTCGGCGCGCGCTTCGTCGTGCTCGGGACGGGAGAGCCCCGCTTCGAACAGATGTGGCGGACGCTGGCGACGCAGTTTCCCGATCGCATCGGCGTCCGAATCGGGTTCGACGAGCGCTTGTCGCACCTGCTCGAGGCCGGCAGCGACATCTTCCTGATGCCGTCGCTGTTCGAGCCGTGCGGCCTCAACCAGATGTACAGCCTCCGCTACGGCACGTTGCCGCTGGTGCGGGCGACCGGAGGGCTCGACGACACGGTCGAGAACTTCGATCCGTTCACGTACCGGGGCAACGGGTTCAAGTTCTGGGAGCCGTCGGGCGCGGCACTGGCCAACACCTTGCGGTGGGCACTACGCGTCTACCTCGAGCCGGACATCTGGCGGAAGCTGCAGATCCAGGCGATGGCCGGGGACTATTCGTGGACGCGGTCGGCGCAGGAATACGTGCGCGTGTACGACGAGGCGCTGGCGCGGGTCGGCCGGGCCGGGCGCGCCAGCCGGGCTTGACGAAATAAAGATACTTAGTAAAATATCTAAATATCGCACGCGGGGATCACGCCCCGCGTGCGGCGAACGTCGCACCAGGCGTTTTCAGGTTTCAGGAGCAAGTAACCATGGCATCCGAACACGTGCAAACCTTCACGGACCGGGACTTCGACACGACCGTTCTGAGCTCGACCGCACCCGTGCTCGTCGATTTCTGGGCGGAATGGTGCGGGCCGTGCCGCATGATCGCGCCCGCGGTTGATGCCGTGGCCACGGAACTGGCCGGCAAGGCCGTCGTCGGCAAGCTCAACGTTGACGAGAATCCGATGGTGACCGGCCGCTACAACATTCGCGGTATTCCGGCACTGCTCGTGTTCAAGGGCGGGCAGCTGGTGGAGAGCCTCGCCGGAGCCGGCCACTCGAAGCAGCACATCAAGGCGACCCTCGAGAAGCACATCTGACCATGGCCGGGCCACGGGAGGTCGTCATCATCGGGTCGGGACCGGCCGGTCTCACGGCGGCGCTCTATGCGGCCCGGGCCAGTCTGCATCCGCTGGTCATCGAAGGTCTGGAGGCCGGTGGCCAGCTGACGCTGACCACGATGGTCGAGAACTGGCCCGGCTTTCGCGACGGGATCATGGGCCCGGCGCTGATGACGGAAATGCGTGCCCAGGCCGAGCGTTTCGGGGCCGAGATCGTCTCCGGCCAGGTCACGGCGATCGACCTGTCGGTCCGCCCCTTCCTCGTCCGCGCGGATGATCGCGAGTGGACGACCCGGACGGTCATCATCGCGACGGGAGCGTCGGCCAGACTGCTCGGACTGCCGTCCGAGCGCCTGCTGATGGGCCACGGCGTGTCCACCTGCGCGACCTGCGACGGGTTTTTCTTCCGCAATCGCGAGATCGCCGTGGTCGGCGGCGGTGACACGGCGATGGAGGAGGCGACCTATCTGACGCGGTTTGCGTCGAAGGTCACGGTGATCCATCGACGCGACACACTTCGCGCATCCAAGGCGATGCAGGACAAGGCGTTCGCCAACCCGAAGATCCATTGGCTCTGGAACACCGCCGTGGATCGGGTGCACGACGAGAGCAAGGGCGAAGTCACGGGGATTGATGTGCGGAACCTCGTCACCGGCGAGGTCTCGACGCTTGCGGTCGAGGGCCTGTTCGTGGCCATCGGACACACGCCCAACACGTCGTTGCTCGCGGGTCAGCTCGACGCCGATCCGAACGGCTACCTCGTGACGCACGATGGCACGAAGACTTCGGTCCCGGGGGTCTTCGCGTGCGGGGACGTCCAGGATCACGTCTACAGACAGGCCGTGACCGCCGCGGGTTCGGGGTGCATGGCCGCTCTCGACGCGCAGCACTATCTCGAAGCGTGAGCAGGGCGTCGATTCAGTCGGCGCTGACGATCCAGCCTCCACCGACAACCTCGTCATCGTCGTAGAACACGACGGACTGTCCGGGCGCGATCGCGGGCTGGGGGGTGTCGAACGTGACCCTCACGGCGGCGGCGCCGGTCGGCGTCACCGTGGCCGCAGCGGCGGTGTGCTTGTAGCGAACCTGCGCCGTCACCCGGATTGGCGCGGCCGGCGCCTCACCCGCGATCCAGTTCACCTCCGACGCGACCAGCGACCGCCGCTCGACCAGGGTCCTCGGCCCGACGACGACGCGGTTCGACGCGGCATCGAGGGACAGGACGTAGAGCGGCGCCGGCGCCGACACGCCAAGGCCCTTGCGCTGCCCGACAGTGAACCGATGGATTCCGCCATGCGAGCCGAGATGCCGGCCCTCGATATCCACGATCGCGCCGCCTCCGGGCGCCCGATCGCCGGCGTGCCGCTCGACGAACGCGGCGTAGTCGCCGTCGGGGACGAAGCAGATCTCGCGACTTTCCGCCTTGTCCGCCACCGGGAGGTCGCGCGCGCGCGCGTAGGCCCGCACCTCGCCCTTCTCCATCCCGCCGACCGGAAAGACGGCACGCGCCAGCTGCCCCTGTGTGAGCGAATGGAGAAAGTAGGACTGGTCGCGCGAGCCGTCGCGCCCGCGCCGCAGCCGATACACGTCCCCCTCCTCAGCGTGCTCGACACGGACGTAGTGCCCCGTCGCCAGTGCGTCCGCGCCCAGCGCTTCCGCCCGCTCGAGCAGCGTGGCGAACTTCACGTCGCTGTTGCAACGCGTGCACGGGATCGGCGTGTGTCCTGACAGATAGGCGTCGACGAACGGCTGGACGACGTGCGCGGAGAAGTGCCGTTCGAAGTTCATGATGTAGTGAGGGACGCCAATCGCCTGCGCCGCGCGCCGGGCGTCGGCCAGATCGTCGAGCGTGCAGCACGAGCCGAAGCGCGTCGCTGGCTCGTCGGCTGTGCCGGTGCGCTGATCGTAAAGCTGCATCGACACACCGACGACCTCGTGCCCCTGATCGACGGCGAGTGCGGCGGCGACCGAAGAGTCCACGCCGCCGGACATGGCGACAACGATTCTCATGCGCGTTCTGGGCGATCGACTTGCGGTGCGGAACCCGCCCGGTCAGGCTCGCGTCGCGACTCCGGCGGTCACCTGCCGCAGCCGCTCGACGATACCGGGGAGCAGTTCCACGACCCGGTCGATCTCCGCGGCCGTGTTGTCGTGCCCGAGACTGAATCTGATGGCGTTGGTCGTTCGATGGAGGGGAAGGCCCATCGCCTTGAGCACGTGGGACGGCTCGAGCGTGCCGGACGAACAGGCAGATCCGGTGGACACCGCGACGCCCGCGAGATCGAGGGCGATGAGCAGTGACTCGGCCTCGACGCCGTCGAACCCCACGTTCGTGGTGTTGGGGACACGCTGGTCGCGCGCTCCGTTGACGGTCGTGCCGGGTACCCGCGCAAGAATCGCGTCCTCCAGGCGATTGCGGAGCTGCGCCGTGTCGCCGGCACGCGCCAGCCGGGTGCGTGCGAGGTCGGCGGCGACTCCGGCGCCGACGAGAGCGGGCACGTTCTCCGTGCCGGCGCGGCGATTCCGCTCCTGCCGGCCACCCGCCGCCTGCGGCACCAGGCGAATCCCCCGGCGGACCCACAGCGCTCCGGCGCCCTTTGGCCCGTGGAACTTGTGCGCGGAGAGCGACAGCATGTCCACGCCCAGGCTCCGGACATCCACCGGCACCTTGCCGGCGCTCTGCACCGCGTCGGTGTGGAACAGCGCGCCGCGCGCTCGCGCGAGGCCTGCCAGGGTCTGTATGGGCTGCAGGGTCCCGATCTCGTTGTTGGCGTGCATCACGGAGACGATGGACGTGTCCGCGGTGAGGGCCGCCTCGAGCGCCGTGGGTTCGACGACGCCGCTGTCGGTCATTTCGACGAAAGAGGCCGTCCAGCCGCGGCGCACCAGCGCCTTGACCGTCTGGAGTACAGCCTCGTGCTCGATCGGCGTCGTGACGAGGTGCCGCCGACCTGTCGATTCGAGGGCTTCCGCCGCACCGCGAAGCGCCATCCCGTCGGCTTCCGTTCCGCCGCTGGTGAACACGATCTCGGCGGGATCGCCGCCGATCAGGCTGGCGAGTGCTGTGCGTGCGCGATCGAGCCGGGCCTTGGCCTGCTGCCCGAAAAAGTGCACGCTGGACGGATTGCCGAACTCGCCGCGCAGCACCTCCGCCATTGCGTCCACCACTGCCGGATCGGGTGGCGTCGTCGCATTGTGGTCGAAGTAGATACGCACGACCCCCGATCGTAACACCCACCCCTAACCCGCAGCAATAACAGGGGTAGACAGCGGTTTCGTCGCTCTCGTATACTCGCCTACTCGCCGGCGTCGTTGACCCGGCGGGCAGTCGGGCTTTCGAGCATTCATCGTGAACGCGTGTCCGTCCCCGAGCTGGGGAAGTGGTGAAGCTCGGACGCGTCGTCGCTGACCAGGAATTGGAGACGTTGTATGTGGAAACGGGACGAGGGAGTCCGACCGCCGCCAGCGGCCAGGCAGGATAGTCCTCCGGCGACCCCACCCGCATCGGGATCCACGGGGCCATCCATCCCGGATGCGCCGACGATGGCCCAACGGCCGGTGGCCCACCAGATGAGGGATGTAGTGAACATCGGTAAATCAGTAGTGATCAAGGGCGAGCTGAGCGGCAGCGAGGACCTCACCATCGAAGGGCAGGTCGAAGGGAAGATCGAGCTGCGGCAGAACGTGCTGACGATCGGGCCCAACGGAAAGATCAAGGCCCAGGTCTTCGCCAAGTCCGTCATCGTGCTGGGCGAAGTGGTTGGGAACGTCTCGGCTTCCGAGAAGGTGGACATCCGCGACAATGGCTCGGTGGACGGCGACCTGGTGTCGCCTCGGGTCGCCATCGCTGAAGGGGCGCATTTCCGCGGCAGCATCGACATGCAGCGCCAGGGGCAGGGAGCCGGTCAGCTCAAGACCGCGGACGCCCGGCCGCTGCCTGAATCCAAGCCCGCCTCCGATCCGAAGCCGGCGCAGCAGCCTGTCGGACAGTCGGTCAAGGCGTAGCCGTCTCGGCTCACGCTTGCCTCGAGACCATCGGGGGCCTCCGGCTCCCGGCGGCTCGGGGTGCAGATGCGGCGTTCCCGGACAGGCCGGGAACACGAGGACTTCGACTGTGCCAGAGAGTGGATCCGGCCGGCCACTGGCGGATCGGCTGTTCGGATGGGGCCGTCGCAAGGGGCGAGCGGAGGCTCAGTCCGGTGATGCCGATGCGGGGCCGGTGTCACCGCCACTGCCGACCAAGGCGTTCGGCCGTTTCGTCGCCGCCCTCGCCGGGCGCGAAGCGCCGGTGATTCTCGATCTCGGGCCGATCGTCGGGACGAACGTCAACTTCCTGGGCGAGCGCCTCGGATGCAAGTACTTCGTCGAAGACCTGTTTGCGAACATCGAGACGCACCACAAGACGAAGACGCCTCCCGATCTCGTCGAGTTCTTCAAGACGCGGTTTCCGCAGGCTGACGCGAGCTTCGACGGCATTCTCTGCTGGGATGTCCTCGACTATCTGGACAAGAAGTCAGCGCCGATCGTTGCCCGTGAGATGACGCGCCTGCTGAAGCCGGGCGGCGCGCTCCTCGGCTTCTTCGCGACGACGGCGCTTGCCGCCTCCGAGTACACCCGTTACGTCGTCGTCGACGAGCACGCGTTGCGGCACCGCACCTATCCTGCGGCCCGCCCGCGCCAGCAGGTGTTCGTCAACCGCGACATCAACCGGATGTTCGAAGGGCTCACGGTCTCCGACTCGTTCCTGCTGCTCACCAAGACACGCGAGATCGTCTTCCGCAAGCCCGAGAAGAAAGCCGGGGCCGACGCCTCCGGCTGATGCACTCGCTCCCGACCGGGTCCCGATCATTCGCGTTCGATTGATCAGGCCGGTTCGTGCCGAATCCGATCCGTGGTGGGGGCCTCCATGTCCCGTCCGATTCTCGCGCTGCTCACCGATTTCGGAGCGCGCGACGCGTACGTGGGGGCGATGAAGGGCGCGGCTCTGACTGTGTGCCCGGAGCTGACGCTCGTGGACATCAGCCACGAGGTGGCTCCGCACGGCATCGACGAAGCCGCCCAGTTGCTGGCCGCGAGCTATCACTACTTTCCCCCCGGCACGATCTTCCTGACCGTCGTGGATCCCGGCGTAGGGTCGTTGCGGCACGGGCTCGCGGCCGAGGCCGGCGACTACAAGTTCGTCGCCCCCGACAACGGGGTCATGACGGCGGTGTTCCGCGATCGTCCGCCGCGGCGGGTCGTGGAGCTCAGCGAGCGGCGGTTCTTCCGACCCACCGTCAGCCGCACGTTCGAAGGGCGAGACCGCTTTGCGCCGGCCGCGGCCTGGCTGGCGCGGGGCGTGGACGTCGCGGCGCTCGGCCGTCCATTGACAGCACCCGTGCTGCTCGACCTGCCGCAGGCGCACGAGGCGGGTGACGTGCTCACGGGCGCCGTCCTGCGTGCGGACCGCTTCGGGAACGTCATCACGTCCGTCGATCGGCGGCAGTTCGAGCGCTTCGTCCAGAACCACGCGTTCACGCTCGACGTCGGAGGACTCACGATCGCGCGCCTCGTCGGGACCTACGCGGACATCGGCGCCGAGGAGGTCTGCGCCCTGTTCGGAAGTACGGACCTGCTGGAGCTCGCCGCGCGGTCGCAATCAGCGAGCGAGCGGCTCGGCGTCGCGGCCGGGACACCGGTGCTCGTCCGCCGCGCTGGCTGACGCCCCAGGCGCGCGTGCCACCACCCTGGCTGCGAGGTTTCAGCCTCGGGAAACCGCGCATCGCCTGTGCTAGCATCCCAGCCGCCGGCCGGGCTTATGTCTTCATGCATCCAGCCGACAGTCGGCCTGATCACGGCACGTTGGACGTTCAGGACCGGGCTTCGAACGGGGCACCATGATCGATTTCGACCTGAGCGATGAGCATCGCCTGCTCGAGCAGACGGTGCGGGAATGGGCGGGGCGCGACATCGGTCCGCGCATCGCGGCGCTCGACCGCGAGCATCGTTTCGATCCGGCGACCCTCCCGACGATGGCCGGGCTCGGGCTCCTCGGCATCTGCGTGCCCGAAGCGTTCGGCGGAGCCGGCATGGACTACATCAGCCTCGGGCTGGCGAGTGAGGAGCTCGAGTACGTCGATACCTCCCTGCGCGTGATCCTGTCCGTCCACGTCGGCCTCAACTCGCTGTCGATCCTCTCGTGGGGGACTGACGATCAGAAGCGCCGCTACCTGGTGCCGCAGGCGCAGGGCACGAAAATCGCCACCTTCGGCCTGACCGAACCCGCGGCCGGCAGCGATGCGCGGGGCATCCAGAGCGTGGCGGAGAAGCGCGGCGATCGATACGTGCTCAACGGCGAGAAGATGTGGATCTCGCTGGCCGATGTCGCCGACCACTTCCTCGTCATCGCGTGGAGCGATCCCGAGAAGAAGAAGCAGCGGGATCCCTCGGGGCTCAGCGCCTTTCTCGTCGAGCGCGCCTTCAAGGGCTTTTCGAGCGGGACGCTCACGCACAAGTGGGGCATCCTCGCCGGCAACACCGGCTTCTTCAAAATGGACGATGTGGAGGTGCCGGCGGAGAATCTGCTGGGCCGTGAAGGCGAGGGCTTCAAGATCGCGATGTTCGCGCTGGATCAGGGCCGCTTCACCGTGGCTGCCGGCGCCACCGGCCTGATCCGCGCCTGTCGCGACGCCTCGGTGGCGTACTCGCAGGAGCGGCGCACGTTCGGCGTCCCGATCGGTGAGCACCAGCTCGTGAAGGAGATGATTGCGCAGATGGAGTCCGACTATCAGGCCTCGAGGCTCCTGTGGCTGCGATCGGGCTGGCTCAAGAACGTCGGCCGGCGGAACACCCGCGAGACCGGCCTGGCCAAGTGGTTCTCGACCGTGGCATCGGAGCGCGCCGCCGGCGATGCCGTGCAGATTCACGGGGCCAACGGCTACTCGGACGAGTACCCGGTCGGGCGGTTCTACCGGAACTGCAAGGGTGCCGTCATCTATGAAGGCACGCGCGAGATCCACAAGCTGATGCAGGCCGACTACCTCCTCGGCTATCGCACCGACAAGCCGTCCCGCTGCGAACTGCCGCCGATTGTCGCGCCTCGACGAGCGACGCCATGACGAGTGACCTCTCTCTCGAGTTCCTGCGGGTCGTCGAGCAAGCCGCAATCTTCGCGGGCCACACCGTCGGCCACGGCGATCGGCACAAGGCCGACAAGGCAGCGGTCGAGGCGATGCGCCGGACACTCGACACGGTGCCGATTGACGGGACGATCGTGATCGGCGAGGGCGAGCGCGACGAGGCGCCGATGCTCTACATCGGCGAGAAGGTGGGGAAGGCGCACGCCGGGCCTGGCGACGGGGAGCGTTACGTCCGGGTGGACATCGCGGTGGATCCGCTCGAGGGAACGAACCTGTGCTGTACCGGCGCGCCCAACGCGCTGGCCGTGCTCGCGGCGTCGGAGGAGGGCGGACTGCTCCATGCCCCCGACCTTTACATGGAGAAGCTCGTCGTCGGCCGCGATGCGAAGCACGCCGTGTTCCTCGACGCCCCGGTCGCCCACAACCTGCGTGGCATCGCGAAGGCGCTGGAGCGGCAGGTGGAGGACCTGGTCATCTGCGTGCTCGACCGTCCGCGACACGACACGCTCATCGCCGACATCCGCAGGACGGGCGCCCGCATCAAGTTGATTCGGGACGGCGATCTCTCGGCCGGCATCGCCGCCGCGGTCGCGGGCAGCGGCGTCCACGCCGTCATGGGGATTGGCGGCGCGCCCGAAGGCGTCCTGACGGCCGCGGCGATGCGATGCCTGAACGGCGAGATCTTCGCGCGGCTCGTCGTGCAGACTGCCGAGCACGAGGCGCGTTGCCGGGAGATGGGCGTCGGCGATCTGAAGAAGATCTACACCGCGGCGGATCTGGCCTCGTCACCGTCGCTCATCTTCGCGGCGACCGGAGTCACCGACGGGGACCTGCTGAAAGGGGTGCGGTTTTTCGGCGATGGGCTCCGGACGAGCTCGGTCGTGATGGAATCGCAGCCTCAGCGCATCCGGTTCATCGACACGATCCACCTCCATTCCGATCGCGATTTCAAGGTCCGGTTCTGAACTCCAATCTTTTTGCGCTGTGTGCGGCGTGCTTCATCGGCTTTGCCGGCTTCACGCTGGTCATGCCGTTCCTGCCGCTCTACATGGCGGAGCTCGGCGTCCGCGACGTCGGCGAGATTGCGTTCTGGTCGGGCATCAGTCTCGGGGTGACGCCGGCCGTCACCGCACTGCTGGCGCCGCTCTGGGGCCGCGTTGCGGACCGGTTCGGCGCCAAACTGATGCTGGAGCGCTCGATCGCGAGCTTCATCGTGATCATGGCCGCGATGGCGTTCGTCACCCGGCCCTGGCAGATCCTCGCCCTGCGTGCCCTCCAGGGGTTCTTTGCCGGGTATGGCTCGCTGGCGCTCGCGATGACCGTGCAGTCCGCGCCGCCCGGCCGGCTCGCTCAGTCGCTGGCCGCCGTGCAGACGGCGCAGCGGCTCGGGCCGGCGCTCGGCCCGGTGATCGGGGGCGTGCTCGCACAGAGCTTCGGCCTGCGGCGGGCATTCCTCGTGTCCGCGGTGTTCTACGCGGTCGGTCTGGCGCTGGTCATGGTGCTGTACCGCGAGCCGGCGAAGCGGATCACCGACAGTGCGCAGACGGCCCCGGCGCGTCTCACCTTCCGCTCGGTGATGGCCTTCGAGCACTTCGTCGTGCTGATGATGGTGATCTTTTCACTGCAGTTCGTGGACCGCAGCCTGGCGCCGATACTGCCGTTGTACGTGTCCAGCCTCGGCCTCTCGGCGAGTCAGGTCCCGATCATCTCCGGCGTGTTGTTCTCGATCGTGGCCGTGACGGCGGCCGCGGGCCATCACCTCGGCGGGCCGGTGCTCGCGCGTCACTCGCTGCGCGCGACCATCGCCGGAGGTGCCGGAGTCGCCGGGTTGGGCGTGCTGCTGATGATGGTGCCGGCCACCGCCACGCTCGTCGTCTCGACGATCGTGTTCGGCGTCGCCGTCGGCACGGCGATGACGGCCGCGTACACGACCGCCGGCGACGTGATGCCCGAAGACATGCGAGCCACCGGTTTCGGCGTGCTGTCGAGCGCCTCGCTGACCGCGATGGCGCTCAGTCCCGTCGCCAGCGGTTTCATTGGCGGACACAGCCTGCGCGCCGTCTTCCTGGTCGACATCATCCTCCTCGCCGTCGTGGTCATCGTCGTCCATCGACGCATGGACCCGCGGGCGCGACCCCGCCGGCCCGTGGTCGCGCCGGAGCCGCGCGCGCCACTGGTGGACGAGGAGTGACAGTGGAAGTCGACGAGTGACGAATGACGAGTGACAAATGACGATGACATGGCGATGACAAATGACGAATAGAGTGAGGACGAACGACGCGACGAAAGGACGAGGCCGTCGCGATAAGGAGTCTCGCCGCGCACTCGTCATTCGTCACTGGTCATTCGTCACTCAGGCCCGGCTTCCTCTTGTGTTTGGCTTTGCGAACGGGACGCCGGGTCTTGTCCTCGTGCGCCCGGCCGGGCTTCGGCGGCAGCGGCGCGCGGGGGAGTGCGGGCTTCTGGCGAGGACGTCGGCGGGACATGGTCCGTGGCTGTTATCCGATCTTTTCAGATTTATCCGTGGCTTGTGATCCGACCTTTTTCAGATTTTTATCCGTGGCTTGTGGGCCGATGTCGAGTGAAGTGATCAGTGCGGCGACCGGACTGCACGACGCCATCGCGCGGGCGGCGGCGATCGTGCGAGCCGGTGGGGTCGTGGCGTACCCGACCGACACATTCTACGGGCTCGGCGCCGACCCTCACGACGCGCGCGGCGTGGCGGCGATCTTCGACGTGAAGGGCCGCGATCCCGGCGAGGCGCTGCCGCTGATCGCGGCCGGCACGGCGGAGGTCGAGCGGTTGCTCGGTCCGCTGAGCGCGCAGGCGCGGCGCCTCGCCGACTGCTTCTGGCCGGGCGCGCTCACGCTCGTCGTGCCGCTCGTCAACGGAGCGGTGGAGGCGCGGGTGACCGCGGGCCGTGCGAGCGTGGCCGTGCGAGTGCCGGCCCATGACGTGGCGCGGGCGCTCGCCAGGGCGGTCGGAGGATTGATCACGTCAACGAGCGCGAACCGGACGGGCGAGCCGCCCGTGATCACGGCGGGCGACGTGGTGCGCGCGCTCGGTTCGCTCGTGCCGCTCGTCCTCGACGGCGGGAGGACGCCGGGCGGGCCGGCGTCCACGATCGTCGATGTGTCAGGGGAAGTTCCGCGGCTCGTCCGCGCCGGACAGGTGCCGTACCGACCGCGTGCTAGAATCGCTGCAGTGATGCGGGTGAGCGACGGCAGAGATGCCGCGCAGGTCAGGCAGCGCGCCGCTGTCGTAGGGCTTGCCACCGGCGCGCTGGGCCGCACCGCGGCCGAGCGCAGTCTCGAGGAGCTCGAAGGGCTGGCACGCGCCGCCGGTGCCGACGTTGTCCTTCGTGTCGTGCAGGAACGCCCCGCACCCGATCCTGCCACCTTCATCGGGCGCGGCAAGGTCGAAACCCTCAAACACGCGGCCGCCGAGCTCGAGACCGACCTGGTCATCGTGGACAACGAGCTGAGTCCCGCTCAGCTCCGCAACCTCGAGAAGGACACCGGCCTCGCCGTCGTCGATCGCACGCAGCTCATTCTGGATATCTTCGCGCGGCGCGCCCGGACGCGGGAAGGGCAGCTCCAGGTCGAGCTCGCGCAGCTCAAATACATGATGCCGCGGCTGGTGGGATCGGCTGCCTGGCTCTCCCGCCTCGGCGGCGGCATCGGGACGCGGGGGCCGGGTGAAACGAAGCTCGAGACCGATCGCCGGCACATTCGTCATCGGCTGGCGACCATCGGCCGCCAGATCGCCGACGTGAAGCGTCGCCGCGCGCAGATTCGGGATCGCCGCCGTGAAGGTCTGGCGCCGACGGTGGCGCTGGTCGGCTACACGAACGCCGGCAAGACGACGCTGTTCAATCGGCTGGCCGGTCAGCAGGCGGCTGCGTCCGATGCCCTGTTCGTGACCCTCGATCCCTTGCTCAGGCAAGTGCGCCTTCCGGACGGGCAGCACATCCTTCTGTCGGATACCGTCGGGTTCATCGATCGTCTGCCGCACGGGCTCGTGGCCGCGTTCCGCGCGACGCTCGAAGAAGTCACCGACGCGGACCTGCTGCTCCACGTCATCGACGCGTCGGATCCGGATCGCGATCGTCACCGGGATGCCGTGGCACGCGTGCTCGGTGAGATCGACGCGCAGACGGTGCCGATGCTGGAGGTCTTCAACAAGTGCGATCGCCTCAGTCGGGATGAGCTGACGCGGCTGGATGCCAGCCATCCGGCTGCCGTGCGCCTGTCGGCGGCCACCGGCTCGGGTCTCGACGTGCTCGTCGCGTCCGTGACGCGACGCCTGGCTCTCGAGACGCAGCGTGTGACGCTGGAGTTCGTCGAGGGAGACGAGGACGATCGGCAGCGCATCGCGCGGCTCTACCGGCACGCGCGCGTGCGGAGCCACGAAGCGGTGGATGGCCGCGTGTCCATCGAGGCGGACGTGCCGCGTCGCCTGCTCGCACGGCTCACGGCCTCCGATTCGCACCCATGAGCGCGCATACGGGTGCGGTTGTCCCGGACCGGCCGCTCACCGGCGCGGCCTGGTCCCGCGTCGCCATCGTCATCACGTTGGCCTTCGCGGGGGCTTGCGCCGCAAAAACGCCGGCGGCGGTTGCACCGGTGAACCCTGCCTTTCCCGGCTATGAGTTTCCAACTGTGGTCGCCATGGCGGGTGTCACGCCGCAACTCGTGGCTCAGCACCAGGCGTCGTGGAACCTGCTGCAGAGGGGTGAGGTCGGCGCGGCCGCGCGCGGATTCGCAAGCCTCGCCAAGCTGGCGCCCGGTTTCTATCCGGCACTCACCGGTCAGGCGTATTCCGAACTGGCTGACCGCGACTATCGGGAGGCCGTGTCGCTCTTCACCAGGGCGCTGAGCGAGAATCCGAAGTACCTGCCCGCGCTCGTGGGCCGGGCCGACGCGCTCCTCGCAGAGGACCACCCGCTCGAAGCGATCGCCGCGCTGGAAGCGCTGCTGGCGGTCGATCCCGGGCGGGCGAGCGCCCGATCCCGGCTCGAAGCGCTCCGGCTGGGCAGCATCGAGCGTCTGGTCGCCGCCGCACAGGACGCGCAGAAGCGCGGCGATCTCGCCGCTGCGCGTGAGGCGTGGACGCAGGCGGTTCGCGCGTCGCCCGAGAGCGGATTCATGCTCCGCGAGCTGGCAGGGGTGGAACGCCAGGTGGGCGACCTCGACGCGGCGTCGGGTCATGCCCGGCAGGCGGCGGCGCTCGACCCGCAGGAGGCTGCCGGCCAGGCGCTTCTCGGCGACATCGAGCTGGCCCGCGGCAACCTCGTCGAAGCGGCAGGGTTCTACCGCCGGGCGCAGGAGCTCGATCCTGGCGGGCCGTATCGCACCCGCGTCAGCGAGGTCGAACGACAGATTGCCCACGCCGCGCTGCCCGAGGCGTTTCGCGCGATTGCGCCGAGCCCGCAGCTCACCCGGGCCGACCTCGCCGCGCTCCTGGGCGTCAGGCTCGAGCCCTGGCTGAGCGGCGTCGGCGCGCCGGCTGCGGCGCTCATCACCGACGTTCGTGGACACTGGGCCCAGCGCTGGATCCTCGAGGTGGCGCGCGCGGGGGTGATGGAGGTGTACCCGAACCACACGTTCCAGCCGGGACTCGTCGTGCGTCGGGGCGACCTGGCGTCCGTCGTGAGACGCACGCTCGATGCGGCGGCGACGCGACAGCCAGCGCTCGCTGACCGTTGGCGGTCCATCACGCCGTCGATTGCCGACCTCCCGCCGACCCATGTCGTCTACGCTGCGGCCGCGCAGGCCGTCGCGTCCGGCGTGATGGCGCTCGACCCGGGCGCTGTCTTCGCGCCGGCACGCGTGGTCCCCGGTGCCGAGGCGGCGGCGACCGTCGATCGGCTCGCTTCGCTCGTCGCCGGGCGATGACCGCGCTCACGCCAGCCAACCAGCTCACGTTGCTGCGGATGGTCCTCATCCCGGTGCTGGCGCTCTTCGTCATCTACGATCGCCTGGGTTGGGCGGTCGCGGTGTTCGTGGTCGCGGCATTGACCGATGCCTTCGACGGCGCGCTGGCGCGCCGCTCGGGCAAGACCACGCTCGGCGCGTGGCTCGATCCGGTCGCCGACAAGCTGCTCGTCCTGACGATCTTCGTTGTCCTGACGCTGCCGCTCCCGCACCTCGTTCAGCGCATTCCCGTCTGGTTGACGGTGCTCGTGCTCAGCCGCGACGTCGGCATCGTCGTGACGGTGGCCATCGTGAACCTCGCCGTCGGGCGCAGGACCTTCCGCCCCTCGATCTTCGGCAAGGCGGCAACGGCGACGTTCCTGCTGACGGGGGTCGCCGCGCTGTGGGCGAACTACATCGGACGGCCGCTGATCCTCGTCGATCTCCTGGCGTGGGCGTCTTTGGCACTCACGGTCGTTTCGGCCCTGCACTACGCCTTCAACGCCGGCACCTTGGGTTCGCACCAGGCGTGACGGCGCCGGAGGCCGATGCCTGGCACGACAGCGGGGACTGTCTCCGTCAGACGCCGAGCTTCGTGCGGAAGTAGTCGATCGTGGCCTCGAGGCCCTGCTCGAGGTTCACGTGCGGTTCCCACTGGAGGAGTTGGCGGGCGCGCGAGATATCCGGCCGCCGGACCTTGGGGTCATCGGTCGGCAGCGTGCGACGGACGATGCGGCTCGAGGAGCCGGTCATGCGGATGATCGTCTCCGCAATCTCGTGAATCGTCATCTCGTGCGGGTTGCCGATGTTCACGGGGTCGTTGGTGTCGGAGAGCATCAGCCGGATGATGCCGTCAACCAGATCGCTCACGTAGCAGAAGCTGCGGGTCTGGCTGCCGTCGCCGAAGACCGTGACATCCTCGTTGCGGAGGGCCTGGCTCATGAAGGCCGGC
Source organism: Vicinamibacterales bacterium (assembly GCA_963834365.1). Classification (GTDB taxonomy): domain Bacteria; phylum Acidobacteriota; class Vicinamibacteria; order Vicinamibacterales; family Vicinamibacteraceae; genus CAWJAP01. Next base: position 164,801 of record CAWIBS010000040.1, on the reverse strand, counting down.
ACGGCGCGGCCGTCGTTGACCCGCATCCGCGGCCCGTATGTATTGAAGATGCGGACGATCTTCGTGTCCACCCCGTGGTACCGGTGGTAGGCCATGGTCATGGCCTCGGCGAACCGCTTGGCTTCGTCGTACACGCCCCGGGGCCCGACCGGGTTCACGTTGCCCCAGTACGACTCCTTCTGGGGGTGCTCCAGCGGATCGCCGTACACCTCCGAGGTCGAGGCGATGACGAACCGTGCGCGCTTCGCTTTGGCCAGGCCGAGCGCCTTGTGGGTGCCGAGCGCACCAACCTTGAGCGTCTGGATCGGCAGTTCCAGGTAGTCGATCGGGCTCGCCGGGCTCGCCCAGTGCAGGACGAAGTCCACCGGCCCGTCGACGTAGATGTAGTTGGTGACGTCGTGCTTGATGAACTGGAAGTCGCGGCCCGCGAGGTGGGCGATGTTCGACGTGTCTCCCGTCAGGAGATTGTCGACGCCGATGACGCTGTAACCGCGATCGAGAAGCGTTTCTGCGAGGTGCGAGCCGATGAACCCGGCGGCGCCCGTGATGACGACTCGTGGCATGTGGTCAGTAAGCGTGCTTGTGGAAGAAGCCCTTGAGCAGCGTCAGCCACATGATCTTCAGGTCCAGCGTGACGGACCAGTTTTCGATGTAGTAGAGGTCGTACTCGATCCGCTTCTCGATCGACGTGTTGCCACGCCAGCCGTTCACCTGGGCCCAGCCGGTGAGACCGGCCTTCACCTTGTGCCGCAGCATGTACTGCGGCATGCGCTGCTTGAACTGCTCGACGAAGAAGGGGCGCTCGGGCCGCGGTCCGACGAGGGACATGTCTCCCCGCAGCACGTTCCACAGCTGCGGCACCTCGTCGAAGTTCGAGCGCCGCAGGAAGCGGCCGATCGGCGTGCACCGCGGGTCGTCCTCGCGCGCCCAGACGGGCCCCGTATCATTCTCCGCGCCGTCGTACATCGAGCGGAACTTCCAGACCCAGAACGAGCGGCCGTCGAGGCCCATCCGCTCCTGGCGGAAGAACGCCGCGCCGGGAGACGTCCGGCGGATGATCGCGGCGACGGTGGCGATCACGGGCGCCAGGAGGAGCAGCGCCGCGGTCGAGATGCAGACGTCGATCACGCGCTTCAGCACGCTGTTGAAGCCGCGCAGCGGGACGTCGTGGATGTTGATGATGGGGATGCCGTCGAGCTCTTCGAGGCGCGCCTTGAGCGCGATCACCTGCACCAGGTCCGGCACCACCTTCACTTCCACGATCTCGCGGTTGGCGCTCTCGACCAGCGAGACCATCTTCATGTGCTCGTCGAGCGGGAGCGCGACGTACAGCTGGTCGATCCGCTCGCGCTGCAGGATGTCGCCCGCCTCCGCCAGCGTGCCGAGCAGCGGCAGGCCGCGGTGGCCGAGATGATCGCCGCCGGCGCGATCGTCCACGTAGCCGACCACCTTGTAGCCCAGCTCGCGGTGCTCGAGCAGCTTGTCCACCACCACCCGGCCCAGTTCGCCGGCGCCGGCGACGAGCACGCGCTTGAGCCCGATCCCCTGCCGCCACCGGCGTTCCAGGGCTTCGCGCACCAGCTCGCGCGTGGCGTAGGTCAGCGACACGTTGAGGACGAGGAACATCGCCCAGACAATCTGCGAGATCTCGAACGCGCCACGCGCCTTGAGCTCTTCCGGCACGTAGTAGGCCTGGATGTAGAGCGTCGTGACCACGCCGAGCACGACCGCCAGGATGCTGCCGACGAACACCGCGAAGAAGTCGTCGACGCGCGTGCGCCCCCGCCGGAGCCGGTAGATCCCCTGCACCTGGAAGGCGAACGGCACGAGGATGCCGATGAGCGGGAGGACGTTGAGGTATTGCGCGAAGGGCGGGTAGCCCTTCGGCGCCTGGATCAGCCCGGTCTCGAACCGCAGGACGTACGCCAGCACGAAGGCGATCATCCCCAGCAGCGTGTCCGACAGGACGAAGAACGCGACGAGCAGCCGGTTCCAGCGCTTTACCATCGCGCGGCCTCGGGCGGCGCCTCGACGAGCGATCGGACCTCGGCGCGAAAGGCGGTCAGGAATCGATCGCGCGAAAAGCGCTCCGCGTTGGCGCGGCTGGCCATGGGATCGAATGCGGTGCCTTCGGCGACGTGGACCCGCACCCGACCGATGGCCTCCGCCCAGGCGGACGGCTCGTCATCGTCCAGCAGGAGACCGGTGACGCCGTCGCGCACGGTCTCGAGCGCTCCGCCCTTCGCCAGTGCGATCACGGGTCGTCCGCACGCCTGCGCCTCGACGGGCACGATGCCGAAATCCTCCTCCCCGGGGAGCAACAGGGCGGTGGCGCCCCGATATTGATCCCGGACCTGTTCATCGGTCAGGCGCCCCAGAAACTCCACCCCCCGGCCCGCGACCGATTCGAGCCGCGACCGCTCGATGCCCTCGCCGACGATCCGCAGCGGGACGTCGGCCAGACGGCAGGCCTCGATCGCGATCTCCAGCCGTTTATAAGGCACGAGCGCCGAAACAACCAGGAAATAGGCGTCGGGTTGACGCGGGGCCGGACGATAGAACTCGGTGTCTACTGGGGGCGGCACGACGGCAGACCGACGATTATAGTATCGCCGGATACGTTGTGCAACATATTGAGAATTAGCCAGATAGCGGTGCGGACGGTGTCCTGTCGAAGCGTCCCACCGCGCGAGCGGACGCAGCACCCGGCGGGCCCAGGGGCTCAGGCTGCCGAGCCGACGCGGGCCGAAATACGCGTCGAACTGATCCCACGCGTACCGCATCGGCGAGTGGCAGTAGCACAAGTGCCTGGCACGGCCCGGCACGACGACGGACTTGACGGCGCAGTGGCTGCTGCTGATGACCAGGTCGAACCCGTCGAGATCGAACTGCTCGACCGCCGCCGGGAAGAGCGGCAGATAGTGCCGGTACCAGCGGGCGGAGCGGGGCAGCCGCCGCACGAAGGCGGATTGCGGGGCGTGCCGCGCGATGGTCGGCGACACGACGCCTGGAACGTCCACCAGCGTGAACAGCGAGGCAGAGGGGAAGATCTCGCACAGCGCTTCGAGCACGCGCTCGCCGCCCCGCATTCCCGTCAGCCAGTCGTGCACGAGGGCCACACGGAGGCCGTCGAGTCCGGCCGCGTCGGCCTGCCCGCTCGAGCTCACAGCAGTCCCTTCTCCCGGGCGACCGCGGCATAGATCTCCCGCAGGGCGAGCGCCGCCGTTTCCCACGAGAAGGTCGCCGCCCGCTCGAGCCCGCGCTGACGGAGCGTCGTCCGCAGTTGCGGGTCGAACAGCACGTGCGCGATGCCCTCCGCGATTGCGTGACTGTCGTGCGGATCCACCAGCACCGCCGCCTCACCGACGACCTCCGGCAGGGCCGACACATTCGACGTCACGACCGGTGTCCCGCTGGCCATGGCTTCCAGCGGCGGCAGCCCGAAGCCCTCGTACAGCGACGGGAAGACGAACACCGACGCGAGCCGGTAGAGAATGGCGAGCGTCTGATCGGGTACGAAGCCGAAGAAGCGGACGAAGCGATGCAGGTTGTGGGTATGGACCGCGCGCCGCAGCGTCGCATACTTCGAAATGTCGTTGCCGATGATCAGGAGCTTGAGCTGGTCGAACCCGTTTGCGTGAAGCTGCGCCAGCGCCTCGATCACGCGCTCGAGATTCTTGTGCGGCTTGACGTTCCCGGCATACAGCACGAAGGGCTCGTGCAGCTGGAACCGCTCCTTGATGCGGTACACCTCTTCATCCGGCGGCGGCATGCCGAAGCGCTCGTCGATCGCGTTGGGGATGACGATCACCTTCCGCTCGGGCACCCGGAAGAAGCGGAGGATGTCGTGCTTCGAGGCTTCCGAGACGGTGAGGACCTTGGCCGACCGCGTCGCCGCCCACCACATGAACACCCGCGCGTACACCAGCGCCAGCCGATTGGGCAGGTACTGCGGGAACATCAGGTGGATGCAGTCGTGGATGGTCACGACCGAGGGACACCTCACCAGCGGCGGCAGGACGTAGTGAGGGCTGTGAAAGAGGTCGACGCGCTCGCGCAGGAGCCGCCAGGGGACGCTCAGCTGCTCGCTGATCGAGTAGGGTGCTGCGCCGACCACCACGGGTCGGAAGTTCGGCCCCAGATCCGCGAACCAGTCGCGCTCCTTCGGCCGGCAGAGCAGGACGTACTCCCACTCGTGGTCGAGCCGCGCGAGCTGGCGCAGGATGTTCTGGATGTAGGTGCCAATGCCGAAATCGTGCAGCTTTCGGGCATCGATGCCAATCCGCATGCGCGGCAAGATGCTATCAGGTTGCCCGGTCCGGATCGTGCCGGCCCGGCTTGGCTACGAAGCCCAGTCCACACCCCTCGCGCGCAGGTACCACTTGAGCACCGGTACCCACCGTGGATGATGCTTGGCGTAGAAGGCCACCTGGCTGCGCCGGTAGGCCCGCTCGGTGGCCTCCGGAGCGGCCCGGCGTGACCGTCCGCGCAGGTGGGTGACGGTGACCTCGGGCACGAACAGGATCCGTCGTCCCCGGGCCCGGAGCGATGCGCACAAGTCCACGTCCTCCAGGTACATGAAGAACCGCTCGTCGAAGAGGCCCACGGCTTCGGCATCGGCCCGGCGGACGAGCAGGCACGCGCCGCTCACCCAGTCCGGCCAGCTGTGCTTGTCAGTGGCCCGTGCCAGCGCCGCGAGCGCGTGCGGCTGGCCGGCCTCGATGTCGTCGAGGAGCCGCTTCTGGCGCAGCTCCGACAGCGGGCCGACCATACGCCCGAACGACAGCTCGACGCGCCCCAGTGCATCGACCAGGCGGGGACCCGCGGCTGCGGCGTCGGCGTGCGCATCGAGCGCGCCGACGAGCCCGTCCACGGCGCCAGGCGGGACGATCGTGTCGCTGTTGAGGAAGAGCACGAGCTCGCCCGCGGTCTGCCGGACGGCCAGGTTATTGGCGCGGGCGAACCCGACATTCTCCGGCAATACGAGGAGCCGCACCTGCGGGTGCCGTTCCCGCACCAGCGCGGGGCTTCCGTCGCTCGAGGCATTGTCCACGACGACGACTTCGTGAGCCGTTCGGGGGCCCGGGTCGCGAAGCGAGGCGAGACACCGATCGAGATCGATGGCCGAGTTGTAGCTCACGATGACGACGGTCAGCCGGGTCACCGTGATACAGCCTCGCGGAGGACTTGCAGCGTCAGGGCCGCGGTGCGCTCCCAGGAAAACGCTCTCACACGGGCTCGCGATGCGCTCGCCAGTCGCGCCCGCGTCGCCGGGTCGCTCGCGGCGAGCTCGAGCGCGCGGCTCAGAATGCGGCGGTCGCCCGGTTCGACCAGGATGGCCGCATCCCCGTACACCTCGCGCGCGACCGGCGTGTCGTAGGCCACCACCGGGACGCCTGCCGCCATGGCCTCCAGTGGCGTGAGGCCGAAGCCCTCGTACGTGGACAGGAATGCGAAAACCGCTGCGCGCGCATACAACGCGCGCAGCTCGGCGTCGGGCACGTAGGACCGGCAGTCCACCTGCGCGAGGATGCCTTCATCTGCCGCAACGGCAACAGGGTCCTCGTGCGGCCACGTCCGATTCTCGCCGACGAGAACGAGCCTGGCATCGGGACGCTGCCGTGCCAGGAGGGCGAACGCCCGCACGAGGTCGGGGACGTGCCGCCGATTCAGAATCGACCCGACATAGAGGACGGTCGCCGAGTCGGCGCGTGCCCCCTCACGAGTGGCGGAACCCGTCGCATCGAGCCTGCCGCCGCTGCCGAGGAGAGTCACGACGATGCGGGAGGCCGGCACGCCGACGAACCGGATGATTTCACCGCGCGAGAACTCCGAGATCGTCAGCACACGCGCCGCGCGCCGGGCCGACAGCCGCGTCGTCCACCGGCGGCGAAGGCCCTCGCGGGCTCGGAACCACTCCGGATGCGCGAAGAAGGACACGTCGTGAATCGCCACGACCACGGGCACCGGCGTCAGGACCGGAGCCGAATACCCGGGTGAGAAGAGCACGTCGGCCCGGTTTCGAATCGCCAGCGGGAGTCGTCGCTGCTCCCACATCGTGCCCGGCGCTCCCCGGAACCACGGCGGTCGCGATCGACGCGCCCCCGGTTCCCAGCAGGGTCGCCGGCAGCTCGAGACGGTCCGGGACGTACAGCGTGAGCGCGACGTCCGCGGCACTGCCGTCCCGCGACCAGCATGCGAGCAGCTCGCCGAGATAGCGGCCGACGCCGGTGGCGCGCCCTGCCAGCTCGCGGGCGTCGATCGCGACTCGCATCGCGTCGGGAGGGTAGCACGCCCGGGCAGCGGCCCCGGGCCGGTCCAGACGCCGCGCGACGCCCGGCCGCTGCGTCTGCAACTCCTTGCAGGTCAGTGGATTGACCTATGATCGCTTCGCGTGTTACGGTGTGAGGTTTGTTGTCGGGCTTACGCCTGCGGGTCGCACGGATCTCTCACGCATGCACATTGCAGTCGTTGGCACGGGGTACGTTGGCCTGGTCGTCGGGGCCTGCTTCGCGGACAACGGCAACAGCGTGGTGTGCGTGGACAAGGACGCCGCGAAGATCCGGGCGCTGCAGAAGGGCCGGATTCCGATTTACGAGCCGGGACTCGAGGAGCTCGTCAGGCGGAATCGCAGCGAAGGTCGGCTGACGTTCACGACCACCTTGCCGCGGGCGGTGAAGGCGTCGCAGGTCGTGTTCATCGCCGTCGGCACGCCGGAGGCCGAGGATGGCTCGGCGGACCTGCAGCATGTGCTGGCCGTCGGCCGCGACATCGGCCGCGCGATGAACGGGTACAAGGTCATTGTCGGCAAGAGCACCGTGCCGGTCGGGACGTCGGCGCGTGTGCGCGAGACGATCCGGCGCGAGACGACGCATCCCTTCAGTGTCGTGAGCAACCCCGAGTTCCTGAAGCAGGGGGCTGCGGTGGACGACTTTCTGCGGCCGGATCGGGTAGTCATCGGCGCCGACGATCCGCGTGGCGCCGAGATGATGAAGGAGCTCTACGCGCCGTTCACACGGACCGGGGCACCGGTCATGGTCATGGACTGCGCCAGCGCCGAGCTCGCCAAATATGCGGCGAACGCGATGCTCGCGACGCGCATCTCGTTCATGAACGAAGTGGCGCAGGTCTGCGAGCTCTACGGCGGCAACGTGGATGAGGTGCGGCGGGCGGTGGCGGCCGATCGCCGCATCGGCGCCGCTTTCCTGTTTCCGGGCGTCGGCTACGGAGGCAGCTGCTTTCCGAAGGATGTCAGGGCGATCATGCGCTTTGCCCGCGACAAGGGGTATGCGTTCCGCGTCCTCGACGCCGTCGAGTCCGTCAACGCCAGCCAGAAGACCGTGCTCGTGACCAAGATGCAGCGGCATTTCGGCTCCCTGAAAGGCCGGACGATCGCCGATCTGGGGGCTCGCGTTCAAGCCGCGGACCGACGACATGCGGGAGGCGCCGTCGATCACGATCATCGAGTCGCTGCTGAGCCAGGGCGCCCACATTCGCGCCTACGATCCTGAAGCCATGGAGGTCGCCCGGGCGCGGCTGGGGGAGCGCGTCACCTTCGCGAAGCGCAGCTACGATGCCCTCGCGGGGGCGGATGCGCTCGCGCTCGTCACGGAGTGGAGCGAGTTCCGCGAGCCGGACTTCGGCCGGATGAAGAAAGCGATGCGGTCGCCGGTCGTCTTCGACGGGCGCAACATCTACAACCCCGCGCAGATGAAGGCGCACGGCTTCACGTACTTCTCGATCGGACGTTGAGATGAGTCGAATCTTGGTGACCGGCGGCGCCGGCTACATCGGCAGCTTCGCGGTGAAGGCGCTGGTCGAGGCGGGGCACGACGTCGTCGTCTACGACAGCATGGTACAGGGGCACGCCGAGGCCATTCAGCGACTGAACGAGACCGCGCCCGCCGGCCGAGCGCCGATCGAGCTGGTCGTCGGCGACATCCGCGATCGCGATCGCGTCCGCGACGTGCTGGCCGGCCGGGGATTCGACGCGGTGATGCACTTTGCGGCCTGGCTGCTCGTCGGCGAGTCGGTCAAGGACCCGATCAACTACTACGACAACAACGTCGGCGGCGCGCTCGCGGTGCTCGGCGCGATGGCCGGCGCCGGCGTCCGGTCGTTCATCTTCTCGTCCACGTGCGCCACGTTCGGCGAGCCGACGGCGGTGCCGATCGACGAGGGCCACTCGCAGCGGCCGATCAACTCGTACGGCGAGACGAAGCTGGCGGTCGAGCGCGCCCTGCCGCATTTCGAGCGCGCCTACGGCATCCGGTCGGTCGTGCTCCGGTACTTCAACGCGGCCGGCGCGGATCCGGCGGGCGTGATCGGCGAGGATCACCGTCCCGAAATCCACCTGATCCCGCGGGCGCTCGACGCTGCTTCGGGCCAGGAGCCCTTGAACGTCTTCGGCGATGACTATCCGACGCCGGACGGCACCGCCGCTGCGCGACTACGTGCATGTCGTCGATCTCGCGGACGCGCATCTGCGAGCGATGGCCCACCTCCTGACGGGCGGCGCCTCCCGCGACTACAACCTCGGGAACGGCACGCCGTTCTCGGTCCGGGAAGTCATCGCCGCCGTCGAGCGCGTGACCGGCAAGGCTGTGCCGCACACCATCGGTCCGCGCCGCGACGGCGATCCGTCGGCGTTGTATGCCTCGGTCGAGCGCGTGCAGCGCGAGCTGGGCTGGGTACCAAAGCTGGCCGCCCTGGACACAATCGTGGACAGCGCGTGGCAGTGGCGCCGGCGGCATCCCCGGGGATACGACTCGCCGAGGCAAGCGCTGGACGCCTCGCCGGGCAGGACCACCGCGTGAGCGAATTCCTGCGCCTTCTCCGCTACGCGCGTCCGTATCGTGGCCGGCTGATCGCGGCCGTGATCGCGATGCTCGCGTATGGCGCAGCCACGGCGCTGCTCGCCTATCTGGTCAAGCCGATCTTCGACGAGGCGCTGGTCCAGCAGGTCCGGGTCGGGGAAGTCACGCTGGCGATCGTCGTCGCCTATCTCGTGAAGGGCCTGGGCGCCTATTTCTCGACCTACCTCATGACCGACGTCGGACAGCTGGTCGTCCGCGACGTCCGCAATGCGCTCTTCGGTCACACGCTCGGCCAGTCGGCGAGCTTCTTCGCGCGCAAGACCAGCGGCCAGCTGATGTCGCGCGTGACGAGCGACGTCACGCAGATCCAGCAGGCGGTCTCCGAGACCGTGGGCGATCTCCTGCGTGAGACGCTGGCGCTCATCGGCTATCTGTACGTGCTGTTCTATTTCGACGCGCGTCTGGCCATCGTGTGCCTCACGAGCGCTCCCATCATTGTCTATCCGCTGGTGCGGCTGGGGCAGCGCGTCCGCCGGACCACCAGGCGCAGCCAGGAGCACCTGGAGACGATTTCGCATCTGGCGGCCGAGGCGTTCAGCGGTCACCGCATCGTCAAGGCGTTCGGCACCGAGGCGCTCGAGGCCCAGCGCTTCGCGCAGGCGTCGCAGCGGCTCTACCGGACGAACATGCACGTGACCAGCGCGCTCTCGGCGCTGCCGCCGATCATGGAGTTCCTCGGCGGCGTGGCGATGGCCGCGGCCCTGTGGTACGGCAGCCAGCAGATTGTCAGCGGCCGCATGACGCCGGGAGAGTTCACCGGGTTCATGGCGGCGCTCTTCCTCGCGTACGGGCCGGCGAAGAAGCTGAGCCGCGTGAACGCGAATCTGCAGCAGGCGATTGCGGCCGCCGGACGGATCTTCGAGATGCTCGACACGCATACCGAAGTCCGTGATCGTCCGGGCGCCGGGGCGCTGGCGCCGCTGGCGCGGCAGGTGGAGTTCCGCGGCGTCAGCTTCAACTACGACGATCGCGATCGCCGCCACATCCTGCGGGAGCTCTCGTTCGAGGTGCCGGTCGGCCGGATGGTCGCGCTGGTGGGCTTGAGCGGAGCGGGCAAGACCACGCTGGTCAACCTGATCCCGCGGTTCTACGACGTCACTGCCGGCGGCATTTTCATCGACGATGTGGACATTCGCGACGTGACCGTGGCCTCGCTGCGGAAGCAGATCGGCATGGTCACGCAAGAGACGGTGCTTTTCGACGACACCATCGCCAAGAACATCGCCTACGGATCGCCATCGGCGACGCCGGACGCCGATCGAGGCGGCGGCGCGTGCACGCGCACGCGCACGAGTTCATCCAGGCGCTGCCCGACGGCTACCAGACGCGGATCGGCGAGCGCGGGCAGCGCCTGTCCGGGCGGCCAGCGGCAGCGGCTGGCCATCGCCCGTGCCCTGCTCAAGAATCCGCCGATCCTGATCCTCGACGAGGCGACCTCGTCGCTCGATGCCGAGTCCGAACAGCTGGTGCAGGACGCGCTGCTCCGGCTGATGGAGAACCGGACGTCGTTCGTCATCGCGCACCGCCTGTCCACCGTGCGCCGCGCCGACGCCATCGTCGTCCTCGAACGGGGCATGGTGCGCGAGGTCGGCCGGCACGACGAGCTGCTGGCGCGGCCGAACGGCGTCTACGCCAGGCTCTACGCGCTGCAGATGTTCGAAGGCGGAAACGGGACGGCGGGCGCCGACGACCTGGTCGCGTTCGAGCCGCGCGTGCGCGGAGGCCGTCCGTGATCAAGTCGATGACCGGCTTCGCCTCGGTGACGATCGAGGCCGAAGGCGCCACCACTACGGCGACGATCAAGGCGGTCAACCATCGCTACCTCGACTTGCAGCTGCGGCTGCCGGCGTCGCTGGCGGCGGCGGAGCAGCCGCTGCGAGCGATCGTGCAACAGCGCGTGGCGCGTGGGCGCCTCGAGATCGCGATCGCGTCCAGGTGCGGCGTGTCACGGCGCCGGTCGTCGAGCTCGACGAGACGTTCGTGGGGCGCGTCGGGGCGGCGATTGCGCGGGCTCGTGAGCTGGGCATCGTGTCGGGCACGCTGGTGCCGGGCGACTTGCTGCGGCTGCCGCAGGCCCTGACGATTCGCGAGGACGGCGGCGCCGTTGGCCGACGAAGACGGAGCCGTCGCGCGCAAGGGCGCCGAGGAGGCGCTCGGCGCCGCGCTCGAGGCGCTCGATGCGATGCGCTGTCGGGAGGGCGAGCTCCTCAACGCGGATCTCGAACAGCGCCGTCTGCTGCTGCTGCGATCGATCGACCAGATCGCGGCGGCGTCCGCCGACGCGCAGGCCGGACGTCGCACGCGGCTGCTCGAGCGGCTCCAGGAGCTGGGCCCACCCGCCTCGCTCGATCCGGCCGCCGTCGCCCAGGAAGTCATCCGCTTCGTTGCCCGGTCGGACATCGACGAGGAGCTGGTCCGGTTCCGCGCCCATCTGGTGCACTGGAGCGACCTGGTGTCGGGCGCCGAGCCCTGCGGGCGCAAGCTCGATTTCCTGCTGCAGGAGCTGAACCGCGAGATCAACACCATCGGGTCCAAGGCCGAGGGCCTCCAGGTGCCGCCGATCGTGGTGCATGTGAAAGCGGAGCTCGAGCGCATGCGGGAGCAGGTGCAGAACATTGAGTAGCGGCGTGCACGAGGGTCCCGCGCACGGTCGGGGGCACCTGTTTGTCGTGTCGGCCCCCTCGGGCACCGGCAAGACGACGGTCGCCGAGAAGCTCGCGGAGGTGCTCCCGGGCGTCGTGCTGTCGCGCTCGTACACCTCGCGCGCCGCCCGGCCCGGCGAGCGCGACGGCGTGGATTACCATTTCATCAGCCGGGCGCGCTTCGAGGCGATGGTCGCCGACGGCGAGTTCCTCGAGTGGGCGGATGTCTTCGGGAACCTGTACGGGACCTGCGCCAGCGAGACGGAGCGGCTGCTCGCGCAGGGACACGACGTCGTCCTGGTCATCGACGTCCAGGGCGCGAGTCAGGTCCGTGATCGCGGGCTGGCGCTGGTGTCCGTGTTCGTCCTGCCGCCCTCGTACGCGATTCTCGAGCAGCGGCTGCGCGGCCGGAGCAAGGACAGCGACGAGGCCATCCGCAGGCGGCTGGTGGTGGCGCGGTCGGAGGTGACGAGCTATCACGACTACGACTATCTGGTGATCAATGACTCCCTCGACTCGGCGGTGGCGGCGCTGTCGGCCATCATCCTCGCCGAGCGGGCCCGCGTGACGCGGATGCGGCACGAAGCGGATCGCATTATTCTGACGTTTCCAAAGCGAGCACAGGACTAGCCGACACATGAGCACACAGCCCCCGACATCACGGTTCGAGTTCGTTGCCATGGCGAGCGCCCGGGCGCGGCAGTTGCAGGCCGGCTGCCGGCCGCGCGTCGATTCCGATTCGCTCAAGCCGGCGCGGATCGCCCAGCGCGAAGTGGAGCACGGGGCGCTCTGGATCGACGGCGAGGAGGCCGCGTCCGGCGAGGCGTAGCCCGCTGGAGTCGCGCACCATGCCAGTGATTGCCCTCGGCGTCAGCGGCGGCGTCGGCGCCTACAAGGCCGTCGAGCTCGCGCGGCAGCTGCAGAAGCGCGGCCACGAGGTGGTCGCCATCATGACCCGCGGCGCGCAGCAGTTCGTGGGACCGCTGACCTTCGAGGCGATCACGCGGCGGCGCGTCATCACCGATCAGTGGGAGCCGGGGCTCAACGCCGAGATCGAGCACATTGCGCTGACGACCGAAGCCGCCCTGCTCGTCGTGGCGCCGGCGACGGCGAACCTGATTGCCAAGTTCGCGCACGGGCTCGCCGACGACTTCCTGACCTCGTTCTATCTCGCGACGCGGGCGCCGGTGGTGCTCGCGCCGGCGATGAACACCCAGATGCTCGAGCACCCCGCCGTGGACGCGAACCTCGCCCTCCTCAAGGCGCGGGGCGTGCACATCGTCGAACCCGGTGCGGGATACCTCGCCTGCGGCTGGATTGGCAAGGGCCGGCTGGCCGAGCCCGAGGACATCGCTGCGGTCGTCGAGCGCCTGGTCGTGCCGGGAGGCGTTCCGGCGCTGCCGACCAGTGGAGATCCGGCGCTTCAGCGCCGGAGTGCCTCGACGCTCGAGGGCCGGCGCGTTCTCATCGCCGCCGGGCCGACCTACGAGGACATCGATCCCGTGCGCTATCTGGGCAACCGATCCAGCGGCCGGATGGGCCTGGCGCTGGTCGAGGAGGCCAGGCGGCGCGGCGCCGTCGTGCAGTTGGTGCTGGGGCCGTCGGGCCTGGAGGTGCTGTCGGGCGTGGACGTGGCCCGCGTGCGGACCGCGGCCGAGATGCACGCCGCCGTGATGGCGCGCGCCAGGGACCAGGACGTCGTCATCATGGCCGCCGCCGTCGCCGACTACACGCCGGCGGGCGGCGCGCAGCCCGGCAAGGTCGCCAAGCAGGAGGGGCCAATCACGCTGGCGCTCGAGCGGACGCGGGACATTCTCGCGGACCTCGGCCGGGCGCGAGACGGTGCGTCGCGTCCGGTGCTCGTCGGGTTTGCCGCCGAAACGTCAGACGTGGTGTCGAAGGCCCGTGCGAAGCTCGCGTCCAAGCGCGTCGATCTCGTCGTTGCCAACGACGTGTCGCGGCCGGACGCAGGATTCGAGGTCGAGACCAATGCGGCGACGATCGTCGGCCGCGACGAAACGATCGACGTGCCGCTCTGCTCGAAGCGCGAGCTGGCCGGGACCATCCTCGATCGGGTTGAAGTGCTCCTGTCGCCCGCGGCCACGCCCGCGCGGTCCGCTGAGGATTGAGCCGTGAGTTCTGAGCTCCCGGACGCCCGACAGGCGCTTCTGGCGCATCTCGAGTTCTATCGCGAGCTGGGCATCGACGGCTACAGCCGCGATCCGGCCTGGTCGGTGCGGCGTACTGCCGCGGCGGCAGCAGAGCCTCCAGCGCCGCGGCCCGACGTGCCGCCGGAACTGTCAGCGGCTGCTCGCCGATCCCGGTTCCGGTGATCGAACGCGCGCGTTCGCGCTTCAGGAGATCCGCGCCGACATCGGTGACTGCACGCGGTGCAAGCTCCATTCGCTGGGACGCAGGCAGGTTGTGTTCGGCGTCGGGAACCCGCACGCCGACCTCATGTTCGTCGGCGAAGCGCCAGGCGCGGACGAGGACCAGCAGGGCGAGCCGTTTGTCGGCCGCGCGGGGCAGTTGCTCACGAAGATCATCGAGGCGATGGGCCGGACCCGCGCCGACGTCTACATCGCCAACGTGATCAAGTGCCGTCCCCCCGGAAACCGCAATCCGGAGCCGGACGAAGTGGCGACGTGTCAGCCGTTCCTGTTCCGGCAGATCGATAGCATCCGTCCGTCGGTGATCGTGGCGCTCGGCACGTTTGCGGCGCAGGCGCTGCTCGAGACGAAGGATCCCATCTCGCGGCTGCGGGGCCGCGTCTGGAAGTGCCGTGGAGTGGATCTGGTGCCCACCTTTCACCCCGCGTACCTGCTCCGGAATCCAGGCAGCAAGCGCGACGTGTGGGCTGACATGAAGGTCGTGATGTCGTTGCTGGCGCCGGCGCAGCAGGCCTGAGGCTGACGAAAAACCCGTGGGCAGTCCCTCTGGCGGGAAGATCGTGCTGTCGTGTGATGCGTGGTGCCTGTAGCCTGTCGGATCGGTGGATCTCTTCCCGCTTGCCTTCCGCGCGTTGACGGTTGCCGTCCCGGTTCCACGGATCGGCCTGCTCACCTACACAGCCCCGGCCCATCTGCCGCTCGCGCCAGGCATGCGCGTCGTCGTCCCGGTCGGCCGGCGGACGATGACGGGATGCGTGGTGGAGGTGTACGACGTCGGCGTCACGCCGGATCTGCCGTCGGGACTCAAGCCGATCGTGCGGACGCTCGACGAGGCGCCGCTCGTGCCCGCGAACACGCTCTCGCTGGCTCTCTGGGTCGCCGATTACTACATGTCCGGGCCAGGCGAGGCGATCGCGCTGACGCTGCCTCCCACGGCGCGGACCCGGGCTGACGGCTTCAAACAGCGACGCCTGGCCTCCCTGACGGATGCGGGCCGTGCGTCCCTTGGCGGTGGCGCGCGCCTCACGGACTCACAGCGTCGATTGCTGGAGTACCTCGCGACCCGGACCGATCCGGTGCCGGTCGCCGACCTGGCCAGCGCCGCGGCGCCGGGCGTGCTGAGCCGCCTCGTCGCGCGGGGTCTGGCCACGGTGCAACACCAACGCGTCGAGCGGGATCCGTTTCTGGCGGATGCCGCCCGGGAAACGGTCGATGACGAACCGTCGCCACTGGCAATCCCGCTCACGCGCGAACAGGCCGAGGCGCTCGACAGGCTGCAGGCGCTCGCCAGGCGCGGCGGGTTCGCTGTATCCCTCCTCCATGGCGTCACCGGGAGCGGCAAGACGCAGGTCTACCTGCGGCTCGCCGATGCGGTGCTCGCGCGCGGGAAGGCCGTGCTCCTGCTGGTGCCCGAGATTGCGCTGACATCGGCGATGGCCCGCCTGGTCACGCGCGCATTCGGTGCGCGGGTGGCCGTGCAGCACAGCGGCCTCTCAGCCGGCGAGCGCCACGACCAGTGGCAGCGCATCAGGCGCGGAGAGGTCGATGTCGTGGTCGGCACGCGCTCGGCCGTCTTCGCGCCGCTGGCGAATGTCGGCCTGATCGTCGTGGACGAGGAGCACGACACGTCCTACAAGCAGGACGAGAGCCCCCGCTATCACGGACGCGACGTGGCCATCGTCCGCGGCCGCGCCGCCGCCGCGCTGGTCGTGCTCGGCTCGGCCACGCCGTCGATGGAGAGCCATCAGCATGCACGGACCGGCCGTTACGCGCTCGTGACCCTCGAGCGCCGCGTCCTCGATCGGCCGCTGGCGTCGGTCGTCCTCGTGAACATGCGCGACGTGTTCGCCGAGGAGGGGCCCGACGTCGTGCTGAGCGCAGTCCTCCGTCGGGCGCTGAGCGCGCGCCTCGAGGCGGGTGAGCAGAGCGTAGTGCTCCTCAACCGGCGCGGCTACGCCGTCGCATTGTTCTGCCGGCAGTGCGCCGCGACGCTCGAGTGTCCCAACTGCAGCATCACGCTGACGGTACACCGGTCGGCATCGGTGGCCCGCTGTCACTATTGCGACTACGGGCGTCGCGTGCCCGATCGGTGTCCCGTCGTGTGCGGGCGAGTTTCTCGACTATCGCGGCGTCGGTACCGAGCGCATCGACGCCGACATCAGGGCGCTGCTGCCTGAGGCGCGTGTGGCGCGCGTCGATCGGGACACGGTGCGCCGCCGCGGCGCGATCACGCGTGTGCTGCGCCAGTTCGCGCGGCGTGAGCTGGATGTGCTGGTCGGCACACAGATGATCGCCAAGGGCCACGATTTTCCCGAAGTCACGCTGGTCGGCGTCGTCTCCGCCGACGTCGGGCTTGGCGTCGCTGACTTTCGCGCGGCCGAGCGGACCTTTCAGCTGCTGACGCAGGTCGTCGGCCGTGCGGGACGCGGCACGCGGCGCGGCGAGGCGATCATCCAGACCCTCTATCCAGACCACTACAGCATCGGCCACGCGGCGCGCCAGGACTACCCGCAGTTCTTCGACGCCGAGTTGACGTTCCGGCGCATGATGCACTACCCACCGTGGCGCTCGCTGGTGAACGTGATCGTGAGAGGCTCGACGGCGTCGGCTGCTGCCGCCGACGCGGCGCGCCTTGCGCGCACGATTCGCGCGGGTCAGGGCCGGTTCGACGTCCTCGGACCGGCAGCGGCTCCACTGCCGCGCCTGCGCGGTGAGTATCGAGTGCAGCTGTTCCTCAAGGGCTCCCATCGCGCCGCCATGCGCCAGGCCATCGCGCATGCTCTCCAGGCGCATCCCGACGTCGCCCGCCGCACGATGGTGGACGTGGATCCGCTGTCGATGCTGTGAAGGCAACGGCTCACTTGTAGTGACAATGTGGCGCCGGCCCAGTGTTGCCGCAACTACCCGTCGATGAACTCGATGGGCGAGATCGGCGCCGGCATGAACGAGACGATGAAGATGACGACGACGACGGCGAGCAGGACGCGGCGGGGGCGATCGAGCGGCATGTCGTCATCGACGGCTGGCGGATGCTGCCAGCCGAAGAGCCGAAGCAGGGCGACGAGCAGCACGATCCAGGCAATCCACGAATAGGCGCCGGCGACCACGACCAGCAGCAGCAAGGCGGTGATGGACCCGATGGTGACCCAACGGGCGTTCCGGCCGAGCAGCGCGTACGCCATGTGGCCGCCGTCGAGCTGCCCGGCGGGGATGAGATTCATCACCGTGAACAGCAGGCCAAGCCATCCAGCCAGCGCGGTCGGATGCAGGTTGATCGAGTAGCCCGTGGAGACGGGGCCGGCCAGCCACCATGCGAGCCACTGAAACAGCAGCGGTTCACCGAGAGAGAACCATTGCCCGACCAGCTTGTCGGGCAGCCGCACGACCGGTGACCACGCGAGCCCGAGGGTGAGCGACACGACGGCGACCACGAAACCAGCGATGGGACCTGCGGCCGCGAAGTCGAAGAGCACTCGCCGATTCGGAAAATGCCCGCGAAAGAAGATGACCGCGCCGACGGTTCCGGTCAGCGGCAGGAACGGCACCGGCAGGAAGTACGGCAACGAGGGGCGCAGGCCGTGCCAGCGGCCGGCGAAGTAGTGGCCGAACTCGTGGCAGGTCAGGAAGCCGAGAAAGGGCACGCTGAAGCTCAGGCCCAGCAGGACGTCTGTCGCGAGCGACACGTCCGGAACGACTCGCCTGCCGAAATCCGCGAGGAAATCACGATGGTGTTGAGCGCCCACCACTGTGGTGGACGCCAGGGTCAGCAGGAAGAGCAGAAGGTGCAGCCCGCGGCGCCGGGCCCCTGCAGCAGGCCGCGGAGCTCCCCGGGAAACGGGATCGATTCGCGAAGGGCTGAACGGCGGTAGAGACTGAGGAGACTGGGGATCGTTCACCGGCGGGTCACTTCACGGAGGTCTGGGCGACCAGGAGATCGGACCACCGCCTACCCGCCGATGTTCTGCAGGTCCTTGCCGGGCTTGAACCGGATCGTACGGCCAGGCGGAATCCGCACTTCCTTGCCGGTGCGCGGATTCCGGCCGATGCCGCGCTTGCGCGGCTTCACCTGGAAGACGCCAAAACCGCGCAGCTCAATACGTTCGCCGCGCTGCATCGACATGCGCATCGCGTCGAACACGGCATCCACCGCCAGCTCGGCCTTGACCTTGGTGATCTGGGCGGTTCTGGACACCTCGTTCACGATGTCCACCTTGATCATCCCTCAAAGCTCCCGGAAAAACTGGTAACTATCATAGAATGTGGAACTTACGCTGTCAATCCCGCGGGGACTGCCGGCAGGAGGGGTCTTCAGCCTCGTTCATGGGCGCTCACAAGCCATCCGTCCGGCCCACCATCGTCCTCGTTGGCCGGCCAAATGTCGGCAAATCCACGCTGTTCAATCGGATCACCGGTGCCCGGCGCGCCATTGTCGCGCCAATGCCGGGGACGACGCGCGACGTCCTGACGGGCCAGGCCGAGTGGCAGGGGGCCGCGTTCGACCTGGTGGACACGGGCGGCATGTTCGGCGCGAGTCGGGATCCCCTGCACACCATGGTCGTCGAGCATGGGCGGCGCGCGATTGCCTCGGCCGATGCGCTGCTGTTCGTGGTCGATGGACGAGATGGGTTGGTGCCGGGCGACGAGGAAATCGCGGCGGCGATTCGTCAGTCCGGCAAGCCCGTGGTCGTCGCGGTCAACAAGACGGACGACAAGCGCGCGCAGGCGCGGCTGGTCGAGTTCTACTCGCTCGGGTTCGAGCTGCTGGTGGAAATTGCCGCCGAACACGGCCAGGGCGTCGGCGATCTCCTCGACGCGCTGCTCGAACGGGTCGGACACGATCGCCGTCCATCGCCCAGGCCCGAGGAGACGCCGGAGACCAAGGTGGCGATCATCGGCCGCCCGAACGTCGGCAAGTCGTCGCTCGTCAATCGCCTGTTGCGCGAGCAGCGGGTCGTCGTCAGCGAGCTGCCGGGCACGACACGCGATCCGATTGACTCGGTGCTGCGCTGGCATCGCCAGCAGTTCCGGATCGTCGATACCGCGGGGATCCGCCGCGCCGGACGCGTGGCGAAGGGCGGGGCCGTCGAGGCCGTGAGCGTGATGCTGGCGCGTCGCGCGATCGCGCGGGCGGATGTGGCGGTGCTGCTCGTCGACGCGATGGAGGGCCCGACCGATCAGGATGCCACCGTTGCCGGAGACGCTGAACGCGCCGGCTGCGGCGTCATCATCGCGGTGAACAAGTGGGACCTGGTCGAGGATCGATCGGGCGCGCAGGTGAAGGTCTTCGACGAGCGCGTCCGCCGCACGCTCAAGTTCCTCGACTACGCGCCGATCCTCCACATCTCGGCGGCGACCGGCGAGCGGACGCCGCGTCTGCTCGAAGTCATCGACCGCGTCAGCAAGGCGCGCCTGCGTCGCGTCCCGACCGGCGAGCTCAATCGCTTCATCGAGGCGGTGACGATGGTGCATGCGCCGGTGAGCCCCGGAAAGCGCGACGTGCGCGTGCTGTATGCGGCGCAGACCGGCGTGGCACCGCCCACCTTCGTGCTGTTCACCAACGTGGCGACGAAGTTTCACTTCTCGTACGAACGGTTCCTCGTCAACCGGCTGCGCGAGTCCTTCGGCTTCGAGGGAACGCCGATCCGGCTGATGGTGCGGGCGAAGAAGGCGCGATCGCGCGCGGGATGACGCGTCAGCTGCCAGGCTGGGCGCGTTTCCGGGCCTGCTCGTACTTCGGCGAGCTGGCCGGAACTTTGGCGAAGGCGGCGCGGGCCTCCTCGGGCCGGCGGAGCTTGTCGAGCAGCTCGCCGGCGGCGAACCAGGCGTCGTAGCGGGTGGAGGGAAAGCGGTTCGCGAGACTGGTGTAGGTGGCGACCGCCTGCTCGTTGAGCCGCCGCCCGCGGTACTCGTCTCCGAGCCGCCACAAGGCGAATTCGGCGACGGCGGTCGAGCCACCCCTGATCGCGACATCGCGCAGCGTGAGCAGCGACGTCGGCGTCGCGCCCTCGAACTCGGGGTCCTGCGACCGCAGCTTCATCCGATCCTCGAGCGCCATCTTCATCTGCAGCGCGCGCAGCGCCCGCACGCTCGACGGGTACTGCGTGAGCAGTTCGCCGAGCGCCTGCCGCGCGAGCTCGTCGGTGGCGGGTGTCTTCTGTCGGGCCGCGCCGTCGGCCGCCCGGATGAGCCCTTCACTGGCGCGATCCCCGGCGCCTCGACGGCCGAGATCCGTCCACGCGCCGATTGCTTCGGCATAGCGGCCGGCATCGGCGTGCGTCTGGGCGATGAACGCGAGCGCGTCGACGGCCGACGGCGTGCCGCTGAAGTCGTTCGCCACCGCTGCCAGGGCTGCGAGGCCTTCGGTTACTGCACCCGACGCGACCTGCGCGCGGCCGGCTTCGAGCAGGCGTGCCGCTTCGGCATCGCGGGCCGCGGCCGAAGATCGGGCGCTGCGTGCGGCGGGGACTGGAGCCGTCGCGGTCGGTCGGACGTTGGCAGAGGCCGCGCTGGTTCTCGCTGCGACTCGAGCGGGCGTCGGGACGGGGTTCGGTGGAGGCGTCTCGGGCGCCGGGGACTCCACCGCTGACGGCGCCGCGGCGGGCTGTACGGTTGCGGGCGCCGGCGTCGCTGGTGGCGGCGGGGCCGGTGACGGGGCTGGAACGTTCGGCCGCGTCACGGTTTCCGCGGCGCCAATCGGCACGTCCCGCCCCCGTGCGAAATAGAAGGCGAGGCCGGCGATGACCGCGACGAGACCGGCGGCGATGCCGCCGACCATCGGCCACGACAGCGGGCGGCGCGGCCTGGCCGCCGGAGCCACGGCTGGCTGGCGGGCTGGAATCGCAGGCACGGGCGTGCCGGCCGGCGGCGGCCCGCTCATGACCGGTCCACTGAACGGCGGCGATGGTGCCGCTGGCGCCGCGGACGTGGAGCCCCCGGCCGTCGCCGCCGCGGCGACGATCTTCGACGAAGTGGTCCGCGACTCCGGTGAGGCCGCGTCATCCGGCCTCGCCTCGGCGGCCGGTGGTGGCGGAATGCCTGCGGGAGTCGCCGGACCGGGCGGTGGGGCAAACGCCGTCGGCGCATCACCGGACAGCGTTCGCGGCCGGGGCGTGGAGAATCCTGGCCCCTCGCCGGGCAACGCCGGAAAGTGGCCGAAGTCGGTTTCGGTCGTCGGTGCCGGGGTCTGCCCCGAGTGCGACCACGCGTCGGCGACCGACACCGGACCGTGTTGCGCGAAGCGGCGCGAGTCCAGATCGCGGCGGAGCCGCTGCAGGTCCGCATGCAGATCGCGCGCGGTCTGGTAGCGCAGCTGCCGGTCCTTCTCGAGCAACCGCGCGATCACCTGCTCGAGCGACAGCGGCACGGCCGGGTTGATCATGCTCGGCGGCGGCGGCACGCGATTCAGGATCTGATCGAAGACCACGGCGGTCGTCTGCCCCTTGAAGGTCTGGGATCCCGTGGACATCTCGTACATCACGATGCCGAGCGAGAACAGATCGCTCCGGGGATCGAGGGACTCGCCGCGCGCGTGCTCCGGTGACATGTAGGCCACCGTGCCGACCGCGATCCCGGCCGACGTGGACAGGTGCGGGTGGGCCACGGTCACTGACGCCGCGACCATCGCGCCGACGGGCTGCATCATCTTCGCGAGGCCGAAGTCCACGACCTTGACCTGGCCGCGGCGCGTGACGAACACGTTGCCGGGCTTGACGTCGCGATGCAGAATGCCCTCGCTGTGTGCCGCATCGAGCGCGTCGGCGATCTGGCCGGACACGTCCACGACCCGATCGATCGGCAATGCGCCAGCCGTCAGCACGCGGTCGAGCGTCGTCCCGTCGATGAGCTCCATCACGAGAAAGCGGTGGCCTTCGTGTTCGCCGACGTCGTGAATCGTGCAGATGTTGGGGTGATTGAGCGCAGACGCCGTACGGGCTTCGCGCTGGAACCGCTCGACGGCGAGGGGGTCGGCAATGGCCGAGTCCGGCAGGAACTTCAGGGCCACGTGGCGGCCGAGCCGGAGGTCTTCGGCGCGGTACACCACGCCCATCCCTCCTGCGCCAAGCCGTTCGAACACGCGGTAGTGCGAGACGGTAGTTCCGATCATCAGGGCGTCGCTTCGAGCCGGGACCTCTCATGGTAGAGGGCCTGCCCGCGACGTGTCAAAGTCCTGCAGCCCGGTGACTTCGGGGATCCAACCGGGAGTCTCGCCGGGCCGTCGGGCGTGTTATACTCGGCGCGGTTTTTCATGCCAGCCAAGGCAACGCGCGCTCCTGCGATCCCGGATCGTCCGGCATTCAAGGCGTCGGAAGTGTGCGAGCTCGCGCAGATTCAGCCGTACGTGCTGCGAACGTGGGAGACCGAGTTCCCGGATCTCGGCGTGTCGCGCACGCCGGGCGGTCCGCGCGTCTACCGCAAGGCCGACGTCGAACAGGTACTGGAGATCAAGCGTCTCGTCCTCGGTGAAGGGCTGACCCTTGCGGGAGTGCGGCGGCGGTTCGAGAACGGTGGCGTGACGCCGACGCCGGTGCCGAAGCCCGGTCCCGAAGACCGCGCGCCGCTCAAAGAGGCCATCGCGCCGGATCTGAGAGCGCGGCTGCATCGGCTGCAGGACGGGCTCAAGGGCATCCTCGCGCTGGTGTCGCGCGACCCCGAATCCCCGCGCGAATTCGCGCTCGAATCCCCCGCGACGTCGGGCGGCGCGACGGCGTCGACGGAGGGGCGTCGAGCCGCGCGTCGCAAGGAGTGACGAGGCGCCGGCGACGGACCCGTCACGCGCCCGATCCAGGTCCGAACCGTTGTAAGATGACCAGTCTGTTCGCGGGTGAGCCAGTCTTTCGCCGGTAACGATCGGGACGTAGCGCAGCCTGGTAGCGCACCTGAATGGGGTTCAGGGGGTCGCGAGTTCGAATCTCGCCGTCCCGACCAATAGAATCAAACGATGGGCTCGGCGTTTCGCCGGGCCCTTTTTCTTGTGTTTACGCGCGTCGATGCACCGGTGCCTAGCCAGTGGCTCAGGCAGATGGGTACGATGGGCGCATTGCGGTCTCGTCCTCGTGTCGTATTCTCTAGGGGGAGACGTTCATGTATCAGACCATTCACACTCTACGGACGGCGATAGTGGCGGCAGGGCTGATTCTTGGCGGCAGCGTCGCCGCGCCATGGGCCCAGACTTCGAGCCCGGCCCAGGGTGGCGAGACATTCACGGCGACCGCTTCCGTCAAGACGAAGGCAGGGAGTCAGATGACGGCACCGGTCACGATCGTCGTCACGCGGATGACGACCGACCAGGAACGCGCGGCGGTCGGCGAAGCGCTGAAGAAGGGCGGGGCGACGGCTGTGGTCCAGGCGCTCAAGGCGATGAAAGACGCCGGCTATATCGAGATCGGAGAGCGGCGGACGACCCTGAAGTACGCCTACGCGCGTTCGCTCGGCAGTGGACGCCTGGTCACGGTCGTCGCGCCCACACCGATCGCCTATCTCGGAGCCGATGTGCCCGATGCGAAACCCAAGGACGGGTTCGATCTGGCGCTCGCCCTCCTCGAGTTCAACGAAGCCGGCGCCGGTGATGGCGAGCTCGCGCCGGCGGCGACGATCAAGCTCAATGCCGACGGCGCCATTCAGACCCAGGACTACGGCGCCGAGGCTGTGCGGCTGACCAACGTGCGGGCCAAGAAGTAGCAGTCTCCCGCTGATATCTCACTGGCTTGCTGCGACGGGAGCGGCGGGTGCTTCAATCTGCGTGTGGCAGGTACCTCGCAATCGCCGCTGATGGTCGTCCCGTCCTTGGCGGCGTGGCCGCCATCGTGGCACCGGAAGCAGCCGGACGACGTCATGTGGCCGACGTTGTCCGGGTACACGCCCCAGGTGACCTTCATCACGGGAAACACGTTGCGGCGATACAGGGTCCGTAGCGTCTCGACCGCCCGGTCGAGATCGCCGGAGTCGGTCGTGCTTCCCTGCGATGCGTAGAACGCCCGCAATCCCTTGTCCACGGCCTGAAGGCCCGTTTCCTGTTCGGCGTACTCGCCCTTCAGGAGTCGCACGGCTTCCCGCCGGACGAACGGCAGCGTGCGGCTGATCCGGCCCGCGGCGATCGCCTCGTCCACGGCACGCTCCGCCGTGGGTGAAATCCGGTGAGCGACGGTGTTGTGGCAGTCGATGCAGTCCATCGTGCGACGCTCACCTTGCGCGAGCGCCTCGGCCGTCGTGCCCTCGGTCACGTATTCGCGGACCTGACCCCGCGCGTCGGTCACCTTGACGTAGGGAATCGTCTGACGTTCCTTGTCGGTGGCGATGAACTCGATGTTGATCCGCGGGTCCGCGTGCCAGTGAATCGCGCGACCCGCGCTGGCCGGCTCTCCAGGTCCCCCGAGATACATCCGCAGCAGCGTCCTCGTCTCGGAGTTCGTTTCATCGTCGGCGAACTCGCGAATGACCCGAAGGAGATCCCCGGCTCCCTTTCCGGACCAGTGGCAGTTGCCGCAGATCTCTTGCGCCGGGCGCATGTCGGCCACGCCCGGAATCGGCTTGGGAATCTGGTTGGTCGCCACGTGATAGAGCTGACGGACGCCGACGAACTTGTAGTGCAGGAACGCCCGGGCGCCCTCGCCGATGTGGCAGTCGGAGCAGCGTACCTGCGAATGCGGAGCCGCCTGCCAGGCCGTGAACTGTGGATGCATCGGCGTGTGGCACACCTGCCCGCAGAACGACGGCGATTCCATCCAGTGCAGTGTCCCGTACCCGGCCAGCAGCAGGATGACGAGATTCACGGCAGTGAGCGCGGCAATGACCAGGGTCGTGCGACGGACCGCCGGCAGGCGGAAGTCCAGGACCGGCCACTCGTCGACCGCGCCCGGGTCGCGTAGCAGCTTCTTCCGCTGCAGCCGCATCCCCAACGGGATCAACAGCAATCCGACGATGAAGATGGCGGGAAGGGCGACGAAGACGACGAGGCCGGCGTACGGGTTGTTGAGCAGGCCCAGGACGACGGCGATCACCAGCGCAAGGAACACCACGGCCGTGACCGTGGTGATCAACACGCCAGCGATTGCGAGCGGATGACGGGCGAGCGCCGCGCGGCTCGTCACGTGAGCTCCGCTACTTCAGGCTCTGCATGTAGGCGACCAGCGCGTCGAGATCGGCTGCGGGCAGCTTGCCGTACTTGTCGGGCATGGGCGGCTTCTTCGTGGACTTCGTCTTGGCCGCCATCTCCGTGGGGTGGGTGATCCACTGCGCGGGTGTCGTCGGCGGACAGCTTGGCGCCGACGCCGTCGAGCGGGCTCAACTTGTTGCCCTTGCCCGCGATGGCGTGGCACAGGGAACATTTCTGCGCCGTGTACACCGCCTCTCCCTTGGCGGCGTCCTGCGCCTCCGCGATGCCGATCGGAGATACGAGAGCGATTGCGAACAACCAGCACGTGGTCACGAGCGTCCTGCGCATGAAACCTCCACCCTGCGAAGTGTACGAGATGCGAGCATCCTACCAGAGGTAGCGGAGGCCGAACACCACCGAGTGGGCGGTGTAGGGCCGATAGACATAACCGAGCACCAGCGAGCTCGGCTGGACGATGCCGTTGACGACCGACGGGTCGAAGGCAAAGTCGTACACGTCGAACGGCTCGTACAGGTACGAGAAGGTCGCGACGAGACGCGTCGACAGCCGATGTCGGACGTCGAGCTTCAGCTCCTGCAGCTTGTTGAAGACCTCGGGCAGCTGGGACGGTGCCGGCAGCGGCCCCCCCGGCACGACCGTGTAGAGGTAATTTCCCCGCGAGTGCGCGTAGTCGTACCAGAAGCGCACCTCGGTGTGTTGACCGATGCGCGGTGGCGTCAGATAGATCGAGAAGTAGTGGACGCGCTCTTCGGAGTCGGCCGTCCAGTCGCGATTCGGATCGGTCACCTGGTCCGGCGTCTGTCCCGGGCTGGCGGACCTCGACCGCTGCAGCCCCTCGTACCGCTCGTAGTCGTAGCTGCCACCCGCGCCGAAACCGTTCGGCTGCTGGAAGTCCGCCGCCAGCGTGAAGACGTCGAACGACGACTCCTGCAGGCCGAAGTAGCTGTCGTCGTAGTCGTCGTTGCCGATTCCCAGCGACGCGCTGAGGATCCAGGCTTCGTTCGGCGTGACGTCCACCTGGCCCGTGAGGCGGTTGCGCGAGCGGTTGGCGATGTCGTAGTGGCGGAGTGCCGGCTGCTCGCCAATCTCCGTCAGCAGCGCTTCATCGAGGCCGGAACCGGTCCGATCGGAGAGCTCGTAGTGCGCGCGAAACGTCACCCACTGCGAGCCGACCGCGTCCGCCTTCAGCGTCAGCACGTCCTCGCCGGTACTCTCGAAGATCCGGAAATCGTAGTCGCCGCTGTTGTGTGTGTAGCCGGCCGTGAGAGCCAACGGCAGGAGTCCCGTCCAGGTCGCGTCCGCGTCGAACGTCGTGCGGCTGTGCTTGAAGGGCTCCGGGCCGCCCGTCGACGAGACCTTCACCGACGTGTCGTAGTTGATGAACTCCGGTATGGCTGTGTGCGGCGTCTGGTTGTCGAAGTCGTAGCGGCGCAGCCGGGCGCTGAGGCGCCAGTCGGTGACCGGCCGCGACACCAGGTTGATGTTGGTCGAGAAGACCTGCGCCTCGGCCTCGGTCGTGCTGCGGGGCAGCGCGAGCTGCGGCAGCGTCGGGTTGATCGTGAACGGCTGCAGCGCCTCGTCGTTGCTCCAGACGCCATACGACAGGAACCCGGTGATCTGGGTGCGCCGGGCAAGCTTCGCGGACCCCGCTGCGCTGATCGTCTGCGCCGAGTTGGACGGCCAGAGGGCCATGCGACCACGGCCCGGCGCGCTCGTCGAATCCTGGAGGCGCAGCGGGCTGTCCCAGACGAGCGTGTCGTCGAGGTTGTTGAACCACGAGCCGTCGTACGCGACACGAAACATGCTGCGGTTGTTCGTCCACTCCGCGCCAACGGTGAAGTCGTTCGTGCGGGAGTCGTAGGGGAGCGCCACCTCGACATCGTTGCTGAAGCCGTAGCTGGCGCCCCACGGCAGTTCTCCCGAGTGCCTGGTCGTCGTGAACGCCGCCTTGACGTCAATCGCCTTGGTCGGTGTCGCGGTGGCCGCGACACGGCCGATGTCTCGACGCTCGCGCAGATCGAACTGGGTAGCGATGGGGACGTACGCGTTGAGATTGGCCTGGCCGGCCTGGATCGATTGCTGCACGCTGTCGTCCAGGGTCAACGGACTCGGGCCAGGCGCGGGCGTGTAAGGGGTCCGGGTGTCGACGCTGTAGAACTGGGGAATCTGGTCCCAGAGCCCGGAGATGGTGAAGCCGCCGGTTCGCTCGTAGGTCCCGAAGAACCGCTGATCGCGCCAGCCGACGTTGTCGGCGCCGAGCTGGACCAGCCAGTCGCTCTGCCCGCGCTCGTACCGCACGTCGGTGAAGAGCAGGCCGCTTCCAATGTCCTGATACCGCTGGAACCGCGCCGGATCGCCCTCGATGCTGCTCCACCGTCCGGAGATCTGCGCCTGCCGCCAGGTCGGGTCGAACAGACTGCGGGTCGACTCCACAGCCGCCTCGGGCGCCGCAGGTTCCGCTGCTGGGGGCTGGGCCTCAGGAGGCTCGGCCGCCGGCGGCTTGGGCGCGGGCGTCTGGGGCGGCGGGGATTTTGGCGCGGGCGTCTGCGGCGCCGGGGATTTCGGCGCAGCGGGTGGCGACGCAGGCGGTTGCGCCTGCAGCGTCCACGCCGGCAGTGGCGCCAGCAGCCATGTCTGGCCCTCGGCCAGGCGTGCGTCCACGATCAGGCCGAGAGCGACGACGAGTGCCAGGTTCGAGGATGCGCATGGCCGCTCCAGAGCTACCGCATGAAGAACTGGCCCGACGGGTGATTGGAGCCGTGGACGTTCGAATGGCAGTTGACGCACGACCGCCCGAACATCCGGTTGCTCTTGCTCACCGTGATGGCGTTGTTGTCGTAGATCGTCGCCGGATGCCGCGTCGCGACGTGGCACCGCTGGCACAGCATCGGCATCCGGACGTTCAGCATGCGATCGTTCGACGACCCGTGCGGGTCGTGACACGTCGTGCAGTTCTCGCGAACGGGCGCGTGCTCCCACAGCACGGGTCCACGCATCTCCGCGTGGCAGCTGGTGCAGCTCTCGTTCACCGAGGCGCCAACCTTCAAGGCCTTGACGTTGCTGATGGAGCCGTGGGGGTTGTGACACGTGGAGCAGGCCAGCTTGCCTTCGCGCACCGGCATGTGGGCCACGCCGCGCTCGGTCTTCGTGGCCTGGAGCCGATGACATGAGGCGCACAGCTGGGTTTCCGTCGCCTTCACGAGCTGCCGCTCGAACGACGCCGGCTTGTGGACGCTGTGACACGTCGTGCACGAGAGATTGCGCGCCTCGTGGGTGCTGCCGTCCCACGCCGCATGCGCGCCCCGGTTGTGGCACGTCAGGCAGGTCTGGCTGACGTCCGCCGGCTTCATGGCCTTGAACTTCTGGATGTTCCCCTTGGCCTCATCGTCCACGTGCGCCTGCCCCGGACCGTGGCAGCTCTCGCACCCGTAGGCGGCCGCGGGCGAGCGCGGGTTCATCGCGCGTCCGTGCTGGGTGCCCTTGAGACTGGCGTCCTGGTCGGTGTGGCACAGCACACAGGTGTCGCTGCCGGCATAGCCGGCCGGCAGCGCCGACGGCTGAGTGGCCGGAGGCTCAGCGGCCGGAGGCTCAGTGGCCGGCGGCTTGGGGGTCGTTGGCTTGGAGGCCGGCGGCTGAGGGGCCGGCGCCTGCGTTAGGGAAGCCTGATTGACAGAGGCTTGCGGTGGGGAAAAATCCGCGGAGGAATGGCCTACGACGACGGCTGCCCACAGAAATCCGACTGCCCAAACCCACCGCACCATGGTCACCTCCAGCGACGGCTCATCGCGCTGATCGTTGTCGGCGGCGAAAGCTTATCACGGGGTTCGCGAGCGCAAACAAGCCTCCCGCTCGCACCAACGAACCTCATCCGGGATCCTGCCAACCACCGATGTCCGCGGCAAGCCTGTCGGCTTCGGACGGTCCCCACGAGCCCGGCTCGTACTCGAAGACCGGCGTCGCCGCGGCGACCAGCGGATCGGCAATCGTCCACATCGTCTCCACGGCGTCGGCGCGTGCGAAGAGCAGCGGGTCGCCTTCCATGGCATCCGAGATGAGCCGCTCGTAGGCCGACACCTCGTCGCCCTGTCTGCTGGTGGACGGCCGGAGCTCCGCATGGATCGTCGTCATGTCAGAGCTCGGGCTCTTGATGCGGGCGCCGATCGAAATCGCGAGGTCCGGGCCCAGACGGAATTTCAGGTAGTTGCGCTCGGCATGCCGGCGTCCGGTAGAGCGGCGGACGGCGGAACTTCACGATCGCTTCGGTGGCCGTGACGGGAAGGCGCTTGCCGGCGCGAATCAGGAACGGGACGCCTTCCCACCGCCAGGAGTCGACGAAGAGCCGCACCGCCGCGAACGTCTCGACGCGCGACTCGGGCGCCACGCCGGGCTCGTCACGATAGCCGCGGAACTGTCCCCGCACGAGATCGGTCTCGTCGGGACGCCGGATGGCCTGGAAGACCTGGTGCATCTCGTCGCGCACCGACTCGACGTGCTTGAAGATCGGCGGTTCCATCGCCAGCAGGCCGACCACCTGCAGGAGATGATTCTGGATGACGTCGCGGATACACCCCGTCTCGTCATAGAACGCGCCGCGTCCGCTGACGCCGAACTCCTCGGCCATCGTCATCTGCACGCTCTCGACGTAGTTGCGGTTCCAGACCGGCTCGAGCAGCGTGTTGGCGAACCGGAGGACGAGGACGTTCAGGACCGAGCCTTCCCGAGATAGTGATCGATACGGAAGACCGCCTCTTCGGGGAACACGGCGTGCAGGGTGCGGTTCAGGGCCTGCGCCGACTCGAGATCGTGACCGAACGGCTTCTCCACGATGACCCGTGATCCCGTCGCCAGACCGGCGCGCGCGAGACCCTCGGTGACGGTGCCGAAGAGGCTGGGAGGAATGGCCAGGTAACAGGTCGCGGGCACGGCCGGGCCGAGAGTCTCGCGAAGTGCGTCGAAGGTTGCCGGATCGCGATAGTCGCCATCGACGTAGCGCAGCAAGGCGACCAGGCGTGCGAACTCGTCGTCCCGCACCCCTCCGCCATGCTCGTCGAGGCTCGCCCGGGCCCGGGCCTGGAGTTGCGCCAGTGTCCACCCGGCCTTCGCCACGCCGACGATCGGCACATTGAGCCGGCCCTGTCGAACCAGCCCCTGGAGAGCGGGGAAGATCTTCTTGTAGGCGAGGTCTCCCGTGGCGCCAAAGAAGACGAGCGCATTGGATGGAGTCAGCGCCATGTTCGTGTCCGCGACAGATTCCTGAGCCGATCGTGATCAAGAGCCGACCGCCGGAGCACTCTCAAGGGGCCTGGCCCAGAAGAGCGGCGGCAACCTGCACGAAGAGAATCTTGGCGAGCGCAGTCGAGGGAAAGATCATCGCGTAGCTGATGTCGGGCCGATCGGTCGGGGCGACGCGGTTGGCGTGGGCCAGAATGGCGGGATTGCCGGTGACGCCGGCCACGACGCCGAAGAGATCGTCCGCCGGAATGGACAGCAGCCGCCCGACGATCATGGTGACCAGCACCAGCGGCAGGGCGATCAGCGTGCCCAGCAGGACGAACGTCAGTCCGGTCTCGGCGATCGTCGCGGCGAACTGCGGACCCGAGGACATCCCGACCTGCGCCAGGAACACGGTGAGCCCGAAGTTGCGCAGCACGAGGTTCGCCGACAGGGGGAGGGTCCACACGATCCCGGACGTGCGGCGGAGTGCGCCGAGGACCAGGGCGACCAGCAGGACTCCGGCCAGCCCGAGCGTCAGTCGGCCGACCCCGGGAATCGGCAGCGGGATCATCCCGGCGAGCAGGCCCATCGCCGCGCCGACGCCGATCGAGATGTAGCTGAAGTCGGCGGTGCCTTTGATGGAGTCGCCATAGAAGTCGCGCACCGCAGGGAAATGGTCGCGACTGCACAGCACGCCGACCCGGTCGCCGAACTCGAGCATCAGGTCGTCGTCTGGCAGCAGATCGGTGTCGCCACGGCGGACGTGGAGATAGCGATACTCGAACCCGCCGGGAATTTTCAGGCTGCCGAGCGGCATGCCCACGACGCTGCGTTTGGACGCATAGACGCGCAGGTAGTCGACGGCCGTCCGGTCCGCGGCGAGCTCGCCCGAGGCGCCTTCGCCAATCAACGCGCGTGCCTGCGCGATGCTGGCGGGGTCGGTCCCGACGATCAGGAGCACGTCGTTCGCGCCGAGCATCGTCGCCTCGGTCGGGAAGCGGTTCTGCTGCCCCTCGCGGATGGCGACGACCCGCACGCCGCCGGGGAGCGTGCGTTGAAGTTCGGACAAGGGCCGGCCGACGAGTGCCTGGTTGCGCACGCGGACTTCCGCCGGCTGCATCCGCTGGCCGGCTGGGCGCCGCCATCGTCGGCTTGAAGACGGCCAGATAGACGGACATGCACAGGATCGGTCCGGCGACGCCGAAGGGATACGTCACGCTGTAGCCGACGGCGGCGTCCGGGTTGCGAATCGCGTCGAGAAGCGCCTGGAGCGCCGGCGTGCTCGTCCCCGATCCGGCGAACATCCCGAGCGCGTGCGCAAGGCTCGCCGCGCCCGACTGGTAGATGAGCAGCGACACGACGCCCGCGGCGGTCAGGCCGCAGAGCCCGGCGAAATTGGCCTTCAGCCCCTCGGGGCTGGTGAGGCCGCGGGACCATTCCTTGCCGTACTGGATGCCGACGCAATAGAGGAAGAGCAGCAGGCCCAGGGTGCCGAGCATTCCCGGCGGCGCGGATTTCGGCGCGAACGCGCCGCACGCGAGACCGACGAAGAGCACTGCCCCGGAGCCGAGCGCAAAGCCCTTGACCGTGACCTCGCCGGCCAGGTAGCCGGCGGCGATGGTCAGGAACATTGCTGTCAGCGGCGACGCTTCGAGGATTGTTCGGAGCCAGTCCATGCAGGTGTCTCCGTCCCCGGCGCGCCCTACTGGACGAGCTTTCCGGGCAAGTAGTCGGTGAGGGTGGCCACGTACTGGGCCCGGATGAGCGCCGCGACGTCCTCGACGTGCGTCGCGTCCTTGAGGCCGCGGATCGCGTCAACCGAGTCGAAGCGGTTCTCGAAGAGCCAGCGCTCCAGCCCGCCCCGCATCGTCGCGATGTGCTGCGGTCCGTGCCGCAGCAGGGCCGAGGTCGTCATGACGACGTCGGCGCCGGCCAGCAGGTACTTCACGACCTCGACCTCG
The DNA here is from genome assembly GCA_963834365.1 of Vicinamibacterales bacterium. Taxonomy (GTDB): domain Bacteria; phylum Acidobacteriota; class Vicinamibacteria; order Vicinamibacterales; family Vicinamibacteraceae; genus CAWJAP01. The sequence continues at coordinate 132,605 of CAWIBS010000040.1, read as the reverse complement.
GTTTCGACGCCACGGCTGGCCGCCAGCGAGCACGTGACGCGCCGCGACAGGAGCCCAATCCACACCAGCGAGAGCGGCAACTCGGCGGGGGTGGACAACGGGAGGCTGCTCGTCACGCGGAGCGTGGCGAGGTCGATGTCGGGGGCGTAGAAGCGATTGAAGAGCACCAGACCGTCCGCACCGGCGCGAACCAGTTCGGCCGCCATGTGCGGCAGGGAGCTGAAATAGGGAGCAAGCTTGACGGAGATGGGAACGCGCACGCTCGATTTGACTTGCCGGACGACGTCCAGACAGCGTCGCTCGACCTCGGCGCCGGTGACGGCCGCATCGACCGGCACCGAGTAGATGTTGAGCTCGATCGCCGCGGCTCCCGCCTGCTCGAGACGGGCGGCGTGCTCGATCCATCCTCCGGTGGTCGTGCCGTTGAGGCTGGCGATGACCGGAATGTCGAGCGCCTGGGTCGCGCGATGCAGCGTCTCGAGATGTCCCGAGACCCCGCCGTCGTAGTCGGCGAGCTCGGGAAAGTAGGAACCCGCCTCGGGCTGACTGTCCGAGCCCTGCTCCGTGTAGCGCGCGTAGGCCGTGTCCTCGGCCCGGATCTGCTCCTCGTAGAGCGACGACATCACGACCGCAGCGGCGCCGCCATCCTCGAGACTTCGCATGCCGTCGAGAGTGGTGGAGAGCGGCGACGCCGAGGCGACAATCGGATGCGCGAGCGTCAGGCCGAGATACCGTGTCGAGAGGTTCATGATGAGACGTCCTGCCAGTGCGGGTGGAACCGGCTGCCGTCCCGGGCGGCGAGGTCTTCGTACAGCCGGTAGCGCTCCTCGACGCCGCGCTGTGCCTGGTCGAGCATCCGTTTCGCCGCGTCCGGGTGTGTCTGGGTCAGCGCCTTGAAGCGGACCTCGTTGTAGCGGTACTCGGCGAGCGGAATACGCGGCCGCGGCGAGTCGAGCCGGAAGGGATTCATGCCTCGCCCCCGCATGGTCGGGTCGTAGCGGAACAGCGGCCAGTGGCCGCAGGCGACCGCGCGCGCCGCCTGCTTCATGCCGTGGCGCATGTCGATGCCGTGGGCGATGCACTGCGAGTACGCCAGGACGAGGGAGGTTCCGCTGTAGGCCTCCGCCTCGCGCATCGCCACCAGCGCCTGCTCGTTGTTCGCGCCCATGGCGATCTGCGCGACGTAGACGTTGCCGTAGGCGATCGCCATCATCGCCAGATCCTTGCGCGCGGTGGTCTTGCCTGCCGAGGCGAACTTCGCCAGGGCGCCGAGCGGCGTCGCCTTCGACGCCTGGCCGCCGGTGTTCGAGTAGACCTCGGTGTCGAGGACGAGGATGTTGACGTTCTTGCCCGAGGCGAGGACGTGGTCGAGCCCGCCGTAGTCGATGTCGTAGGCCCAGCCGTCGCCGCCGACGATCCAGACGGATCGCCGCACCAGGAAGTCGGCGAGCGCGACGAGGTTGACCGCGTCGGGATCGGTCGCGCCCGCCAGGACGGTCTTCAGCGCGGCCACGCGCTGGCGCTGGACGCGGAAGTCCGACTCGGTCACCTGCGGCGCCTGGAGGACGGCCGTCACCAGGTCCTCGCCGATGCGTGGCGCGAGCTTCTGCGCCAGCGCTCGCGCCTGCGCCGTCTGACTGTCGATGGCGAGGCGATAGCCGAGCCCGAACTCGGCGTTGTCTTCGAAGAGCGAGTTCGACCACGCTGGTCCGCGCCCCTCCGCGTTCGCCGCCCACGGCGTCGTCGGCAGGTTCGCGCCGTAGATCGACGAGCAGCCGGTCGCGTTGGCGATCTGGAGCCGATCGCCGAAGAGCTGGGAGATCAGCTTGAGATACGGCGTCTCGCCGCAGCCGGCGCAGGCGCCCGAGAACTCGAACAGCGGCTCCAGGAACTGCACTCCGCGCACGTTGGCGAAGTTCACCCGCGTGCGGTCGGCCCAGGGCAGCGCTTCGAAGAAGCGGACGCTCTCACGGCCGGCCTCGAGATGCGCGAGACGGTCCTTCATGTTGATCGCCTTGACGGCGGCGTCGGTGGGGCTGTGCGCCGGGCAGTTCTCCACGCACACGCCGCACCCGGTGCAGTCCTCGACGTAGATCTGCAGGGTGAAGCGCGAGTCGGGATAGCCGCGCGCGTTGATCGGCGCGGCCTTGAAGGCCGCCGGCGCCCCCGCAAGCCGGCTCTCGTCGTAGGACTTGGCCCGAATCACGCTGTGCGGACAGACGATGGCGCACTGGCCGCACTGGATGCAGAGGTCGGATTCCCAGACCGGGACCTCATCGGCAATGTTCCGCTTCTCGTAGCGGGCCGTCCCGGTGGGATACGTGCCGTCCACCGGGAGCGCGCTCACGGGAAGCGTGTCGCCGCGCATCGCCAGGATGGTCGCCGTCACGTTGCGGACGAAGTCCGGGGCCGAGTCCGGGACCAGGGTCAGGCGCATCTTCGAGCCGGCCGCCTTCTCCGGAACGGCGACCTCGTGCAGGTTCTCCAGGGCGTTGTCGATGGCGGCGAAGTTCTTCTGAACGATCTCCTTGCCCTTCCTGGCATAGGTCTTTTCGGTCGCCTGCTTGATCGCCTCGATCGCCTTGTCGCGGGGCATCACGCCGGACAGGGCGAAGAAGCAGGTCTGCAGGATCGTGTTCACGCGGGATCCCAGGCCGAGACCGGAGGCGACGCGTGACGCGTCGATCACGTGGAGCACGAGCTTCTTGTCGATGAGTTGCTGCTGCACGTCGCGCGGCAGCTCGTTCCAGACCTCGTCCGAAGCATACGGGCTGTTGATCAGGACCGTGGCGCCCGGCGCCGCCGCCGCCAGCGTGTCGAGCTTGTAGAGGAAGTCGAATTTGTGGATGCCGACGAAGTTCGCCGACTTCAGCAGGTACGGCGCGCGGATCGGCCGCGGGCCGAAGCGCAGGTGCGAGACCGTGTAGGACCCGGACTTCTTCGAGTCGTAGACGAAATAGCCCTGGGCATGGCGGCCGGAGTCCGCAGCCAGGATCTTCGTCGAGTTCTTGTTCGCGCCGACCGTGCCGTCGGCGCCGAGCCCGAAGAACAGCGCCCGCACGACGTCCGGCGGCTCGATGTCGAAGCTCGCGTCCACCGCCAGGCTGGTGTGTGACACGTCGTCGGTGATCCCGACCGTGAAGCCGTGCTTCGGGGCGGGCTGCTTCAGCTCGTCGAAGACCGCCTTGGCCATCGCCGGATCGAAATCCTTGGACGACAAGCCGTACCGTCCGCCGACGACGATCGGCATCGAGGCGATGCGTCCGGCGGCGAGCGCCTCCGCGAACGTGGTCACGACGTCGAGATACAGCGGTTCGCCAGGCGCGCCGACTTCTTTCGTGCGATCGAGCGCAACAATCCGAGTCACGGTCGGCGGCAGTGCGGCGCGGAAGCGCTCGGCGTCCCAGGGGCGGTAGAGCGCCACGTGCAGCACGCCGACCTTCTCCCCGTGCGCGTTCAGCCACGCCACGGTCTCGTCGAGCACTTCGAAGGCCGAGCCGATGACGATCGCGACCCGTTCCGCCTCGGGATGGCCGCTGTAGCGGAACAGACGATGCGGTCGGCCGGTCAGGGCAGCCACCCGATCCATCGCGCGTTGCACGATGTCGGGCACACGGGCGTAGTAGGGGTTCGCCGACTCGCGGGCCTGGAAGAACGTGTCGGGGTTGTGGGCGGTGCCCCGGATGACCGGCCGCTCCGGCGTCAGGGCGCGGGCCCGGTGGGCGCGCACCAGGTCGTCGTCGATCGCCGCCCTGATCTGCTCGTCGGGAATCAGCGTGATCGTGTTCTCCTCGTGCGAGGTGCGGAAGCCGTCGAAGTAGAAGAGGACCGGCACGCGCGCCTCGAGGGTGGCCACCTGGGCGACGAGCGCCAGATCGTGCGATTCCTGCACCGACGATGCGGCCAGCATCGCGAAGCCGATCATGCGGGCGCTCATCACGTCGGAGTGATCGCCGAAGATCGACAGGGCCTGGGTCGCGATCGATCGCGCCGCAACATGGAGGACGCAGGACGTCAGCTCGCCCGCGATCTTGTACATGTTGGGCAGCATCAACAGGAGTCCCTGTGACGCCGTGAAGGTCGTGGTGAGGGCGCCGCTCTGGAGCGCGCCATGCACGGCGCCGGCTGCGCCGCCCTCCGACTGCATCTGCTGGATGACCGGAATCTGCCCCCAGATGTTGGTGAGCCCCCGGGCGGCCCAGGCGTCGGCCAGTTCCGCCATCGTCGACGAGGGGGTGATCGGGAAGATCGCGCAGACCTCGTTGACGCGATAGGCGATGTGGGCGGCCGCCGTGTTGCCGTCCATGACGACCGACTTCCCGGACATGCGACCCCCTCCCTCAGCAGACGATCTCGGTGGGACAGTCTACGCTCGGACGGTGAAGCGAGCGGGTACCTTCTCCACGTTCACGCGGCCGGGCGGGCCCTCGACCATGGGCTCGGGGACCATGTCGATCGCGTGACACGGGCACTGCTCGAAACAGGCGGCGCACCCTGTGCACAGATCGAACTCCACCCGGTAGAAGCGGCCCTTCCCGAGCCTGACGATCGCCTGCTCCGGGCAGGCCGCGTAGCAGTTGTCGCACTCGAAGCAGTTGCCGCAGGAGAGGCACCGCGTGGCTTCGTAGCGCGCTTCGGGCTCCGAGAGGCCGGCCACGATCTCGTCGAATCCGGTGCGCTTCGCCACCGGCATCTCGGCCTGCTCGCGGCGCGCCGCGTCGAGGAAGACGGTGAGATTGAGCTCCTCGTATGGAATCGGCGGATGCGGCGGCGGCTTCTCGTAGACGCGTCCCTGCAGCCACGCGTCGATGTGGCGTGCCGCCTTCTTGCCGTGGCCGACTGCGGCGGTCATGGTCCGTGGCCCGCCGATCATGTCGCCGCCGGCGAAGATCCCGGCGCTCGCGCGCATGGCTGCGTCCACTTCGACAATGTTGCCGCGGCCGATGCGAATCTCGGGCACCTTCTTCAGGAACTCGACGTCGGCATGCTGGCCGACCGCGAGCACCAGCGAATCGGTCTTGAGCGTCTGGAACTGACCGGTGCCGACGCAGCCCGAACCATCCGGCAGCATCTCCATCTGCTCGACGACGATCTCGTCCTCACCGAACTGCTTGATCGTGGACAGCCACTTGATCTTCACGCCTTCGGCGAAGGCTTCCATGGCTTCGTAGGGATGGGCCTCCATCTGATCCTTGTCGAAGCGGAAGATCAGCACGGCCTCTTCGGCGCCCAGCCGCTTGGCGATCCGCGCCGCATCCATCGCGGTGTTGCCGCCGCCGACGATGCTGACCACGCGCCCGAGCGCCGGCGCCCGGCCCTTTTCCACCTGCTCCATGAGCGTGACGGCGTCGATGATCTTGCCGCCGTCCATGGCTGGAATATCCAGGTGGTTGGCCACCTGGGCGCCAATCCCCAGGAACACGGCGTCGAACGACCCCGCCGCCTTCTCGGCGAGCACGTCGTTGACGCGGGCGTTGCGAACGATCGTCACGCCCATCGCCTCGATGCGCGCAATTTCCAGGTCGAGCCCCGCACGCGGCAGCCGGTACGCCGGAATCCCGTAGTGCATCATGCCGCCGGGCTCGGCGTTCGCATCGCGGATCTCGACCGCGTGTCCCAGGCGCCGCAACTGGTAGGCGCACGACAGCCCGGCCGGGCCGGCGCCGACGACGAGCACCCGCTTGCCGGTGGGCTCGCCGGCGGCGATCGTCCAGCCCTTCTCGTTGGCGAGATCGCCGAGGAACCGGTCGAGCGAATGGATCGAGACGGCCTGATCGAGGAACTTACGATTGCAGGCGCCTTCGCAGGGGTGGTAGCAGGCGCGGCCGTGCGTGCCGGGGAGGGGGTTCTCCTCCATGTACTTCCGCCAGGCCTGCTCGTACTCCCCGGCCTGTGCCAGCGCCAGCCATGCCTGGATGTTCTCTCCCGCCGGGCACGCGTGGTTGCACGGCGGGAGATGATCGACGTAGACAGGCCTCTGCCAGCGACGCGCGCCGGCGCCCTTGCCAATCGTGTCCTGGTAGACCGGCGTCAGATCCTTCGGTGCGAGACTCACGGATGCTCCCATCCGGCCCGTGCCCCGGGCCAAGTCTCACGAGTTGCGGGTGATGGTACGGGAGGCCATCCCGTGCGTCTATCGGCCTTTGGTGCTACACGGTGAACGACCGCGGCGCGCCCGAGTCGAACCCGTTCGGTGATTTCTGACGAGGCGTGACCGCTGGACGCATGGGTCGTTGGACCAAGGGGCAATAGCGGATCCTCGCTGACCTCATCTATTCTCGGTCCCGCATCCTGGCGACGGGGCGGACGCGGTTCGACTCGCGGACGATATGACGGGGGGAGTATGACTCGAACGACCGGAACCGGAAAGTACGAGCACGCGTTGGCGCGGTGCAGCCGTCTGGCGCCAGTGCGGACGGCCGTGGCCCACCCCTGCGAGGCATCGGCTCTCGCCGGGGCCGTCGAAGCCGGCGAGAAGGGGCTGATCACGCCCATCCTCGTCGGCCCCGCCGCCAAGATCGCCGAGGTCGCCCGGCAGGGCGGAATCGATCTCGCGCAGGTCGAGATCGTCGATACGCCGCACAGTCACGCGTCGGCGGCCAAGGCCGTGGAGTTGGTGCGACTGGGGCAGGCCGAGCTCCTCATGAAGGGGAGCCTGCACACCGACGAGCTGCTCGGGGCAGTCGTCGCCAGAATGACGGGGCTCCGCACCGGCCGCCGCATCAGCCACGTGTTCATCATGGACGTTCCGACCTACCACAAAGTCCTGCTCATCACCGACGCGGCGATTACCATTGCGCCGTCGCTCGAGGACAAGGTCGACATCTGCCAGAACGCGATCGATCTGGCCGTGTCGCTGCACCTGCGACGCCCGAAGGTGGCGATCCTCGCCGCGGTCGAGACCGTCACTTCCAAGATGCCCGCCACGATCGACGCCGCTGCGCTGTGCAAGATGGCCGAGCGGGGGCAGATCACCGGGGGCATCCTGGATGGCCCGCTGGCCTTCGACAACGCCATCAGCGCCGAGGCTGCGAAGACGAAGGGCATCCATTCGGAGGTGGCAGGCGATCCGGACATCCTGATCGCGCCGGACCTCGAGTCGGGCAACATCCTGGCCAAGCAGCTCAGCTTTCTGGCCAACGCCGACAGCGCCGGCCTCGTGCTGGGCGCGCGCGTGCCCATCATCCTGACGAGTCGCGCCGACAGCGTGCGGTCGAGGATCGGCAGTTGCGCCGTTGCGGTGCTCGCGGCCCATGCGCGCCGGCAGTCGGCTCAACCGTAAAAAGAGACAACCGGGACAGCCCTTCAATTCAGGCTGTCGCGACGACAGGCGCTACGGCACGTCGACCGGACTCCAGGTCTTGTCCGGATCGAACCGTTCCATCGTCTTGAAGGCGGTCAACGTGCCGGGTCCGAGGTCCTTCTCGTAGACGACACCATCGTGACTGACCATGAACGTCTGCACGCCGGTGACGCCGTACTCGGCTGGAGAGGCCACGAGCGCGAACCCGCCGATCATCACGCCCTTGACGACGAAGTCCATGGCGCCGAGCGGCGCCGCGGGACCCTGGCCTTTCAGCACCTTGAAGTAGTAGCCGTGGTAGGGCTCGGCGCGATCTGAATACCCCTCCTGGATGGCGCGGGCGATCTTCTCGCCGACGGGACCCGCCCATGATCCGTCCGAGGCCTTCCAGGCCAGGCCATCCTGCTTCCCCGATGTGCTGATGATGCGCTGCGCGTACTGGTTGACGCCGGAAGCCTCGCGCGTCGTGAGCGCATACTCGTGCTGCGCCTCGACGTATCCGCGGCACACCTCGATGGCGTCCAGCTCGTTGCTGCCGATGCGTCGATAGAGGATCTCCTGCTCCCCGGCTTTGGCGTCGAACGCCCACTTGCCGCCCTTCTTGACGATGGGTACCGGCAGGGGCCAGTCGTTCTTCCCGACGGAGAGGATGGCGAGGTTCCGGTTCTTCGGATCGAGTGCCACGGTCTTGTGCTCGCGGGCCCTGGCGACGAACTCCTGCGCCAGGTTCTTGTCCTGGACGGCATCCTGCGTCACGACAAGACTGCGACCATCGGGGCCGAAGATGCTCTCCAGCGCGGCGACATCGAACGCTTCAGCCGCCGCAATCAACGCCTCGGCAGCCTGCTGGGGCGTATCGAAGGTCTTCTGGCTCGCCGCAGGTTTCTGGGCTGATTGACTCGGGGCCGTGAGCGCCAACGCCAGCGAGCCGGCGCAGAGGATTCCGCACGTCGACATGATGGTCATCGCTCACCTCCGGCGACCGCCGCCGCCACCGCCGCCGCGACCGCCACCGCCGCGAGAGCCTCCCGAGCTGTGAGAGCCACGGCTGCTGCTGGACCGGGCGTGACTCCCTCCCCCGGAACTGCCGCCGAACGCGCTGCCGCTCCGCGACCCGGAGCTGGGTGACACCTCACGGCTACCGACCCGGTCTCCGCCGCCGCTGCGGTCTGCCCCGACGCTGCTCGCGCCAGCACTCGCACTTCGAGTGCCGGGACTCGCCTGTTGCCGGGCCGCTCCACTCCCCGCCTGCGACCGGGCGCTCGACTGGCGTGCTGCCAGCGAGTCGCCGCGCGCGGTTCCGCCATACCGATCGGCCGTGGCCCTGTTGGAGTACGGCGCGCCACCCCGATGCCGCGAGTCGTGCTGCCACTTGTTGTTGGACACCGCGGTTGCCGCTGACGTTCGTATTCCTGCTGATGTTGGTGTTCCGGACGAAGTTGTTGTTCACGTTGATGTCGATGTCGTTGTTCCCCCACCCGCAGCCCCAGCCCCATCCGCCGCCGCCCCACGCCGCACCCACGGCGACGCCGACGCCGAACGAGATCATGCTGCTCGCGACCACGGCGCCTGCACGTGTACGCCGGGTAGTAGATCGGCGGGTACGGATAGACTGGCGGCCCGTAGACCACCACCGGGCTGTACGAGGGGACGTAGACGATCTCGGGACTGGCGGGCTCGACGACGATGACGGTCTTGTTCTCGACGACCTTGGTCTCGACCGTCTGCTGTTCGGACGACGTGAGCGCTCCGGTGCCTTGTGCCTTCGCCCGCATGCGCTGCACGGCATCCATGACGTCGCTCTGTTGTGCGAGGAACGCGTTGCCGAGGTCGGTCGTCCACTGAATGTCGTCCGCCAGACGCTTGACCACGTCGGGAAGCACGACCATGGCCTGAATGCTCGCATCCCACGGCTGCTGCAAGGCGGCATCGGTCAGCGCCTTGTCCTTCAGGGTCGGGTTCCTCGCCAGCCACTGCTGGAGCTGCATGATTTCCAGGGGATAGGTGGAGGCGACGAGCGTCTGGCTCAGGAGCGGGTCGGGATAGAGTGCGATGGGCGCCACCAGCGAATCCAACTGGTCGGCGGGAATCGTGGGGGCCGCCGGTTCGGCCGCGGCCGCCGGCGGTTGTTGGGCGGTCTGGGCGCGCCCGGCCGTGCCGCACGGGACGAGCAGGGCCGCACTGACCAGGGCTACCGCCCTCGACACACTGCGGTTGAATGCGACGCCCCGTCGAAAGGAAAGTCTTGGCATCACGACGGTACATAACACGCGCGTCGGGGCGGCCACTACTGTTAAAAGATGCTATGGATCCAAAGTGCAATGGCTCCGCACGGGTCCTTCTCTCAAGCTCCTGACCCACTCGTGGTGCTCGCGATTCACCAAGCGAGGAGCTCACTCCATGGCGTCTTCGGGCCGTCTGCTGCTGCTGGTTTCAGCGATCCTGACGATTCCGGGGGTCGCGCGTGGACAGGATCCGGCGCCGCAGGCTGAAGCCCGGTCGACCGGGCTCCCGTCGCAGTTCGACTGGACGTTCAACTTCGATGCGGGGTGGGGCAACTTCGGATTCGCCAACTCCCTGTTCAACAACCCCAAGGAGCCGGGCGTCGAAGAGAACCTGAGCGACCAGTGGTTCGAGGGCTACATCAAGCCGGCCTTGTCGGTGACCTACACATTCGCCTCGACCAGCGAGATCTACGGCACGCTGAGCGCGGTCGGCGAGCGCACCTATGGGTCGGTGCCCGCCGCGTTCGGCGAGGACGTGTCGTCGTTCGGTCCCGAAGACCTCTACATCGGCTGGCGATCGGGCAACTCGCTCGAGCTGGGCGAGAACGCGCTGGACTTCACGATCGGCCGATCGCAGTACCGTCTCGGCCACGGCTTTCTCCTGTACGACGGCGGCGCCGAGGGCGGCAGCCGCGGCGGCTACTGGACCAACGCGCGCAAGGCGTTCGAGTTTGCGGCGATTGGGCGCTTCAAGCCCGGAGACCACACCGCGGAGTTGTTCTATCTGGACAAGGACGAATTGCCGGAGAGCGACTCGGGCACCCGCCTCTGGGGCGCGAACTACGAGTACGCCCTCGGCGAGCAGTCGACCTTCGGCGCGACCTACATGAAGGTCTTCGCCGACGACCTGTTCAGGCCGGAACGCGACGGGCTGAACGTCTTCAACCTGCGCGCCTTCACGGCGCCGCTGCCCGGACTCCCGGATTTGTCGTTCGAGTTCGAGTATGCGCTCGAAGACAACGGTGTTGCGCTCGACTCGAATGCGTGGACGTTTCAGGCGGCGTATCAATGGAGCGAGGTCGCCTGGACGCCGCAGCTGTCCTATCGCTACGCGTTCTTCGCGGGCGACGATCCGGCGACCTTGGCGAACGAGAACTTCGATCCGCTGCTGCTCGGGTTCCACGACTGGGGCCAGTGGTGGCAGGGTGAGATCGCGGGAGAGTACTTCCTGTCGAACTCCAACCTGATCTCGCACCTGTTCCGCGTCCACGTGACGCCGATCGAGCCCATCAGCACCGGGCTGCTGTTCTTCCAGTTCAAGCTCGACGAGCCGGCGTCGTACGCAGAAGGCGTCACCGAGGACGATCTCGCATTCGAGATCAACTGGTACACGGAGTGGAAGATCAACAAGAACTTCACCGCCAGCTTCGTCTTTGCCTACGCCGATCCCGGCAAGGCGGTCCAGCAGGCGGTGGACCGCACGAAGAACTTCACCTACGGCATGGCGTACCTGGCCTACAGTTTCTGACCGGCCGACAGAGCACCGTGTCGACCTTTCGCTCGCTTTCACTCGGGGTCTAGACTACGGGGCGCAGGCCCGCGATGATGCCGCGAACTGAGGCGGGCCGTGCAGGCGCGGAGGACGTGATGAGACCCGAAGGCGGCCAGGAATCGCCGGCGAGGCCCCCAGCGCCGATCGAACGGCTGAACGTTCGCACGGGCCTCGGACCGGAGGCCATCGGCCAGGCTCTCGTGGACAACCTCCACTGTCTGCAGGCCAAGCTGCCACGCCACGCGACGCCCAACGACTGGTACATGGCGCTGGCGTATACGGTGCGCGACCGGATGCTGGACCGCTATATCCGGACGATTGACGTGATCTCCGGCGACAGCCGCATCAAGGCCGTCGCGTACCTGTCCGCTGAATTTCTGACCGGTCCCCATCTGGGCAACAGCCTGATCAATCTCGGCATCTGGCGGGCCGCCGAAAGCGCGGTGGCCGGCGCCGGGTTGAACCTGCAGACGCTCCTGGATCAGGAGGAAGAGCCGGGGTTGGGCAACGGGGGGCTCGGACGGCTCGCCGCGTGTTACATGGATTCGCTGGCGACGCTCAACGTTCCCGCCATCGGCTACGGCATCCGGTACGAGTTCGGCCTCTTCGATCAGGCGATTCATGACGGCTGGCAGGTCGAGCTGACCGACAAGTGGCTGCGGTTCGGCAACCCCTGGGAGATCGTGCGTTCGGAGATCAGCTTCGACGTGAAGCTCGGCGGGCGCACCGAGCCCTACCGCGACGACGCGGGGCGCTATCGGGTGCGCTGGCTTCCCGAGAAGGTGGTGAAGGGTGTCGCCCATGACACCCCGGTGCCGGGATATCTGGCGCCGACGACCAACCTGCTGCGCCTCTGGAAGGCAGAAGCCACGGAGTCCTTCGATTTCGACGAGTTCAACGTCGGCGACTACTACGGCGCTGTCGACCAGAAGGTCGCCTCGGAGACCATCTCCAAGGTGCTCTACCCCAATGACGAGCCCGAGGCTGGCAAGGAGCTCCGGCTGTCGCAGCAGCATTTCTTCGTCTCCTGCTCGCTCCAGGACATGATTCGACTGCACCTGATGCGGAACAAGCCGCTGGCCGAGCTCCACACTTCCTGGGCGGCGCAGTTGAACGATACGCACCCCTCGATTGCCGTCGCGGAGCTGATGCGGCTGCTGGTGGACGAGCACCAGCTGGCCTGGGACGAGGCCTGGGACATCACCCAGCGGACGTGCGGCTACACGAATCACACGCTGCTCGCCGAGGCCCTGGAGCGATGGCCCCTGCCGCTCTTCGCGCGGCTGCTGCCGCGCCACCTGGAGATCATCTACGAGATCAACCACCGCTTCCTCGACCAGGTGCGACAGCGCCATGCGGGCGACGCGGACCTGGTCAGGCGGTTGTCCCTCATCGACGACACAGGGCCGGGATTCGTGCGCATGGCGCATCTGGCCTGCGTGGGCAGTCGCGCCATCAATGGCGTCGCGGCACTCCACACCGCTCTGCTCAAACAGACCGTGCTCCGTGACTTCCACACGGTGTCGCCGGAGAAGTTCTTCAACGTGACCAATGGCGTGACGCCGCGGCGCTGGGTCATGTTGAGCAACCCGAGGCTGAGCGCGCTCATCACCAGGCACATCGGCGACCGGTGGATCTCGGAGCTGGAGCATCGAGCTGGAGCGCATCGAGCCGCTGGCCGACGACGCCGGCTTCCAGCAGGAGTGGCAGGCGATCAAAGCCGACAACAAGCGCGGTCCTGGCGGCGTTGATCAAGGAGCGCACCGACATCGCGATCGACCCGCAGTCGCTCTTCGACATCCAGGTCAAACGGCTGCACGAATACAAGCGACAGCACCTGAACGTGCTGTACCTGATCACGCTCTACAACCGGCTCAAGCGGACGCGCGAGGGCGCCGTGACGCCGCGGACGGTGATCTTCGGCGGCAAGGCCGCGCCCGGTACCGCATCGCCAAGCTGATCATCAAACTGATCAACTCGGTCGCTGCGACCATCAATCACGATCCCGCCGTCTCGGACGTGCTCAAAGTCGTGTTCCTGCCCGACTTCAACGTCAAGAGCGGTCTGCGCGTCTATCCTGCCGCCGACCTCTCGGAACAGATCTCCACCGCGGGCAAAGAAGCCTCGGGCACCGGCAACATGAAATTCGCCATGAACGGGGCGCTGACCATCGGCACGCTGGACGGAGCCAACGTCGAGATCCGCGACGCCGTCGGCCACGAGAATTTCTTCCTGTTCGGCCTGACGGCCGCGGAGGTCGGCACGGTCAAGGCGAACGGCTACACGCCGCACGGCATTTATGAATCGAATCCCGAGCTGCGCGAGGCCATCGACCTCATCGCGGCCGGGTTCTTCTCGGGCGGCGATCGCGAGCTGTTCCGGCCGCTTCTCGACTCGCTGTTGACTCGCGATGATTACATGCTGCTGGCCGATTACCAGGCCTATGTGGACTGCCAGCAGCGCGTCAGCGAGGCCTATCGCCGTCCGACCGACTGGACGCGCATGTCCATCCTCAACTGCGCGCGAGTCGGCCGGTTTTCCTCGGACCGCTCGATCCGCGAGTATTGCCGCGACATCTGGCAGGTAAGCCCGATCACCGCTGACGCGGGCTGATGTCCATGGCCGCGTCAATCGTCGAAGCGGGCACGAGCGCACCGCTGGGCGCCACGGTCCAGCCCGGCGGGGTGAACTTCAGCGTGTTTGCGAAGAGTGCCTCGGTCGTCGAGTTGTTGCTGTTCGATGACGGGCAGGCCGCGCAGCCGGCCAGGGTCATCCCGCTCGACTCGAGGCGGCACCGCAGCTATCACTACTGGCACGCCTTCGTGCCGGACCTGAAGCCCGGACAGGTGTACGCCTACCGCGCTCGGGGCCCATTCGCACCGGAACGCGGGCTGCGGTTCGATGGCGAGAAGGTCCTCCTCGACCCGTATGGTCTCGCCGTCGTCGTCCCCGATGTCTACGATCGCCAGGCCGCACGTCGACCAGGCGACAACGCGGCGGTAGCCATGAAGAGCGTCGTCGCCGATCCCGGTGCCTACGACTGGGAGGGCGACAGGCCGCTCAACCGGCCCTTTGCCGAGGCCGTCATCTACGAGCTTCACGTGCGCGGCTTCACCCGCCACTCCAGCTCGGGCGTCGCGCCCGCCAAGGCCGGGACCTACGCCGGGCTGATCGACAAGATTCGCGTATCTCGAGGACCTCGGGATCACCGCCGTTGAGCTGCTGCCGGTGTTCCAGTTCGATCCCCAGGACGCGCCGCAGGGCCGCGTGAACTACTGGGGATACCAGCCGGTCTCGTTCTTCGCCCCGCATCATGCCTACAGTTCGCGGCGCGAGCCACTCGGCGTCCTCGATGAATTCCGGGACATGATCAAGGCGTTCCATCGCGCGGGCATCGAAGTGATCCTCGACGTGGTGTTCAACCACACGACGGAAGGCGGCCAGGATGGGCCGACCCTGTGCTATCGGGGCCTCGCGAACGACTTCTACTACATCCTCGAACCCGACAAGTCGCGATACGCCGACTACACGGGCTGTGGCAACACGCCTGAACGCCAACCAGTCGATCGTTCGCCGGCTGATCCAGGACAGCCTGCGTTACTGGGTGACCGAGATGCACGTGGACGGCTTCCGGTTCGACCTCGCGTCCATCTTCTCTCGCGACGAAACGGGCCATCCGGTGCCGAACGCGCCGGTCCTGTGGGACATCGAGTCGGATCCGCTGCTTGCGGGCACCAAGCTCATTGCCGAAGCGTGGGATGCCGGCGGTCTCTATCAGGTGGGCAGCTTCGCCGGCGACGCGTGGCGCGAGTGGAACGGCCGGTTCCGGGACGATGTGCGGAGCTTCGTGAAGGGCGACCGCGGCTCGGTGTCCCGTGTGGCGACCAAGCTCCTGGGCAGTCCGGACATCTACGGTCACAAGGAGCGCGAGGTCGAGCAGAGCGTCAATTTCATCACCTGCCACGACGGCTTCACCATCAACGATCTGGTCTCGTACAACGACAAGCACAACGAGGCCAACGGCGAGGACAATCGCGACGGCGCGAACGACAATCTGAGCTGGAACTGCGGCGTGGAAGGGCCGACCGACGATCCGGCGATCGAGGCGCTGCGCAATCGCCAGGTCAAGAACTTCCTCGCGCTGGAGCTGCTGTCGGCGGGTGCGCCGATGTTGCTCATGGGCGACGAGGTGCGCCGGACCCAGCAGGGCAACAACAATGCGTATTGCCAGGACGGCCCCATCAGCTGGTTCGACTGGAGCCTGCTGGAACGGCACGCGGACATCCACAGGTTCGTGAAGGCGCTCACGGGATTCCGCCAGCACCGCGACGTGGTCGCGGAAGGCGCGACCTTGACCCTCAATCAGCTCCTGAGCCGGGCGCCCATCGACTGGCACGGAGTGACGCTCAACCAGCCGGACTGGAGCGAGCACTCGCACTCCCTCGCCGTCACGATACGGAGCCTGCAGGCACGCTACCTCCTCCACATCATGCTCAACGCCTATTGGGAACCCTTGACGTTCGAGGTGCCGCCCGTTCCTCCCGGTCTGGGGCGGTTCTGGCGGCGCTGTTTCGACACCGCGCTGGCGCCGCCCGACGACTGCCGCCACTGGGACGAGGCCCCGTTCGTACGGCAGGAACGATATGACGTGGCGCCCCGCTCGGTGGTCGTCCTGGTGCTGCCACTTCGACGTGCGTCCGACGCGCTGCTGCCTGCGGCGCGCCGCTGACGCTCCAGGCGTCGGAAGCCGCGATGCGGCTGCCCAGCGCCTGGCGGGATGCGTGCACGAACAACCAGAAGAAGGGGAGAACTACCGTGGCCAAAGTGGTACCGAACCGAGAGCCGGACGCGACGGAGAAGACTGAGCAACCTTTGTCGGCAGCGGAGCTGGCGGCGATCGACGCCTACTGGCGGGCGTGCAACTACCTTTCAGTGGGAATGATCTACCTCAAGGACAATCCGCTGCTCGCCGAGCCGCTGACGACCGAGCACGTGAAGCACCGTCTGCTCGGTCACTGGGGCGCGAGCCCGGCGCTGTCCTTCGTGTGGGTGCATCTCAACCGCATGATCGTCGAGCACGACCTCGACGTGATCTTCGTCGCCGGGCCCGGCCACGGCGCACCGGGCGTGCTGGGGCCAGCCTATCTCGAAGGGACGTACTCGGAGATCTATCCGGACAAGAGCGAGGATGCGGAAGGGATGCAGCGGTTCTTCAAGCAGTTCTCGTTCCCGGGCCACATCGGGAGCCACGTCACGCCGGAAACGCCAGGCTCCATTCACGAGGGCGGCGAGCTCGGGTATAGCCTCTCCCATTCGTACGGCATGGTGCTCGACAACCCCGACCTCCTCGTCGCCTGCGTGGTGGGCGACGGCGAGGCGGAGACCGGGCCGCTCGCGACGGCGTGGCACTCCAACAAGTTCATCAATCCAGCGCGGGACGGCGCCGTGCTGCCGATTCTGAACCTCAACGGGTACAAGATCGCCAACCCGACGATCCTGGCGCGCATCAGCCACGAGGAGCTGGAGGCGCTGTTCGTCGGCTACGGATACAAACCGTACTTCGTGGAAGGGAGCGATCCGGCCGTCATGCACCAGCGGATGGCCGCCACGCTGGAAGAGGCCGTCGCCGAGATCCGCGCCCATCAGAAGGCGGCGCGCGAATCGGGAGCCACCGACCGTCCGCGCTGGCCCGTGATCGTGCTGCGCTCGCCCAAGGGGTGGACCGGGCCGCAGGAGATCAAGGGGCACAAGGTGGAAGGGTCCTGGCGCTCGCACCAGGTCCCTTTTGCCGACGTCCGCAACAACCCGGCGAACCTGAAGCTGCTGGAAGACTGGATGCGCAGCTACAAGCCCGGGGAGCTGTTCGATGCCGGCGGCAGGCTCGTGCCCGAGCTCCGCGCACTGGCGCCCAGGGGCGGCCGCCGCATGAGCGCCAACCCGCACGCCAACGGCGGCCTGCTGCGCAAGGATCTGAGGCTGCCGGACGTCCGCACCTATGCCGTCGACGTGACCTCGCGCGGCACGTCGCAGCACGAGAACACCAGGCCGCTGGGTGAATACCTCCGCGACGTCATGAAGAGCAACATGACGAGCTTCCGCGTCTTCGGCCCCGACGAAACGGCCTCCAACCGGCTCCAGGCCGTCTACCAGGCGAGCAAGAAGACGTGGATGGCGGACCTGCTGCCCGAGGACGCCGACGGCGGCGAGCTCGCCCGCGATGGCCGGGTCATGGAGATGCTGTCCGAGCACACGCTGGTCGGCTGGCTGGAGGGCTATCTGCTCACCGGACGCCATGGCTTCTTCCACACCTACGAAGCCTTCGCCCACGTCGTCGACTCGATGTTCAACCAGCACGCGAAGTGGCTGGACATCTGCAAGAACCACGTGCCGTGGCGCGCCCCGGTCGCGTCCCAGAACATCCTGCTGTCCTCGACCGTGTGGCGCCAGGATCACAACGGGTTCTCGCATCAGGACCCCGGGTTCATCGATCTCGTCACCAACAAGAGCCCGTCGGTGACCCGCGTCTACCTGCCGCCCGACGCCAACACGCTGCTGGCCGTGGTGGATGACTGTCTGCGCAGCACCGACTGCATCAACGTCATCGTCGCCGACAAGCAGAAGCACCTGCAGTTCACGACGATGGAGGAGGCGATCATCCACTGCGCGAAAGGTCTCGGCATCTGGGCGCGGGCGAGCACGGATGCGGGTGAAGAGCCGGACGTCGTCCTGGCGTCCTGCGGCGACGTGGCGACGATGGAGGCGCTGGCCGCGGCCGCGATCCTGCGCGATCGGACGCCCGAGTTGAAGGTCCGCTTCGTCAACGTCGTGGATCTGTTCCGGATGCAGCCGGCGTCCGAACATCCACACGGATCGACGGAGCGTGAGTTCGACAGCCTGTTCACCACGGACAAGCCGATCATCTTCAACTTCCACGGCTACCCGTGGCTCATTCACAAGCTGGCGTACCGCTTCAAGGGGCACGACCACCTGCACGTGTGCGGCTACAGGGAAAAGGGCAACATCAACACGCCGCTGGAACTGGCGATGCTGAACAAGACCTCCCGGTTCCATCTGGTGATCGACGTCATCGACCGGGTGCCGAAGCTGCGCACGAAGGCGGCGCACCTGAAGGAGGAGATGAAGAACACCATTCTGGACAACATGCGGTACGCGCACGAACAGGGCACCGACCGGCCGGAGCTGGCCGACTGGACGTGGCCGTACTGAGGACGGGAGCAGGCGCGAACCTGGAGCGAACGATGCGCGACGCGATGGGGGAGGATGGTGCCGGTGGCTCGCCCACAGAGGTCTGCCTGCTGTCGAATGGCCGCTACGGCGTCGTCCTGACGGAGAGCGGAAGCGGGTACAGCGCCTGCGACGGGCTGGACGTCACGCGCTGGCGCGAGGACGCAACCCGCGAGGGCTGGGGGCAGTACTGCTACGTTCGCGACCTCGATTCCGGCCGCGCCTGGTCGGCCGGGCGCCAGCCGCTCGGCGGGGACGCCGACGACTACGAGGTCACCTTCGGGTCGGACCGCGCCGTCTTCCGTCGCCGCGACGGGGACATCGCGACGCTTTACGAAGTCGCGGTCGCCCCCGATGCGGATGCCGAGGTCCGCCGCATCACGTTGCGCAACGAGGGGCCTCGGGTCCGCACGCTGGACGTGACCAGCTACGCGGAGGTCGCCCTCAATCAGCGGCGCGCCGACCAGGCGCATCCGGCCTTCGCCAAGCTGTTCCTGGAGACCGAGTATCTGTCGGCGCCTCCGGCGCTGCTGTGCCGGCGCCGCCCGCGTGCCCGCGATCAACAGCCGATCTGGGCCCTGCACGTGCTGTCGCGGCCGGAGGAGGCGCCCGGTGTCACGGTTGGAGACGTCGAGTACGAAACCGATCGGGCGAGATTCCTGGGTCGGGGCCGCTCCGCCGCTCGCCCCGCCGCCCTGGACGCCGGATCGGTGCTGTCCGGCACCGTCGGTCCGGTCCTCGACCCCGTCCTCAGCCTGCGCTGCCGGGTTCGTCTGGACCCGGGCACATCCACGGGTACTGGCCTTCGGTACTGCGATCGCCACGGACCGGGACCAAGCAGCGACGCTGGCTGGCCGGCTTGGTGATCCGGCGGAAGTCGCGCGGATCTTCGGTGAGGCGGGAATCCACGATGCGGCGGCGCTGACGGCGCTCGCGATCACGGCCGAAGACGCGGCACGGTTCCGCCGCCTGGCCGCTCACGTGGTCTTCACCGGGACGGCCCTGCGATCACGGGAATCGGTCGCGGCCAACCGGCTCGGGCAGTCGGCGCTGTGGCCGCACGCGATCTCCGGAGACCTGCCGATCGTGCTGGCGCGGCTGGCGAGCCTCGACGAGCTGGCACTGGCCGGCGAGTTGCTTCGGGCCCACGCGTACTGGCACCGCTGCGGAGTGGTGGCAGACCTGGTCCTGCTGAACGTCGGCGGGCCGGCCGATGGACTGCACGAGCGGCTGGAAGAACTGGTCGCCGGGGGACCGGCGGGGGAGCTGACGGACAAACCGGGCGGCGTCTTTCTGCGTGCCGCCGAAGCGATGTCCGCCGAAGACGTCACGCTGCTCGAGGCCGCCGCCCGCGCCATCCTGCGCGGGAGCGACGGCTCGCTGGCCGCGCAGCTCGCGCGAGCGCCGGCGCCGGTCACACTTCCAGCGGCGTTGATCGCCTCTGGTGCGCCTGCGACACCGAGGGAGAACAATCCCCCTCGCGCCGCGGATCGGCTCCTGTTCGGCAACGGGCTGGGCGGGTTCACGCCGGACGCGCAGGAGTACGTCGTGACCGTGCGCGGCCACGAGCGGCCGCCGGCGCCGTGGAGTAACGTCCTCGCCAATGAGACCTTCGGCTGCCTGATCACGGAGGCCGGCGCCGGCTATACCTGGGCGGGCAACGCGCAGATGAACCGCCTGACTCCGTGGAGCAACGACCCGGTCTCCGATCCACCGGGCGAGGCGCTCTATCTCCGCGACGAGGAGACCGGAGAGTTCTGGTCGCCCGCACCGGCGCCGTGCGGGGGCGAGACGACCACAGTGGTGCGGCATGGCCAGGGCTACACCCGCTTCAGCCGGACCAGCCATGGAGTGGACCAGGAACTGCTCGTGCTCGTCGCGCCAGCCGATCCCGTCAAGCTGGTCCGACTGCGCGCAATCAACCGCAGCGGCCGTCCCCGGCGGCTGTCTGCGACCTTCTACGCCGAGTGGGTGCTGGGCGTGCTTCGAGAACAGGCGGCGCTCCAGGTCGTCTGCACCCTCGACGAGGAGAGCGGGGCCCTCTTCGCCCGCAACGCCTGGGCCGGTGATTTCGCGGGCCGGATCGCGTTCGCCGACGTGGCGCGACGCCCCCGCAGCTTCACCACCGATCG
The DNA here is from genome assembly GCA_963834365.1 of Vicinamibacterales bacterium. Classification (GTDB taxonomy): domain Bacteria; phylum Acidobacteriota; class Vicinamibacteria; order Vicinamibacterales; family Vicinamibacteraceae; genus CAWJAP01. The sequence goes on along the minus strand of CAWIBS010000040.1, from coordinate 112,148 downwards.
CGCGGAGTTCCTGGGGCGCAACGGGACGCTGGAAGCGCCGGCCGCGCTCGGCCGGGCGCGGCTCGCCGACCGGGCCGGCGAGCTGTGCGATCCCTGCGCGGCGCTGATGACCGTGCTGGACCTGCCGGCGGGTGGGGAAGACGAGGTCGTCTTCATGCTCGGCCAGGCGGAGAGCGCGGACGAGGCGCGGCGTCTCGTCCGCCGCTACGGCGAGGCGGGACGCGCGCAGCAGGCGCTCGAGGCCGTGCGCGCGGAATGGGACCGCATCCTCGGCGCGGTCCAGGTCCGCACTCCGGATCCCGCGCTGGATGCAATGCTCAATCGCTGGCTGCTCTATCAGACGCTCGCGTGCCGCGTGTGGGGCCGTTCGGGGTTCTACCAGTCAGGCGGAGCGTTCGGCTTCCGCGATCAGTTGCAGGATGCGATGGCGCTCGTCTACGGCGCGGCGTCGCAGGCGCGATCGCAGATCGTGCGGGCGGCCGCTCGCCAGTTCGAAGAAGGCGATGTCCAGCACTGGTGGCATCCGCCGGCTGGCCGCGGCGTTCGCACCCGCATCTCCGATGATCTGTACTTCCTGCCGTTCGTCACCTGCCACTACGTGACCACCACCGGGGATGCGGCGCTGCTCGACGAGCGGGTGCCGTTTCTGCGGGCGCCGGTCCTTCGGCCAGACCAGGAGGAGGAATATGCCCTTCCGGACGTGAGCGAGGTGACCGGCACGATCTACGAGCACTGCGTGCGGGCGCTGGAGCACGGCCTCCGGCTCGGGCCGCACGGCCTGCCGCTGATGGGCACGGGCGACTGGAACGACGGCATGAACCGGGTCGGGGCCGAGGGCACGGGCGAGAGCATCTGGAATGGCTGGTTCATGCTGGCGACCCTGCGCGAGTTCGCCTCTGTCGCCGAACAGCGTGGCGACGCCGAGCGCGCCAGCTGGTGTCGGGAACGGGCCGAGGCGGTGCGCCTGGCGTTGGAGGAACACGCCTGGGACGGCGGCTGGTACCTGCGGGCCTTCTTCGACGACGGCACTCCGCTCGGCTCTTCGGGGAACGACGAGTGCCAGATCGATTCGATTGCCCAGTCCTGGTCGGTCATCTCTGGCGCCGGGGACCCGGCGCGGGCCCGCCAGGCGATGGCATCGGTCGAAGCGCGCCTGGTCCACGAGGTGGACCAGACGATCCTGCTGTTCACGCCGCCGTTCGATCGCGGCGTGCTCGAGCCCGGCTACATCAAGGGCTACGTGGCGGGCATTCGCGAAAACGGCGGGCAGTACACCCACGCCGCGACCTGGGTGGTGCTCGCCACGGCCATGCTCGGTCAGGGCGCGCGCGCCCTGGAGCTGTTCGCGCTGCTCAATCCCATCAGGCATGCCGACACGCCTGACGGGGTCGCGCGCTACAAGGTGGAGCCTTACGTGATGGCGGCCGACGTGTACGGGGCGCCGCCGCACACGGGCCGGGGCGGGTGGACCTGGTATACCGGCGCGGCCGGCTGGCTGTACCGCGTCGGCCTGGAGGCCATGCTCGGTTTCCGGCTGCGTGGCGACCGGCTGTCGGTGGCGCCCTGCGTGTCGCCGGCCTGGCCGCGCTACGAGCTCACGTACCGTCACCGGTCGGCGACCTACCACATCGGCGTCGAGAACACGGGCGGCGCCGGGCAGGGAGTCTCTTCCGTCACCGTGGACGCAGAGACCATGGCCGATGGCGAGATCCGGCTGGTGGACGATGGCCGGACTCACGTCGTCCGGGTCGATCTGGGCTGAGCGGTTGGCGCGAGCCAGCGAAGGACGGACCGATGGGCGACGACGTGAAGGACGAGGGGACGTTCGAATCGGCCGACCGACGTCGAGCTCGGCCGTCTCCAGTGGACCACGGTGTTGTACTACCTGCACGAGACCAACCCGGACAACGGGCTGGTGCGTGACAAGACCGACCCCACGGCCCCCAGCAGCATCGCCGCCGTCGGCCTGGCCCTTGCGACGATCCCGGTCATCGTCGAGCGCGGCATCATCATCCGGAAGTTCGCGGCGAAGATCGCCCGGCGCCGGCTGCGGAGCCTGCTGGATCTTCCGCAGGGTCCCGGGCCGGATACGGCCGGGCACAGGGGCTTCTTCTACCACTTCCTCGACATCGAGACCGGGCAGCGCGTGTGGAATTGCGAGCTGTCGACGCTCGATTCCGCGTTCATGTTCGCGGGCGCGCTCACCTGCGCCACCTACTTCGACGCCGACACGGAGGACGAAGCCGAGGTCCGCCGGCTGGCCAACACACTGTACGGCCGGGCCGAGTGGGACTGGGCGTGCGACGGCGGCGCGACACTCACTCACGGATGGAAGCCGGAGACCGGGTTCCTGCAGTATCGCTACGAGGGCTACGACGAGGGGCTCCTGCTCTATCTCCTCGGTCTCGGCTCGCCGACGCACCCGTTGCCGCCCGAGAGCTACGCCGCCTACTGCGCCGCGCACCAGTGGAAGGAGATCTACGGCCGCGAGCTGCTCTACTCGGGGCCGCTGTTCACGCATCAGCTCTCGCACCTGTGGGTGGACTTCCGCGGCATCCGCGACGCGTTCATGCGGGAACACGGCACCGACTACTTCGAGAACAGCCGGCAGGCGACCTTCGTGCAGCAGGAGTACGCCATCCGGAACCCGCTGGAGTTCGAGGGCTATGGCAAGGACTGCTGGGGCTTCACGGCCTCCGATGGCCCGGGCTGGGTCACGCGCACCTGCGGCAAGGTCGATCGGCAGTTCTACGGCTACATCGCCCGCGGCGCGCCGTTCGGCCCTGATGACGGCACCGTGTCGCCCTGGGTGGTGATCGCCTCGCTGCCGTTCGCGCCGGAGATCGTCATCCCGACCGCCCGCTGGTTCGCCAGTCTGAACCTCGGGATGACCGCGCCCTATGGGTTCAAGCCGTCCTTCAACGAGACGTTCCGCGTCGAAGACAGCCCGACCGGCTGGTGGGTGACGCCTTGTCACTTCGGCATCGATCAGGGACCGGTCGTCCTGATGATCGAGAACTACCGGTCCGGTCTGCTCTGGGACATCATGCGCCGGTGCACGCCCGTGGTCACCGGCCTGCGGCGTGCCGGGTTCACCGGAGGTTGGCTCTAAGAGCTGGCAGTCGTCAGCGTGCGTGCGAGGGGATACCGATGGCGGGAACGGATGGCGCTCCGAGCAGCATCACGCTCCTCGGTCTATGGACTTCCTTCGCGCTGGTAACGACGAAACCAGCGGATGGCGCGTTCGTCGCGTTCGGCCTCGAATGGCTGCAGCACATGCTTCGCGCCGGCGGCGATGACCAGTTCGTACGGCTTGCCGCTTCGATGTAGTGCTGCGGCAAGCTGCATCGCGTGCGTTGGCTTCACGCTCGTATCGTCCGCGCCGTGCATGATGAGGAGCGGCGTGGTGATGCGGTCAGCCCACAGGACAGCCGATCGTCTCTCGATGATGGCGGCGCGGTTGGCCTGGTAGTCCGGAAAGATCTTGGGCCCCAGTGCAGCGGCGTCGGGTTCCTCCTTCAGGTACTGGTCGAGGTCTGAAAACACCCCGACGATGGCGGCGGCGCGGGCGGAAAAGCCGTCGCGCAACGCTTGGAGGACCATCATCCCGCCTCTCGACTCGCCATAGAGAAACGTGCTGGCCGGGTCCGCGTACGGCATCGACGCAATCACCGCCCGGATGTTCATGAGATCCGCGAGGTCAGCACCACCCATCTCGTCTCGACCTGGTGCCCCTTCGCTGCCCCGATACATCGGCGCGACGATCACGAATCCAGCATCTGCCAGTCGGTGGAACGGCACCAGCAGTTCGCGCGCCGCGTTCTGCCTCACATAGCTGCCACGGTTGTAAACGATGACGGGCCGCTTGTCCCCCGTTGCTGATGGCCGGTAGATGAAGGCCACCACTGGAAGACCATCGCTCTTGTAAGTGACCTTGAGCATTTCGAAACGGGTGTCGGTGCGGGCCTTCTCATAGACCTTCATATCGGCCGCAGAGCAGCACGATTCCGCCTCCGTCGGGGAACGTGGGCCCGCCGCCAGCTCGGCGAAGGTTGGCATCCTCAGAATTTCGGTGTTGATCACGTCGGCAGCAGAAGACGTTTGCGATGGACTCGCAAGCTGCGCGCCGCCATTCAAAAGAATCGCGAGCGCAGCGGCGCTCATCGAGGTGTTTCTGATCGTCCCGCACTGACGAACGCGCGATGATCGGGAACATGCACAGAATCTCGACATAGTACGCGACCCCCGGCTCCGCCGTTGCCAAAGTCCTATATCATGCCCTGGCGCTTCGCCGAGACGGTGTACCCGCGCGCCGCGTTCGCGAAATCCCGGGCCGGCGGCGGCTGGAGGACCCACATGACACACCACGTTCGCAAATCGTCTTCACGTCTGGCATGGCGTGCCGCCATCGTCGCCGGAACCGTTGCCGGGTCGGCCGTCGTCAGCCTGTCGGCTCAGTATCCACGCACGCTCACCGCCACCGCCAAGGTGCAGGGCGCCGCCGCCGCCGTCGACACCACGGTCACCATCCACGTGACCCGTCTCATGGCTGAAGCCGACTTCGAGAGCGTGGCCAAGGGGCTCAAGTTCGGGGGTACCCGAAGTTCCTCGACGCCCTCAAGCAACTCCCCGTCGTTGGCCATGTCGAGGTGGGCCGCCAGAAGGCGGACCTCAAGTACGCGCGTGTCCGGACGACCGACAAGGGCGAACTGCTCATTGTCGGCGCCGATCGCCCGCTCTATTTCCTCGGCGCGGGTCGGCCGGACGCCAAACCGAAGGCGGGCTACGAGACCGCGTTCCTCGAGATCGAGATCGACGCACAGGGCAACGGCACGGGGACGATGGCGGCCGCAGCGCGGGTGAAACCGGGTGAAGGCGGCAGCGTCGTCATCGACGACTACGCGGAGGATCCGATTCGCCTCACGATTCGCGCCGAGAAGCCGGCAATCGCCCGGCCCTGAGCCCGGACTTCTTCATCGCGAGCGCCGCGCAGTTCGGCTATCATCCCGGCGCACTTCGTCGGATCGACCGCTCGATTCAGGGTCCGAAGGCGAGTTGACGCGGCCGCGGCGCCGCACCTCAATCTCGAGAAGCCTCGCCGAATCGTCGGTGACGATGAGCAGCCGCGAGGGCGACGCGAAGTCGAGCCCTTCGGGCTTCTCCTTCTTGCCGAGCGGCAGATCGTAACTGTCCGACAACGCCAGCGTCTCGCCCGCCACCTGGACGACGACGACGCGTCGGCTCTGGTCGGACAGCAGCAGCAGCTCGCCGCTGACCGGGTCCACTGTGACGTCTGCCAGGTCAGGCAGCAGGTCCTTTATCGGTCCTGGCAGCTTCAAGTCGTGCGTGAGCTCGAGATCGGGCAGGGCAAAGATGCCGACGCGCCTCGGCTTGCCCTCGTGAACGGCAACGAGCGAGGTGCGATGCGACGGCGACAGCCGTGCCGGCATGAATGCCAGCCCCTCGAATCCCTTGTTCTTCGTTCGTCCCGGTCGCGGCAGATGGCCGATCGCCACCGGCCGTGGCAGGTGGTCGCGAAGCCTCATCGAAATGACGGCACCGTCCTCTTCAGCCAGCGCCCAGACGTGGGTCCGCGCCTCGTTGACGGTGAGACCCTCGAGGTCGCCGAGCGCCGGATGCAGATCGCGCCCGGCCCAGAGCCGGGCGCGCCCACGCTCGACGCGATAGATCCCGCGATCGTCTTCGACCACGAGCAGGGCGCCGGGGATCGCGGCCACGGCGCTGGCGCCCCGCACCGGCAGGTTGCGCACGCGGACGGCGCCGAATGTCAAGCGTGACCCCGGCATCACTCGAGCACCAGCCGCACCGGTCTGTGGTGAGCGCCGCCCGTTGCGGCTCGATGGCGGTGCGAGTAGGCCGGGTTGTCCACGGCGACCCACGACGAGGTGGGCAGGGCGCCCACGTACCGCCCGTGGCGCCACTTGCCGACGACGCCCTCGAGAATCGTGGGCACACGCGGCCTCGAACAGGGCCCGTCCCGTTTCACCCATATGCTCGACGAGCAGGGTGCGCGACTGGCTGGAGGGCACCAGTGTCGAAAGCTCGCCCTTCCGGCCGTCGAGCGGCGCATCACGCAGGTCGCGGCCGTCAATCTCGAGCATGTCGAAGGCGCAGTACACCGTCTGGCCGGTCCGCGTGAGCAGCGCGCGGAAGTCGGACCGCCCCTGCTCGTCGAGGCAGACAATCTCGCCGTCGAGGACGGCCTCGTGACCACGGATCGACGTGGCCACGGCGCGGGCGAGATCGGGGAAGCGCGTCAACGTGTTGCTGTCGCGCGATTCGAAGCGGCAGACCCCGCTGCGCACGAACGCCAGCGCCCGAAAGCCGTCGAACTTCGGCTCCCACACCCAGTCGGGGTCATCGAACGGGTCGCTCAGGGGAACGAGCCGCATCGGCGAGAAGCGGGAGCCGGGGTAGGGCAGCCGGGCCATGGGACGTGCCTATTCTGGCGGAACTCGCCCAATCCCTGACACCAATCCGGGACGAACCGACCCGCGTCGCTGCAAAGCGACGCCGTCGAGGCGCAGACCAAACGCACGACGTTCCTCGTCAAAGAACGCACATGCGTCATCTCCTCATCGCCCGTGGCCCGGTCTGCGACCTCGGTGCTGCTGGTCTCGGGGAGGTTCGAACGTCAACGCGAACAACGTCGTGTGGAGGTTGGTCGAGGGTCTCACGCACGCGACCTCGATCCTCGGCATTCCCTGGGCTCATTTCACGAGCGCCTGGTAGAACAGCGTCGAGAACGTCCCGAGCAGGTCCCCGGAGTTGAAGGGAAAGCGCTGAGTGAGGAGAATGACGAGCGTCTGCTCCGACGGATCCAGGTTGACGTAGGTGGTGGCGGCGCCCGCCCAGCCGAACTGGCCGATCGATCCGAGGCGATTGCCCCGTGCCAGCGCGACGCGGACCGATCCCCCGAGGCCGAATCCGTCCGATTCGTGCGGGTCGATGGTCTTGACCGGCAGGTGCTCGAGATGGTTCTGCATCATCAGCTGGACGGTCTTGCGTCCCAGCAGGCGCACGCCATCCAGCTCGCCGCCGTTCAGCAGCATCTGCCCGAAGCGCGCGTAGTCGTCGATGGTCGAGAAGAGGCCGGCGCCGCCGGCGGCGAAGCCGCGGCCCGGATCCGGGTGCACGCCTGCGAGATCGGAATCGGGCATCGCGGTGAGCTTGCCGTCCTTTCCGAGCGTATCGACCCGCGCGATGCGGCTTCGCTTGGCATCCGGCACGTCGAACGCCGTATCGACCATCGCCAGCGGACCCGTGATCCGCTCGGCCACGAACCGATCGAACGGCATCCCCGCCACCTTCTCGACGACCGCACCGAGCACGTCGATGCCGAACCCGTAGGCGTAGCGATCACCCGGTTCGAACGCGAGCGGCACTTTCGCCAGCGCCGAGATGAACGCCGCGAGCGACGTGTGCTCGTACAGCTTGGCCTGCCGGTACACCTTCGAGAGCTCATCCTCGCCGAAGCCGTAGATGATCCCCGAGGTATGCGTCAGGAGCTGCTTGATGGTGATGGGCGCGGTGGCGGCCACCACGACCGGCTTGGCTGCCGTTCCCCCCTTCCATACCGACATCTTCGACAGCTCGGGCAGATGGGTGCCGACCCGATCGTTCAGTGTCAGCTTGCCCTCTTCGACCAGCATCATCACGGCGACGCTGGTCACGATCTTGGTCATCGAGTACACGCGGACGATCGTGTCGCGCGTCATCGGCGCGGCGCTGCCCGGATCGCGCTGGCCGGCGACGTGCACGTCCACGACGCGTCCATGCCGGGCGATCAGCGAGATGGCGCCGGCGAGGGAGCCGCGATCGATCTGATCCTGCAGCATGACGTGGACGCGGGCGAGCCGGTCGGGCGCGAAGCCCTCCGATTCCGGCGACGCGGATGGCAGCTTCTGGGCGTGGACGCCCGTGGTGCCCGAGAGGAGCGCGAGGAGCGGGAGCGTGCACGCGAGGCGGGTCATGGCGCGGCAGGATGCGCGACTACCGGGCAGATCGTCAAGACGTCGGACCGCTGGCCAGCGTGCTCAGCGGTTGAGGAACGGCATCATGGCCGCCGCGTACCGGTCCCCGGACACCGCGCCCTTTGGCGAGATCCGGTCCAGGGCGGCGAGTTCATCCGCCGACAGGGCGAGGTCGAGCGCGGCGACGTTCTGTTCGAGGTAGGCCCGCCGCTTGGTGCCGGGGATCGGGACGATGTCGGCGCCCTGGGCCAGCACCCAGGCGAGCGCGAGCTGCGCCTGTGTGCAGTCCCTGGCGGTTGCCAGGGATTCCAGCTGATCGACCAGCGCGACGTTGTGCGCGAGGTTGTCGCCCTGATAGCGGGGCGAGCCGCGACGCCAGTCGTCGGCGGCGAGATCCCCGGCCTGCCTGATGGTCCCTCCGAGCAGCCCACGTCCGAGCGGACTGTAGGCGACGAACGCGACGCCGAGCGCACGGCAGGTCGGCAGAATCTCGTCCTCGGGGTCGCGCGAAAACAGCGAATATTCGGTTTGCAGGGCAGTAATGGGATGGACCGCCATCGCGCGCCGCAGCGTCGCCGGTGCAGCCTCCGAAAGCCCGAGGTAGCGCACCTTGCCCTCCTCGACCAGTCGTGCCATCGCTCCCACGGTGTCCTCGATCGGCGTGTCGGGGTCCACCCGATGCTGGTAGTAGAGGTCGATGGTGGACACGCCGAGCCGTTTCAGGCTGGCCTCGCAACACGCGCGCGCGTACTCGGGCCGCCCGTTGACACCCCGGCGCTGCGGCTGCGCGGGGTCGCGGACGATGCCGAACTTCGTCGCGACGAAGACGCGATGGCGACGGTCGCGGATGGCCTGGCCGACGAGCACTTCGTTGGTGAACGGCCCGTACACGTCGGCCGTGTCGAAGAAGGTGACACCGAGATCGATCGCCCGATGAATGGTGGCAATCGACTCGGCTTCACTCGACGGGCCGTAGAACTCCGACATCCCCATGCAGCCCAGTCCGAGTGCGGAGACGACGGGACCCGATCGGCCAAGCGTGCGTACGTGCATGTGCGTATCAAATCAGCCACGAGCCAATCTGACAAGGCCGGCCACGGACAGCCACGGATAGCCAGGACAAATCTGACAAGATCGGACACGGACAGCCACGGGCTCTGAGATCCCACTCAACGGGGGCCGGGCGATGGCTCCCGGACGGAAGTGCGGCCGGAGGCAAGCGGCGGATTGTCGCGAGGGCGAGCGATTTCGGAGGCCGCAACCCGCACGTAAAGGGCGTAATATCTCTTCACGCGCGTCGAGGTGTGCCGCGTTGCCGCCTCGCCGACGAGCCGACGGCCATGCCACCCACTCCCGCCCTCCCGACGACGAGGCCCACGCCCGCAGCGGGCGCGGTGCCGGCGCGGCCAGGGCCGGCCGGGCCGGGACTGCGCATGGGGGTCGTCAATTGCGCGGCCTACGAGCACGGCGTGCGCGTCGCCGATGTCGAGGTCGCCGAGGTCCACGAGGTCCTGACCAACCCCGATCGCTTCGTCTGGATCGGGATGTACGAGCCCAGCGAAGATCTCCTGCGCGAGGTCCAGCGCGAGTTCAACCTCCACGATCTGGCGGTCGAGGACGCGCACAACGCCCATCAGCGGCCGAAGTTCGAGGCCTACCACGACTCGCTGTTCGTTGTCCTGCGCACGGCGCAGATGAGCGGATCGCCGCCGCACATCCAGTTCGGCGAGACGCATGTCTTCGTCGGCAAGAACTACGTCGTCTCGGTGCGTCACGGATCGCTGCTCTCGCACGTCGGCCTCCGCGCCCGGTGCGAGGCCACCCCCACCCTCCTCGCCAAGGGACCCGGGTTCGTCCTCTACGCGCTCATGGACTTCATCGTCGATCAGTACTTTCCGATCGTCGAGGCGCTCGAGGACGAGCTCGAAGGCCTGGAGGACGAGATCTTCCAGGACAAGGTGAGCCGGGAGACGACGACCCGCATCTACCAGTTGAAGCGCGAGCTGCTGGCGGTCAAGCGCGCGGCGTCGCCGCTCGTCGAAGTGTGCAATCGCCTGACGCGTTTCGACGTCGACATGATTCCCGAGGACACGCGGCCGTACTTCCGCGACGTCTACGATCACGTGGTCCGCATCAACGACATGATCGACAACACGCGGGAGCTGCTGACGACGGCGCTCGAGGCCAACCTGTCGCTCATCACCATTTCGCAGAACGAAGACACGAAGCGCCTGGCGGGCTGGGCGGCCATCATCACGACGCCTACTCTGATCGCGTCGATCTACGGCATGAACTTCGCCCACATTCCCGAGCTGCAATGGCGCTATGGCTACCCGTTCGTCCTCGGCCTGATTGTCGTGGCCGCGGGCGGGCTCTATGTCGGGTTCAAACGCTCCGGATGGTTCTGATCCCCCGCGCGCCCGAGCGTTGAGCGTCAACTCCCGAGTCGCAGTACACTGTCGGAGGCCTGCGCGCTCCGAGGTCGCCATGTTGCATTGCCTGCGAAGACCATTCGCGCCCACGCTGCTGCGTCGTCTCGCGGCCCTGTACGTGCTCCTCGCGGCGCTCGGCGTCGGCAGCGATCCGCTGGGCGGCCAGGAGCGCCCGGCTGACCCGTCGTCGCAGGCCACGTTCCGGACCGAAGCCAACTTCGTGCTCACCGACGTCCTCGTCACCAAGGACGGGAAGCCGGTCACGGACCTGACGATGGAGGACTTCGAGATCCGCGAGGACGGGGCCGCGCAGACCATCAAGTCGTTCGAGCACGTTCGGCTGGACCGCACGGCGTCGGCGGTCGCCAGGCGGCAACCGGCGACAGTGGCCGAGAGCCGGGCGGTGGCCGGCGACCCGCGGCGGCGGATCTCGTCCTGTTCCTCGACACGTTCCACGTGACGCGCGCGTCGTCCATGGGCATTCGTGCCGCCTTGTCGGACTTCGCAACCAAGGTGCTGGGGCCCGATGACCTCATCGCGCTCGCCACACCACAGATGACCGGCGGCGACATCGGGTTCTCGACGACGCCCGACGCCGTCACCGGGTTTTTCACCTCGAACCCGGTGTGGGGCCTCCAGGACGAATTGCCCGGCACCGAGACCGACCCGGTCGAACGGAACCTCGAGACGTGCTTCGGGACGCCGGAGCGGCAGAAGGACTGGATCCGGATTCGGACGCGGTTGCGGGAACACCGGACGCTGACGTCGCTGCAGTCCCTCGTCGGGCACCTCGACGGACTGCGCGACGCCCGCAAGGCCATCGTCGTGGTAACGGAGGGCTGGAACCTGTTTGCGCCCGACCCGACCCTGCTGACCGACTCCCGCAACCCCGGCCAGGCGCCGGGCGTCCAGGGGATGGGCGTCGGACCCGACGGGAAGCTCGGCTTCCCCGACCGCTACCGCGAGGGAGGGGCGGCGGGTCTCACCTGCGACACGCTGCGCATGCACGCGACGCAGTGGGAGACCCGCGACCTGTTCCGCCAGATCATCGGCGAGGCCAACCGCGCCAATGCCAGCTTCTATTCGATCGACGCCGCCCGCCTCCGCGCCGGACCGCAGCAACGCGTCATCACCAGCGCCGAGGCCGCGGTCATCGAGTCGCGGCAGCGGGATCACGCACCGTTCGGCTCGACGCTCGACACGGTTCGGACGCTGGGGGAGGCGACCGGCGGTCTGGCCATCGTGGACACGAACGATCTCGCCGGCGGTCTCCAGCGAGTGGTCGAGGATCTGAACTCCTACTACCTGCTCGGCTACAACTCGACGAATGCGAAATCCGACGGCCGGTATCGGAAGATCAGGGTGACGGTCAAGCGTCCGGGCGTCGAGATACGGGCCCGCGAGGGCTACTTCGCCCGCAAGACCGGCGACGCACCCCGCGAGAGCACGAAGGACGCCCGTCCCGCCACGGAAGGGGAGGCCCTGGTCACCAGTGCACTGGCCCGGCTCCCGCCCGAACGTCGCACATCGCCGCTGATGATCTATGCGGCGCTGCGCCTTCCCGCCGGCGCCTCGCCGTTTGTCACCGTGGTCACCGAGATCGACCGCAGTCTGCTCAACACGCCCGAGTGGCGCGAGGGGTCGGATGTGGAAGCCACGATCCGGGCGGGGGCGGGTGACGCGATCGGGTCCGCCAAGTCACGGCTGGAGGCGGGCACGACGGTCGTGCGCATCGACGTGCCGCTCACGTCGGCACCGCAGGGCGGCGATGTGAAGGTCCAGGTTCGTGTCGTCGGCGTCGGCAGCCTGGCGCGATTCCTGGACACGACGAGCGTGCGAACGGCGGAGGAGGGGAAGGCGTGGGGCGCTCCGCTCGTGCTGCGCCGCGGCCCGACCACCGGCATTGCGTGGGTGCCGACCGCCGACATGCGGTTCCGCCGGCAGGAACGTGTGCGGGTGGAGATGGCGAGCGGCGTCGGATCCGCGTCCGGAACGATCGAAGGGCTGCTCGTCGATCGGCGGGGCAACCGGATGCAGGTGCCGGTCAGGGTCGAAGGGCCGTCCGAGGGTCGTCCACTGACGGCGGAAGTGACGCTTGCACCGCTGGCTGCGGGCGACTACGTCGTCCTGGTTCAGCAGGGCGACGATCGGGTCACTATTCCCTTCCGCATCGTGCCGTGACCATCTGAGGATACAATTTCGACGGCTCGGGCGAGGCCCGGGTAGACAGTCTGGCGGCCGCTGGCGCCTTTCGGCGCCGCCGGCGCTCACACAGGAGTCAGCAGAATGGCGAAGTCACTGAGTCAGCAGACGGTTCGAGCGTTCGCGCTCATTGGTGCCCGGGCGCGCATGGAATCGTTGCAGGCTGAGATCAATGCGTTGGTGTCGTCGTTCCCCGAGCTTGGCCGGGGCGGTCGCGGCGGCCGTGCAAGAGCGACGAAGGCCGGCGCCGGCCCGGTGAAGAAAGCACGTCGACGCCGGCGCCGCAAGGCGATGACCGCCGAGCAGAAGCAAGCCGTCTCGGAGCGGATGCGCAAGTACTGGGCCGCCCGCCGGAAGGACAAGAAGTAGAGGCCGTCGGCTTCCGCCTGGGTCCTCCAGGCGGAAGCGGCTCGTTGCGGCCGTAAACGCCGGTTTTCAGGACTCTGCAGGACCTGAAGCCGAGCCCGCCGCCATTCTCTTCAAACCCACGAGCGTTGACGATTGACGCGCGCAGCGTGCGCGAGCGGTCAAGGGACGGGGGTGGCGAGGGCGCTGACACCGGCCGCCCACGCCTGCCCCCCGGTCGACCAGTAGCGCGCACACTCGACGGCGAGTGGCACTCGTGCGTCGACGCTCTCGATGAGCACACTGTAGTGCCTGCCGGACGCCTCCGGGAATGCCGCGCCCATCGGAATGGTGACGCGCGCGAAGGGGAGCAGCTCGATGACACGCGCCAGCTCGCTGCCGTCCTCGAATCGGACGGTCACGAGCGCCCGCCCCGCGACCGAGGCCGCGTTGCTGACCAGAAACGTAGGTCTTCCTGCCGAGCCTCTCGAGAGGCGGCCGAAGGCGGACAGGGTGCCGGCAGTCCCGCTCTTGCTCAGTCGCCGCCGGTGGTGCTACAGTCCGTCATCGTCTCGCCCAACCAAGGGCTCCCACAAATGGTGACCATACTGGCGCTGGAAGCCATTGACTGGTAGCGAGTTAGGCGCACTCGACCGCGCGCGGGCTTAGCATAGTGGTAATGTCCTGGCTTCCCAAGCCAGTTAGACGGGTTCGATTCCCGTAGCCCGCTCCATTAACTCCTTCCCTCTCTGTAATTTCCAGTTTCAGCCGTCCGCGTCTCCAGAATGTCACCACGATCTTGGGGACCTTCGAGTCCCGATTGTCGTCCGTCAAGCAGCCGGATCGCGTCTTCCGTTGCCGCCGGACTCAGGTGCATGTAACGCTGCGTCGCGAGTATCAGTCTCGGATCGCCCTGGCCAAAGCTGCCGACTTCCGCGCCTTCGCCGAGATTCAAGCTCCAGATGACCACTCACAACGGGCAGCACCACTCCGGCGTTGGCCGATCGTCCAGCCAGGCTGAACGCCCGCGTGACCGCAAACGCCGTGGTATCGATGATGGCGCGTGCCTCGTCAAACGGACCATACGGATCGAACGCGAAATCGCCCCAGTGACAGATGGACAGCGTGCACTCCTGGTACGCTTGCGCCGCCATCAGCGGCCGGTGGTGAATGCCAGCGCCGCGCTCGTTTCCTATCAGTGCGCGGCGTTCAGAGGTCACAACTGATGACGAGCTTTGCCCAACTGCTCGATCCGATACCGGTCACTCTTGTGTTCGTTGGCTTCATGATCGTGGCGATCATAGCGTCCGAGATCGGATTCCGCATCGGGCGCTGGTGGCAACGACGGTCGCCCGGCGAGCAGGAGGGTCCCACCGACATGTTGGTGGGCTCGATCCTGACGATGCTCGCCTTTCTCCTCGCCGTCACCACGGGCATGGCCTCCGACCGCTTCGATGCTAGACACGAGCTCGTGCGCGATGAGGCGAACACCATCCGCACGACGTTTCTCCGCGCCGGATACCTCGCGGAGCCGTACGGGAAGGACATCCAGAACCGGCTGCGCGAGTACGTGCCGCTCCGAGTCGTGAGCCGGTACTCCACCCAACTCGAGGCACAAAACGCGCGGTCGAAACAGATCCATGCCGACCTCTGGACGCAGACGAAGGAACTGATCCGCCAAACCCCTGATACGGAAACCAAGGCCCTGTTCATCGAGTCGATCAATGCACTGATTGAGCTGCACACCACGCGGGTGACCGCGGGGGTTTCCCGCGTGCCGGAGACCGTCATTCTGGTCCTCATCGTTGGAACCGTGCTGACCTTGGGCGTCATGGGGTACAGCGCTGGCCTGACCGGTCGGCGCGGGATGCTGAGCGCCGTGGTGCTCATGGTTGCCCTGGGTACGGTTCTCACGCTCGTCATCGATCTCGACCGACCTCGCGACGGATTCCTGCAGGTCAGCCAGCAGCCACTCATCGACCTCCACGACGAGCTCGGCAACCCACGGCCATGAACAGGTTCGAATCCGGCTCGCACGCCCGAGTAAGCTGAGGTCGTGAAGCACCGACGAACGAATGGCAGGTCAACAAGGGTATCGCCAGAGTAGGAGATCGCTTGCCATTCTCGAGATTTCGACGCGGACGGTCGAAACCCACAAGTCCGAGATGATGCAGGCACGTGGCGTGCAGTCCACGGCCGAACTGGAGACACAGTCCACGAAGAGGCACACCAACCATGAGCTCCGACCCCAAGAATGCACTCAAGAGTGACGGCGCGGTCCGCGCACAAAACCCTTACGGCGGGGTGCCGGGCGGCGGAATCACGCTTCCGCCCTACTACCGGCCCACGTCGTATCTCAAAAGCAACAACATTTACTACCCGGGCCAGGAAGAGGTCGGCCCCGACGAGATGCGGATCTCTTTCATCGGCAGTACACCGATACCGGTCACTCGCGCCCAGGCCGGCACCTGCATCATGGTCGAGCTGGGGAACGGCAAGAGGTTCTTCTTCGATTTCGGCTCCGGCTGCATGCGGAACATCATCGCGATGGCGGTGCCGTTGCAGACGGTCAACGATATTTTCTTCACCCATCTCCACGTCGATCACTACGCCGACCTGCCCTACCTCTTTGCTTTCGCGCCGTGGATGGGGCGATGGAAGCCATTGCGCGTCCATGGGCCCTCGGGCCGCACGCCCAAGGACGGCATCAAGACGATGATCGACGGCATGAAGATGATGACGCAGTGGCACACGGACTCGTTCAACGCCAGCCCGATTGGCGACGGCTACGAGGTCGAGGTCAACGAATTCGATTTCCGTGATGACAACGGGATCTGCTACGACAAGGACGGCGTGACCGTCCGCCACTGGCGGCGGTCGCACACCAAGGACGGCGCCTCCGCCTACCGGCTCGACTGGAATGGATTGTCGTTCGTCTGGACCGGCGACGGGCGGCCCGACGAGCTCTCGCTCGAATTGGCCAAGGGTGTCGACGTGTTCGTAACCGAAGTGCAGCCGGACACGGCCAATCTGCAGGCGTTGAAATTCGGCATGCCGCCGATCATCGTCAATACGACGATCGACCAGGCTCACAGTCCGCATTACGCGATCGGATACATGTTCAACAAGATCCAACCACGTCTCGCGATGGTCACGCACCTCAGTTACGACGAGGAATTGATCCCGGAGATCGTCGCCGGCATTCGTCTGCATTACAGCGGCCTGTTCCAGTTCGGTGCACCAGACGTCGTGGTCGTCAACGTCACCAAAGATGCGGTGTGGACGCGCAAGGCGGCGATCCCCGAAGCCGGCAACATGGCTCGCCCGAGCCCGAGAGACGCCGTCGGGCTGTTCGATCTGAGCCCGACCAATATGGAGGTCAAGTTCCCGAATCCGCGGCATACGGTCGCCGACATGCAGGAGCCAGCCGTCCGCGATCGGGAGATCGACCCGAAAGAGTACTACCCGTCCGACATGTATCGCGAGCCGCAGCGCAATTTCCCGAACGGCTACACGATTGACATCAGCCAGGTCGTCCAGAAGAAGCTCCGTGCGACGCAGGCCAAACTCACGGGGGAGCAGGCGAAACTCCAGCAAATCATCGACAAGCTCGAGGGCCAATAAGGCCCTCGGATGCGGAGAACACCCATGAGCAAATCCTCGACAATTCTTGCTGCGTCCTGCGCGCTGCCTTGAAGACAAACCGGTTGAATCCATGGCAGCGCGGTGTTCCTGGAGATTCTGAGATGGCGTCACGATGACTGCGATCCACCAATCGGCTACGCATGCGGTGCCTCTGACCGTCCTGACCGGCTTTCTTGGCGCCGGCAAGACGACGCTCTTGAACCGCATCCTGACCGGCGATCACTGCCTGCGCGTGGCGGTGCTGGTCAACGACTTCGGATCCATCAACATCGATGCCGAGCTCGTCGTCGGAATTGAAAACGATGGCAACATCGTCAACCTCGCCAACGGCTGCGTCTGCTGCAACATCCGCGACGATCTGGCCGCTGCGGTGACCGATCTCATGGCGCGTCCGGAGCAGCCCGAATACATCCTGCTCGAGGCCAGCGGAGTTGCCGATCCCTCCGGCATTGCGCTGACGTTCATGGACGATGGCATGCGGGACCGCATCCGGCTGGACAGCATCATGTGCGTCGTCGATGCAGAGCAGATCTTCGCGGCACCGGAGATGATGGAACTGAAGCTTCGGCAGGTGGCATTCGCAGACATGCTGATCCTCAACAAGGTCGATCTCGTCACCCCGGCAGAGATCGAGCGGATCAAAGCGTGGCTCGACGACCGCTTCCATCGCTATCGGCTTGTCGAGGCATCCGGCGGAAATGTGCCTCTGGAAATCCTGCTATCGGTCGGCCGGTTCGATCCTTCCCTACTTGATGCCACACCTCCACAAACAAGGAGCTCGGCCATCCTCCCGACTGTGATGATCGCGATTGTGGCCATCACGTCCATGGCCATCGCAACGACCACGCGCAGGTCTTCAAAACGTGGAGCTACGAAGCGGACGAGCCTCTCTCCCTCGAAGCGCTGCGAGAGACAGTGCGCAAGCTCCCAGCCAGCGTTTACCGCTGCAAAGGCGTGGTCCATGCCGCTGAGGAACCGGGTCGACGGGTCATCCTTCAAGTTGTCGGCAAGCGAGTGGACATCGCCGTTGGGGATGCGTGGAGTGGCCGGCAACCACGGACCCGGATCATCGCCATCGGAGCGCACGATGGAGTTGATGGCGCTTTGCTGCGCGAAGCCTTCGACAAATGCCGTGCTGCAGCACCGGCGCGCGCTGTGCTGATGGCCTGAGGCGATCGTCACGACAGAGGCAATGTCAGGCTCCCCAACTCATATTTTCTTCGTGAGATCAGGCCTGTTCGACGGCTTCCTTGCGCTGCCCTGGATCGCCTGCGTGAACCGGTTCGCCATCCGCCCCTTCCAGTGCGACTTCCAATCCCTGAACTGCTCCGGTCTACTCCCGCGTCACTGTGAGATGGCGGAAGTGGGCCACCGTGCCGATGTCCAGCCACAGCGCGACGGCGCCCTTGGCGGTCGCGCCCGTCTTCACGTCGTTGACGATGAGCGTCGGTTGCGGCTGGTTGTGCACATACAGCCGCGCCTGTGCACCGCGCACCTCGATCCTGACCTTCGTCCACTGGCCGGGAACGAGGTCGACATACGATTCGTACTTCTCGGGCGTCTCCTTGCGAAGCCGGAACCACGGCCAGTCGGGATGCGAGATGTACTGGACAGCGTGGTTGCGTCTGACCTGATCGTCCGCGCGGCCGTTCGTCGGGCGCAGGTAGAACGCGTCGTAGGTACGCAGGTCACTCTGCAGCCGGAACGCGAGGCCGACGAAGCCACGGGCGCCCGCGGGCGCGCCGGGCATCGGCGCTCCGGCGATCTCGGCCTGAATGACGCCGTTGTCGAACTCCAGGCCCTCGATCACCGCAAGTTGCTCCACCGTCCCACCCGCGGTCGCCAGTCGATTCTGGTCGTCCTTGGCCTGGCCCTCGACCTGGCGCCGAGCAGCCTCGGAGATGGTCACCCGAATCCCGTTCCTTCCTTGCAATGTCGCGGGTTCGGCGATGACGTTGTGGAGGCGAAGCCCGGCGATCGACTCGAGCGCAAACTGCCTTTGCTGGGCCTGCGCGCCCATGATGGAGGAAAAGGCGAACAGCGGCGCCAGCAGAAGCAGGCCAGCGTAAACGCGGTCGCGAAGTCTTCGTCCATCGGGCTCAACGGCCGGAGCGGCCTGGCTTGTTCCTGGCATCGAAAAGATCCCGTTCTGGCCGCTCGCCGGACGCATCAGGCGCGGATATAGGCCAGCACCTCGTCGCGCTTGTCTTCCATCTTCGCTGCCGTCGTCGCTTCGAGGTTGAGGCGGATCAGCGGTTCCGTGTTCGAAGCCCGGACGTTGAAGTGCCAGTCGGGGTACTCGACCGACACACCGTCGAGCATGTAGACGTGCCCGTCCGCGTACTTCTTCGCCAGGCCGTCCACCTTGGGGGCGACCTGCGACATGTCCGCCATGCGGGTGTTGATCTCACCCGAGATGAAGTACTTCGCCCGCAGCGGCTCCAGCAGCTGTGCGAGCGTCTGGTTCTTGCGTGACATCAGCTCCAGAATCAGCAGCGCCGGAATGAAGCCGTTGTCGCAGTAGTAATAGTCGCGGAAATAGTAGTGCCCGGTGACCTCGCCGCCGAAGACCGCGTTGGCTTCCCGCATGCGCCCCTTGAAGAACGCATGGCCGACGCGATTCATCAGCGCCTGGCCGCCGTAGCGCGCCACGGTGTCCTTCACGGCATAGCTCGCGCGCAAGTCGTAGACGATGGACTGGCCGGGCTGCTTGATGAGGAACGCCTCGGCCAGCAGCGCCGTGACGAAGTCGCCGGCGATGAACTCGCCATTGCCGTCGATGAAGAAGCAGCGGTCGGCGTCGCCGTCCCACGCGATGCCGATGTCCGCCTGCTCGGCGAGCACGCGTTCGGTGACGGCGCGGCGGTTCTCCTCGATGAGCGGATTGGCTTCGTAGTTCGGAAACGTCCCATCCGGGTCGAAGGCGAGGCGGGTCGTCCGGCACGGCAGCCGGTCGAAGAGGTGTGGAGCGACCAGGCCGCCCATGCCGTTGGCGGCGTCGAGGACGACGTTGAACGGCTTGATGATCGACGTATCCACGAACCCGAGCACGACGTTGACGTAGTCGTCGAGCACCTGGCCCTGGCTCAACGCGCCCTGGCGCGCCGAGGCCGGCGGCAGCGCCTTGGTGACGACCATGTCGCGGATCTCGCCGATGCCGGCGTCGCCACTGAGAGGCGAGGAGCCGGCGCGCACCATCTTCATGCCGTTGTACTGCTTGGGGTTGTGTGACGCGGTGACCTGCACGCCGCCATCGTGCCGGTCGCGGACGACGGCGTAGTACAGCATGTCGGTCGCCATCATCCCGTAGTCCACGACGTCGCAGCCCTGCCGGAGCGCACCCTCGGTGAAGGCATCGGCGAGGGCCGGCGACGACACGCGCATGTCCCGCGAGACGGCGATCCGCTTGGCGCCGAGATAGGTGACGAACGCGCCGCCGATCTCGTGGGCGACCATTTCGTGGATCTCACTCGGGTAGACGCCGCGGATGTCGTAGGCCTTGAAAATGGCAGGGATGATCTCGGACATGGGGTGATCTCTTCGCAAAAGGGCTACGGACTACAGGCTACGGGCTACAGGCTGCCGGCCAACGAACGACGAGCGGGTGACGCACAGGTGATTCTCCCGTAGTCCGTAGCCCGCAGCCCGTAGCCTTTCCTCAGACCTGCGTGAAATCCGTGAGCACCGACTTGTCGCCGAGGACGCGGCCGGCCTGGACCGATGCGTTGCGGCCGATGTGGCAGTTTCGGCCGACGATGGCATCGCGCACCTCGGCGTCGCGGCCGACCCACGAGTTGGCCCAGAGGATCGCACCCGAGACGGTCGCTCCTTCTTCGACGGTGCACTGGCGGCCAATCACGGTATAGGAGCCGATGCGGGCCCCGGCCTTGATCGTCGCCCCTTCGTCGATGAAGCACGGCCCGGTGACCTCCGCGCCGTCCTCGATGCGCGCACCGGTCGTGAAGGGCACTGCCGCGGTCGCGCCCGCGAACGGCGCCGCCTGGAACGTCCCGTCCATGATGTCGCGATGCACCTGCACGTACTTGCCCGGTGTGCCGATGTCGATCCAGTAGCCGCGATAGACGTAGGCGACGAAGGTCTCCTGCCGCTCGACGAGCGACGGAAAATAGCTGCGCTCGATCGAGTAGGCCGTGTCCTTGGGGATGCGGTCGAAGGTCTCGGGCTCGAGGACGTAGATGCCGGCGTTGATCGTGTCGCACGTGATCTCGTCGGCCTTGGGCTTCTCCACGAACCGGCGGACCGCGCCGTCGGACTCGGTCTCGACGAGGCCGTATGCGGTGGGGTTCTCCACCGGCGTCAGCACGATCGTCGCCCTGGCCTTCCGCTCGCGATGGAGCGCGATCACCGCATTGAGGTCGATCTGGGTGAGGACGTCGCCGTTGAAGACGACCACCGGGCCATCGAGATGCGGCTCGGCGAACTTGATGGCGCCGCCGGTGCCGAGCGGCGACGGCTCGACGAGATAGCGAATCGGCAGCCCGGCGTCGGTCCCATGGCCGAAGACCTCCTCGATGCGCCGCGGCTGATAGTTGAGGCTGAGGATGACCTCGTTGAGCCCCGGAACTTGTTTGAGCAGATCCAGCTGGTAGTGCAGGAACGGACGATTGAAGATCGGAACGATCGGCTTCGGCGTGTGCAGCGTGAGCGGCCTGAGCCGTGTGCCCTTGCCGCCCGCGAGAAGAATGGCCTTCATGCGATCGCAAATGTTACTCGATCGGCCCGGCTGGATCGGCGGTCTCCGTCAGGGCCGTCGCCGGCCGTGCACCCTGTAGTGGGGCACTGCTACAATCGCCGAGGCCCCTGTCATGAACCTGCCCAATTCGCTGACGCTGGCCCGCATCGTCCTGGTGCCGCTGCTGGTCGTCGTGCTGCTCACGAAGTTCGAGGGGCACAGGGTCTTGGGAATGTCCAAGGGCGTCGCCGCCGCCTTCATCTTCACGGTGGCGTCGCTGACCGACTGGCTCGACGGGTACCTCGCCCGGCGCCGGCAGCAGGTCACAATCCTGGGACAGCTGCTCGATCCGATCGCCGACAAGCTGCTCATCACCGCAGCGCTGGTCTCGCTCGTGCAACTGTCGCTGGCGCCGGCCTGGATGGTCGCGATCATCATCGGACGCGAGCTCGCGGTCACGGGGCTGCGGGGCGTCGCGCAGACGCGCGGCCTCGTCATGCCGGCGTCGGGACTGGGCAAGCTCAAGATGGTGGCGCAGGTCGTGGCCATCCTCGTCCTCATGCTCGCGCCGGAAGTGGGCGGCGAGCTCGGACGGCTGGGCGTACTCGTCGGGCGGGGCGCCTTGTGGATCGTCCTGGCGCTGGCGCTCTGGTCGGCGGTCGAGTATTACCAGACGTTTGCCGACGTGGTGGCCGGCCGACAACCAATCGCGGTCGAGCGAGAGCCGGCTCCCGAGGCACCGCCGCGCCCGGCCGCCGGACACGTGGCGCGACGGCTGTAACCTCGAACAGCGAGTCGCCGTTCCCGCCGCGACGCGTCCAGCGTGCGCTCAGGGGTCTGTCTTGGTCTTGGGCTTGCCCGGTCGCCGGGACCGCACTCTTGAGCTCGGCGATCCGCTTCTGCGCCTCTTCGAGAAACTCGCTCTGCTCGAACTCGGCGACCAGCTTCTCGAAGAGCGGCAGCGCTTCGGCATGGCGATCGAGCTTGATGAGCGACTCGGCAAGATGGTAGTACGCCGCGTCCCGGTTGGTGAACTCGGGATCGGTCTTGAGGAGCGCCTGCAATCGCTGCACGGCGCCGACGTACCACTTGATGCGGAAATAGGTGAGGCCGACCAGGTACTCGGACTGGCCGAGACGATCACGCGCCTCGCGATATTTCTGCCGCGCCTCCGTCATCAAGGCGCTGTTCGGATAGCGCTCGAAGAAGACTTCGAACTCCTTGATCGCCTCGATGGTCTCGGTCTGATCGCGCCCGGCCTTCGCCATCTGGTTGTAGCGGGCGATCGCCAGGCTGTACTGGGCGTAGTCCGCACGCGGGTGCGTGGGGAAGAACGAGAGGAACTCGCGGAATTCGTTGATCGCCAGCACCTGCGACGCGAGTGATCCCTCGCCGAGATAGCTGTCCCCGAGCCCCAGCTTGGCCTCGGCGCGATGCGGGCTCTGGGGATAGGTGTCGATCAGCGTCTGGAAGAACTCCCGGGACGTGAGCCACTTCTCTTCCTTGAGCGCGGCGGTGCCACGCTCGAACAGGAACTTGTCGGGCTCCTGCGTGCCGGGCGGAATCTTGTTCTTGCCGGCCGCGCATCCACTCACGATCAGGCGCGGCGAGCGTCAGGGCGGCCGCGCGGAGGACCGGACCACGAGCGGCCCGCGCGAGCCGGATCGACCTGCGAAACGAGAACATGTGCATGAGTCTCTGCGTCAGCCTCCGGCCGCCGGCTCCGATGCGTCGAGCAACGGCTTGAGCCAGGCGTACTCGGCCGCAAGGCCCTCGGCGAGCGTGGCGGACGGGACGAACCCCAGGTCGGCACGGGCCAGTGACGTGTCCGCGTAGGTGTCCCGCATGTCGCCCTTCTGCGGCGGTTCGCGGCGCGTCTCGACCGGCCGTCCGACGACCTGCTCGATGATGCGACAGGACGTGGTTGACGGACACGCGCGAGCCACCGCCGACGTTGTAGACGCGGCCCGGCACGCCCTTGATCCCCGCCCGGTACGTCGCGTCCGCCGCGTCGAGGACGAAGGTGAAATCGCGCGTCTGCTCGCCGTCGCCGTACACCGTGATCGGTTCGCCGCGGTGCGCGGCGGCGAGGAAGCGATGGAAGCCCATGTCGGGTCGCTGCCGCGGGCCGTAGACGGTGAAGTAGCGCAAGGCGACCGTGGGCACCTGAAAGTTGACGAAATACAGATGACACAACTGCTCGCCGGCCAGCTTGGTGACGCCATACGGCGAGACGGGCTGGAGCCGAGTGTCCTCGCGCATCGGAATCGGCGCGGCATCCCCGTAGACCGACGACGTCGAGGCATAGACCAGGCGCTCGATCGGCCGGCCGACGGTCGCTTCCAGCAGCCGCTGAGTGGCCTCGATGTTCTGCTCGGTGTAGTGCCGGAAGTCGCGGCCCCAGCTCTTGCGCACACCGGCCTGGGCGGCCAGGTGGAAGATGTGGGTCGCTCCGTCCAGCAGCGCCGCCAGGTCGGCCTGCTGGAGCGAGCCCTCGACGAACCGGAATCCCGGGCGGCCCGTGAGCGTCGCCAGATTGGCGTCCTTGAACGAGCGCGGGTAGTAGTCGGTGAAGGCGTCGATCCCCGTCACCTCGCCCCCGCGATCGAGGATCAGCCCCGCCAGATGGGACGCGATGAAGCCCGCAACGCCCGTGACAACAGCTTTCATAGAGGTTCCTGTCCGGCCCTGCCGCCCACGGCCGGACTGAGCGCGGCGCGGAGATCGGCAGGGAGGCGGCTCGGCCTGCCTTCACGGTTGAGCGCCGCATGTACGGTCCGCCCTGTCGCCGCTCGCGCGCCATCCGCCTGGCGCGTCACCGTGTAGGCGAACTCCACCCGCACCGGTGACAACGTCCGCCCCGTGGTCTCGATCGCCAGTTCATCATCGTACCGGCACGGCTGCGCGTAGTCGCACGACGCCTCGATCACGGGAAGGAACAGGCCTGCCGCTTCGAGTTCGCGATACGTGCCCCCGAGCGCCCGCAGCAGATCGGTTCGGCCGATCTCGAACCAGACGAAATAGTTCGCGTAGTAGACGACCCCCATCTGATCGGTCTCGGCGTACCGCACCCGGACATGAGATACGGAGGTCGCGGGCCGTACCGGCGTCAGCGACGTGTCGCTCATCGCGTCGTCACACCCGATTCGGCTTCGGCCGCCTGGCGCAGGCGCCGCACGGCCTCGCCCGGGTCGCCATGGCCGAAGACCGCCGACCCGGCCACGAAGACCGACCCGCCGGCACGTGCCAGTCGGCCAATGTTGGTCACGTCCACGCCGCCGTCCAGCTCGATGCGCGCCGTCGAGCCCGCCCGCTCGAGCAGCGTCCGCACCGCTGCCGTCTTTGACTCACTGCGCGGGATGAAAGTCTGGCCGCTGTAGCCCGGGTTGACCGACATCACCAGCACGACGTCGGCTTCGGTCGCGATCTCCTCGAGGACACCGACCGGCGTCGCCGGGTTGAGCGCGACACCCGCCTGCATGCCGAGCCCGCGAATGGCCACGAGCGTGCGATGAAGGTGCGTGACGGCTTCGGCGTGCACCGTGAGCACATCCGCTCCCGCGCGGGCGAACACGTCGAGATACCGCTCGGGATCTCGAATCATCAGATGGACGTCGAGGGGCAGGCGCGTCGCCCGATGGAGCGCTTCCACGACGCCGGCCCCGAAGGTGATGTTCGGGACGAACAGCCCGTCCATCACATCGACATGGATGGCATCGGCGCCGCCGGCCTCGACGGCGGCCACCTGCGCGCCGAGCGTCAGATAGTCGGCCGAGATGATCGACGGGCGCAATCGCCACGCTTCACCGGCTCACCTCGAGCGAGATGGCTTCGCCCGGCGCGACCTGAAAGCCGGCACGCGGGTTCTGCCGGAGCACGATGCCCGTCGGCACGCCGGGGTACGGATAGGACCCGACCACGGCGACGCGGAAGCCATACGAGCGCAGCACGTCCGCGGCCCCGGTGCCCTCGAGCCCGATGACGTCGGGCATCACGTAGGTGGCGCCGCGCTCACCGCGGTTGACGAGCAGCACGACATCCGCGGCCTTGGTCTCGGCCGCCGGCCATTGCCCGACGACGACATCGACAGGGTAGTCGCTCGTGCGCACGTCCACGATGCGGAGCAGATTCAAGCCGTCCCCGTGCAGCCGGAGTTGCGCCGCCCGTTCCGACGCGCCGACGAGCAGCGGCACGACCGGCGCCCGGGCACCCGCGCTCAGCCAGACCTTGACGCTGCGCGGGCGCCGGGTCGTCGAGCCGGCCGGCGGATCCTGCAGCATGACCCGTCCTTCGGGCACGCGCGGGTCGACGCGCCGGCCTTCCTCGACCCGGAGCATCAGCCCGAGCGCGGCGAGGTCGTCCGAGGCCTGGTTGACGGTGCGGCCGGCCAGCGAGGGGACCACGACGTCCCGCGATCGCAGCGCAATCCGGGCCGAGAGCGCAAAGAAGGTGACGAAGGTGGCGACCAGCCCCCCCGCAATCAACAGCCACCGCCCGAAGCCCCAGACGCGCGTCGAAAGCGTCATATCAAATCATTGACTCTACTACAGGTGGCGCTGATGGGCGGGCACCCTGAGTAGCCGGCCGACGACTCAGCCGGCCCGCTCGAACGCGATGGCGTAGAACGCTTCCAGGCCATGCGCGACCGGCGAGGTTCTCAGCACGCCGCCTGGCTCGAGCACCGCCCCGAGCCCGGGGGGGCAGCCGCCTGGCGGATCGCTCGAATCCGAAGGCGCTGTGCGTGGCGAGAAACCGCGCGGCGACCGCGTCGTTCTCGTCCGGCTCGCTCGAGCAGGTGGCATAGACGAGCCGCCCGCCCGGCGCCACCACCGTCGCGGCGTGCCCGAGCATCGCCACCTGGATCTCGCTGAAGACCGCCAGATCGTCGGGACTGCGGCGCCATTTGAGGTCGGGCTCGCGGCGGAGCGTCCCCAGGCCCGAGCAGGGGGCGTCGACGACGACCAGATCGAAGGACGCGCCGAACGGCAGGCCCCGCGCGAGATCGACCTGGACCTGGGGCACCGCCCGTGCGCCGATCCGCCTGAGCGTGTCGCGCAGGAGCCTCAGGCGCCGGGGCCGTCGATCGGCCGCGACGATCAGAGCCGTCCGCCGGCGCGGATTCGACGAGAGCCAGCGTCTTGCCTCCAGGCGCGGCGCAGGCGTCGAGCGAGCGGCGTCCCACCCGCAGCGCGGCAAACTCTCCGACGAGCTGAGACGCTTCGTCCTGGACCACGAACAGGCCCGCCGCCGCCGCCTCTCCTCCGATCGGGTTGCCTTGCCGGACGAGGAGCCCATGGGATGCCCACGCTGGTGGGCTCGGTCACGACACCTTCGGCTTCGAGTCTCGCACGCACATCGTCGCGCGATGCCTTCAATCGGTTCACCCGCAACGTGAGCGGGGCCGGCTCGTTGTTGAACGCCGTCCACTGCCGTGCAGCCTCGAAGCCGAGGCGATCGAGCCAGCGCGCCGCCAGCCAGCGCGGATGCGAGTGCGCGATCGCGAGGACATCGAGCGGATCGTCGGCGTGCGCTTCGACCGCCCGGTCGAGGTCACGTCCGCGACGCGCGCAGGCGGCGCAGGACGGCATTCGTGAAGCCGGCAGCCGACCCGTGCCCCTCGCGGCGGGTCAACTCCACGGCGTCGTGGACGACGGCGTGTGGAGGCGTGCGATCGAGATGTCGCAGCTGATACGCGCTCAGACGCAGGATCTCGGGTACGGCAGGGTCGATCTGCGCGACGCGGCCGTCCGCTCGCCGAGGCAATCGCGGCGTCGAGCGCGGCCCGCCACCGGAGCGTGCCGGTGGCGATCTCGGACGTCAACGCGCGGTCACGCGAATCGGGGAGCCCGTCACGCTCGCGGACGAGCGCATCGGCGAGCGTGGCCCCGCCGCTCACGCGCTGCAGCACGCGCAGGGCCGCGGCCCGGGCCGCCGCCATCAGGATGGCCCCGTCGTGAAGCGCGTGCCAGGAACCAGCGGGTGGCCGGCGAGGAACTCGCGGGCGGTGAGCACGCGGCGGCCGTCTTCCTGCAGTCGGCGAATCTCGAGCACCGTGCCCTCGGCGGCCCCCACGAGGAGCACACCCTTTCCCGCCCCGAGGACGACCCCCGGAACCACGGCCTCGCGCCCACCGGCGTCCGGGCTGCGGGCGATCGCTCGCGCGGCGGTCGACGACGCGTGCGGCCGCGTCTCATGCAGCACGAGGCGCGCGCCGTTGTGGAACGTGAAGGCGTGGGGCCACGGCACGAGCGCCCGCACCCGGTTGTGGATGGCGTCGGCGCGCAGACCCCACTCGATCAGGCCATCGGGCTTGACGATCCGCGGCGCGTATGTGGCGTGGGCCTCGTCCTGCGGTGTCTCCACGACGTTGCCGCGGTCCAGGGCATCGAGGACCTCCACGAGCAGCCCGGCACCCAGCGTCGCGAGTCGTGCCTCGAGCGCCTCGCCGGTCTCTTCGGGCTCGATCGCCGTCTCGCGGGTCGCCAGCGTCGGCCCGGCGTCGAGTGCCTGGACGACCCGCATGATCGTGATCCCGGTGCGCGTATCGCCATCGAGAATCGCGCGCGTCACCGGCGAGGCGCCCCGATGTCTCGGCAACAGCGAGGCATGGACGTTGATCATGCCGAGCCGCGGAAGGTCGAGCAGCGCCTGCGGCAGGATGCGCCCGTACGCC
The DNA here is from genome assembly GCA_963834365.1 of Vicinamibacterales bacterium. Lineage (GTDB taxonomy): Bacteria > Acidobacteriota > Vicinamibacteria > Vicinamibacterales > Vicinamibacteraceae > CAWJAP01. Next base: position 84,164 of record CAWIBS010000040.1, on the reverse strand, counting down.
GCGACGACGCCGAGTTCCGGGCCGAGCGACCTGAGGGCGTCGAGCAGTGCGAGGTCGTTCAGTTTCGTCGGTTGCAGGATGGGAATGGCGGCCGCCTCGGCCCGCGCCTTCACAGGTGAGCCCGACACGTGCTGCCCGCGTCCGCGCGGGCGGTCGGGCTGCGTGACGACTCCCACGACCTGGTGGCGCGAGGCCAGCAGCGCCTCCAGGGAAGGAACGGCAAAGTCCGGTGTGCCGAAGAAGGCGATGCGCACGCAGAATCCTGATCAAGCCGGCCATGCGCCTTTTCGGCGTCTGGCCTCGATGCGATGGACAATCAGCCGCCGGCTGAGTGGCCGAAGCCGGTCGATGAAGAGGATGCCGTCGAGGTGGTCCATCTCGTGCTGCAGCGCGCGGGCCAGTAGACCAGTGGCGTTCACCGTTCTCGGGCGCCCTTCGGCGTCGAGCCCGCGAACGACCGCCGACTGCGGGCGCGCAACCGTCGCCTGGAACCCGGGCAGGCTGAGGCACCCTTCCTCTTCGAGCTGCAATCCGTCGCGCGCGACGAACTCCGGGTTGATGAGCACGAGCAGCTCGCTGGGACGCTGCGCCGGCGAGAGATCGATGACGAAGACGCGTTTCAGCGTGCCGAGTTGAGGCGCCGCCAGTCCCACGCCCGAGACCGCGCGGAGCGTTTCCACGAGGTCGGCCACCAGCGCCGGCAGGTCGGGATCGGCAGGATCGACCAGTGCCGCCCGTTCGTGCAGCTCCGGGGCGCCGAAGAGAAGAATCGGTCGAATCATGCTCGCGATCGGCGCCGGGCGGCGACCACGCTCAGGACGTCACGCCCGTCGGGGCGAACCGCTCGCGGATGCGGGCGCGGGCGGCGGCATAGTTGCGATCGATCTCGGCAATCGAGTCCCCGCCGAACTTCTCGAGAAACGCGTCGGCGACGACCAGCGCCACCATCGCCTCGCCGATCACCCCCGCCGCCGTGATGGCACAGACATCGCTCCGCTCGATGGTCGCCGCCGACTCCTGCATCGTCGCCAGGTCTACCGAGCGCAGCGGTTTCATCAGCGTCGAGATCGGCTTGAGGTAGCCGGTGACCCGAAGGTCCTCGCCGTTGGTGATCCCGCCCTCGAGACCGCCGGCGTGATTGCTCGGGCGGACGACACCGACGTCCCGCGATGGACTTCCGGCCGACGGCAGGACGATTTCATCGTGCACCTGCGAGCCGGGAAGTTGCGCCACCACCGGGCCCATGCCGATTCCGACCGCCTTGATCGCCGGAACCGACATCATGGCCTGCGCCAGACGGCCGTCGAGCTTGCGATCCCATTGGACGTGGCTGCCGAGACCCACGGGCACGCCGCGCGCGATGACCTCGAACGCGCCCCCGTAGGTATCGCCGGCCTCCTTCGCGCGATCGATCTCGGCCACCATGCGGGACTCGAGGGACGGGTCCACGCAGCGCAGGGGCGACTCCGGCGGCAGTGCCGCCGCCTGCTCGAACGTGACAGCGAGCGGATCCGCGAGGCGGAGCGCGCCCACACCGATGACGTGACTCGTCACGTCGATGCCGAGGTGTGTGAGGAGCTGGCGCGCCAGCGCGCCGGCCGCGACACGGGCCGTGGTCTCGCGCGCGCTCGCGCGTTCGAGGATGTCGCGCATGTCCTCGCGGTCGTACTTCAGGGCGCCGGCGAGGTCGGCGTGTCCGGGGCGCGGGCGCGTGAACAGGGCGCGCCTGGCGCCCGTCGCATCGGGTGGCGGCTCGGCGCCGACGTGCATCGTGTTCTGCCAGTTCGGCCAGTCCTTGTTGCGGATGAGCATCGCGACCGGGCCGCCCAGCGTCTCGCCTTTGCGGACGCCGGACAGGATCTCGGCGGTGTCGGACTCGATGACCATGCGCCGGCCGCGTCCGTAGCCGCCCTGCCGTCTCCGAAGCTCGCGCGCAATCACGTCGAAATCGACGCGAAGTCCGGCTGGCAGGCCGTCGATGATGACCACCAGCGCCTGCCCGTGCGACTCGCCCGCAGTGAGAAATCGCAGCATTACCGCGGCATTGTACATGATGCACTTTCTTCGCACCGGTCACCGGCGACGTGCTCCGCGCCCGCGCGGCGCGAGGTGCCGGCGCCGATGAAATCGCGGTGATTCCAGGTGCGGCGCGCGCGAGCGCCGGTGCGGTCGCGGTCTTGCACAGCCGTCGGTCGGAGCAGGGCAAACGCATGGGACCGTGGCTGGCCGATCGATTCCTGCGCACGAACGCTGCCGGCTGGATCGACGTCGCGACCGGGGGTCGCATCGAGGTGATCATGCGACGCCTGTCGGGCGAACGTGCGTGCGCCAGGTGGGAGGCACGCTGCGCCCGCCTCGTCATGCTCTGGCACTCGCACCTGGTCCCGCTCGTGGACTACGCGCTCATCGACGAGGGGCGCGCGATCGAGGCATACGAGGAACACGAGCCGCGCAGCGTGATGCCGCGAGGAGCTGCGCGCATTCCAATGGCGATCGCGCGCTGGCTGCGGACACGTGCACTTCAGGCGGGGGACATCGGCGACTCGCACCCTGTCCGCTATCACGGTCGCGTGGCATGGCGGCCCGCCGAGGACACCGGCTCCGAACTGATCGACGGAGATGGAGAGGTTCACACGCAACTCATCGGGCCGGTGCGAGACGGGCGAGGGCGCCCACTCGATCGAGCCATCGGCCTGTGGCTCGAGGCGCCGCCCGCACTCGAGGGGGTACTCGCGGCCATCGACACGCGCGGGTCGAGTCCAGTGGTCGTCCACGTCGCTGCGGCACCAGGCGTGGGTGCGACGACGCTCCTGGCCATGGTGGCGCGTGAGAGCCGGCGTCGCGGCCTGTGCGCGGTATGTCCGGACGTGCTCCTGGAACGGCCCGACCTGGCTCCGCACCTGCGCGACCGCTCGCTGGTGCTGCTCTGCGATCGCGATGTCGCACCGTCTCGACTCGCCGCCGCGCTGGCTCGCCTGGCAGGACAGCCCATCCGGCTCGCCGGTGTCGTCGTCGCGGGTCACGCTGTCGCGTCGGAAAACGGCGTGCTGATGCTGCGACCGTGGCCGCCGTCTCGGTCTGGCAGCCGCGGCCTGCGTGTTCCCCGAGCGTTCGGTCGCGGCGCGCCGCGACTGGCACGACGGGCGGGCGGATTTCCCGGGCGCCTCGTCGTGCGGTGGCTCGGCGAAGTAGCCGGCCGCGGCACCGCCAGCTCGTCGAGGTTTCGAATGGTCGTGCCGCCGCGCGATGACGCGCCGCTTGCCCCGGCGAATGCCGTGGCCGATCGTGGGCCACGGTGGCGCGCTCCGGTGACCGGCGTGTCATCGCCAGCGCTGGACGATGGCTGGCAGGCGCTTGCGAACGGTCGCGCACGCGATGCCGCAGCCATCTTCTGTGGCCGCGTCGCGGCGCTCCAGCATCCTGGTCCTGAGATGCTGACGTCCGTCCTCCGCGGCTGGGGGCTGTCGCTGGTGGATCGCGCACGAATCGACGACGGCACGCGAGTCCTCGAGCTCGCATGGGCTCTCTACGATGCATGCCGGATGACGATGCCGGCCGAAGCGGCGCTGAGCCGCGAAGGCTGCGAGACCGGCCTGGCGCTGGTTCGCGGTCTGCTGTGGCAGAACCGCCTGAGCGAGGCTGGTCGTGTTCTGACGGCCGTCGCGCGCATGGCCGAGGGCGCAGATGCACGCGTGTCGCGGCTTCGCGCACGTCTCTCGTGGCGCAGCGGCAATGCGCCCGACGCGTGGCGGGCGCTCGGCGAGGCCGAACGATGCGCGCACGATCCCGACGTGCTGGCGGGCGTCGCTTGCGATCGCGCGCGGCTCGCTCTGGCGTGCGGCGACTTCGTCGCGTGCCGGGCGTGGCTCGTGACCGCGGTGCGCCATGCCCGGCGAGGACACTCGCGGCGGAGGCGGCTGCTGGTGGGGACGATCCAGCTCGCGCGTCTCGTCGCGCGCGGTCATCGGATGCGGCGCCCGCGCGTGAACCGGCTCGCGGCACGTCTCACGCGTCGTGACGTTCCGCTCCTGCTGCGGCTCCGCGTCGAGCACGCCCTCGAGAGTGCCGGCCGGGCGCGGACGCGTGAGGTGACCGCGTTCGTCGATCGCTGGAGCGCGGAACCGCTGGCGAATCACGGCTGGCTGTCGGCACAGTGGAAGGACAACGTCATGGTCAACGACCTGCAGGCCGTGTTGGAGATCTGCCGGGATTCCGGCGAGCCGCTTCGGGCAGCCGGCGACGTCTGCTCGCTGCTGCGCGATCGCCTCGGTGCCTGCATCGTCTCCGTCTACGGCGCACCGATGGAGCGGGGGCGTCTGGCGCAGGCCGGTCTGGCGAGGTTCGACAGCGCGGAGCTGGCTCGACGGACGCTCGAAACCGGGACGGTCGTGCGACCGACGCCGGTCGCAGACGGCATCGAGGCGGCCGCGCCCGTGCTCTATGCGGGCCAGCGGATCGGGGCGGTCACCTGCCGCTGGACCATCGACCGGGAGATTGCCGCCGACGCCGCGCAGTCGCTGCTGGTCGGTGCGGCCACGGCGCTGGCGCCGCACGTGCAGGGGCTGAACGAGCGTGCCACCGACGCACCGAAGCGCGCGTCGGAGACGCTCGGGCTCCTCGGTCAGAGCCCGACGCTCGTCGAGCTGCGCGATCGGATTCGTCGGGTGGCGGGCGCGCCGTTCCACGTGCTCATCGAAGGGGAGAGCGGCAGCGGCAAGGAGCTCGTCGCGCGTGCGCTGCACCTGGCCGGACCCCGCTGCGCGCGACGCTTCTGTGCCGTGAACTGCGCCGCGCTCACCGACGAGCTGTTCGAAGCGGAATTGTTCGGACATGCACGGGGGGCTTTCACGGGCGCCGTCGGCGAGCGTCCCGGCCTCTTCGAAGAGGCCGACGGCGGCACCCTGTTCCTCGACGAAGTGGGCGAGCTGTCGCTGCGCGCCCAGGCCAAGCTGCTGCGCGCGATCCAGGACGGGGAGATCCGCCGGGTCGGAGAAAGTCTGCCGCGCCGCGTCGACGCGCGCATCGTCGCGGCGACGAACCGGCGTCTGGCGGACGAGGCCGCTGCCCGGCGTTTCCGCGCCGACCTGCTGTACCGGCTCGACGTGATCCGCATCAACGTCCCGCCGCTGCGCGAACGTCCCGAAGACATCCTGCCGCTGGCGCGTGCGTGCTGGACGGAAGCCGCGGCGCGCGTCGGCAGCCGGGCGACGCTGCACGTCGAGACCCTGGCCGCGCTCGCGCGTTACCACTGGCCCGGCAACGTCCGCGAGCTGCAGAATGTCGTGCGGGCGCTGGCGGTCAGCGCCCCCGCGCGCGGCGTCGTCGCGCCCTCCCGGCTGCCGGGCGTGATTGCCGCCGCCGGTGGCCTGCCGTCGGCGCAAACGCTCACCGATGCGCGCCGGTCGTTCGAGGAACGCTTCGTCCGCGCCGCTCTCGCCCGCGCCGGCGATCGGCCGGGACGGGCGGCGCGCGACCTGGGGCTGACCAGGCAAGGTCTGCGAAAGCTGCTGCGCCGGCTCGGCATCGAGGATGCGCGGCGACTCGCCGCCGGCGACACGGCGCGGCCACCCTGCTGAACTGACCGTGAGGCCCAGAGATCACCTGTGTTGACGACGGGCCCGCCAAGGTGGCGCCCGGGCCCGGGCAGGCCTAAAGGCCTGCGCCACTTCGTCAACACGGCGGTCGCGGCGGGCGCGGGAACAATCAGAGCCGTTGCGGGTCTAATCGGGGTAACGGTATCCTGCCAGCAGGGGGAGCCGGGCAGGTCGGGCGATATGACGTCCGTCCCCGGAGATCAGGGGTGAAGCCAGTGCGCGCCATCACCTGGACCGACGCCAGCGACCGTGAGGCGGCGCTCATCAGCCAGTGTGTCGCCGGCGACGAGTCGGCATGCGCGGCGCTCGTGGCCGAGCACCAGCGAATGGTCTACCAGCTCTCGCTCCATCTGCTCAACGACCACCACGACGCGCTGGACCTCTCGCAGGAGGTCTTTCTCCAGGTCTTCCGGACGCTGCCGCGCTTCCGCGGGCAGTCGAGCCTCAAGACCTGGATCTACCGGATTGTCGTCAACCAGGCGAAGAACCGGCAGCGGTGGTGGCGCCGGCGTTTTCGTTCGGCACAGGTCTCGCTCGACGAACACGTGCAGACGCACGGCGAGCTGCCCGCGACGACCAACGGGTCGGCACCGGACCGGGCGCTGGGGCAGAAGGAACTGGCGGTCCGATTGAAGTCCGCGCTCCTCGGTCTGCCGTTCGATCAGCGCTCGGCCATCGTGTTGCGTGAGATTGACGGACTGAGCTACGACGAGATCGCCGACTCGCAAGGGGTGGCGATCGGCACCGTCAAGTCGCGGCTGGCGCGCGCACGAGACGTGCTGCGCGCCGAATTGCGGGAGCCCCAGAGGAGGCCGCGATGACGCACTCGATGTTGTGCGCGTCGGTGGGCCATCTGCTCGAGGCCTGGCACGACGGCGAGCTCGAGTACCGACGAACAGATCGCGGTTGACGCGCATCTGTCAGTCTGCGCGGCGTGCAGTGCCACGGTGCGGGAGCTGCGGGATCTGAGGACGCAGCTGCGCCGGGACCCGGTGCTCGAGGAGCCGCGGGAGACCGATCCGTTCGCGTCGCAGCGGCTCGACGCCGAGCTCGGGGCGATGGCCGAAGCGATCGTCACCCGGGTGCGCGCGGAACGTCACGACAGGCTGAGCGCGCAGGTGTCGCGGCTGTTCGAGGACCTCCATTTCGTGTGGGCCGGCCTTGCGGCCGTGTCTGCGACGGCGGCGTGCGCGGCGATCGTCGCCGCTGTGTTGCACTTCGCGCCCGCGGAGCGCGCCGACTCGCTCTCGGGCGTGCTGGCGGCGCTGGCGGCGCCCGGCTCCGATCGCAACCCGATGCGACTCGACGAGGGCACCGAGCTGCCGCGCGTGAACGAAGAAGACGTGATGCCGGCCATCCTGGTGCCGCTGCCAGCGGTCGCTACGGGCCGTCCGGTGTCGCTCGCGATTGCCGGCGTCCTCACCCAGGAGGGCCGGGTACGTAACGCCGCGCTGCTGCCTGCGGGCGAGTACGGCGACCTCGACGCGCAACGGGTCATGCACGCGATGTCGTCCACGCGATTCCATCCCGCGCAGCTGCGTGGCGCGCCTGTGGCTGTCAGCCTCATCTGGCTGTTCGAACAGACCACCGTCCTCGGCAAGACCGGTGTATAGGGTCCGGCTGAAGCCGGACACGACGCTGGCGCCGGCCGCCTCAGCGGCCGGTGCGGCAGCGCTTGATCCGCGCTGCTATTTCAGCCAGCCCTGGGCGGGCTGGCTCGCAGCGCGGGCGCTGCGGTGTCGGCGCGGCACGACGGCTAACGGCCTCGGCGTCTTAACGCGGCACGACCGCTGTCGCCACGTTGCCGAGCGCATCGGTGACCCGCAGCACGACCGGCCCGGCCGACCCGCTCTCCAGCGTGAGCTCGAACCGCTCCTCGCGCGAGTCGAGCAGGCCATCGACGGGATAGGCCAGCTTCCAGCGCCCGGCGCCCTGCGAGATACTCGACGCTCCGAATCGCCGACTGCGTGTCCCGGACGGTGAACGCCAGGACTTTCGCGTCGGCCCGCGCTCCCGGCGAGACCTCGATCGCCGCCGGCGTGTTGTCGATGTCGAACGTCGCGCTCTCGCGCTCACCCGACAGCGCCATGGCCGGCGCGTTGGCCGGCGCGTCGGAGGCCACGATCTTCACGATGTAGGTGCCGTCGGGCACCGACGTCGTGTCCCAGGTGTAGATTTCGTCGCACAGCCCGCGCCTGAGTGCCGTCCAGGTCGGTCTCGCCCTCTGAGCCGATAGAACACGTCGAACTGCAGCCTGTCGCCGTCGGCGTCGCGCGCCTGCCAGACGAATGTCTGCAGGCTCTTCTTGAACGTCCGCCGTCCGAGGGTGGCCGTCGTCGGGTTGCCGGTCGGCGTGACCGGCCCGGCCCGGCCGTCCGAGGTGTTCGCGTCCGAAGCCGGCGAGCTCCGGATCGCCGGTCGGGAAGGGCCGCTGAAAGACGACGCCCGGCGGGTGCACGGTGATGGTCTCGACGGACGGGCGCGTGTTGCGCGGCAGGAAGGCGGCAGTCACCGACGTCAGCACGGGCGCGACCTGCCCCTGCCCTGAGAGCACCGCTCGCCACTGCAGATACCGCGCCTTCGGACTCTCGATGGCCGACCCGGCCGCGATCGTGTACGGCTTCGACCAGTCGCTCCACGTCTTGTCAGGGGTCCGCGTGTTCCCGCTTCGCGTCGACAGCTCGATCGCTCGTGCCTGCCGGCGTCACCGCCCGCCAGCGGATGGCGCCCCACGTCGCCACCGTGGACGTGTCCTTCACGTCGGAGAGATAGGTGCCCTTGGCGCGCGTGCCCGCGGTGACACGAAGAATGCGACCAGGATTCGACGTCGCGACCAGGAGACGGCCCGCTCGATCCTCGGCGAAGCCGTGACCTGCTGCGCGTCCAGCGCGCGTGACGAGCGTGACCAGCGTCGGATCGCCCGAGAGCCGATAGATCTTGCCCTTGCCGCCGGTCGCGACGAGCAGGGAGCCCGACGGCTCGACGATGACGTCGTACGGCAGATCCTCGGGCGATTCCCACACGATCGACCACTCGCCGTCGGGGTTGATGCGATAGACCGCGCCCTTCTGCGGGCCCGAGGGCGCGGTTCGCTGAGGTCAGGCCGCTCGTTGCCGGCGTCACGATCGTCGAGTCGCCGATGGCCGACACGGTGATCTCGGTCGTCACCGTCGGGATCGTGCCAGCGGTCGTCGTCGGCGGGGCTCTTCGACGGGGGCTGGGTCGGCGGCCTCCGTCGTGCCGCGCCGCGCCGGCCGCGGTGGCATAGATCACGCCGTCGGTCCGACGCGCAGGCCGTGAATCTCCTTGTGCGACGATTCGAGCAGCACGAATGCCGTGCCTGCGGCGTCGATGCGCAGGACGCGGCCCGGGGATGACGTGCCGACGAGCAGCCCGCCCCGGCCGTCGGCGACGCAGCGTCATGACGTGCGTCGTCTCCGACTCGAAGAAGACGCTCCCGCGGCCGTCGGCGTCCACCTTGTAGATGCGCCCCTTCTCGCCCGTGCCGACGAAGAGCGAGCCGTCGGGAGACGCGGCGAGGCTCCAGATGTATTTGTCGTCGGGATCGAAGAAGGTGCGTTGCCGAGCCATCGGCCGAGACGCGGTACACCTTGCCGTCCGGAGACGAAGCCGCGAAGACGCCGCCGGAAGGCGCCGGCGCGAGCGCGTGAACATCGAGCTCGGCCGCGTCGAACAGGACGGTGGCCTTGCCGCCGCCGTCCACCGTCCACACCTTGCCGTCGTTGCCGGTGCGCGGCCCAGAGCGTGTCGCGATCGCCGGCGAGCAGCCGCCACACGGCGGGCGAGGCGACGTCGTGCACCAGTTCGACCGCTGGTCCGAGCGTGACGCGCCCGTCGCTGTCGATCGAGAGGCTGTTCGGCGTCGCCCTTCAGGAACTCGGCCTGGGTCGATACCAGCCAGAAGCTCGTGCTGGCCGCGTCGAGTCCGCCGGTGACGGCGACTGTCAGCGCGACGAGGCAGGCCACGGACATGAACGTCCGGTGCGGCAGGAACACGCGATCAACGGGACAGGGCATACGCAGACGAGCTCTTGGCGCGGCGACGATCGCGTGAGCAACCAGACATCGGCGGGAGACGTGGATCAGCGCTCGCGGAGCGGCACGGCCAGCGTGCGCTGACCGCTGACGGCCTGATCGGCCGGCAGCTCCCACTCGCCGAGCACCGTGTTGGCGAGCGGCAGCACGTTGCCGCCGCGGCTGGTCGCCTTCGATGACGGCGAGCACCGACGGCGGCAGCGCCGGCAGCTGCTCGCCCTTGACCACGGCGCCCGACGCCGGCGCGACGAGCTTCACGTACAGCCGGTTGTTGCGGCGCGCGCGGTTGAACACGCGGATCATCTGCGCCACGCTGTCGGCCTGGCGCGGCTGGCGGTGGTCGCGCTGCTCGATCTGCGCCAGCCGGCTGCCGTCCGAGACGACGATCGACACCGTGCCGCGCGCATGCGCCGGAATCGGCAGCGGCAGCGTGTCGGTCCGCTCGACGCCGCGGTAGCTGCGCGTGAGGATGTGCACCGGGGCGATCGAGCCGGCGCGGGGCTCGCGCGTGCCCAGCCAGACGCGCTCGATCGTCGCGGTGCGGGGCTCCTCGAACGACTGGATGGCGAGATCGACGGCTTCGATCTGCACCGGCTGGCGATCGTTGCGCAGCAGCAGGTTGATCGGGCCGGCGACGTAGGCGGCGGCGCCGATCGCCGGCGTGTCGCCGGTGAAGATGTCCTCGAGCGCGACCGTGCCGTGGTCGCGCACCACCGCCTTGCCGCGCACGGTGAAGGTCGCGGCGCCGAACTCGCGCTCGTACGACTGCAGCGTGTTCACGATCGAGGCGAAGGTGAGGAGCGGCGTGAAGAGCTGGTCCTTCACGATGCCGTAGCGGAAGGTGCGGGCCGGCCCGCGCTCGGGCGAGAGCGTCAGCGTAACGGGCACCAGATCGGGCCCGCGTCCGATCGTGCCGGCGATCGCCGTCGCGCGATCCTGCTGGACCGTGCCGATGATGTCGCCGATCGCCGCGAGCTTGGCCGACACGAACAGGCTCGGCAGCAGCGTCTGCACCTACGCCCTGGTCATCGGGAACTCGGTTGGACCGAGATTGAAGAAGGGATGACCGAAGGCGTAGACCCGTGACCCGTCCACGTGCGTCACCGTGCCCGTGGCGCCGAACGCGAGATCGCCGCTGATCAGACTGACGCCGACGGCATCGCCGGGCGCCAGTGGTTCGACAGCTCGCCGTGGCGTTCGCCCGTTGCCGGGGCCGAGGCGGCCGCAAACCCGAGGCTGCCGAGCACGGAGGTGAGCGTCGCCTCGGTGTCGCCCGAGAAGCCCGACATGGTGAAGGGCGTGGCAATTGGCTGCGAGCCTCGCGCCCGCCGGCACGCGGGCGAACGCCTGCAGGTCCAACCCGGCGAGACTCGCCACCCGGGGCGGACCCGCCGGGGCGCAGACGGGCGAACGTCTCGCGCAGCGCCGCGACGAAGTCATCGCGCGTCGGCGGCCACCGCATGGCCACCGGCGAGGCGCGCACCGCGGAGGGCCGGGCCGCCGCCGACGAGGTCGTCGCGTCGATCATCTCGGCAATTGGCGTGATGCCGGCGATCGGCTCCTTCGAGAACGATCCGAGCGAATAGGAGACGGCGCCGATCAGCCGCCCGTCGACGTAGACGGGGCTGCCGCTCATGCCCTGCATCACGCCGGTCTCGGCGAGCCGCTGGCCCGACAGCCGGGCCAGAATGAGGCTGCGGCGCGGCCCGACGACGTTGGCGAGGACGCCGAGGATCTCGACGTCGAATTCGCTGCGGGTGGCTCCGGCAAAAACGGTCACGCCCTTGCCGCGCATCCCGGTCTTGACCTCGTCGATCGTCATCAGCGAGGTGCTGGCCCGAAGGGATGGCAATACGGGGACGCAGAACGCAACTGCGGCAGCGAGCAGCAACAGAAGGCGGCGTGACATTGCGGACAGTTCCCTCAAGTATAGCGTCTCTACCCAGGCCCCAGGCGCCCGGCCCCATCTCAATCCCTGATGGCTCGACGCCCCAGGCGCCGTGCCCGAGGCCTGACCCCTGATCCCTGATCCCGTGATGTTGACGCCGTCGCGAGGCGCTGGCGCCTGATCCCTGCCGTTGTGACGTTGACCGCTGTCAGCCGGTCTGTTAGAGTCTCGCGCAATGGCACCGCGCCCCGCCCCCGGCCGCACCCCACGCACCGTGTTGACGGTGTCGTTCTGGTGGTATGCCGGCCACAGGGTCGAGGGGGCGGTCTAGCCGACCGACAACGCGCCGAGCACGAACGAGACGAGCCCCTTCAACCCCACGGTTGAAGGGGCTTTTTTTATGCCGAGCCCACTCCTCGTCGAGACCGTCCTGACGGAGGACATCCGCGCCGATGCGCGCCCGACGTGACGGCGTGTCGGACGCCGACCTGATCGAGCTGCGTCTCGACGCGCTGGCCCGTCCGGATGTCGCCGCCGCCCTGGCCGGCCGGCAGAAGCCGGTGGTGGTGACCTGCCGCCCGACGTGGGAGGGTGGGCTCTTCGACGGCGCCGAGGCTGATCGCGTGGCCATCCTCGAGCAGGCCCTCGCGCAGGGCGCGGAGTTCGTGGACGTGGAGTGGCGGGCGCAGGACGCGCACCGCCTCCTGAACGACCGGACGCGATCGCGCATCGTCGTCTCCATGCACGACTTCGCGGGGATGCCCGGCGGGCTGGCGAGCGACGTCGAGCAGATGCGGCGACTCGGGCCGGCGGTCGTGAAGGTCGCGGTCACCCCGTCGCGGCTGGGCGATCTGGTGCCGCTCCTCGAGATCGGGCGTCGCGCCACCGATCGCACGGTGCTGATCGCGATGGGCGTCGCCGGTCTCCCCACCCGCGCGTTGCCGGCACATTTCGGATCGTGCTGGACCTATGCCGGCAACGGCTACGCGCCGGGGCAGATTGCCGCCGATCGGCTGCTGTCCGAGTTCCGGCTCCGTCAGGTCGATGCCCGGACCCCCGTGTACGCCGTCGTCGGCCGGCCGATCGGCCACTCGGTGTCGCCGGCCATGCACAATGCCGCGTTCGAGGCTCATGACGCCGCGGGCGTCTATGTGCCGTGCGAGGCCGAGTCGTTCGACGACTTCCTCGGCCTGGCCGAGGCCCTGCCCATCGTCGGGGCGAGCGTGACGGCTCCGTTCAAGGAAGACGCGGCGGCCGTCGCGGACGGAGGCGCTGGAGGCGGCGGTCAACACGCTGCGGCGACGGGCCGACGGCGGGTGGGAAGGGCTGAACACCGACGTGGACGGGTTCCTGGCCCCGCTCGGCGACATCGATCTCCGCGGTGCGCGCGTCTCCGTGCTCGGGGCGGGTGGCGCTGCGCGGTCGGTGGTCGCGGGCTTGCGCCGCAAGGGCGCCCGCATCCGTGTGCATGCACGGCGATCCGACGCCGGTGCGGCGCTGGCCGAGGAGCTCGATCTCGAGCGTGGACCGTGGCCGGTGCCGTCCGGCGTCTGGGATGTGCTGGTGAACACGACCCCGGTCGGGACGCATCCCGATGTGGACGCTTCGCCCATGGCTCGGCTGTGCGCTCGACGGACGACTCGTCTACGACCTGGTCTACAACCCGCGGCCGACGCGGTTGCTGCGCGATGCGGCGGTCGCCGGCTGCCGCACGATCGACGGGCTCGACATGCTCGTGGAGCAGGCGGTCCGGCAGTTCGAGTGGTGGACCGGCGTGATGCCCTCGTCCTCGATCATGCGGGCGGCCGCAGAGCGCCGGCTCGGGAGATGGAGCGCCTGTCGTCTCCCACCAGCTCGAAGGCCCCGGGGTCGCCGCGATGAAGCAGACATCGTTCGAAGAGTTCGTCGAGCTGGCGCAGCGCGGCACGTTCGTGCCCGTCTACAAGGAGCTCATGGCCGACCTGCTGACGCCGGTGTCGGCGTTCCTGAAGGTGGCCGAGCATGCCGACTATGCGTTCCTGCTCGAGAGCGTCGAGGGCGGCGAGCGCGTCGCGCGCTACAGTTTCCTCGGCAAGGACCCGTTGCTCGTCCTGCGTTCGCGCGGCGGCGGCGCCGTCATCGAGCAGGCCGGCGAGACGCGGACCGCTCGATGAACCGTTCGTCGAGGCGGTCAGGCGCGTCATGGCCGAGTACCGGTCGCCGTTCGTCCCCGATCTTCCGCGCTTCACCGGCGGAGCCGTCGGCTTCTTCGGCTACGACGCGGCCCCCTGGTTCGAGCCGGCGCTCGACGGCGTGTGGGCCGGGCAGCGCGAGCGCCTCGGCGATCCGGCCGCGGAAGCGGCGTTCATGCTGTTCGACACGATTCTGGCGTTCGATCACGTCAAGCACCGGATCCTGCTGATTGCCAACGCCCGGATCACGCCGGAAGAGAACCTCGAGACGCTTTACCAGTTCGCCTGCGCGCGGATCGAGTTCCTCGAGCGCGAGCTCGAGCGCAGCCTGTCGCAGCTCGCCCGCCGCGACCGGCGCACCGCCTCGTCGTGACCGCGCGCACGAGCCGCGAGGAGTTCGAAGACAGCGTCCGTCACCGCGAAGGAGCACATCGCCGCGGGAGACATCTATCAGGTCGTGCTTTCGCAGCGCTTCGACGTCGAAGTGACGGCGGATCCCGTTCACCGTCTATCGCGCGCTGCGGCACGTGAACCCGTCGCCGTACATGTACTTCCTGCGCGTCGGCGATCTCGCGATCGTCGGGTCGTCGCCCGAGATGCTCGTGCGGGTCGAGGGCCGGCACATCGAGACGCATCCGATTGCCGGAACGCGAGCCCGCGGGCGGACGCCCGACGAAGACGTTCGCCTGGCCGAGGAGCTCAAGCGGGACGAGAAGGAACGGGCCGAACACGTGATGCTCGTCGATCTCGGACGCAACGACCTCGGGCGGGTCTCCGAGTACGGCATCGGTGCGCGTGCCGCAGTTACATGACGATCGAGCGCTACTCGCACGTCATGCACCTCGTGTCGCGCGTCGAAGGCCGCCTGGCCGAGGATCGCGATCGCCTCGACGCGCTGGTGGCGTGCTTTCCGGCCGGCACCGTCTCGGGCGCGCCGAAGATTCGCGCGATGCAGATCATCGCGGAGCTGGAACCGTCCTGGCGCGGCCTGTATGCCGGAGCGGTCGGCTATCTCGACTTCGCCGGCAACCTCGATTTCTGCATCGCCATCCGCACGATCGCGATGCGCGGCGGCGTCGCGCAGGTCCAGGCCGGCGCCGGCATCGTCGCCGACTCGAATCCGGCGGCGGAGTACGAGGAGACGCGGAGCAAGGCCCGCGCGCTGCTCAACGCCCTCGAGCTCGCACAAGGGGACCTGCGGTGAGTCCGTGGCAGCGCTGAAGACCGCGGGCCGCGATCCAGCGATCGAGGCCAACGACCAACGCCGAACGATCAGACGCTACGACGAGTCCGATCGTGCTGCTGCTCATCGACAACTACGACTCGTTCACCTTCAATCTGGCGCAGTATCTCGGAGAGCTGGGCGCCGACGTCGTCGGTGCGCCGCAACGACCTGGTCACGCTCGACGAGATCGAGGCGTGGCGCCCCTCGCACATCGTGATCTCGCCGGGACCCGGGCGGCCCGAACAGGCGGGCGTGTCGATGGCCGTGATCGAACGGTTCGCCCGGCAGATCCCGATGCTCGGCGTCTGTCTCGGACATCAGGCGATGGGCGCCGCGTTCGGCGGCCGCGTCGTGCGCGCGCGCGTCAGCTCGATGCACGGCAAGACGCTCGTCGATCGAACACGACGGCCGCGGTCTCTTCGCCGGGCTGCGCAGGCCCGTTCGCCGCGGCGCGCTATCACTCGCTGATCGTCGCGGACGACGACTGGCCCGAGCGTCTCGAGCGTCACGGCGCGGACCGACCGACGATGCACGGTGATGGCGCTGCGGCATCGCGAGTGGCCGATGCATGGCGTGCAGTTCCATCCCGAGTCGGTGCTGACGACCGACGGCCGGCTGCATGTTGCGCAACTTCCTGGAGATGTAATGTTCCCGGCGCTGCTCGAGAAGCTTCAGCGACGCGAGGACCTCACGGCCGCCGAGGCGGCCTCGGCCATGGCACGCATCATGGACGGCGACGCCGCCGCCGCCCACATCGCCGGCCTGCTCGTCGGCGCTGCGCTCAGAAGGGCGAGCGGCCAGCGGAGCTGGTCGGCTTTGCGCGGACGATGCGCGCAGCGCGCGGTGCCACTGTCGCGGCGCTACGCCGGACGCCTTCGACACCTGCGGCACCGGCGGCGACGGCGCGCGGGACGTTCAACATCTCGTCCGTCGTCGCTCTGGTCGTCGCCGCCTGCGGCGCTGCGCGTCGCGAAGCACGGCAATCGCGTCGTGTCGAGCCGCTGCGGCAGCGCCGATGTGTTCGAAGCGCTCGGCGTCAACGTCTCGGCGCCCGCCGGCCATCGTCGAGCGCTGTCTCGTCGAAGCGGGCGTCGCGTTCTTCTTCGCGCCCGACCTTCCACCCATCGATGCGGCATGCCGGCACCGGTTCGACGGGACCTCGGCGTGCGGACGGCGTTCAACCTGCTCGGCCCGCTGACCAACCCCGCGGGCGCGCCGCGTCAGCTGATCGGCGTGCCGCGGCCCGAGCTCACCGAGCTGGTGGCGCGCGCGCTCGGCCTGCTGGGCGTCCGACCGCGCGTCTGGGTCGTGCACGGCGCCGATGGCCTCGACGAGATCTCGACGACCGGCTACACGAAGGTATCCGAGGCCCGCGACGGCTGCGTGCGACACGTTCTACGTGCACCCGGCGACGTCGGTCTCCCGAAGGCGACGACCGCCGATCTGGCGGGCGGTGACGCGGCGGCGAATGCCGACCGACTGCGCCGGATCCTGGCCGGCGAGCCCGGGCCCGCGCCGCGACATCGTCCTGTTCAACGCCGGCGCGGCGCTGCTCGTCGGCGGCGTGGTCGAATCGGTGGGCGACGGCATGCGCCTGGCCGCGACGGCGCTCGACGCCGGCGGGCAGCGGAGCGTCTGGAGCGGCTGGTGCAGGTCTCCGCCGACGAGGGGAGCGGCGTGTGAGCGCGATGCCTGCCACGTCCCGTCCCGATGTCCTGCAGGCGATTGTCGCGGCGACGCGACGCATCGTCGAGGTGCGGCAGATGACGACGCCGCACGACGCGCTCGTGCGGGCCATCGCCGATGCGGAGCTGGTCGCCAGGGGCGAGCGCGTTCCATGCCGCTCTCACCGCGCCGGGCACGTTCAACGTGATCGCCGAATGCAAGCGGCGATCGCCGTCGAAGGGTGTCCTGCGCGCCGACTACGATCCGGCGGCGATCGCGCGCGCGTACGAGCGAGGCGGGCGCCGCGGCCATCTCGGTCCTGACCGAGCCCACGTTCTTCGACGGCTCGCTCGACACATCTTGACGCGCGCGTGCGCGAGGCGCGATCCGGCGCTGCCGCTGCTGCGCAAGGACTTCGTCGTCGACGAATTTCAGTGCTCGAAGCGCGTGCGTGCACGGCGCGACGCCGATCCTGCTCATCGTCGCGGCGCTGTCGACGAACGAGCTCGGCCGGTTGATCGGCCTGCCGAGCGCGACGGACTCGCGGCGCTCGTCGAAGTGCACGACGGCGACGAGCTCGAGCGCGCGCTGGACGGCGGGCGCGACGATCGTCGGGGTGAACAGCCGCAACCTGCAGACGCTCGAGGTCTCGCTCGACGACCGCTTCGCACTCGTGGCGCCGCATCTCCGCGACGGGTGCGTCGCCGTCGCCGAGAGCGGCCTGCGGACCGGCGAGGATCTGCGCGCGCTGCGTCGGCGCTGGCTACCACGCGTTCCTGATCGGCGAGCGGTTCATGACCGAAGCCGATCCCGGCGCGGCGCTGTCGATGCTGCTCGACGTCGGCGGCGCGCGGCGTGGGAGGCGCCGCGCATGACCGCGCGTCAAGTTCTGCGGCATCACGCGGCGCGACGATGCGTGGCTGGCGGCCGATCTGGGCGCGCGACGCGGTCGGGTTCGTGTTCTGGCCGGGAAGCCCGCGCGCGATGACGCCGGACGCTGCGCGAGCGATCGCGCGGACATTGCCGCCGTTCGTGCAGCGCGTCGGCGTGTTCGTGGACGCGGCCGTCGGAGGAGATGGACGCGATCGGCACGCCGTCGGGCTGGACGTCGTCCAGCTGCACGGCGACGAAGCCGGTCGACGACGGCGCGTCGGATCGGCCGCGCGGCTGATCAAAGCCGCTCGGCCGCGAGGCGGACGACGTCGTCGACGCCGCGCGACAGCTGGCCGGACGACTGTCACGCTGCTGGTCGATGCCGTCGCCCCCGAGGCGAGAGGCGGCACCGGCCAGCCGCGCCGACTGGCAGGCGCGCGGCGGCCTCGCGCGCACGCCGGCGCATCGTCCTGGCCGGCGGGCTCGCGCCCGGAGAACGTCGGCGAGGCGATTCGATCGGTGCGCGCCTAGGCCGTGGATGTCTCGTCGGGCGTCGAGACAGCGCCCGGGCGTGAAGGATCACGGACGCATGCGCGCGTTCGTCGATGCGGTCGCGCGCGCATGGAGGCACGATGCACGAGACCGTGGACACGACTGACGTCGCCGGCATCCGTTCGGCCGGCGCGATCCCGATGCGCGCGGCTACTTACGGCGCGTTACGGCGGCCGCTTCGTGCCCGAGACGCTCGTCGCAGCCGATCGACGAGGTCGAGCGATGCGTATGTCGCGTCGCGGCGCGACCCGGCGTTCCGCGACACGTTCAGCCAGCTGCTGCGCCGCTACGTCGGCCGTCCGACGCCGCTGTATGAAGCGCGGCGCGCTGTCGGCGAGCGTCGGCTGTCGCGTGTTCCTCAAGCGCGAGGACCTCGCGCATACCGGCGCGCACAAGATCAACAACGCGCTCGGGCAGGCGCCTGCTCGCCCAGCGCATGGGCAAGACGCCGCATCGTCGCGGAGACCGGCGCCGGGCAGCACGGCGTCGCGACGGCGACCGTCTGCGCGCTGCTCGGCCTCGCGTGCGCGATCTACATGGGCTCGGACGACATGGCGCGCCAGGCGCTGAACGTGGTCCGCATGCGGTTGCTCGGCGCCGACGTTCGTGCGCGTGGACGCCGGCAGCCGCACGCTGAAGGACGCCATCAGCGAGGCCATGCGCGACTGGGTGGCGAACGTCGGCGACACCCACTACCTGCTGGGGTCGGCGCTCGGGCCGCATCCGTACCCGCTGATGGTTCGCGAGTTCCAGTCGGTCATCGGTCACGAAGCGCGACAGCAGGTGCTGGCCGACGTCGGCCGGCTGCCCGACGCGGTCGTCGCCTGCGTCGGCGGCGGCAGCAACGCCATCGGGATCTTCGACGGCTTCCTGGACGATCCCGGCGTGCGCCTGATCGGCGTCGAGGCGGGCGGCGAGCGCATTGCGCCCGGCCGGCACGCGGCGCGGTTCGCGGGCGGCAGCCCGGGTGTGCTGCAGGGCACGCAGGACGTATGTGCTGCAGGACGAGAACGGCAACATCGAGCTGACGCACTCGGTGTCCGCCGGTCTCGACTACGCCGCGATCGGCCCGGAGCACGCGGCGCTCCGGGACGCGGGGCGCATCTCCTACTGCTATGCGACCGACGCCGCAGGCGCTCGACGCCTTTGCGATGCTGGCGCGGACGCGAAGGCATCCTGCCGGCGCTCGAGTCGTCTCACGCGCTCGCCGCGCTGGGTGAAGTCGCCGGCGGCCTGACGGCGGAGGGCGCTGGTCATCGTGAACCTCTCCGGCCGCGGCGACAAGGACGTGCATCTGGTGGCGGACCAGGCCCGGGTGACGACATGAGCCGGCGGCTCGACTCGACCTTCGCGGCCGTCCGCGCCCGTGGCCGCTGCGGGCTGGTGACATATGTCACCGCCGGCGATCCGGATTTCGCACGCTCACGCGACGTCATCCTCGCCCTCGACCGCGCCGGCGCCGACGTGCTGGAGGTCGGCGTGCCGTTCTCCGAGCCGCTGGCCGACGGTCCGGTGATTCAGCGTGCGTCCGAGCGGGCGCTGGCCGCGGGCATGTCGCTCGGGCGCGCGCTCGATCTCGTGGCCGAGGTCCGGCGCGACGTCCAGGCGCCGATCGTGCTCTTCACCTACGCGAACCCCGTCTTCCGCCTGGGACTCGGCCACTTCGTGGCACGGGCCGCCGAGGCCGGTGTGGACGGTGTGCTTGCGCTCGATCTCCCGATCGAAGAGGCCTCCGGCCTGCGCGACGCACTGGCGCGGTGCCAGCATCGACACCATCTTTCTCCTGAGCCCGACGACTAGCGACGCGCGGATGCGCGAGGCGGCGGCGCTCGGGTCGGGCTTCCTGTATGCGATCTCGCGACTGGGCGTGACGGGCGTACGTGACCATGTGGCCGGGGGCGCGCGCGAGCTGGCCGAGCGAATCCGCCGGGTCACCGACCTTCCAATCGCGGTCGGTTTCGGCCTGTCGCGGGCCGAGCACGTCGCGGCTGTGGGGGAGTTCGCCGACGCCGCCGTGGTCGGGAGCGCGCTCGTCGATCTGATCGCCCGAAGTGCGGAGGCGCCCGACCTGCCGTCCCGGGTGGACGCCTTCGTCCGGGAGCTGCAGGGCGGCGCGCGACTGCCGGCGGTGAGCCATGGGTGACTCGAAGGATCCGGCGTGGCCTGACAACGGCGTGGCGCGCGACGCGCGGCTGGCGGAGATTGCCGCCCTGCGGGACGAGATCGATCGCATCGACGCCGAGCTCGTCACGCTGCTCAACCAGCGTGCGGCGAGCGCCCTGTCGATTGGCGAGGCCAAGCGGGCGCTCGCCCTCGACATCTATCAGCCGGCGCGGGAAGAGGCCGTGTTGAAGCACGTGCGGGACGTGAACACGGGACCGCTCGACAACGACGCGATCGCACGGCTCTTCGAGCGGATCATCGACGAGGCCAGACGCCTCGAGCGCGTCGTGGCGGAGTCTGGGCACTGAGCACGCAACGAGACGCGCCGGGCCGGGGCCCGGCGCCGGGAGGCGCGGCCCGGGAGCGCGTCACGAGGAGATGTCATGGTGGTCGTCATGGAAGAAGGCGCATCCGAGGAACAGGTCCAGAACGTGGTGGCCCATCTGGTCGAGCAGGGATTCGACGTGCACCGATCCACCGGGGCCATGCGGACCGTGCTCGGCGCGGTGGGTCCCGGCCGCCATCGCGACCCGGCGCTGCTCGAAGTCCTCGATGGCGTCCACGAGGTCCTGCGCATCACGGAGCCGTACAAGCTGGCCAGCCGCACGTTCAAGAAGGAAGGCACGGTCTTCGACGTCGGGGGCGTCCGCATCGGCGGCGACGAGGTGATCGTGATGGCAGGTCCCTGTTCGGCCGAGTCGCCGGAGCAGGTGCAGGCGACGGCCGCCGCGGTCAAGCGGGCGGGCGGCAAGGGGCTGCGGGGAGGCGCGTTCAAGCCGCGCTCGTCGCCGTATGCCTTCCAGGGCCTCGGCGAGGAGGGACTGCGCATGCTTCGCGACGCCGCGGATCAGCACGGTCTGACGCTGATCAGCGAGGTCATGGACCTCAGCCAGATCCCGCTGATGGATCGCTACGTGGACATCTATCAGGTCGGCGCCCGCAACATGCAGAACTACACGCTGCTGCGCGAGCTGGGCCGGGTCCGCAAGCCGGTGCTGCTCAAACGCGGGATTTCCGCGACCATCGAAGAGTGGCTGCTGTCGTCCGAATACATCCTGTCGGGCGGCAACATGCAGGTCGTGCTGTGCGAGCGCGGCATTCGCACGTTCGAGACCTACACCCGCAACACGATGGACATCTCGGCGATTCCCGTCGTCAAGAAGTTGAGCCACCTGCCGGTGTTCGCCGATCCCAGTCACGGCATCGGCAAGCGCGATCAGGTGCCGGCGATGGCGCGGGCGGCGATCGCCGCTGGCGCTGACGGCCTGCTGATCGAGGTCCACAACGATCCCGATCACGCGCTCAGCGACGGCGCGCAGTCGCTGTTCCCCGGACAGTTCGACCGGCTGATGGCCGAGCTGCGGATCATCGCCCCGGCGATCGGGCGCGGCATCTGCGTCGAGAGCAAGGGGAGGGATGGGTGGTGACGTGCCTCCGTTTGAGTGCATCGGCATCGTCGGCGTGGGACTCGTGGGCGGGTCGGTCGGACTGTCGGCGCGGCGGCAGTGGCCCGAGGTGCGCGTCATCGGGTTCGACCGCCGCGAGGTCGTACGGGACGCGATCACGATCGGCGCCGTCACCGAGGCGGCTGAGAGCCTGGCGGGACTCGTCCGGGAGTCGGATCTCGTCGTCCTCGCGGCGCCGGTCGGGCGAAATCGGGCGCTCGTCGACGAGATTGCGGGGCTGGCCGCCGTCAGCACGCTGGTGACCGATGTCGGCAGCACCAAGCGCGACATCGTCCAGGCAGCCGCCGCTCATCCCGGACTCACGTTCGTCGGCGGACATCCCCTTGGCGGGGCGGCGACGTCAGGAATCGCCTCGGCCCGGGATCACCTGTTCCGGGGGCGGCCGTGGATTCTGACGCCGACCGAACGTCCGCCCGAACGCGTCGTCGCGGAGCTGATGCGATTCGTCCAGGGCCTCGGTGCGGAACCGAGTGTCCTGACCGCCGACGCGCACGATCGCTTGATGGCCTTCGTCAGCCATCTGCCTCAGGTCACCGCGTCCGTCCTCCTGCACACCGTCGGCACGGCCGTCGGAGAAGCGGGCCTGGCGCTCTCGGGCCCCGGACTCGCCGACACGACCCGTCTGGCCGCGAGCCCTCCCGGCATCTGGACGGACATCCTCGCGTCGAATGCCGATCACGTCCGGGACGCCATCGACGCGCTGGTGCGGGAGCTCGAGCGCCTGCGGACGGGTCTGCGCGAACCGGACCGAATCCCGCAGCTCTTCGAGTCGGCGGGAACGTGGCGGCGCGCGCTCAAGAGGCTCGGCGAGGCGAAGGGGCCACCGGCACGGCGTCTCACGGACAACAGTTCGACCCGCGAGATTCCCGCCACCCGGACGTATCTCGAGATGCTCGAGCGTCCGGCCTCGACGCGACCGTTGCCGGCGGGATATCGGCTGGCTCGTGTGGCGGCTTGCCCGCCCTCGTTCTTCCGCTTCCTGTACCGGGAGGTCGGACGTGCATGGAACTGGCTGGATCGCCTGTCGTGGAGCGACGAGGAGATCGACGCCTATCTCACCCAGCCGGGGCTCGAACTGTGGGTCCTGACACAGGACAGCGTGCCGTGCGGCTATGCCGAGCTGCACCGCAGCGGCGGCGGAGAAGTCCAGATCGTGTACTTCGGGCTGATGCCGCATGCGATCGGCAAGGGCATCGGCGCCGCTTTCCTCGCGGACACGCTGCAGCAGGCGTGGAACAGCGAGACCCGGCGGGTCTGGTTGCACACCTGCACGCTCGACCACGAGCACGCCCTCGCCAACTACGTCAAAAGCGGCTTCCGCATCGTCCGTGAAGAGGCCTACACGGCGCGCATCGCCGTGCCCGCGCCGACCGCATAGCGGCGAGCCGCGACAGAGTGGGATCCGATAAGTCAAAAATCAAAGCTCTTCTCTGTTCGTCTCCGTTGCTTTGTTCCTCTGTGTTTAGACCGTTCCCTCCGTCTCCTCCGCTACTCTCCGCACGATGCGGGCGATCTCGTCGAGCGACTCGGGGTTCGCCGCCACCTCGCGATTCGGCACGGGCTCGCCGTTCACCAGTCGCGCCACCGCGAGCTCCATCGACTTCCCGCTGCGCGTGCGTGGCAGCTGCGAGACCGCTACGATGCGTTTGGGGACGTGCCGCGGACTCTCGTTCTCGCGCACGATCTGCCGGATGCGCCGGGCGAGCTCGCCATCGAGCACCGCTGGCTCGCGAAGGACGACGAACAGCCAGATCACCTCATCGTCACCCTCGCGGCGCCCGACCGCCAGCGCGTCCACGATCTCGGGGACGAGCTCGAGCGGCCGATAGATCTCCGCCGTCCCGATTCGGACACCTCCGGGGTTGAGCGTCGCGTCCGATCGCCCGTAGACGATGATGCCGCGCTCAGATGTCACCTCGATGAGATCGCCGTGGTGCCACACGCCTGGGAAGCGCTCCAGATACGCGGCGCGGTATCGCTCGAATCCGTCATCGTTCACGAAGTGCAACGGCATGGACGGCAGCGGCGTGCGGCAGACGAGCTCGCCCGGGCGCCCGGTCACGGACGCACCCGTCTCGTCGAACGCGGCGAGATCGACGCCGAGCCCCGCGGCCTGAATCTGTCCCGCATGAACCGGCTCGGTGGGCACGCCCAGCATGAAGCAGCCGACGATGTCGGTGCCGCCCGAGATGCTCGCGAGATGGACATCGGACTTGACGGCGTCGTAGATCCACCGGAACGCGGCCGCCGACAACGGGGATCCGGTGGACAGGATCGTTCGCAGCCGAGTGAATGCGGCCAGGCGACGCGGCTCGAGCGAGTCGGCCTTGCAGGCGTGGAGGAAGCGCGCGCTGGTGCCGAAGTGCGTGACCTCCAGGCGATCGACCAGGCGCCACAACGTGTCGAGCGCCGGATGCGATGGCGAGCCGTCGAACAGCACGATCGTCGTGCCCTGTGCGAGCGCCGAGACCAGCCAGTTCCACATCATCCAGCCGCACGTCGTGAAGTAGAGCAGCCGATCGCCGGGTCCGAGATCGCAGTGCAGGCGATGCTCCTTGTGATGGGTCAGGAGCGCGCCGCCGGCCCGGTGCACCATGGCCTTCGGCAGGCCGGTGGTGCCCGACGAGTAGAGGACGTACAGCGGATGGTCGAACGGCAGTGGCGTCCATGCGGGCTCTGCGGCGGCGGGCGAGACCCAGTCACGCCAGCGTCGCCAGCCGGGTCGGCGGGACGGCGTGTCGTCGGACAGCGTGACGACCGCTGGCGGTGGATCGAGGCGCAACGTCAGCGCGTCGATGACCGACGCGGTGTCGAACCGTCTACCGTTGTACAGGTACGTATCGGATGCAACCAGCAGGCGCGGCTTGATCTGATGGAAACGCGCGTGGGCGGCATCGGCGCCGAAGTCCGGCGAGCACGAGGTGAAGACGATGCCCCGCGCGGCGCAGGCCAGCAGGAGGACGACCGTCTCCGGGACGTTGGCGGCGAAGGCCGCGACCCGATCGCCAGGGCCGATGCCGTCCCGCGAGAGCGCGGCAGCCGTCCGTGCCACCTCGTCCCGCAGGTCGCGCCACGACAGATGCCGCTCACTGCCGGATTCATCGACGGCGATGATCGCCGGCGCGTCCGGGGCGACGGCTGGCGACGGATAGAGCAGCGCCTGCGCGTAGTTGAGGGTCGCGCCCTCGAACCACCGCGTCAGCGGCATCGGGTCGTCACTCATCACGGCGCCAGTCGGCCGTGATAGCGGCAGCGCCTGGTGTCGAGCGTAGAACTCCCAGAAGACTGCCGGGCTTTCGATGGACCACTCGTGCAGCGCCCGATAGGAATCGAGCGGGCGGCCGCACTCCCGAGCCGCCGCGTGCCGGAACGCGGTCATTGCGGCGCGGGCGACACGCTCCGCCGACGGGGTCCAGAGCCGATCGGCCATGCAAAACAGCTGAAGGCGGGCTACGGACTACAGGCTGCGGACTACGGCCAAACCTCTGGTGCCTGGTGCCTTTTGCCTGGCGTGAGGATATCGCAGGCGTGGTGGAACTTCTGTGGCGTCGCCTCCGTCATTGGGTCTCAAGGTCACAACTATGATGTCACCACGACTCGTTACCCGACTGTTGCTCGCCCTGGCGTGCGCCGCCGCTCCGGCGCCGGCGCTGGCTCAGCGAGACGCGCGAGATCCGTCGGGCCGAGACCTGCCCGTGGAACGCGTCGAACCTGCAACCTCGCCCGTCGCGCCGTCCGACCCGGAGCCAGTACGCGTCCAGAGCGGCGCCCGTGTTCGGGTCGGTGGTGACGTGCGCGTCGAGGAGGGGGAGCGCGTCAAGGATGTCGTCGCCGTCTTCGGGCGGGTCGAAGTGAACGGTACGATTGACGGCAATGCCGTCGCCGTGTTCGGCGACGTGGTCGTCGGCCCGCGCGGATCGGTGCGTGGCGATGTCGCGGCGATCGGCGGGCGAGTCATCGGCGCGGAAGGCGCGTCGCTCTACGGCAGCTTGACGCAGGTCGGCTGGTCGTTGCCCGACCTGAGGTTCACCTTCGGCGATCGCAACATGACGACCGTGGAGGTCGTGCCCGACTGGCCGCGGATCGCCCGCGTGCAGTGGTGGATCACCTTCGTCGGCATGGGCCTGCTCGCGCTGCTCTGCGGCACGGCGGTCGTCCTGAGCCCCCGCCATGTCGAAACGGCCGTCCACGGCAGCCGGCCGATCATCGTCGCCTGGGTCGTGGGGCTGCTCGTTCAGGTCCTGGCACTGCCGGTCCTCGTCGGCGTGACGCTGGCGCTCGTCGCGTCGGTCATCGGCATCCCCCTGCTGGTCGCCGTGCCCATCGCCATCCTCTTACTGGCGACCGCGAGTGTCGTCGGCATCTCGGGGTTCGCCGTCCGCGTCGGCTCTCGGGTGCTGCCGCCCTCGTGGCGTGGCACGCCGTCGCTGGTCGCGTTGTTCGCGGGGTTCCTGATCCTGGCGGGACCCGTCGTGGTCGGCAGCTACTACTGGCATGCGACAGGCGGGACGTCGCTGGGCGCGCTCGCCGTCATCCTGCTCGGCACGTTCGTCGAGTACACATGGTGGACGGTGGGACTGGGCGCCGGCGTCATGGCCTGGTTGCGCAGCCGGCGGCGCAAAACACCTCCCGAAGGCGCGGAAGGCGAGACCGCTCGGATCGACCCGCTGCCCCTCCCGTCGGGGGTGTGAGCCGGCTTGAGGTAACGGAGGGGACGGAGGCAACGGTCTTAACACAGAGCAACGGAGTAACGGAGGCGAACGGAGAAATTCTTGAAACAATTAACGCTCTTCTCTGTTCGTCTCCGTTTCTTTGTTCCTCCGTGTTAAGACCGTTCCCTCCGTCCCCTCTGTTCCTGCGCGTGCTCAATAACCCAGATCGCGGACGCCCGGACGCACCTGCACGGTGGTGTTTGCGCCCGCCAGCACCTTGTTGTTGCGCTTGAGCCTGATTTGCACGCGGAAGCGACCCGCGGTCCGGTAGGTATGCTCACCGCTGAAGCGGCGCGTGATCTGACTGACGCCCGCCTCGAACGGCTCACAGTCGGCCGTCTCTTCCGACTGGGTCAGATCGCCCCAGTCCCATTCCACCGTCGCGCAATACAGCGCCTCGTAGTTGTCCGGCCCGCCCTTGAGCTCGGCGATGGCGCGTACGCGCGCGGGGGAGAAGCTCACCGCGGGTGAGGCGCGGACCGACAGCGCCGGCTTCTCCTGGGGGCCGGCTTCTCCTGGGATCCCTTGTCGGCCGCCGTCTTCTCGCCGGGCCGCTCCGAGGCGTCCGTCTTTGGCTGGGACTTGCGGTCAGCGCCCGCTGCATCGGGGCCGCTCGCCTCGGGCGGCGGACCCTGCGATCGATCGCGATTGGCTGAGCCGATCGGCGACCCGACTCCGAGTGCAATGACGAGCAGCAGCGCGACGCGCATGGCGGGACTCCAGCGCCGACCACCTGCAAGCGGGATATATCGTGGTCGGAGTAAGGATTGTAGCGCCGCGCGCGACCCGCCTCAAGCAGCGGGCCCTTATAATCTGTCGCCGTGCCAGCTTCTGACCCGACAGTGATCACCCTCACGGACATCCCTTTAAAGACCCTCGCGTTCGACGTTCTGGCCGTGGCCCGGGCCGAAGACGACACCGGCGTTGACGAGCGGTTGAACGGCGCCACCGGCGGTACCCTCGGTGGCGCGCTCGCCTCGCGGGAGTTCAAGGGCAAGCCCTATGAACTGCTCTGGCTGCCGATTGTCGAGGCTGGATGGCAGGCCCGCCGCCTCCTCGTCGTCGGTGCGGGCCGGCGCGCGGATGTCACCGGCGAGCGGATCCGGCGGATCGCGACGACCGCGGCGCTGGCGTCGCGGCAGCGTCGCCTCGGCCGCGTGGCGTTTCTCGCCGGCGTGGATCAAGCGGCCGAAGCCGTCCAGGCGGCGGCCGAGGGCCTGATGCTGGCTGACTACGACGGCGATACCTACAAGACCGGCGAGCGTGATGCGGGTCCGCTGGCGGCGGTCGCCGTGCACGTCACGTCGGCGTCAGAGGAACTGGCGGCGTCGGTCGCCCGCGGACGCGTCCTCGGCCTGGCGACCAACGACGCGCGCGCGCTGGCCAACGAACCGGGCAACAGCCTGACGCCCGGCGTCTTCGCCGACCGTGCCGCCGCACTCGCGTCGGACGCCGGCCTCGAGGTCGAGGTCCTCGACGAGCGCGCCATCGAGGCGCTCGGGATGGGATTGCTGCTCGGGGTCGCACGGGGCAGCGCCGAGCCGCCGCGCTTCGTCGTCATGCGTCACACGCCGCCGGGCGTGCCGGACGGACCGGTCCTGGCGCTGGTGGGGAAGGGGATTACCTTCGATACCGGCGGCATCTCGATCAAGCCGGCCGACAACATGGACCGGATGAAGAACGACATGGCGGGTGGGGCCGCGGTCATCGCCGCGATGCGGGCACTGGCACAGCTGCGGGCGCCGATCCGTGTCGTGGGTCTCGTGCCGACGTGCGAGAACATGCCCGGCGGCCGCGCCGTGAAGCCGGGCGACGTGTTGCGCGGCGCCTCGGGCAAGACCGTCGAGGTGCTCAATACGGATGCCGAGGGCCGGCTCATTCTCGCGGACGCCCTCTG
Source organism: Vicinamibacterales bacterium (assembly GCA_963834365.1). GTDB lineage: Bacteria > Acidobacteriota > Vicinamibacteria > Vicinamibacterales > Vicinamibacteraceae > CAWJAP01. The sequence goes on along the minus strand of CAWIBS010000040.1, from coordinate 55,902 downwards.
GTATGCACACGCCAGGGCCGGCGCCACCCATCTGGTGGACGTGGCCACCTTGACCGGGGCCTGCGTCGTCGCGCTCGGCCGCACGATGAGCGGTCTGTTCGGCACGCCGTCGTGGTGGGTGGACGTGGTGCGCGAGACCGGCGAACGTGCCGGCGATCGCCTCTGGCCGCTGCCGCTGCACGAGGACTACTCCGAGCAGTTGCGCAGTGACATCGCCGATCTCGCGAACGTCGGTGGCCGACCGGCCGGCGCGATCACGGCGGCGATGTTCCTCAAAGAGTTCGCGGGTGGCCTGCCGTGGACGCACCTGGACGTGGCGGGCACGGCCTGGGCCGACGAGGCCAAGCCGTTTCAACCCAAGGGCGCGTGCGGCGTCGCGGTCCGCACGCTCGCCGAGCTGCCGTTCACGGCGTCGCGCTGGCCGGCGTCGAACGGATGAGGCCTACGGCGAGATCCGCAGCTGCGTGTGCCGATCGTCGGGCTGTTCCGGGGCGTGCTTGTCCCGCCAGCGCCGGACGAAGATGAACCCGCCGCCGATCAGCAGTCCGACGACCAGCGCCAGCACCATCATCGCGCCCACGAGCCCGAACGAGCCGATGAGCACGTCGGCGACGCCGACCTCTTCCGACTGATCGCGGGGAATCTCGACGACGGGCGTGACCGGCTGCTGCACCCGCACGAGTCGATTGTAGTGGCGCTCGGGCCTTGCCGACTAGCCTCACTTCCGGGCTGACCGTCGTAGTGGCTGCCTTCAAGCGGCTCTAATCCCAGCGCTTGCTTGTGTTGACAACGGGCCCGCCAAGGTGGCGCCGGGCTTCAGCCCGGCCAACGCGGGCCCGGGCAGGCCTAAAGGCCTGCGCTCACGTCACCAACACAAGTGAACTTTGACCTTGGGTCCGGCTGCAGCCGGACACTACGTTCAGGACCAATGACCGTCAAGACGAATGAGCTTCGGGTCAGTGCGAGGCGACGGTGCCGACGCCTTTCAGCGAGCGCTGGTAAGTGACGACCGCTTCGAAGAGCGCATCGGCGATGCGCTGCCGGTACTTTTCGGTCCGCAACAGGCCGTTCTCGCCCTGATGGCTCAGGAAGGCGATCTCGGCGAGCACGCTCGGCATGCCGGCGCCGATCAGGACGACAAACGGCGCCTGCTTGACGCCGCGGTCGCGCAACTGGTCGTTGTGCGCGCTGAGCCGCGACACCATCGTCTCCTGGACGCGGCGCGCGAAGTCCCGGGACTCGTCCACCTTGTTGTTGAGGGCGATCGTCTTGATCATGTCCGGCAGCTGGTGCATCGACTGCACCGCGGTCGCGTTCTCGAGCGCGGCCACCTCTTCGGCCTCCGGGTTGTTGGCAAAGTCGAGGAAGTAGGTCTCGACGCCACTGGCCTGGCGATTGCGGCTCGAGTTGGCGTGAATGGAGAGAAACAGATCCGCACCGGCACGATTGGCCATTGCCGTGCGCTCCTCGAGCGGAATGAAGACGTCGGTGCGGCGCGTCATGACCACCTCGACACCCGGCTCGTGCTTCAGCAGCTTCTCGAGCCGCAGCGCGATGTCGAGCACGACCTCGGACTCCGTCGTGTGGCGCACGCCGGCGACGCCTGGGTCATGGCCGCCGTGGCCCGGGTCGATGACGATGCGTGAGACGCCGAGGCCGAGCTGACGAGCGAGCGAATAGCCGCCGCGGCCGTTCTGCGCCGGCGCCGACGGCACTGGCGGTACGGCGGGCGCGACGGGGGCCATCGCGGGCGTCGCAGCCAGGACCGGACGCTGCGTCGCGAGATCCTGCGCCAGGCGGCGCTCGATCTCGGCGCGCGGAAGGCCCGGCAGCGGGTGCCCGCACGAGACGTATGCGCGCGGGAATCCTGAGGGCATGCGCGGTGAGCAGTGGGGGAGGAGCCAGCGCTGCGGCGACGGCTCTGGCGGCCACCGGCGCCGCCGGCCTGACCGGCCGGTCGGCGAGGGGATGCGGCAGCGGCCGCGGCACGAGCCGCTCGGGCGGCGCCATGGCCGCAGCGATCGCGCGGCCGGCGGGCGCGGCCGGCAGCAGGGCGGATCGGCGGGCGTCTGGCGTGCGACGAGCAGCGGCGGCGCGGCGGGGCTGTGCCGCAAGTCGATCGCAAGGCGGTACGGGTTGTCCAGGGCGCGCACGGTGTAGCCGGTCGACCCTTCGAGATCGATGACGAGCCGTGTCGTCTCTGCCTTTGGCCGTCCGAGTCGGATCTGCCGGCCTGCCGGGCCGTCGAAGCGCAGGACGGCGTCCTTGAGGTCCGGCGGTGTCTCGAGGCGATCGAAGTCGAAGTAGAGACGCGCAGGCCCGGCGAGCTCGTCGCGTCTGAACGAGACTTCACCATCGAACTCGAGCACGACGCGCACGACGTCGTCGAGGCGCTCGCGTGTGACTCTCCGCAGCGTGGCCAGCGGCGCCGCGGGCGCCGGCGGCGGGTCTGCGACCCCGGGCGTCGCCGGTGGATCTGCGCTCTCGCTCACGTCACTTGCCGGGGCGGGACGTGGCGGCGCCGCGGTCGTCGGGCGCGCCGGCAGCGCCTTTGCCGGACGGCAGCCGGCGCCTTGGGTGAAGCGGCCCTGGCGGTTCGCAGGAGCGAGGCCGCCTTCGGCCGGAGCGAGCTCGCCGGATATCCCGACACCAGCCGCGCCAGCAGGCGCTCGCCCTGCGCCCTGTCCACGTCCGAGCCGTAGACGCGAAACGCCGCGAGCGCGACGGTGGCCGCCTGCCAGAGCGCGTTGTCGGCATAGCCGCTGGCGGGATAGCGACGGGCGATCGCTTCGCACGCCGCCACGCTGCGCCGCATGTGGGAAAGCGGCGACGGCTTCGGCCCATCGAGGCGGAGTGCCTGCACCTGGCCAAGCGCGCGCTCGTAGCGCGACCGGGCCTGCGCCGCGGCGCCGTCCGCCGAGAGCACAACCAGCGCGACCGACCCGGCGACGAGCGCCGCGTTCGATCGCCAGCGTCTGGCGAACGACGCGATGCCGCTGATCGAAGGCGTCCTCATGGGTTCAGCTCCGTTCCACCCCAGCGCCCGTCGACCTCGTCGAAGTAGGTCGCGGGCACGAGCACGTCGCGGGCCTTGCCGCCGGCGCCCGACGACACGAGTCCGTCGGCTTCCATCATGTCGATGAGACGCGCCGCGCGGCTGAAGCCGATGCGAAGCCGCCGCTGCAGGAAGGAGATCGAGGCCTGGCGGCTCGACACCACGATCCGTGCGGCCTCGTCGAACAGCTCGTCACGCTCGAACTCCACCGCCGTGGCGGTCTTCCCCTCGTCGGTGATCGACGCGTCGTATGTCGGCTTGCCCTGCTTGCGGAGGTAGCTGGCCAGGCGGGCGCTCTCCTGTTCGGAGATATACGCGCCGTGCAGCCGGAGCAGCCGGTGCGACGAGGGCGGCAGGAAGAGCATGTCGCCGCGCCCGAGCAGCTTCTCGGCGCCGTTGGCGTCGAGAATCGTCCGCGAGTCGGTCTTCGACGACACCCGGAACGAGATCCGGGCCGGGAGGTTGGCCTTGATGAGCCCGGTGATCACGTCCACCGATGGCCGCTGGGTCGCGAGAATCAGGTGAATGCCGACGGCGCGCGCCATCTGCGCCAGGCGGCAGATCGATTCCTCGACCTCGTTGCCGGCGACCATCATCAGGTCCGCGAGCTCGTCGATCACCACGATGATGAACGGCAGCGGCCGCGGCGGCTCGCCGTTCTCGAGCATCTCGCCGCCCTGGGCCTTGATCCGCATGTTGCGGTTGAACTGCTCGATGTTGCGGACGTGCTCGGCCGCCATGGTCTTGTAGCGGTTCTCCATCTCGCTCACGGCCCACTTCAGCGCGTTCGCCGCCAGCTTCGGATCGACGACGACCGGTGAGAGCAGGTGCGGGATGTCCGCATACATCCCCAGCTCCAGCCGCTTCGGGTCCACCATGATCAGCCGCACATCGTCCGGCGTGGCGCGGTAGAGGATGCTCGTGAGCATCGCGTTCAGGCCGACCGACTTGCCGGTGCCGGTGGAGCCGGCGATGAGCAGGTGTGGCATCGCCGCGAGGTCGGCAAAGAACGGCTCGCCGTGGATCGTCTTGCCGAGCGCCAGCATCAGCTTCGACGGCGCTGACTGGTACTGCTCGGATTCGAGCATCTCGCGCAGCGAAATCTGCTCGCGGTTGACGTTGGGAATCTGGATGCCGACGGTCGCCTTGCCGGCAATGCGGTCGATGAGCACGGCCTCGGCCTTCATCGCCAGCGACAGGTCGTCGGACAGCCCGGTGATCTTGCTGTACTTCACGCCGGCATCGGGCTTGAGCTCGTAAGTGGTGACGACCGGGCCGGGGTGGATCTGGACGACGTTGCCCTCGACGGCGAATTCGCGGCACTTGTCTTCGACCTGACGGGCCGCGTCCATGAGCTCACGCTCGTCGATCTTCCGTTCGATCCGGGCCGCGTCGAGCAGCGCGAGCGGCGGCAGGACGAACTCGCCCTTGCGACGCTCGGCTGGCGCCCGGACCGGCTCGGGATCGGAGAGCGGCAACGACGGCGTGCTGATCCGCACGTCGCGCGGGCGGGCCATGGCCGGCGCCGGCGGCGCCACGGGACCCGGCGCGCGCGGCTCTTCGAGCTCCTCGCCGCCATCGGCTGAGGCGACCGCGGTGCCCGGCTTCGTGCGCCGTGTCTCGGTCGTCCGCAGCGCCTCGGCCTGCTTGACGGCCTTCTCCACGCGCTCGGGGGCGGCGCCCTTCTCGAGGTGTTTCCGGATCACGTCGTGGCGCTGCTGCTCGCGCCGGCGCACGTCGCGCCAGGCCTTGACCGCCGTCACCTGCGACGCGATCGAGCGGCGCACGCGATCGCTGACAGCCGATACCACCGTTCCCAGCGAGAGCTGCGTCACCATCAGCGCCGCCAGGAACAGCAGCGTGAGGACCATGACCAGCGCCCCGGAGCGGTTGAACTGGCCCGCGAGCCAGCCCGCCGTCACCGAGCCGATGACCCCGCCGGCCCCGACGACTTTGCCGCCAATCCGGATGCGCTCGAAGGCCAGTGTCAGCAGCGCCGCCGACGACGTGAACAGCAGGACGCTGCCAAAGAGCTTCGTATACGGCGACGAGAGCGCTCGCACCCAGAAGTAGTGCCAGCCGACGACGAGCAGGACAGCCGGCAGCAGATAGGCGGCATAGCCGAGCAGCTGGAACGACAGCTCGGCGAGGAACGCGCCCACACGCCCGCCGAAGTTGCCGGGCCGGCCGACCGACGGGCTCGAAAAAAACAGCGCCGGATCGCTGGCCGAATAACTGGCCAGACTGATCATCCAGAGCAGCGCGAGCCCGAAACAGATCACCCCGACGACCTCGCAGAGCCGGCGGGAAAGAAACGTGGACGCCACGTTCAGATCTCCATGATGACAGGGACGATCAACGGCCGTCGTCCGGTACGGCGGCGACAGATCCGCTGCAGCTCGGTACGCACTTTCTCGCGGATCAGCCCGGCGTCGGTGCGCTCCTCGAGCTGCGCCGTCCCGACAATCTCGACGACCATGTCTGCGGCGTCCTTGACGAAGGCCGCGGTGCGCTCGTCGCGCGCGAGGCCGCGGACGATCACGTCCGGCACGCCCTCGACCGTGCCCTTCTGCCGGTCGATGGCCACGACCGGCACCACGAGACCGTCGGCGGCGAGGTGCTTGCGATCGCGGAGCACTTCATCGGCGATCTCGCCGGTCCGTGTGCCGTCGATGAGCACGCGGCCCGACGGCACACGTTCGCCGAGCTGCGCGCCCACTGGATCGAAGCGAATGGGCTGGCCGTTGTCCACGACCAGCACCTCGGTCGCCCGGCCGGTGACGCGCTCGGCGACGCGCGCATGACGCGCGAGGTGCCGATACTCGCCATGGACCGGCACGAAGTAGCGCGGACGCACGAGCGACAGCATCAACTTCAGCTCTTCCTCGCTGCCGTGTCCCGACACGTGCACGTGCTTGAGGCCCTCGTAGATCACGTCCGAGCCGCGGTGGGCGATATGGTTCATCACCCGGCCAATCGCCCGCTCGTTGCCGGGGATGGCGCGCGCGGAGAAGACGACCGTGTCGTCTTCGCAGAGCTTCACGTGCCGATGGTCGTCGATCGCGATCCGCGGCAGCGCGGCGAACGGCTCGCCCTGCGATCCCGTCGTCAGGCAGACCACGTCGGAGGCGGGGAAATTGCGGATCTCGCCGTCGCGGATCGCCACGCCCGTCGGCACGCGCAGGTAGCCCAGCGCCTGTGCGATCTGGGAGTTCTCGACGACGCCGCGCCCGACAAACGCCACCTTGCGCTCGAACTGCACCGCCAGATCGACGACGACCTGCATCCGGTAGATGCTCGACGAGAACAGGGCGACGACGATCTTTCCGGGGGTCGCCGTGAAGATCTCCTCGAACGCATCGACGACGTCGAGCTCGGAGCCCGAATGCCCGCGTCGGTCGATGTTGGTGCTGTCGCCGAAGAGCGCGAGCACCCCCGACTTTCCGAGCTCCGCGAAGCGGTGGAAGTCGAAATGCTCGCCGTCGATCGGCGTCTGATCGATCTTGAAGTCGCCGGTATGGACGAACACGCCGAGCGGCGTGTGGATCGCAAGGCCGACGCAGTCGGGCATGCTGTGCGTGACGCGCAGGAACTCGATGCGGAACGGACCGACTTCGACCGTGTCGCGCGGCCGCACGGTGCGAAGTCGATCCTCCGCCTCGAGACCGTGCTCCTCGAGCTTCGGCCGCACGAGGGCCAGCGTCAGCGCGGTGCCGTAGACCGGACCGTCCACATACGGCAGCACATAGGGCACCGCCCCGATGTGGTCTTCGTGCCCGTGCGTGAGCACGAGCGCGGAGACACGGTGCTGCTGCAGGTACGTGAGGTCCGGAATGATGAGGTCCACGCCCAGAAGCTCGCCCTCCGGGAACGCCACGCCGGCATCGACGACCACACAGGTGTCGCCGCAGGAGAACACCAGGAGATTCATCCCGAACTCCCGGAGCCCTCCCAGCGCGACGACTTCGATTGTCGGACCGGACGTGACTGGCGCGTCAGCGAGACTCATGAACGGACACGGCACCGCGCCGCGACAGCCGCGGCAGACGCTCGACGGGGTGGCCGTTGGGCACGGGGGTGAGGTCACCGGCAGCGTTGGCGGCAGCGCCGACGAGCCGTAGACACGCGGGAAACCCCGCGCGTCCATCGCACACACCCAGCCGCGACGCGACGGCCGCACCGCGTGGAGCACGGACGAGGACGACCGGTTCGGGTGTGAACCTGTCGGGCTCGCGCAGGCACAGACCGCGGCCAGGGCGCCACGATCGCGTTGTGCCCATTCAGGCTGCTGGGCGCGCCTGAGAGGGAAGGAGAACGAGCGTAACTATAACAGGCTCAGGGCTCAAGGCTCAAGGCTCAGGCAGGGAAGCAGTCTGACAGCGCGATGAGCTCCGGCAATGCGAGCGATTCGGGCCGCCGGCCGGGATCGATGGCGGCGGACATGAGGAGGGCGCGGCTGTCGAGTCCTTCGCGTTCGGCCAGGGGGCGCAGCGCATTGGCCATCGTCTTCCGCCGCTGCTGGAAGACCGTGCGCACGACCTCGGTGAAGCGCCGCTCGTCGCGGGGCACCAGCCGGGGATCGCGGAATGTCAGCCGGATGACCGACGAATGGACCTTGGGCGGCGGTCGGAACGCACCCGGCGGCAACGCGAGGAGCCGGGTGCAATCCGCGCGCATCGCCGTCGCGATCGCCAGAGGGCCGTACTCCCCGCTGCCCGGCCCGGCGACGATGCGCTCGGCCACCTCCCGCTGCAGCATCAGCGTGGCGTCCGAGATCCGGCCCGTCGAGGCGGCAAGGTCGAGGAGGCGAAAAAGGATGGGGGTGGAGAGGTTGTACGGGAGATTCCCCACGACGCGCGCGCGTGGCGCGCCGCCGAGCAGTGCCTCGGCGCCGAGATTGAGGACGTTGGCGCAGATCACCGTCGCCTGCGGCAGGTCGGCCGCGAGCGCCGCCGCGAGGTCCCGGTCCACCTCCACCACCCTGAGCGCAGCGCCCGACGCCGCGAGCGGGCGCGTGATCGCGCCGCGACCCGGACCAATCTCGAGGATCGTCTCACCCGGCGCCGGCGCGATCAGACCGACCAGCCGGGTGACCCAGGCCGGCTCGAGGAAGTGCTGGCCGAACCGCTTGCGTGGGCGAGGCCGCGGTCGCGGCGCCCCGCTCGCGCCCGACCCCGTCATTCCTGCGCCTCGCCGCGCCAGTACCGTTCCTCAATCTCCTCGATCTCCTCTTCGCTCAGCCCGAAGTAGTGGCCGAACTCGTGGATGACGGTCTCGCCGACGATCCACACGATCTCGTCCTCGGATTCGGCGTCTTCCTCGATCGGGCGCTGGAAGATCGTGACGCGATCGGGCAGGCGGGAAGGGTCGCTCCAGCTCCGTTCGGTCAGCGGCGTGCCCTGATACAACCCGTACAGCGTGTCGCCGTCGGTCATCTCCATCTCTTCGAGGAGCGCCTCCGAGGGCGCGTCCTCCACGACCACGGCGACGTTGCGAATGGCGTCGCGAAAGCGGCGTGGAATCGTCGTGACGGCCTCGTCGACGAGACGGATGAATGCCTGGCGCGTGAGATGCGGCATGGCGGCGGCTCTCATCGCGCCCGCGGCGCCGGCGCCCGCCCCGTCCGCCTGGACGCGGGCCGGCGTGGCGGGGCCGTGTGAGCGGGACGAGCCGCCTTTTCACGGGCCTTCATCCAGACCGCCGCATACGGACACAACGGCCGCGCGGCGCATCGATCGCACAAGGGTCGCGGCCGGCAGATGCGACGGCCGTGCAGGATGAGCGTGTCGGACGCCAGTGTCCAGGCCTCGCGGGGGACCAGGGCGCAGAGTTGGGCCTCCACCTCCTCGGGCGTGGCCCCCTGCGCGATCTCGAGGCGATTGGCCACCCGCAGTACGTGCCGGTCCACCGGCAGTCCGGGCACCCCGAGCGCGTGACCGAGCACGACATTCGCCGTCTTCCGGCCTACACCGGGCAGCGCCGTCAACGCGTCCATGTCGGCGGGTACTTGACCACCGTGATTCGCGACGAGCGCACGCGCCATCCCGTGGATCGCTTTCGCCTTCATCCGAAAGAAGCCCGTCGCCTTGATTTGTGGCTCGAGCTCCGCGGGCGTCGCGGCCGAGAGCGTGTCCGCGTCCGGGTAGCGTGCGAACAATGCCGGTGTGACGAGGTTGACGCGGCGATCGGTGGACTGTGCAGACAGAATCGTCGCCACGAGCAACTCGAACGGCGTGCGGAAATCGAGCTCCGTGAAGGCGCCCGGGTGCTGACCCGACAGCGCGGCGAGTACGGCCCCGGTTCTCTTGATCGCCGCGGCCGAGGCCGGCCGCCGTCGCGGAGTCCCGGCGGCGGCGGGCCGCTTGCGGCTGGCCTTCGATGCGGGCGGGGCCACTCGCGCCATGACGCTACATTAACCCGAAGCCAAATTTGCGTGACGTCGTGACGTAGTGTCCGGCTTCAGCCGGACCTGAGCCAAGCCAAAGGAAATACGAGGACCAAGGAGGAAATACGAAGGACGAAGTTATCCGGCTTTGCGCGGACGATGGCGCAGGTACCGTGCTTCGACGAGCGAGCGCAGCCCACGCTGCGTGCGGACTGTCGCGCCGGCGTCGCGCCCTTGCGGTTTCACGAGCGGGAATAGCGGAATCTGCGGACCGACGAGTTGCAGGTTGGACAGCACCACGCCGAGGCCAATCAGCGGCCGGCGCCGGCGAACGACCGCGAGCAGCGCACGCGCCGCCGTACGGAGATCCTCCTCGGACGCCGTCGCCTCCCGGAGCGTCAGGGCCCGGCTTTCCGCCCGCACGCCAGTCGCACGCGCCGCCGGATCGCTGCCGGGTATGGTCCGCACTGACGCCGTCCGATCGTCTGCTCTCGCCGCGCGCACCCGCACCGTGACCGTCTGCGCAAACCACCGCATGGTCTGGAGCCGGGCGGCGAGCGTCTCGGTCACGTGCTGGACGATCGCCGCCAGCCGGCCGTCGTCGTCGATCGGCACGGCCAGCGTCACCTCGCGGGCGAGACTTCGGGGAGGCTGGCTTCCGTCGACCGGACGTGGGTCGATCCCCCGTGCCCACGAGAGATACGAGGGCCCTCGGCTGCCGATCAGGCCGCGCGCACGGCTTTCGTCGAGCTGCGCCAGATCGCCGAGTGTCGCAATCCCGTCCTGCAAGAGGCGCATGTGCGTCGTTGCCGGCAGGTCGGGCAGCAGCGCCACGTCGAGCGAGGCCAGCAGGCGCGACTCGTAGCCGGGCAGCACATAGAGCAGTCCTCGCGGCCGCGACAGCTTCGACGCGAGCTCCGCAGCGATGCGGCTGCCGGCGATGCCGCAGGCACATTCGAACCCGAGCTCTTCACGAATCCGCTGCTGACACCGTTCCGCGACGCCGCGCGCCGGACCGAGCTGGCTCGCCGTCCCGGTCAAGTCGAGGAACACCGAATCGATCGCCGCCCACTCGACGGGCACGGGAGCCGACGCGAGCGACACGTTGCGTGACGACGGGGCGCCAGCCACGGTGGGGTCCCGCAGGATCTCGTCAACAGCCGCCGACGCTTCGAGGTACCGATCGACGGCGCCATCGAGAAACACAGCGTCGGGGCAGCGCACCGCGGCGATCGAGAGGCTCATCCCCGGTCTGACGCCTTTCACCCGTGCCTCGGCCGACGCGGCGACCACGCAGCCCCAGGCCGTGGGTTGTCCACCAATGACGATCGGCCGATCGTGCAGCGAGGGATCGTCCATCCGCTCGACAGCGACGAAGAACCCCTCGAGATCGATGTGGAGGATTTCAGGCATCGCGACACACCTCCGGCCCGCAGTCGGCGTCGGGCATTCATCCCCGGCACCGGCGTGGAAGTCGCTCAGGCAGTTGCGTGCGGCGCAGTCGAGGACCGGTCGAGATCCCGCGTCAGTGGACGGGATCCTTCCAGCCCGGCGCCTGATGGGCGAACGACTCCGAATAGATCCGCATGTGTTCCTGCAGCGCTTGAATGAGATTCGGCATGAGCTGCACGGGAATCGCCACTCGCGACCGAACGGGCGCGCGCAGCACCTGATCCTCCTGCGCCTGCCGCAGGTCCTGCTCGGAGGGCGGCAGCACTTCGCAGAAGGTGAGCGTGAAGTCGAACGGTGTGTGCGACACAGCGCAGAAATTCGCGTAGACGCGATCGCGGCCCGTGTCGTCGGGCACGATTGTGAAGTTGATCTGCTTGCGTTCGGACATGATCCTGAGGCCTTTCACCGCGGGTATCGACACGTGCGGCCCCTGCCGCGATCGGCTCGCGCCGCCGAGGGCGAGACGTTCCCGGAGCGCTTGCGTCGTGTCAGTACTTCCGCATGACACCGATCACCACACCCTGTACCTGGACGTCGTCGGCGGGCACGATGATGGGCTGAACGGCGGGATTCGCGGGTTGCAGGCGGATATGGCCGTTTTCGCGGTACAGCTTCTTGAGGGTGACGTCCGACCCCGAGACGAGCGCGACGACGGTCTCTCCGTTCTCGGCCGTCTTGCGATCCTCCACGATGACGAGATCGCCGTCGCGAATCTGCTCGTCGATCATCGAATTGCCCCGGACGCGCAGGACGTAGGTGTCGCGTTTGCCCACCAGTGTCTCGGGCACCTCGATCGTTTCGGCCCCGATGATCGCTTCGATGGGCGCGCCGGCTGCGACGTAGCCCAGAAGTGGAAGCTCGACCGCTCGAGCGACGGCCCGCGTGGGAAGCAGTTCGAGGGACCGACTCCGGTTCCACGAGCGCTTGATGAAGCCCTTCTGCTGGAGATTGCCCAGGTGCTTGTGCACCGTCGCGAGCGACGACAAGCCGAATCGCCGCCCGATCTCTTCGAGGCTGGGGGCGTAGCCGTGCTGCTGGATGAAGTCGTTCAGATAGTCCAGAATCTCGCGCTGGCGTTTCGTGAGCGGCTGCACGGGCTCTCCTTGTTTCTGAAGATGCCCGGAGTATATCAAACAAAAAGCGAAAGTCAATGTGTGGGCTAAACCTGGAGACCCATTCGGCGGTCATAAGAGGGAGATGAGCTCTTCCGTGCGGAAACCAGCCGGAACCCGGACGCACTGACGTGGCGGACGTATGGCAGACTGGCGCGGCGTGGACGACGGCCCTGCGGATGACCGGTTCGCCTGAGCCGGGCGCCGCGCGCGAGGCGTCCACGAAGGGCGGATGTCCCGAGGCCCTCGACGCCGCGGCGGACGACACGGCCCTGGTCGAGGCCACGGTCGCCGGCGATCGCCGCGCCTTCGACATCATCGTCGAGCGTCACCGTCGCACCGTGTACCAGGTCTGCTACCGGTTCACGAGCAACCAGGCCGACGCGAGCGATCTGGTGCAGGACGTGTTCGTGCGGGCGTATCGCGGGCTCCCGCGCTTCAAGGGGCAGTCGGCCTTCGGCACCTGGCTCTATCGCATCGCGGTGAACGTCTGCCTCACCAAGGTCTCCCTTCGGCCGGCGGCGGTCGAGTCGATCGGTGACCGGCCGACTCGTGGACGAGCGAAGCGAGCGGCCCGATGAACCGCTCATGCGCGACGACCGGGCACGCCATGTCAAGGCCGCCATCGCGCGGCTGCCTCGAAAACAGCGGGCCACGGTCATCCTGCGCGTGTATCACGAGCTGCCGCACGAAGAGATTGCCCGCATCCTCGGCAGCTCGGTCGGGGCGGTGAAGGCCAACTTCTTTCATGCGGTGCAGAACCTCCGACGGCTGCTCGCGGAATGAGCCTCGAGTCATGAGCCACCTGACGCGCGACGAGCTGCTGCGATTCGCCGAGGACGGCCTCGAGCCGCGGACGCTCGAGCACCTCGAGGTGTGTGCCGCCTGCCGCGACGAGGCCGAGGGCCTCTCCGCCGTCATCGCCGACGTCCGGGGCGTGGCGGTGCCCGAGCCAGCGCCCGCGTTCTGGGACCACCTGTCCTCCCGCGTGAGACATGCCATCGCGACGGAGCCGGTGCCGCGACCGGCGCGGTGGTGGGACGCGTCGTTCGGACAGCGCGCCGCATGGCTGTCGGCGAGCGCGGCCCTCGCGGTTGCCACCATCGCGTATGTCGCGTGGCCGGTGACGCGCCCCGCGCCGGCGTCGCCGCCTCACGCAGCGGCCGAGACGCTCGCACCGGCCGTCCAGGAGGGAACGTTCGACGACGAGTGGGCGATGCTCGATCGCAGTGGCCGACCTCACCGAGTGGGAAGCGGCGCAGGCCGACGGCCTGGGGGCCAGACCGGGGCACGCGGAGCTCGCGGTGTCCGAGCTGTCGGTGGAGGAAGAGCAGGCACTCGTCCGGCTGCTGCACGACGCCATCTCCGCGGAGCCCGTGCCGCGCCGTTCCGGACGTGAAGGATAGAGCGCATGACACCGCGGTGGACTCGACTCGCCGGTGCACTGATGGTCGTCGCCTGGACCACGATCGCGGCGGCGCAGGCGGTCCGCCCCCAGGGTGGCGCGGCGGCGGAAATCGCCGATCCGGCCGAAGTCAACCGCCTGTTCGACGCCTACGCGATCATGCAGGCGCAGGAGATGCTGCAGCTCGACGAAGAACGGTTCGGCCCGTTCGTGACGCAGGCTCAAGGCGCTGCAGGAGGCGCGGCGTCGTCACCTGCGGGGGCGCGGACAGATCATCCAGGATCTGCAGCAGCTGGTCCGCCAGGGCACCGCCGACGAGGCCGCGCTGCGGGAGCGCATGGACGCCCTCGTCAAGCAGGACGAGGCCGGCGCCCAGGAGATCAAACGGGCGGCTGGTGCCGTTGACGAGCTGCTCGACGTGCGCCAGCGCGCGCGCTTTCGCGTCTTCGAGCATCAGCTCGAAATCAAGAAGCTCGAGCTCCTGGCGCGCGTCCGCCAGCAGATTCCGGCGCCAACCGCGCCCGCCGACAGCCGAACGATCGCTGAGGTGGCGGCAGCCGCTAGACGCGCAGCTGAGGAGATGGAGGAAACGGATGTCACTTGACGAGAACGGAGGACAGAGGCGAACGGAGAAGTCCAAAGATGAATCTGGGCTCTGTTCGTCTCCGTTGCTCCGTTTCTCCTGTTAAACCGTTTCCTCTTGAACCGTTTCCTCCCTCCCCTCCGTTAGCTCTACCCGCGTGCTACACTCGATCTCGCCAGCACCCGCGGGGTCCCGACATGCTCTGCCGGAATCGGTTCGGCGCGTTCTCATTGCTCACCGTCATCCTGGCGTTGGTCACGGCCGCGGTCATCGGTTCGGCGCACGCCACCGGCCTCCTGGCGGATACGTCCTACCGGCGCGCGGAGAGTGACGCGATGCAACAGAAGATCGATCGCATCGCCGCCGGCGCCGCGACGGCGGGAGCCTCGCGAGTGACCAGTGTCAGCGAGCGCGAGGTGAACGCGTACCTCCGCTTCCACCTGCGCGATCAGGTGCCTCAGGGGATCACCGAGCCCACCATCTCCATCCTTGGTGAAGGCCGGGTCTCCGGGCAGGCGGTGGTCGATCTCGACGCGGTCAGCCGCGCGAACCGGTCCTCGTCCATGCTCGACCCGATGCGATACCTCACCGGCCGGCTGCCGGTGACGGCGGACGGCATGCTCGAGACCCGCGATGGCGTCGGGCGATTCGTCTTCGGCTCCGCCACGGTGTCGGGCGTGCCCGTGCCGCGCAGCGTGCTGCAGCAGGTGCTCAGTTACTACTCGCGCACCCCGCAGGATCCCGACGGCCTGGGCCTCGAGGATCCGTTCCAGTTGCCGGCGGAGATTCGCGAGATTCGGGTCAAGCCCCGCGAGGCGCTCATCGTCCAATGACCGACGCGGCCGTGCTCGAGCGGCCGCTGGCGACGCTCAAGGGCGTCGGCACGCGGCGGGCGCAGGACCTCGCGCACGCCAGCCTGACGACCATCGAAGATCTCCTCCTGCGATTCCCGATTCGCTACGAGGATCGCCGCGCACCGGTCGCGCTGCGCGACCTCGTCGCGGGCTCCACGGTCGCGGTGGTGGCCACCATCGCCGACACGGCGCTGAAGCGGACCCGCCGCCCCGGCTTCACCGTCTTCGAAGCGACGCTGCAGGACGACAGCGGGACGGCCCGCGCGGTCTGGTTCAATCAGCGGTTCTTGCGCGACGTGTTCCACCGGGGACAGCAGGTCGCGCTGTTCGGCAAGGTCGAGGAGACCGGCGCCGGCATGCAGTTGACGAGCCCGCAATACGAAATCCTGGCGGATGCGGAGACCGGACCCGAGGGAGCGGGGCCGGGGCACGCGCGCATCGTCCCGATCTACGAGCGCATCGGCACCTTGACCCCGCGCATTCAGCGCGCGCTGGTGTGGCAGGCGCTCGAAGGCCTGCCGCCGTCGGTCGCCGATCCGCTGCCCGCCGCGCTCATCGCATCGCTGGGCCTGCCGGATCGCGGCACCGCCCTTCGCGACGCCCACTTCCCGCCGCCCTCGGCAGACCTCGAGGCTCTCAACCGCTTCCGCAGCCCGGCCCAGATACGGCTCATCGTCGAAGAGTTCTTCCTCTTCCAGCTCGGGGTGTTGCTGCGGCGGCGCGAGCGGGCGAACGAGCGCAAGCTGCGCGCGGTGACCGTCGACGATCGCGTGCGCGCCTCGGCGCGCGCCATCCTGCCGTTCACGCTCACCGCGGGGCAGCGCACCGCGATCAAGGCGATTGTCGGCGACATGCAGCGGCCGGCGCCGATGAATCGCCTGCTGCAGGGCGACGTCGGTTCGGGCAAGACCATCGTCGCGTCGCTCGCCGCTCTGGTGGCGATGGAAAACGGCCTGCAGGTCGCGCTGATGGCGCCGACGGAGATCCTGGCCGAGCAGCATGCCCTGACGCTCCAGCGGCTGTTCGCGACGACGCGGTTCCGCGTGCAAAGCCTGTCGGGACGCTTGACGGAGGGCGAGCGCCGCAAGGTCCGATCGGCGCTCGTCGGCGGAATCATCGATCTCGTCGTCGGCACGCACGCCCTCGTCCAGGAGAACGTCGGCTTCGCACGCCTCGGCCTGGTCATCGTCGACGAGCAGCATCGCTTCGGCGTCGTCCAGCGATCGCAGCTGCGTGACAAGGGGGTCACGCCGGACGTCCTCGTCATGACCGCGACGCCGATTCCGCGAACGCTCGCGCTCACGACATACGGCGATCTCGATCTCACGGTCATTCGCGATCGACCGGCCGGTCGTCAGCCCGTCGCCACGACCGTCCGCCCGGAGACGCGGCGCGACGAGGTCTGGCGCTTCGTGCGCAGTCAGCTGGAGGAGGGGCGGCAGGCCTACGTGATCTACCCGCTCGTCGAGGAGAGCGACAAGGTGGACCTGCGCGATGCCACTGCGATGGCCGACCATCTGCAGCAGACCGTGTTTCCCGAATGGCGCGTCGGACTGCTGCACGGCCGGCTGCCACCGGATGCGAAAGAGCGCCTCATGCGCGCGTTCGCCGCCGGCGAGCTGCACGTCCTCGTCTCGACGACGGTGGTCGAGGTCGGCGTCGACGTGCCGAACGCGACCGCGATCGTGATCGAGCACGCCGAGCGGTTCGGACTCTCGCAACTGCACCAGCTGCGGGGACGCGTCGGCCGCGGCCTGGCGGCCTCCCACTGCGTGCTCCTGTATCAACCGCCGCTGTCCGACGAGGCCCGCGATCGGCTGAAGGCCATGGCGGAGACGACCGACGGATTCCTGCTCGCCGAACGGGACTTGCAGCTCCGCGGGCCCGGGGACTTCTTCGGCACCCGGCAGTCCGGCCTGCCGACGCTGCGCATCGGCGATCTCGTGCGTGACGCGCCGCTCATGGAGCAGGCCCGCGAGGCCGCCGGGACGTGGCTCGCCACGGCACCGCCGCAGGATCCCGTCGTGCAGTTCGTCCGGGCGACGCTGGGCGGAGCGCTTCGGGCTGGTCGGCGTAGGGTAGGCGCGTGCGGGTCATTGCGGGATCGCTCAAGGGCCGGCGGCTGCGTCCGCCCGACTGGCCGGGGCTGAGGCCGACCTCCGATCGCCTTCGCGAGACGCTGTTCAATGTCCTGGCCGCACAGATCGCCGGCGCCCGAGTCATGGATGTGGGTGCCGGAACCGGGGCCGTGGGGATCGAGGCGATCAGCCGCGGTGCCGCGCACGTGACCTTCGTGGAGCAGGACCCGCGCGCCTGCCGGCTCATCGACGCCAACCTCCGGCATTGTGGTGTGACCGGCGGCTATACAATGGTGCGCGCGGCGTTCGACGGGCCCAGCGTGGAAACCGTGCGGCAGGCGTTCGACATCATCTTCCTCGACCCCCCGTACGACGAGCCGGCGCTGGACGCCTGGGTGGCGGCGGCAGTCGCGCGGCTGGCGCCGGCGGGGCGCGTGGTGCTCGAACATGCGGCGCGTCGCGAAGCGCCCGAGCCAGGGGGCCAGCCGCCGTACCGCCGCCTGCGATCCGGCGACAGTGCGCTGGCGTTCTATGACGCCGAGCGGCGGGCGGAGTGAGGGGAGCGGAGGAGACACGGCATGGGGGCTGAGACGGTGGACGCCGGAGCGCGCATCGCGATCTATCCCGGCTCGTTCGATCCGTTGACCAACGGCCACGTGGACATCATCCACCGCGGCGCCCGGCTCTTCGACCGCATCGTCGTCGCGATCCTCGTGAACCCGGAGAAGGCGCCTCTCTTCACGCCGGCCGAGCGGCAGGAGATCGCGCGCGAGGTGTTCAGCGACCACCCCAACGTGGTGGTCGAAACCTTCGGCGGGCTGCTCGTGGACTACGCCCGCAGGCGACGGGCGACCGTGATCGTGCGCGGGCTGCGCGCCGTGTCGGACTTCGAGTACGAGCTCCAGATGGCGTTGATGAACCGCCATCTGTCGGAGGAGCTGGAGACGGTGTTCATGATGCCGGGCGAGGCCTACACCTATCTGAGCTCGCGCCTGGTGAAAGAAGTGTTCGCGCTGGGCGGCGACGTGGCGGCGTTCGTCCCGGCTGCGGTCGAAACACGGCTGCAGCAGAAGCGCGCCGCCGAGGCCGCCACGCGAACCCTGAGCGGCACCCTTGCCGTGTGACAACTCCGATCGTTTCAGAGGACCAGCAATGCTAGCCAACCGGATGACCCGCATCGCCTCGTCGCCCACCATGAAGGGCCTGCTCGCCGCCGAGCGGCTGCGTAAACAGGGCATGGACGTGGTCGATCTCGGCGCGGGCGAACCCGATTTTCCCACTCCCGAGCACGTCAAGGCGGCGGCGCACGACGCGATCAACGCCAACTTCACGAAGTACACGCCCAATGCCGGCACGGGCGAGCTCCGTGCCGCGATCTGCGCCCGCTACAAGACCGACTACGGCGTCGACTACGCCGAGAGCCAGGTGATCGTGACGGCTGGCGGGAAGCAGTCGCTGGCGAACGTCGCGCTGTCGCTCTTCGGCGCCGGTGACGAGGTCATCACCCATTCACCCGGCTGGCCCACGATCCCCGAGCAGATCAAGCTGTCGGACGCGACGCCGGTGATCGTGCGGGCGCACGCCGACGACGGGTTCACGCTGCACGCGGACGCGTTCATCGAGGCGATCACCCCGCGGACCAAGGGCATCATCCTCAATTCGCCGTGCAACCCCACGGGCGCGCTGATTTCCGAGAGCGAGCTGACGAAGGTGGCACGGGCCGCCGCGGCGAAGGGCATCTGGGTCGTCATGGATCTGTGCTACGAGAAGCTGATCTACGAGCCCGTGCCGCACAACCTGCCGGGCGTGCTGGCGCGCGAGCTCGGCGATCGGTTCGTCATCTCCGGCTCGGCCTCGAAGGCCTACTCGATGACCGGCTGGCGCTGTGGATGGGCGATCGGGCCCAAGGACGTCATTGCCGCCTGCGGGGCGCTCCAGAGCCACCAGACGTCCAACGTCTGCTCGATCACGCAGAAGGCGGTGGTCGTCGCGCTCACGGGGCCGCAGGACTGCGTGACGGCGATGCGCGAGGAATACCGCGTCCGCCGCGACCGCATCCTCGAATGGATCACGGCCGATCGCCGCATCACGTGCGTCCTGCCCGCCGGCGCCTTCTACCTCTTCGTGAACATCGGCGAGGTGCTGTCGCCCGACGGCGTGCGCACGTCCGCCGAGTTCGCCGATCGCCTCATCGAGGAGTCCTACGTCGTGACGACGGCGGGGGAGGCGTTCGACGCTCCGGGGTTCCTGCGGATCTCGTACGCCAATTCGCTCGAGCGCCTGCGCGAGGCGGTGGATCGGTTCGGCGCCTTCGTCCAGAAGCTCGAACAGCCGGTCGCCTGAGCCCCGGGCCCGGCGCGTGACGCGCGTGTCTGCGATCGACCACGCCTTCGCCGACGCGGTTCGTGCCGTGGTCGGGGCCCCGTTCGTTCATGACGACGAGCCCACCCGCACGCGGTACGGCGCCGATGCGTTGAAGCGCGGGACGCCGGCCGATCTCGTCGTCCGGCCCGGCACCTCGTCCGAGGTCGCGGCGATCGCGCGACTCTGTCACGACGCGCGCGTGCCGCTCGTTCCCCGCGGCGCCGGCACCGGATACACCGGCGGGGCCGTGCCCGTCCACGGCGGGGTCGTGCTCTCGCTCGAGCGCTTCACGCGCATCCTCGACATCGACGAAGCGAACCTGCTCGCCGTCGTCCAGCCGGCCGTCATCACCGGTGATCTGCAGGACGCGGTCGAGCGGGTCGGGCTCTTCTATCCACCGGACCCCGCCAGCCTGCGCGAATCGAGCATCGGCGGCAATGTGGCCGAGTGCGCGGGGGGACCGCGGGCGTTCAAGTACGGGACCACCCGCCGCTACATCCTCGGCCTCGAAGCGGTGCTGCCGACCGGCGAGATTGTACGCACCGGGGGCAAGACGGTGAAGAACGTCGTCGGCTACGACCTGACGCAGCTGCTCGTCGGGTCGGAAGGGACGCTGGCGATCGTCACCGAGATCGTCGTGCGTCTCGTGCCCAAGCCGGTGTGCCAGGCGGCGCTGCGCGCGACCTTCGCCCGCGTCAGCGATGCCGTGGACGCGGTTGCGCTGACAGTGCGTGCGCGCGTCGTCCCGGCAGCCGTCGAGCTCGTCGATCGCGTGAGTCTCGACGCGCTCCGCCGCTATCTCGGGGGAGAACCGCTCGCGCCGGCCGGCACCGAGGCGCTGCTCGTCGTCGAGGTGGACGGACAGGCGGCGTCGGTCGCCGAGGAGATCGCGCAGGTGGCGGATGCCTGCCGCGCGGCGCACGCCACGGAAATCCGGCAGGCGCAGAACGAGGCCGAGCGTCAGGAGGTGTGGCGGGTCCGCCGCGAGCTGTCCTACGCGCTCCGCACCGTGGGGGCGTGGAAGTACAACCACGACGTCGTGGTGCCCAAGGGGCGGATCCCGGAGCTGTTCGCGCTGGTCGAGCGGCTGCGCGCCGAAACCGGCCTGCTCATCCCCTGCTTCGGACACGTCGGCGACGGCAACATCCACGTCAACATCATGGTGGACAGCAACGACGCGGCCACCGTCGCCCGGGTCGCGCGCACGGAACGCGCGCTCTTCGAGGGCGTCGTCGCGCTCGAAGGGTCGGTGACCGGCGAGCATGGGATAGGGTTCGCGAAAGCGCCGTATCTGCCGCTCGAAGTGTCAGCCGAGACCATCGCGCTCATGAAGCGCGTCAAGCACGCCTTCGATCCCGAAGGGATTCTGAACCCGGGCAAGATCTTTCTGGAGTGAAGCGGCGGCCGGGCTGAACCCCGGCCCTCCTGCGGATCTGTCGTAGGTCCGGCTTGCAGCCGGAGCCGGCAGCTTCGGCCCCGACCTATCGATTGGTCACGAGGACGACCGTCTCGAGATCCCGCTCCGGCTCGGGTGAGAGCAGCGTGCGCACGCGGACGCCGGCGGGGTTGAAGTACTGCTCCTGCCCGAGTCGCCGCAGCCGCAGGCCGTGCGTCCGTTCGAGCGGCTCGAGCAGGTCCAGGGGCATGACGCACAGGACGGCGACGGGCTGGCCGAGGAACTCCACGGCCTCCTGCTCGTCCTTGAGGTCGATCTGCTTGACGCCCGTATAGAAGACGAGGTTGCGAACGAAGGCGCGGTAGGTGCCCGAAGGCTGATCCTGCTGCCGGGCGTTCAGCACGCGACGCGCCATCCGCTGCACCGCTTCTTCGCCAGCCGCGGAATAGACCGAGTAGTGCAGCGACAGCAGCGTCGCCGTGGCTGCCGCGGCAATCGCGACCGGGAGATGCTGGGGACGACCCAGCCAGGCGAGCGCCGCCAGTCCGACGCCTGCGACGACGATCACCAGCGTGCCGATGAGCCCGGCGGTCGGCGACAGGGCGAACAGGAGCGGACGCGCCCGGTGGAGCAGGAAGGCGAGGACCAGCAGCATCAGGGCGCTGCCCGTCGCCGCCAGCACGAGCGGCAGATCGCGGCCGCCTTGCGCTTTCGCTCTCTCCACGCGGCGCACAATCGTCCGCGCCGCGAGGAGCGCGAGCGGTGGCAGCACCGGCAGGATGTACCGCGGCTGCTGCCCGACCGAGAGCGTGTAGAAGATCAACGGCACCGCCGCCCAGAGCACGAGCCGCCACTCGGTGGCGTCGAGCTTGCGCACGCGGCGAATCACCTGGAGGGCCGGCAGCGTCCAGAGCACGACCAGCGACGACCAGGGGCGTCAGCCCACCGAGCAGAATCGGGACGTAGAACCAGAACGGTCGCCGGTCGTTGTAGCGATCGGTCGCGAATCGCTCGAGGTTCTCGCCGACGAAGAAGCGTTCGAGATAGCCGGGGCCATGCGCGGCGACCATCGCGGTGTACCACGGCAGGGCGATGACCAGCAGGACGGCGGCACCGCCCGCGAGCGTGCGCCACGACACGCCGAGCCAGCCGTCCCGCGACGGCAGCAGCGACCGCCGCAGGACGAGTCGCACCACGAGGACGACCAGCGCGGGAATGACGAGCCCGACGGGGCCCTTGGTCAACACGCCGAGCGCCATGGCCGCCGCCCCGACGAGCATCCACAGGCCGCGGTCGGTGGCGGCGGGCTCGGCCCGGCCGCGGCCCGGCACCTCGTCGGCCGTCGCCTCGAGCAGTGCCCAGGTGGCGAGCGTGATGAAGAACGCCAGCGGCAGATCCGGCAGCGACGATCGGGCGATGGTGAAGTAGCCGAAGCTCGAGGCGACGATGACGCCGCCGATGCAGGCCGGCGCGGGCGCCCAGCCAGCGCCGGCCGCAGCCGCAGGTGACCAGCGCGAGACCGAGGCCGGCGAGCGCCGCGGGAAAGCGGGCCGCGGCTTCGCCGATCCCCGCCGCGAGAAACGACAGCGCGACCAGCCAGTAAAAGAACACTGGCTTCTGGAAGCGGTACTCGTAATTGTAGTGGGGAGTGATCCAGTCGCCCTGCTCGATCATCTCGCGAGCCGACTCGGCATAGAAGGCCTCGTCGGAGTCGCCAATCGCCGATCGCCCCAGCCCTGCGAAGAACGTCAGCAGGCAAAGGGCGGTCAGGATGATGGCATGCCGGAACACGTGGACGGATTGTACACTACGGATCTCGGGGGGTTCGCCGCGGGTCCGGTGTGAGTCGCATGAGTCGAGTCGTCGCCATCATCGGCGCATCAGCGGACCGGCGGAAGTTCGGCAACAAAGCGGTGCGCGCGTTCCTGCGCCAGGGCTACGACGTGCGTCCCGTGCACCCGACGCTGGCCACGGTCGAAGGCCTGAGGGCCTATCGCAGCGTCACCGACGTGCCCGGGCGGATCGACCTGGTGTCGATGTACGTCCCCGCGTCGGTCGGGCTGCCGCTCCTCGAGGCGATTGCGGATCGCAAGCCCGCCGAGCTCTGGGTGAACCCCGGTGCCGCGTCCCCTGCACTGCTGGCCCGGGCGCGCGCGCTCGGCCTGGAGCCGATCCTGGCGTGCAGCATCATGGGGATTGGCGATCGGACGGATTAGGCCGGGCTGGCGTTGACAGCGCCCGGGCCCGGTCCTATACTCGCGCGGTCCAGCCGCCGCCAGGCGCGACCTTCCGTTTGCTGTCCGCGACCGGATTCCCGGCTCACGGCTTCGTCTTCGAGAAACGACCAATCTTCGAGACACTGCGGTTGTTCGAGACTCACGGGCTCCGAGACGAGCCGATTCACGTCAGCGCCCGTCTCCGACGCCTCCCATCTCACGTCAGCGTTACCGCCCGTTCACATGGCCCGACATCAGAAGCGCCCGCGCCCGCGCGCGGCGGAATCCCTCGTTGCCCGTCTCCGATCCCGCCCTCGAAGCGCTCGAGGTTGAAACCGCCGACCGCGCCAGCGTCCCCAGCCTCGGGCTCGGCGAGCTGAAGGCGATGAGCATCCAGCGCCTGACCCAGGTGGCCAAGGATCTCAACGTCGCCGGCGCCTCGGGTCTCCGCAAGCAGGAGCTGCTCTTCCAGATCCTCAAGGCGCAGACCGAACAGAGCGGCTTCATCTTCTCGGAGGGCGTCCTCGAAGTGCTGCCGGACGGCTACGGATTCCTGCGGGCGCCCGACTACAACTACCTGCCGGGGCCCGACGACATCTACGTGTCGCCGTCGCAGATCCGCCGCTTCGATCTGCACACCGGCGACACGGTGTCCGGACAGATCAGGCCGCCGAAGGAAGGGGAGCGCTACTTCGCGCTGATCAAGGTCGAAGCCGTCAACTTCGAGACGCCGGATCAGGCCAAGAACAAGCTGTTCTTCGAGAACCTGACCCCGCTCTATCCATCGGAGGCCCTGCGGCTGGAGACGGTGGCCGAGCAGCTGTCGGCGCGCGTCATGGACCTGATGACGCCGGTCGGCAAAGGGCAGCGCGGCCTGATCGTGGCGCCGCCGCGCACCGGCAAGACCATGCTCCTGCAGGCCATGGCGCAGGCCGTCGTCAAGAACCATCCCGACGTCTACCTCATCGTCCTGCTCATCGACGAGCGCCCGGAGGAGGTGACCGACATGCAGCGGTCGGTCAGCGGCGAAGTGATCTCCTCCACCTTCGACGAGCCCGCGCAGCGCCACGTGCAGGTGGCCGAGATGGTGATCGAGAAAGCCAAGCGCCTCGTCGAGCACCGCAAGGACGTCGTCATCCTCCTCGACTCGATTACCCGGCTCGCCCGCGCCTACAACAGCGTGATTCCGCCGTCCGGCAAGGTGCTCTCCGGCGGCCTCGATTCGAATGCGCTGCAGAAGCCGAAGCGCTTCTTCGGGGCGGCGCGAAACATCGAGGAAGGGGGATCGCTGACGATCATCGCGACGGCGCTGGTGGACACCGGCTCGCGCATGGACGACATCATCTTCGAGGAGTTCAAGGGCACCGGCAACATGGAGATCCACCTCGATCGCAAGCTCGTGGACAAGCGCGTGTTCCCCGCCATCGACATCCTCAAGAGCGGCACCCGCAAGGAGGAGTTGCTGCTGACCCGCGACGACCTCAACCGCGTGTGGGTGCTGCGCAAGATCCTCAATCCGCTGTCGCCGGTCGAAGCGATGGAGCTGCTGCTCGACAAGATGGGGAAGACGCGCAGCAACGCCGAGTTCCTCGGAGCGATGCAGAGGAGCGGCTAGTCCCCTGGAACCGTGATGAGTCACCTGATTCCCGGGCGGGGCATCCCGGCTCGCTACGTTGCTTCTCCTTCAAATATGGCCAATATTCTCAGTCGTCGCGCCTTGCGAGCCGGGCGCCGCGCTCCGGGACTTAGGCAACTCATCACGGTTCCAGGGGACTAATGGCGGTCGTCCGCCTGCGCGAGAACGGCCCGATCGTCATCGAGGGCGATGACGTGACCGTGGTGGACTGGCAGGGGAGCCCGTATCCGATCGAACGACGGCCAGTCGCTCTCTGCCGCTGCGGGCAGTCGCAGAAGAAGCCGTTCTGTGACGGGAGCCACAAGACCTGCGGCTTCGTCGGCAACCAGGGCGCGCACGATCCTCGTTGAAACCGGTCGTTCCCGGATCGGCAGCCCCTCGCCCGGTTCAGCCCCGCCCGTCGAAGGGCGGGCCGAGGCTCCGGGAGAGCGGCGACGGGAATCGCGGCAGCACGCGGATTCCGCCAAGCCACTCATTCAGGCGAGCCACCTCACGGTCAATCGCTCGCCGCTGCTCGCGCCCGACGCGTTCGAGCAGCTGAACGACCACCTCGCCGGTGTCGCGCTGACGCCAGCCGCCGACGATCCGGCCGTCACACCAGACGGTCGGCCCAGCGTTGCCGCTGGTGTCGAACACCTGCGGCTTGTGAGCGCCCACATACCAGTCCCGCTCGAACCACCCCATCGTCGTCGGATCGAGCGGAGGCAGCAGCGCCGCCCACGGCTCGATGGGCCGTGTGTCCTCGAGATCGTCGGGCAGCAGGTAACCTACCCGTCCGTCGAGATCGACGGCGATCGCGCCGACATCGGCCAGGGCGCGGCGAACCACTGTCAGTGTGGACCCCAGCCACCACTTGAGATCAACCGCCGTTCCCGGGCCGAACGCGCGCAGCCATCGTTCGACCAGCCGCGCGACGCCCGCCTGTTCCGAACACGGCTCGACGTCGATCCCGAGCCACGCGCGCATCGTGGTCCAGCGCGGTCGCGATGCCGTCCAGGCCCCGGCATTCGAGGCACGGACGATCGAGCCGGCCGCCGACATGACGGTGAGGACGCGCGGCCCGACTGCGATCGGCCCACCCCAGGTCCTGCCTTCGCCGTAGGGGATGGACCCCTGCAACAGCGAGATCCCGGTGCGCAGCTCCGCCATCGTCCGTTCGCGTCCGTCGGCGAGCACGCTCAGCACCTGCGCCGAGACCCTGGCCAGCCAGCCTGCGCCGTCTGCGTGGAGACCCGTCGCCTCGACGTCACGAAGCAGGCGCCGGCGCTCCGTATCGGCCACGCGATTGCTGGCGCCCGCCTGAACGAAGGCGAGCAGGTCCCTGGGAACGACGAACAACGTTCGCCGCATCGCCATGTGCTTGACGAGCGATCGGTCGGCGTAGAGGGCGCGATCCAGATCGGCCGTCGCCAGCCCGTCGACCCTGGCTGCCGCGGAGAGATAGATCGTGGCGGGATCGGTGCCGTGGAGGCAGACCATGCTGGTCGCCGCCTCCAGCGGCGACGACGCCCGATGTCCTGGCGCAATGCGGTGACGGACCGCGAGGCGGGCACGACGTTCGGCTACACCAATGCGTCGCACGCCCCGCATGCTGACACGAATCCAGGGACCGGCAGGCTGATGAAAGAGGCCCGATGCAGGTGGGACAGCCCCTTCAGGGAATGCGCCGCCCTCTCTTTCTAGACAGCCGCGTCGAGCAGGACCTCGAACCGCGCTCCGCCGTCGAGATTGTTCGACGCCGTGATCCTCCCGCCGTGGCGCTCCACCACCGCCCGCACGATCGACAATCCGAGGCCGCTGCCACCCGACGCGGAATCCCGCGCCGGTTCGACGCGATAGAAGCGATCGAAGATGTGCGCCAGATGGTCCGGCGGAATGCCGGGGCCGGTATCGGTCACGACGATCGAGACACGCCCGTCCTGCGGCGCGGCGCTCAGGCTGATGCGGCCGCCGCGCGGCGTATGGCGGACCGCGTTGGCCACGAGGTTCTGCACCGCCTGCTCGAGGCGGCGCTCGTCGCCGGCCACCAGCTCGGCTCCCGGATCCACATGCGTGCGGAGCTCGACGCCCCGCTCGTCGAGCGCGCTCTCGTGACGTTCGGCGGCGCGTGCGAACAGGCGTGCGACTGCGACGCGGGCGCGTGCCAGACCGCCGCCGCTGCTCTCCAGCCGCGCGAGATCGAGGAGATCGCCGATGATCGCCTCGAGCCGCAGCGTCTCGGCGGTCACGATGCGCAGGTAGCGCTCGCGCGTCGCCTCGTCGGGCACCGCACGCGGCACGGCCAGCGTCTCGAGATACCCGCGCATCGCGGTGAGCGGCGTCATCAGCTCGTGAGAGACGTCGGCGAGCAACTGTCGCCGGGAGCGATCCGCCTCCTGCAGATCGCGAACCCGCGCGTCGAGATCCGCGGCCATGCGGTTGAAACGCCAGGCGAGGACCGCGACTTCGTCGCCGCCGGTCTCGGGGGCCCGCGCCGAGGTATCGCCGGCCCCGACCCGGGTGGCGGCCCGCTCCAGCGCCTCCAGGCGCCGCCGGACCGGCCGGAACACGAAGAAGGCCATCGTCCCCGTGCCGACGAGCAGGAGCCCAACCCCGGCGAGCGCCAGCGCCGGTCCGTACTCGGCGAGGAACGGGTAGCCGCCGGGTGGAGGACCGGGGACGGCGACCGTGAGTCCCACCAGCCTGCCGTGCACCACGATGCGCCCCATCGCCGGGCGCCGCGGGATTCGCATGCGGATCCCGCCCCCGTCTGGCGGCGGTGGACGGCGGCGCGGCTCGTCCGGCGGCAGCTCGCCAGGGTCGGGGTCCGATGGCGACAGCCCCTGCGCCTCGCGCATCAGCGTCGTCCGCGCGAACCGCAGGAGCGGCGGCGGCACGTCCGCGGCACGACTGCGGTGCACGCTGCCGTCCACCATGACGACGATGAGCGGGTGCGGCGCGCGCCCGTACTCGCGCCCGACGTGCCGGCCGATATCGAGCGCTGCCGTCGGCCTCGAGGGCGGACGACAGGTCCACGGCCGCGATCGCGACCAGATCCTGCGGCGACCGCGTGAGCGCCGGATTGGCCCGCGACGCCAGCCAGAGGAACAGCACCGCCTGGGCGAGCAGCACCACGGCGACGCAGACGATGAACCCGAGCGCGATGCGCCAGTAGAGGCTCCGGTACCAGAGCGGGCGATCGTGTGTTTCAGGCATCGGCCGCCTTGTAGCCGGCGCCCCACACGGTCAGGATGACCTCGGGCTCTGCCGGGTTGCGCTCGATCTTCTGGCGCAGCCGCTTTACGAGCGTGTCGATGTTCCGCGCGGTCACGAAGGTGTCGCCCTTCCACACGCGCGAGACCAGCGCCTCGCGGCTGAAGACGATGCCGGGATGGCTGACGAGGAGGTAGAGGAGGTCGAACTCGCGTGCCGTCACCTCGACCTGGCGCGTGCCGACGAGGACTCGACGACGGGCGGGATCGACCTCGACGTCGCGCAGCCTCGCGGGTCGGTGCTCGCGCCCGCGCTCGATCGTCCCGCGGGGGCGGCGGCTCAGTGCATTCGCCCGGGCGACCAGCTCGCGGATCCCGAATGGCTTGGTCAGGTAGTCGTCGGCGCCGCTCTCGAGCCCGAGCACCTTGTCCGCCTCCTCGCGTCGCGCCGTCAGCAGGAGCACGGGGACGTCGCCGTTGGCCTCGTCGCGGCGCAGCGCGCCGAGCACCGACAGCCCGTCGAGGCCCGGCAGCATCAGGTCCAGGACGATCAGAATCGAAGCGCTGCTCGCGGGCGAGGCGCAGGGCGTCGCGCCCGTCGCCCGTCTGGACGGTCGTCCACCCTTCGAGCCCGAGGTGGAGCGCCACCAGGGCGTTGATATGCGGCTCGTCTTCGACGACGAGCACGCGGCGGGGAGGGTCGGAGTGGTCGCGGGACACTCATCGACCAGTCTAGCCCTGGCCTGCGTGCCCATCCGGCCCGACCGGCAACGATCGGTGGGCTGCCATCGTTTTTTCACACCTTCGCCACGCCGTGGCCATCGACAATGCGTCACAATCAATGAACGTCGGCGCTCTGGAGGGACATGACGATGACTCGTTCACGGATTGGACGGAACACGCGCGCGCTCGCGGTCGCGGGTGCGCTGGCGGCGAGCACGTGGGGGCCGGGCGCGCTGTTCGCGCAGCAGACGGAAGGGCAGCCCGCGCCGCAGGAGGGGATTCGGCGGCGGGCACCCGGTCAGCCGGGCGTCTTCTGGCGAGGACTCGGCCCCGGGCACATGGGCCTGCTGCTGCCACTGCGACAGCTCGACCTGAGCGACGCGCAGCACGAGCAGGTGAAGGGCATCCTCGACGGCCATGGCGAGGAGCTGCAGGCGAACGCCGAGAAGGTGCGGGCGGCGATGAAGGCACAGTTCGACGCGGTGGAATCCCCGCAGTTCGACGAGGGCGCCGTTCGCGACCGCGCCGCCGCGCTGGCGGCCGTCCAGGCGGACGCCACCGTGCTGCACGCACGGATCTACAGCGAAGTGTTCGCGGTCCTGACCCCGGAGCAGCAGGCCAAGGCGACCGAGCTGAAGGCGTCACGCGAACAGCGGATGAGCGAGTCCCCCAAGCGCGTCCGGGAACGTGTCAAGCAACGCCAGCCACGACCGCAGGTGTGAGGGGTCCGGCTGAAGCCGGACACTACGTCAAGACAACCGGGTCCGGCTGAAGCCTCGGGGCATCTCCAGCGTAGTGTCCGGCTTTCAGCCGGACCCTCCTCCAGCGTAGTGTCCGGCTTCAGCCGGACCCGGTTCCTCAACGCCCGGCCGTTGCCGCAGTTTCGCCCTTCTTGAACTGCAGCTCCCCGTCCCTGGCGTCCACCGTGATGACGTCGCCTTCACGGAACTCGCCTTCGAGCACCTTCATCGCCAGCGGATCGAGGATGCGGCGCTGAATCGTCCGCTTGAGCGGCCGCGCGCCATAGACCGGATCGTAGCCTTCCTCGATGATCCGGGCCCTGGCCGCGTCGGTGAGCGTCACCGAGATCTTGCGGTCCGCGAGCCGGTTCATGAGCGTCCGCAGCTGGATGTCCACGATCGCCCCCATGTGTGTCCGTCCGAGCGGATGGAAGAGGATGATCTCGTCGACGCGATTGAGGAATTCGGGCCTGAAGTGGGCGCGCACGGTATCCATCACCTGCCGCCGCGTGCCTTCCTCGAGCGATCCGTCACGATGCGCGAACTCGGCGATGAAATGGCTGCCGATGTTCGAGGTCATGATGACCACGGTCTGTTTGAAGTCCACCGTCCGGCCCTTCCCGTCGGTCAGCCGGCCGTCGTCGAGGAGTTGCAGCAGCACGTTGAGCACCTCGGGATGGGCCTTCTCGACTTCGTCGAGCAGCACCACCGAGTAGGGCCGCCGCCGGACCGCCTCGGTGAGCTGGCCCGCCTCGTCGTAGCCGACATAGCCGGGCGGCGCCCCAATCATGCGCGCGACGCTGTGCTTCTCCTGGTACTCCGACATGTCGATCCGCACCATGGCGTGGTCGTCGTCGAACAGGAAGTCGGCGAGCGCCCGTGCCAGCTCCGTCTTGCCGACACCCGTCGGGCCGAGGAAGAGAAAGCTGCCGAGCGGACGGTTGGCATCCTGCAGCCCGGCCCGCGCACGCCGGATGGCGTTGGCCACTGCGACGATGGCCTCGTCCTGGCCGATGACGCAATCGTGCAGCCGCGCTTCCATCTGGAGGAGCTTCTGGACCTCGCCTTCCATCAGCTTGCTGACGGGGATGTGCGTCCATTTCGCCACGACTTCGGCGATGTCCTCCTCGTCCACTTCTTCCTTGAGCAGCCGTGCGCCGCCGGGAGCACTGGACGCGCCGGCTTCGGCCGCGAGCTGCTTCTCGAGCTCCGGGATCCGTCCGGTACTGCAGCTCGGAGGCCTTCGCATAGTCGCCGATCCGCTGCGCCCGATCGACTTCCGCCCGCAGACGCTCGAGCTCCTCCTTGCGCTCGCGTCCGCTCTGAATGGACGACTTCTCCTGCTCCCAGCGGGCGGTGAGGGCGGTCTGCTGCTCCTTGAGATTTGCGACCTCGCGCTCGAGGCGCGCCAGCCGATCGCGTGAGGCCGCATCGGTCTCCTTGCGCAGCGCCTCGCGTTCGATCTCGAGCTGCATCAGCCGGCGGCGGACCTCGTCGAGCTCGGCGGGCATCGAGTCGATCTCCATCCGCAGCTTCGACGCCGCCTCGTCCACGAGATCGATCGCCTTGTCGGGCAGGAACCGATCGGTGATGTACCGGTTGGAGAGCACGGCCGCCGCCACCAGCGCCGAGTCCTTCAGCCGCACGCCGTGATGGATCTCGTAGCGCTCGCGCAGGCCGCGCAGGATGCTGATGGTGTCCTCGACGGTCGGCTGATCGACGAGGACCGGCTGGAACCGCCGCTCGAGCGCGGCGTCCTTCTCGATGTGCTTGCGGTACTCGTTGAGCGTGGTGGCGCCAATCGTGTGCAGCTCGCCGCGCGCCAGCATCGGCTTCAGCATGTTCGAGGCATCGAGCGAGCCTTCGGCGGCGCCGGCGCCCACCACGGTGTGGAGCTCGTCGATGAAGAGCACCACCTTGCCGTCCGATTCGGTCACTTCCGTCAGCACGGCCTTGAGGCGATCCTCGAACTCGCCGCGATACTTGGCGCCGGCGACGAGCGCGCCCATGTCGAGCCCGATGATCCGCTTGTCCTTCAGTCCCTCCGGCACGTCCCCGCGGACGATCCGCTGGGCCAGCCCTTCGACGACGGCGGTCTTGCCGACGCCGGGCTCGCCGATGAGGACGGGGTTGTTCTTCGTCCGCCGCGACAGGACCTGCACGACGCGCCGGATCTCTTCGTCGCGGCCAATCACCGGATCCAGCTTGTTCTGGCGGGCGAGCTCGGTCAGGTCGCGGCCGTAGCGCTCGAGCGCCTGGTACTTGCCCTCCGGGTTCTGATCGGTGACGCGCTGGCTGCCTCGCACCGTGGCGAGGGTCTCGAGAATGCGATCGCGGGTGACGCCGCGCGCCGAGAGCAGCGTCGCCGCGGCCGCGCGGCCGGGCTCGCCGGCAATGGCCAGCAGCAGATGCTCCGTGCTGACGAACTCGTCCTTGAACTGTTCCGCCTCGTCTTCGGCCTTGTTGAAGACGGCGCGGAGGCGCGGGGACAGACCGGGCTGGCTTCCGCCCTGGGCACTCGGCAGCTTCGCCAGCGCCCGCTGCACCTCGGCAGCGATCTGATCCGGATCGACCTGCATCTTGCGCAGCACGTCCGGCACCACGCCGCCGCGCTGCGCCACGAGGGTGCCGAGCAGGTGCTCCGGCTCGATCTGCGGGTGGTGCTCGCGATCGGCGATCTGTTCCGCGCTCTGAATGGCCTCCTGGGCCTTCTCGGTGTAGTCTGGTTGAGATGCCTCCGAGAGTGCCGGGTCATCCGCCTCGCTCAGCGCCGCAAGGGCTTCGAAGTGCTGGCGCTGCTCGTCGGTCAGCGTCTTCGGGAGCAGGACGTCCACGGTGACGTACAGGTCGCCGCGCTCGCCGGCCTTGCCGACCGACGGCATCCCCTGGCCACGCACCCGGAATCGCTGCCCGCTCTGCGTGGTCGGCGGCACCTTCAACCGGACCGGCCCGCCGGCGATCGGACGACACATTGGCCTCCCCGCCGAGGACCGCCGTCGTGAGCGGCACCGTGACCCGCGTCGACAGGTCGTCGCCGTCGCGGGTGAACTGCGGATGCGGCTTCAGCTGAATGCGCAGATAGAGATCGCCGGACTTGCCGCCCATCGCCCCCGGCTGGCCCTCGCCGCTCACGCGGACGCGGGCCTGGTCGCGCACACCCGCAGGAATACGCACGTCGATGGTGCGCGCATGGCCGGCCTGCTTCAGGGAAAGCCGGCGCGTCGTCCCCTGGAACGCCTCTTCGAGCGTCAGCTCGAATCGGATGCTCGACGTCCGACCCGCCCCGCGCACGAGCCCGGGCGCCGCGTCCGCCGGCGTGACGGGTCTGGCCGCCGCCGCCGAAGAACGTCTTGAAAAAATCCGAGAACGGGTTCTCGTCGCCGAAGAGATCCTGCATCTCCTCGGGCGAGACGGTGCGATACGAGCCCGCCGCGCCGGGCTGCCAGAACTGCTCGAATCCGGGTGGCGGACCGCCGTGGCCTGCCGACTGCTCGTACGCCCGCCAGTTGGCGCCGAGCTCGTCGTACTTGCGCCGCTTCTCGGCGTCGCCGAGCACTTCATAGGCCTCGTTGATCTCCTTGAAGCGCGCCTCGGCCGCCTTGTCGCCCGGATTGACGTCGGGGTGAAACTTCCGCGCGAGCTTCCGGTACGCCTGCTTGAGCTCCTTGTCGGTCGCTGTTTTCGCGACACCCAGCGTCGCGTAGTAGTCCTTGAAGTCCATCGGTCCTCACAGCCCCAGCAGCGTGCTCAGGCGATCCAGCTCCTCGGACAGTCGGCGCGCGTGCGCGCGGGGGAGGCCGTCGCCCTGCGCGAGGCCCTGCAGCCGACGGACGACGTCCACGACCGACAACAGGCGCTGCACGCCCGCCAGGTTGACGCCTTCCTCGTCCACGAGGTGCTTGATGAGCCGCAGCCGATCGAGCTCCGCGCGCGAGTACAGGCGCATGCTGCCGATCGTCCGCGTCGGACGAATGAAGCCCAGGCGCTCGTACTTCCGCAGCGTCTGGGGGTGCATGCCGAGGAGCTCCGCGGCCATGCTGATGAAATAGAGGTCCTCGCCAATCTGCATCCGGCACACCCCTCATCGGGACCGGCGGCTCGAATCCACGAGGCACCGGCCCGGTTGCGCGAGCGGGCTGACGACAGCGTCAGGCTTGCGGCCAGTCGAGTATAGGAATTGACACAACTCGTGTCAATAGTCTGCGCCGGTGCATCGCAGACTTGCCGCCTGCCGCGCACCCGCAGGTGCGTGACTTGCACGG
Source organism: Vicinamibacterales bacterium (assembly GCA_963834365.1). Taxonomy (GTDB): domain Bacteria; phylum Acidobacteriota; class Vicinamibacteria; order Vicinamibacterales; family Vicinamibacteraceae; genus CAWJAP01. Next base: position 22,450 of record CAWIBS010000040.1, on the reverse strand, counting down.
CCGATTCGGGGGATACTCGCTATTCGACCCGCACGCCCTGGCGGTCGCCGATCGCGGCTCGGCCGTGCTCCGCGTCAAAGAGTCTCGAGCCCCGTGGACGTTCACGTCACCGACTTCGTCACCATCGGCCTCCTCGTCCTGCTCGAGGGGCTGCTCAGCGCGGACAACGCCCTGGTGCTGGCCATTCTCGTGCTCGGGTTGCCGAAGCACGAGCAGCGCAAGGCGCTGCGCTACGGCATCGTCGGGGCGTTCGTATTCCGCGCGCTCGCGACGATCTTCGCGGCCTTCATGATTCAGCTCAGCTGGGTCAAGCTGGTCGGCGCGGCTTATCTCCTGTATCTCGCATTCCACCACTTCTTTTCGGGGCAGACGCCGAATCCCGGCGGACGCCGAAGCCGGCCCGCGCCTGGCTGGGCTTGAGCGCTTTCTGGGCGACGGTCGTCAAGGTCGAACTGACCGACATCGTCTTTGCCATCGACTCGATTCTGGTGGCCGTGGCGATGTCGAACAAGCTGTGGGTGATCGTCACCGGCGGCCTCCTCGGCATCGTCGCCATGCGGATGCTGATCGGCCAGCTGCTGGTCGTCGTCCAGCGGTATCCGGCGCTGGTGGACGGGGCTTTCATCATCATCGCGTGGGTGGGCCTCAAGCTGCTGCTCGAGTACCTCCACCAGTTGCACTACGTCGCGTTCGAGATTCCGAAGTGGCTGTCGCTCGGCCTCATCGCCGTCATTTTCTCGCTGGCATTCCTGTACGCCAGGCGCCAGGGACCCACCGATCCCGACTCGACACTCGACGATGAAGCCGCCGATCTGCTGATGGAAGAGTCCGCGAACGCCGACGGTTCAGCCGGACGTGACGAGAAGGCCCAGGGCCGGTCGGCGTGAGCCGGTTCGATCCTGGCGTCGCCGTGCTATCGTGGGTTTTCGATTGCCGCTGTTGATTCAAGGAGACTGAGAGTGCCGTACCCCGAATACCTGATTGCTCCGATGCGCGAAGAGCTGACCAGCCTTGGCGTGCAGGAGCTGCGATCCGCCGACGCCGTGGACACGCTCGTCGGCCAGACGTCGGGCACGCTGATGCTCGTCGTCAATTCGGTTTGTGGATGCGCCGCCGGGAAGGCGCGGCCGGGCATCGCGCTGGCGCTGAACCACGACGTCGTGCCGGACAAGGTGGCGACGGTATTCGCCGGTGCGGACATCGACGCGACTGATCGCGCCCGGCAATACTTCGCTGGCTATCCGCCGTCGTCGCCGTCGCTGGGCCTGCTCAAGGACGGCAAGCTGGTGTACATGATGGAGCGCCACCAGATCGAGAGCCGCTCCGCCGAGCACATCGCGAACGAATTGATCGCCGCGTTCGACAAGCACTGCGCCAAGCAGCCGGCCTGACACTCGAGGCGCGGCTGAAGCCGCGCCCTCCTGCGGTCAAGGGCGTCCGCTTCCACACAATGGAGGGCGGGGCTTCAGCCCCGCCATCCACTGCCTCAGGTGTCGCACCACCGGGGGAGGCTCGCGTCTCGCTGGCGGATCGGCAGGGAGGATTGTGAGCGGCGTCCCCCGGTAGCGGGCGATCGTCGCCGCCACGGCATCGGCCAGGGCGTCGAGGAAGCGGGGGTGATCGTTCACCGCCGAGGCCCGCGCCATGGGCAGGGCGATTGCCTCTGCCGTCGCCCTCGCCTCGACATCGAGGTCGTACAGCACCTCGATGTGATCCGCGACGAACCCCACGGGCGCCACGACGACGGCGGAGACGCCGGCGTTGCCGGCCCGCCGCAGCACGTCATTGATGTCAGGTTCGAGCCACCGGTCTTCCGGACGCCCGCTGCGGCTCTGGTAGGCGATCTCCCATCCCGACACGCCGAGGTGTCGCGCAACGGCCTCCGCTGACTCGCCGAGTTGGCGGACGTACGTCTCGACGAACGGCATCGACAGCGGAATCGAATGCGCAGTGAAGACGAGGCGCGCGGCGGCTCGGTGCGCGCCGGGCAGTCGCGCCGTGGCGTCGGCGATCTGTTCAGCGGCGGCCTCGACGAATCCCGGAGCCGTATGCCAGTCGCCGGCGTACACGAGGGTCGGTGACCGGACGCCCCGCTGGCGGAGCTCCTCCTGGGCCTGCCACACGTTCTGCTTGTATTGCTCACAGCTCGAGTAGCTGCGGTGAGCCGCCGCGACGACCGCCACTGCGCGCCGGTGGCCGGCCGCCGCCATGCTCTGCCAGCGCATCGGCGAGGTGTGGTCGCCAGTTCCGCATCCCGACGTACACCGGCAGTGAGAGTCCGCGTGCGCGCAGCCGTGCCGCCAGCCCTTCGGCCTGGCGTCTGGTGATATCGGTGATCGGCGACACCCCGCCGAACAGCTCGTAGTGATGCGCCACCGCCTCGATGCGCTCGGGCGGCAGACGCCGGGCGCGGAGGACGTTCTGCAGAAAGGGGCGGATGTCGCGCAACCCGAGCGGGCCGCCGAATGCAATCAGCAGGACGGCGTCGAAGGGGTGCGGAGCCGGCGGCATGGACGCCGCAGGAGCATATACTCGCAGCCTCGCATGCGCAGCATTCTCGTGACCAATGACGATGGCGTGTTCTCCGAGGGTCTCCACGCGGCTGGCCGACGCGCTGCGGCCGCTGGGCCAGGTGACGGTCGTCGCGCCGGTGCAGGAGTCGAGCGCCATCGGGCACGCGCTGACGCTGGCGCGGCCGCTGCGACTCGAGCAGGTCAGCGACGGCGTGTTCTCGGTGGACGGGACGCCGACCGATTGCGTGAACATTGCGGTGACGCGCGTCCTTCCGGGACTGCCGGCCCTGGTCGTCTCGGGCATCAACAAGGGCTACAACCTGGGCGACGATGTCACCTATTCGGGGACCGTTGCCGGCGCGCTCGAGGGCGCGCTGCTGGGCGTGCCGGGCATTGCGGTTTCGCTCGAACGATCCTCCGACGGCTTCGACTTCGGTCCGCCGGCTGCCGCGGCCGCCGCGCTCGCCTCGGGGGTGCTGGCGTCCGGGCTGCCGCCGCGGACGTTCCTGAATGTCAACGTCCCTCGCACGGCGACCCGAGGGTTCCGCGTGACGGTGCAGGGACGCCGCAATCACGTGACGAAGGTCTCGCAGTCGATCGATCCGCGCGGCCGGCCGTACTACTGGATCGAGGAGGGGGCGAGCGCCTGGACCTCCGATCCGCGCTCGGACTACGACGCCGTCAAGGAAGGCTTCGTGTCGGTCTGCCCGTTGCACCTGGACCTGACGTGCCACGAGGTGCGCATCGCCGAGCAGCCTGCTGCGGACGAGTCCGTCGCTCGCAGGAGCGCTGGGGCTTCAGCCGGCGCCGTCGGAGCCGAATTGCCGCCGATCACCCGTCGAGCACGTCGCGGACCTTTCGCGCCAGCGTCTCCATGGTGAAGGGCTTGTAGAGGAGCGGGCGTGGCGGTGTGGACGGCTGTTCGAGAAACGGCAGGTCGCCGGTGAATCCGGAGATGAACAGCACCTTGATCGCCGGTCGCTCCAGCGCGATCAGCTCGGCTGCCTGCGGGCCGCCGATGACCGGCATCACGACGTCGCTCACCAGCAGATGGATCTGGCCTTCGTAACTCCGGGAGAGCAGCAAGGCTTCGCTGCCATCGCGCGCGTCCAGCACCTTGTATCCGCTCAGCCCCAGCCCCTCCTTCGCCAGGCTCCGCACATCGTCATCGTCCTCGACGAGGAGAATCGTCTCGACGCCGGGCCGCTGTGGCATGCCGATCCCGACCGGACCGGAGCGTGCGATGGGCTCCAACGTTCGTGGCAGGTAGATCGTGAAGGTCGTGCCGAGGCCGGTCGCGCTCGAGACATCGACGTGGCCGCGGTTCTGCTCGACGATCGCGAAGACGGTGGCGAGTCCGAGGCCGCTGCCCTGGCCCGGGCTCTTCGTCGTGAAGAACGGCTCGAAGATGTGTGCGAGCGTGTCGGGCGCCATGCCGATGCCCGTGTCGGTGACACGCAGGATCACGGCCGGGCCCGGCTGCAGCGATCCGCGTCCGGCAGCCTCCCGTGCGGAGACGTCGATCTGCGCCGTCTCGATGGTGAGCCGGCCTCGACCCGGCATCGCATCGCGCGAGTTGACGGCCAGGTTCATCAGGATCTGCTCGATCTGCCCCGGGTCCATCTTGACGGGGCACGGCTCGCTGGCCGGCGCGATCGACAGCTCGATGCTCTCGCCGAGCAGCCGGCGGAGCATCCGATCCAGACCGCGGACGACCTGGTTCACGTCCATCGGCCGTGCCTCGACGACCTGGCGGCGCGTGAAGAGCAGCAGCTGGCGGGTGAGGGAGGCCGCGCGATCGCCGGCGAGTCGCACCTGCTCGAGGGCGGCGCGATGCGGGTGCGTGCGGCTCAGGCCGGTGAGCACCGCCTCGGTGTGGCCCGCGATGACCGTCAGCAGGTTGTTGAAGTCGTGCGCGACGCCCGCCGGCCAGGCGGCCGATCGCCTCCATCTTCTGCGAGTGCAGGAACTGCTGTTCGAGGCGCTTGCGCTCGGTGACGTCCACGCCGATGCCCCAGCGGGGCCAGCCGGCGATCGGGAACTGGTCGGAGACGTTCGACCACGCGATCGTGCGTGTCGATCCGTCCTTGCAGGTGAGCGTCCATTCCCAGTCGCGGTAGGTGTTGCCGCGCTCGGCCCGTTCGCGCAGCATCCGTTCGCGATAGGCGGCGTCGGGGTAGAGCTTCACGAGGATGTCGGGATCGCCGATGACTTCCTCCGCCGAATAGCCGGTGACGCGCTCGCACTCCTCGTTCCAGAAGATGATGCGTCCGTCCCCGTCGACCGCGTCGAGGAGCACGGGCATGTGCTGCACCAGTTCGCGGAGCCGATCGCGGGTCGCCGCGCGCGGCCGATTCGGCCTGCCGCGCGTCGGTCACGTCCTGGACGATGCCGACGAGCGCGCAGGGCTGGCCGAGGGCGTTCAGCTCGATGGTGGCGCGGCCGCGGATCCAGCGTTCGGCGCCGTCGGGACGGATGATCCGGTGGTCCCCGGCGTAGGCCTGGCGGGCGATGACCGCCTCGGCGAGCGCCTCGCGCACGGGCTCGCGCTCGTCGGGATGCAGGAGGCCGAGGAAGATCTCACGGCCGATGGGCGCGTCGGGCGGGAGCCCCAGGATGCGGCAGGTTTCCGGCGACCACCACATGCGGGTGTCGGCGCCGAGGCCGATCGTCCATGTCCCGATGCCGCTCGCCTCGAGCGCACGGGCCAGATTGGCATGGCTGTCCCGGAGCTCCGAGCCGGCGCGCGGCACCAGGTCGGGATGTTGCCATGCGTCCGGGTCGATGTCGGCCATGACGGGATGGGCCCCGATTCGAGCTAATCGGCCGAGTTCGTCTCCGACTTGAACCGGGAAAATGGACGTGCACGACCCGAGCGAGAACGCCGGTGGACACGGGCGCCGGCGCGACCGGCGCCTGCGGCCGTCGGCGACTCAAGCATGGCGCAAGTGGGTATCGTTTGGCGCTTGGAACCAGGTCCAACGAGACAGCGAGGGGTTGGCTTGAGGTAGACTGGCCGGTGGTCGGAACGACGAACGCGCTCACCGCCCGGTGAGCGCCGGCAGTGGAGCAGGGTCGCGGAACCCGCTCACTCCACGTCGGGGCGTGGCTCAGCCTGGTAGAGCACTCGGTTCGGGACCGAGGGGTCGGAGGTTCAAATCCTCTCGCCCCGACCAACTTTCCTCAATAGAATCGCGGAAGATGGCCTCGGCGACGCCGACGGTGAATCGATCGAGGGCTGTGAGGGTCAGGGGGCTTCATGCCCTGGCGCTCGCGACGCTCGTCTTCCTCGCCCCACGTTCCGCGATTGGCCAGGCGCCTGGCGTCCTTCGTCTCAGTGTCGTTTTGGCCGACCCTGACGGCAGGGCCACGCCGGTGCCGCGGTATGCGCTGCTCGTGAGCGACAACCCGCCGACTGCGTCGCCGCGGCGCATCATCACCGCGCTCGACGGTGGCGTCGAGGTGAAACTCCGGCCAGGGAACTACACGGTGGAATCGGACAAACCCCTGGCGTTCCACGGCCGCACGTATCAGTGGACGCAGACGGTCGACATTGCCTCCGGCCGCGACACCATCCTCGAACTGACGGCCGCCAATGCGGAGCTCGGGGACGTCGACCCGGCGGCCACGACCTCCGGTGCGGCGCCGGAATCCGATTCCGGCTTCCTTCTCCATCGATGGCGCAACAGCGTCGTCGACATCTGGACGCCGAGCACACACGCGTCGGGGTTCGTCATCGACGCGAAGGGGCTCATCGCCACGAGCCAGCGCGCCGTCGGCGCGGCGACCTCATTGGAGGTGCAGCTCACGCCCGCCATCAAGGTGGCGGCGCGTGTCCTCGCCGCTGACGCCGAGCGCGACGTCGCCATCCTCTGGATCGATCCGAAGGTGGTCGCGTCCGTTCTGCCTGTGCCGCTGGTGTGCACGCCGGCAGGCAAGCCGCCTGGCCAAGGCGACGAGATCTTCACGATCGGCGCGCCGCTGCGCGGCGAGAAGGACATCAACTCGGCTATCGTCAACGGCGTGAAACCGCGGGAGATCGTCGCCGATTTCAGCTTCCGTCCGGCAGCGCGGGCGGGCCGGTCTTCACGGCCGGCGGCGCCGTCGTGGGGCTCACGTCTCCGCCGGCCGACACGGAGGAAGCCAGTCGACGCGAATCTCGAGTCGTCCGCATCGACGCCGCTTGCGAGGTGATCGCGTCGTCGGAACAGACAATGAAAGCGGCTGCGCCGCCCAGCGCCACGTTGCTTCCAGTTGAGCCGAGAGAATCGTTCCCCGCGGATGCGCTCAAGGCCTCCGTCGACCGCCGCGCGGGCAGCCTGAGCCCTTATCAGATGTCGTCGGCCGATTTCGACATCGCCTTCCTCACGCCTGTCGTCGTGTATGGCGAGCTGCATGCATCGTCGGAGACTCCAAGGACGACCAGCAAGGACACACGCGCCCCAACCGCGGAGTTGTCCTTCATGCGCCCACGCATGGAGTTCGGGGCCTGGTCGGAGTACGTCGACCAGGCGCTCCCGGTGCTGTTCATCCGGGTGACGCCGAGGTTCGTCGAGGGCTTCTGGACGAAGGTGGGGCGCGCCGCGGCGCAGACGCAGGGCGTGTCGCTCCCGCCCTTGAAGCGCTTCAAGTCGGGGTTCGCCCGGTTGCGCGCCTTCTGCGGCGCCGCCGAAGTGACGCCGATCCACCCGTTCGAGCTCGAACGCCGCGTCTCCGATCGCGACTCGATCGACGAAGGGCTCTACGTCTTCGATCCCGGCGCGCTCGGGCCGCATTGCGGAACAGTCACGCTCGTGCTGAACGCGGCGGGCGGGCCGGAGAAGGGGGACACGCGGGTCGTCGATCCGAAGCTGCTCGAACAGATCTGGCAGGACTTCGAGCCGTTCCGAAAGGCGAGAGCGGCTCGCCCCTAGTGCGGCGATTCGTGCCTCCTGGCACCCCATCGGCATCGAGATCAGGCGAGCGTCCGACCGGTCCTGTCAGACTGCCCGCCATCCTGCGTCCCATTGGTGTGCGGGGCGGACTACACCGAGCTGGATGCAGCAGACGTCGAGAGCAACGGCCTCCGGCAGCTGGCACAGACGCCCAGACCGACGAAGGATGTGAGGGTATGAGCAACGAAGGAAACCCGTTTCCTGAAGATCTCCGGTCATTCGTGGACCATGAGCAATGGACGTACGCGAAGACCATGCCCGAGTGGCCTCACGAATACCTCGTTCGCGGTAGGGTCGATCCGGACTTGTTCGAGCGAACGGTCATGCATATTCGAGCCAACGGCTACGAAGGCCACTTCTACCGGAAGAAAATCACGTACTACGAAGAAGCTGGCTTAATGTACTGGACGATGGGGGCTCCGTTAGGCGAAACGACCATCATCAACCGTTGTCGGAGGGAGGACTCGTTCGAGGCGCGCTCGAGGAGCGGCACCCTGCCAGCCATCGTCAAATAAGTAGCGTCACGAGGTCAGGTCTGGCAGAGGCCAACATGCTCGCGGCGAGGGGATTGCAGTCCAGCTGTTCGACTGCGGCGCCGCCTCGAGCTGCGGGTTGCCTCGCGAGCGCCAATCGAATCGAAGCGGTCGTGCGCCGGACACCGACTGGAAGCCTGAACACCAGAACGGCGACGTCAGTGTTCAATGCGCCCAAACGGTCCGGGATGGCTCGATAATGGGTGAGTGTCCGTCATACCCCAAGCGATGATTGCGCGGGCCGCATTGCGGCCGACGCGCATCCGAGGCCGTCGCGCGCGCCACTCGGCGGCCTCGCGCCTGGGGCGACGCGCGTTTCTGGCCATGCGGGTCGCGCCGTTGGCCGTCCAGATTATCGTCGGGACGGCCCTGCTGGTGATCGTCTGGGCGGCCGTGAACTGGATAGTGCAGGTAGTCCGCAAGCCCACCGAGGTGTTCGTCGCGGTCAGCGGCTCGCTTGCCAAGGTGCCGGCGCAGACCTGGCGGCAATACGGCCCGCTCTTCGACGAGCATTCCACGGCGGTCATCACACCGGAATTTCTGGCTGCCCTGGCCCAGGTGGAGAGCAGCGGCAACCCGGTCGCACGGACCTACTGGCGGTGGCGGTTGAACTGGAACCCGTTCGAGCTATACGGACCGGCCTCGAGCGCCGTCGGGATGTTCCAGATCACCGATGGAACGTTCGCAGAGGCCCGGCGCTATTGCATCCACGACCACGTCGTCGTCGAGGACGGCCCCTGGCACGACCCGCACTCGTGCTGGTTCAACACGCTCTACACACGAGTGGTGCCCGCTCATGCTGTGGAAATGACCGCCGCGCTGCTGGACCGCACGGTCGCGCGCATCCTCGCTCGCAACCGCATCACGAGCGCCTCGCTGCAGCAGCGGCAAAACCTCGCGGCGATCATCCACCTGTGCGGGGACGGCGCCGGTGACGGATACGCGCGCCGTGGCTTCCGATTCAGAGCCGGCCAGCGATGCGGCGGCCACGACCCCCGCCGCTACCTTGCACAAGTCAACGCGCTGAAGCGTCAATTCGCTCGGCTGGCTGCGGCTCGCTGACTAGGCTCTTGGGCTCGCTTTCATACGAGAGCATGACGCCACCACACACGGCGAGAGCGACGCCGAGCCACTCGCGCGACGACAGCCGCTCCGAGAGGAACACGGACGCCAGAATCACAGTGACCGCCGGGTAGAGCGCGGTCAGCGGAACGGCGACCGACGCCTTCGCTCCGTGCTCGAGGCAACGAAACAGCAGCCACGTCCCGAGCCCGTTGACGCATCCGGCTATGACGCCGAGGAAGATGGCCGCCGGCGAGAGCGCCCAGGTTCCGCTCCTCCAGAGAACCAGCGGCAATACGAGCGTGTACCCGGCAGTCACCCATATCAGGAGCGAGCTCGCATCGAGGCGGTTGCTCCCCAGCTTCTGCAGGATCCCGACGATCCCCCAGAGCACGAGTGCCGCCAGGGCGGGTGCAATCCAGTTATCCATTCAAGCAAACAGCAGGATTGCCGCAAGCGCACAGACGATACCGGCGCACTGCACGACGTTGAGCCGCTCGTTCAGGATCACCATCGACCCGGCAATCGTCACGATCGGGAAGAGCGCGGTCACCGGTCCCACGATCGACGCCCGCCCTCGCTCCATCGCCGCGTAGAACGCCAGCATGCCGAGCGTGGCAAGCACGCCGTTCAGCATGCCGTACGTGACGCCCAGCCGATCGGTCTGGATTGTCAGCCGCGTACGGACGAGGGCCAACGCAATCAGCGGCAGCATGCCGGCGACAAATAGCGCCTGCATCTGAAACGGGTTCAGGTCGCGGCTGGCCACCTTGACGAGGAACGCCCAGAGACCCCACCAGAAGGTCGACATCAAGGCGAGCCACAGCCACCGTGGTGAACGCGCTCGCAACTCACGTCACTCCGTTGCTACGGTCGCGAGGAAAAGCTCGCTTCGTCTTGCGACCTGCCATGTGCCCATCCGGGCGCGCGCCCGACTGCTCGAGACGAATGCCGGCGCCGAGCGCCCGGATGTAGGCCGCGTTGCACCCGCAGCATCCCCCGACGAAACCGAAACGCTTCGCGGCCGCGAGACGGCCGAACGCCTGGAAGTCCTCGCGCGCCACCTGGATCGTTTCGAGCGCGTCGGGAAACTGAGGGAGCTTCGTGAAGCACGGCCGGTCATCGCTCGTGCGAAACGCCGCGGGCTGCGCCACGACGGGCACACCGGCGGCCTCGCCCATTGCGCTCACCACCGGATAGACTCGCGATGGCTCCTGTTCGCAGTTGGCGCCGACCGCCGCGGCTCCGCCGTCGACCATGGCCTTCGCGCAGTCCTCCGGCGAATACCCGTCGCTCGATGCCGACACGGTCGGCCGAAAGCTCATCGTCGCCAGCACGGGCAGGCCGCTGGCGCGTGCGCTCTCGAGCGCAATGCGCATCTCCCGCAGGTGGAAGAAGGTCTCGAGGATGAGAAAGTCGACGCCCGCCGCGGTCAGAAGCCGGATCTGCTCGTCGAACAGATCCCGTACATGATCGGCCGTTCCCGGACCTTCCCGTTCGAAGAGCTGCGTGCGCGACACCGAGCCTGCGACCAGCGCCCGCTCGCCGGCAACGTCTTTCGCGAGCCGGACGGCGGCGAGGTTGATTTCTTCGGTCTGCGCACCGTAACCGGCCCGCGAGAGCTTTTCTCGTGTGCCGAAGAAGGTCAGTGCCTGCAGGACCTGCGACCCCGCCGCGAGGAACTCGCGATGCAGTTCGATGAGCGCGTCGGGATGCTCGATGGCTACCTCCGGCGTGAACTGCCCGCTCCCCCGGCCGGTGCCGACCTTTTCGCGACCCGAGCCGCTGTCGACCCACCCGCGGCGCTCGAGCTCGATCAGATAGCCACCGTCGCCGAGCACGGGACCGTGTTCCTGCATCAGGCTCACGATCGTCGCTTTCACCTGAGCTCCTTCGAGGCGACTGGGCGACGCCAGCACGCCGCGGCGGCCCCGACCATGCCGGCATCGGGACCGAGGGCAGCGGTCACGATTGGCACATCCCGGCTGGCGTCGGCCCAGATGTGCGCGCGTGTGGAGTCGACGAAGCTCTGCCAGTAGCGGCCGTTGCCACACGATCCAAGGCCGCCACCAACGATGATCAGCTCCGGATCGAGCAGGTTCACGAGGAATCCAACGACGACGCCGAGCGCCGTCCCGGCGGTGGTGACGATCTCGACCGCAATTGGATCGCCTGCGCTCGCGGCTCGAATGACGTCCTCGCCCGTGACGCGTTCGCGCCCGGCTCTAGCCCCGTAGCGGCCACGTAGATCGCCTTCTGCTTGACCAGCGCGTCATCCGTCTCGACGTTGAAGGCGATGTGGTGCGCGGTTCCGGCACCGAAGCCCCAGCTGCCCGCTTCGCGATCCGGTTCGTGGTGCAAATCGACGTTCCGCCCGGGCCCGCTTCCGGGCACTTCGAAGCGGTGGTACCGACCGTCGACGCCGACCTTCCGGAAGCCGAGCGCGTCGACGAAGAACGATTCCTGTCGCGGATGTCGCGCACCGACAGGACGGCGCCGAAGAAACCGCGTGTCGCGACGTCGCGGCTCACCTGCTTCGTCGTCCAGGGATTGCGCTGATCGCTCGCGTCCTCGATCATCTCGAACAGCAGTCCGGCCGGATGCCGCACGCGAATGTATTTGGCGCCGAACCGCTCCTGGATGCCGCTGTTCTCGGCACCGTGCGCGTCGCAATGCGATTTCCAGAATGTCGTGGCGCCCTTCGGAACCTTAGCTGGTACAGGACAACTGACCGGAGCCAACGCGGCCCGGCTTGCGCGGGTACGGAAAGGTAGTCGCGATCGAGCCGACGTCGGCGTCGCCGTTGCCGTAATACAGGTGGTAGATCGGGATGGTGCCGTCCATCAGCACCGTCTGCTTGATAAGCCGCTGCCCGAGCACCTGGGTAAAGAAGTCCACATCTTCCTGTGCGGGTCCGGGACACAGCGTGATGTGATGAACGCCTTGCACGAAGGTCTGCATTACTCCTCCAGTAAATGATCCGGTTCTGCGCGTTGAGAGGATGGAAGGGGTGACGTCAATCGCGCCTCATATCGGCGAGTTACGCGCGGGCCGGATTCCGAAGAATCCGGCCCGCGTTGTTTCAAACAGGCTGGCGTGACGCCGGCGTCAGACCCAGCCGTACCCTGCCGTATTGAGCGGCACGGACCGAATTCGAACGCCGGTGGCGGCGAAGATCGCGTTGGTGATTGCCGGGATGGCTGGCGGCAGCGCCGGCTCGCCGAGCCCGGTCGGGTCGAAGTCCGTCTGCAGGAACTTCACCTCGATCGTCGAGGGCACCTGGGACATGCGCGTCGGCTGATAGTTGTTGAAATTCCTCTGCACCACACGACCCTTGTCGATCGTGATCTCCCACGCCATCATGTGACTCATCGCTTCGACGAACGCGCCCTGGACCAGATTGATCGACTCGCTGGGGTTGACGATCTGGCGGCCGATGTCGATCGCCGACCAGGCCTTGTTGATGTTGATCTTCTTGTCGGCGCCCACTGCCGCTTCCACAACATACGCGACGTAGCCCGCATGGGCGAACTGGAACGCGACGCCCTTGCCGGTGCCTTTCGGCAGACTCTCCGCTGTTCCAATCCGACATGTCCCGCACCGCTTCGAGGACGCCGCGCGCACGGGCCGCGTTGAACGCGCCGGCGGCTTCGCCGACGGGATTCGCCAGCAGGTCGAGCCGGTACTGGAGCGGATCCTTCCCGGCGGCGACGGCGATCTCGTCGATGAACGACTGCATCACGAATGACACGCCGTTCGTGCCCGGCGCCCGCAGCGCGCCGGTTGGGATATCGAACGGCGTGATCGGCGCGGAGTGGACCGAGAAGTTCGCCACGAATCCGCGCGGGAACTCGTTGGCGGGAATCACCGAGTTCGTGCTGGCCACGAAATCGCGAAACGCCACCAGTTTGCCCGACGCGTCGAGGCCAGCCTTGAAGTAGTGGAAGCCGCTCGGTCGATACTGGTCGTGGGCGAGGTCGTCTTCCCTCGTCCAGAGCAGCTTCACCGGCACGCTCGGCAGCCCGGCCTTCGTGCGCTCCTCGGTGACGACGCGGGCGATCTTCCCGACCTCGATGTCGTAGTCGCTCGTCAGCCGCCGGCCGAATCCGCCTCCGGCCCGCACCAGGTGCATGGTCACCTTGACCGGGATCGATGCCGGCGCCGAGCGCCGGATTCGGGAGAGCCGGAATCTGGCTGCACGACCAGATTTCCAGTTTCCCGTCGGTGGTGTAGTGCGCCGTGGAATTCTGCGGCTCGAGCGGCGCATGCGACAGGAGCGGAAACACATACTCCGCCTCGACGACCTTGGCCGCGGACTTGAACGCGGCCTCGGCGTCGCCAATTGCCGCAATGCCTGGGCCCGCAGTCGTCGGCGGCTGAGATGCCCGCGCCGACAGCTGCTTGGCCTGCGCCGCGTACCCGACGCTGCTTTGCGTCGCCACCGCGCCTTCGTCCCACACGACCTTCAGCGTCCGACGCGCGTTGTTGGCCTGCCACCAGCCGTCGGCGACGATTGCGACGCCGGAGGCGAGGAAGTTGTTGCCCCGCCCCGCGACCGCGTCGACGATGAACGCGTGCTTGACGCCCGGCAGCCGCTTCACCTCGTCGAGATTGGCGCTGACCGCCTTGCCGCCAAACACCGGACACTTATCAAAGACCGCGAACAACGTCCCCGGCGGCTCGACGTCGATGCTGAACGCCGGCTTGCCGGTCACGATGGCGGCGTTGTCGACGCCCTTGATCGGCTTGCCGATGATCTTGAAGTTCTTCGGATCCTTGTACGCGGCCTTGACGGCTTCGACGGTGGGCGCCGGCATCGCTGCGACACGCTCCGACAGCGACGCGTAGGTGGCCTTGCGTCCGGAAGCGGCATGCGTGACGACGCCGCTTCCCGTCGTCAATTCACCAGCCGGCACGTTCCATTGCTGCGCGGCGGCGGTCAGCATCATCAACCGGCCGCCGGCGCCGATCTGGCGCATCGGATCGTAGTTGACTGGGATGGCGCGGCTGCCGCCTTCGGACTGCGGCCCGTACTTCGGATTCAGATCGGCCTGCTGGATCTTGACCTGGCTCCAATCGACGTCGAACTCGTCGGCGATGATTTGCGGCAAGGCGGCCCTGATGCCCTGTCCGGTCTCCGGGTTCTTCGCGATGATCGTGAATGTGTTGTCAGGATGGACGGTGATATACGTACTGGGCGCCAGCGACCACTCTGACGGGCTGGGGCGCGCCGCCCTGCTGGGCGAGTGCGGGAACGTACATCCCGATGACCACGCCGCCGCCGGCCAGTGCGGTCACCTGGAGGAAAGAACGACGATCGAGCTGTGCCGTCTTTGTAGTTTTCATGGCTACGCCCTCCGCCCGCCGTTGGCCGCGAGGTGAATGGCTTCCTTGATTCTTAAGTAGGTTCCGCAGCGGCAGACGTTGCCGTTCATCGCGGTGTCGATTTCGGCGTCGGTGGGCATCGCGATCCTCGTGAGGAGCGCGGCGGCGGTCAGGAGCTGACCGGCCTGACAATAACCGCACTGCGGAACGTCGAGCTCCTGCCATGCCTTCTGCAGCGGATGCGATCCGTCAGCGGACAGGCCTTCGATCGTGGTGACCTTCTTGACGCCGACGGTCGAAACCGGCGTCACGCAGGACCGGACAGCCGTGCCGTCCAGCTGCACGGTGCAGGCGCCGCACTGGCCGATGCCGCAGCCGAACTTCGTCCCCTTCATATGGAGGGTGTCCCGGAGGACCCAAAGCAGCGGCATTTCGGACGGGGTATCCACCGTATGCGTCTGTCCGTTCACGACTAACGAGTAAGCCATAATCCATTCCTCCCACGATGGTCTGTGACGGCTAAGGCCCGAATTGATAGAACTAATAAATACGGGCATCCCGCTCCACCGACAAGCGTCCCCTATATCGGGGCCGCCGTCAATACGAAATTGTCGAGCGAACCCTCATCGTCGCCGGTGACGATATTCCCCGCGGATCTCCAGGCGGGTAGGGCCGGCCAGGACGCTTTCGAGCTGCGCCTGTGTCGCCCGCGCATTCCAGTTCCACGTCCATCCCTCGCTTGCGGCCAGCTGGACCGAATAGTCCCGCCAATCGCTCCCAGGACCCGGTTGGGAACCGGTAGCTGAGACGTCCCGCCGGCCCCACAATTACGATGTCATCGTCGATCAGGCTCACCGCGGTCCCTGATTGCTTGAAGCTGAAGCTGATCGTGCCGTTGATCGCGGCCGGCAATTGCTCCAACACCGCGCATCGGCGCGTGAAATTACCAGGTCTCGCCCAGGGCTTCATCGACTCCGGTAATACATCCCCCCGGGTGACCGCCGCTCGCGCGGAACTTGGGGCAGCCGTCTGCGTATCCCCGCTGATGCTCCAGCCCTGGGCCGAACCGGTAAATCGTGGCTCACCAGGGTCGGGCCGACGCGCGTCTGCGCGGCGGCGAAATCAAATGTCAGCGCGATGAACGACAGCAGGCATAACAGCGCCGGGAAAGGGCGTGGCGTGGTGGTCACGCGATGCGGACCGTATCCCCGACGTCCCGCACCACGAGTCGATCCGCCTCCGCGGCGAGTGCGGCCTCGGTTCGCTCAATCGGCTGGTGAGGCGGTTCGTGGCTCAACTGAACGTCTTATGGTGAACGGGAACGAACAGCCGCGCGCCAGCAGCATCCGCCATCGCCACCGCCTGCTCGGGCGTGCAGTGATTATGGATGTACGGATCGTACGCCCCGATCGGCATGATCGCCGCGTCATAGGGACCGTGGCGCCGATACGAGGCAAAGAGAGGTGTGTCGGCGGTATCGCCGCCAAACAGGAGGCTGCGTCCTTCGCGCTTGAGGATGTAGCCGTTGTAGCCGCGATAGGTATCGCGGCGCAGGCGCGCACCCCAGTGCTTCACTTCGATCGCTCGCACCTCGAGGTCGCCACGCGCCGTGTTGATACGAGCGGATTCGCCCCAGCGCAACTCACGCACTGAGGAAAATCGCCGTTTCCGCGGCAGAAGATCCGACGTGCTCCGCGCCATCAGCGCTGCCGGCCGGCCGGGGAGCGCGGAGAGCGACGGGGTATCGAGATGGTCGAAGTGCGCGTGCGACACCAGCACGACATCGATCTCGGGAAGCTGCGACGGCAAGAGAGCGCAAGACACGAGCCGAAGCGGACCGATAGAAGTGACCCAGGCATTGACGCCGATCCGCGGAAAGAATGTCGGGTCGGAGAGTACGCGCAGGCCGTAGAAATTGATGAGCACGGTGGCATGGCCGAGCCACGCGAGCGTAATCGCGTTGTCGTCCAGCTGCCTGGAGTCGGCGTGTGTGCCGCCGGCAGCACCTCGCGATCGTTCACGGCGCTCGCGGCGATCCCGCCAATGGCGAGCAAGTCGACACACCGCCCAATCCCGCGGTCGTGGTGGCCGTAAGAAACCTGCGACGGTTCAGCATTCGACTGGTCCGATTCAATTGATCTTGGCATGAGACGCGCCGCCGGACTCTCCGTTTCCTGCAATTGCGCCACTTTTAGACACTGGCCGCAGAAAAAACAGAAAATCCTTGGTTCTTGCGCCCCCTTCGCGAGTATATTGCGCATACCAAGTTGCTGAGAGTGCTGATGAGACATTCTGTTGTCTGGGGTATTCTGGGTGGCGATGCTGTTTGGCGCGGTTTCCGCGCCCGCGCAGCACACACTCGCCGCAAAATTCGACCTCAACAGGTCGCTGACGTTGACGGGCACGGTGACCCAGATCGACTGGGCCAATCCGTACGTCCACGTGCTGATGAAGGTGGATGGCAAGCCGCTGCCGACCTTGTGGGCCGTCGAACTGGATGGTCCGATTCCTGGCCGAGAAAGGCCTGGAGCGAGACATCGCTCAAGGCCGGCGATGTCATCCGCGTCGAGGGCTTCCCGGCGCGCAACAAGAGCAATCAGATATCCGGCAAGGCGCTGACGCTGACAAGCACCGGCCGGCCGGTCTACATCGGCACCAACGGAACACCGAGCCCGTTCCGGTCGCGACGGGACCGACGCCGAAGTGGCCTGACGGTCACCCGCGGCTCGGGCCGCCGCCCGGACAGACTGGTTACTGGGGATATCCGAGCAAGACCAGCCTCGTCGAGGACGGCGTCACCGTGCAGATGGACGAGTACGGTCTGCTCAAGAACATCGCTGACGCCCCCAAGGTCGCGCCGATGCAGCCCTGGGCGATCGGCATCTACAAGATGCGACAGAGCATGTTCCTCGACCACGATCCGCTGTACCTCGGGTGCAAACCGCCGGGCGGACCGCGTCAGTTCGAACAGCCTTACGGGTTTCAGTTCGTCGAGCAGCCGGATTTCAAGCGCATGTTCGTCCTTCTGGGCGGCGGCAACCGCAACCGCCGCACTCTACACCGACGGCCGCAAGCAGGTTGGGCAGCTCCAGGGGAACGACGACTATCCGCTGTTCTACGGTTACGCCGGCGGCCGCTTTGAAGGCGACACATTCGTCGTCGATACGCGTGGATTCATCGAGGAATTCTGGTTCGACAACGGCGGCTTGCCGCACACCGAGCAGCTCCATCTGGTCGAACAATTCACGCGCACCGATATGGGGACGATGTATACGAAGTAACGATTGACGATCCAGGCGCGTACACCCGGCCCTGGAAGGCCAGCTGGACGTTCAAGTGGGTGCCGGGCGAAGAGACGCCGTATTTCCTGTGCCAGGACAACCGGCCGTAAGTCTCGGATGCATCGGGAGGGTTCCGCGATGAGAGTTCGATTGATGAGCCGCGCGCTTGCGCAGGTGACCGTTCTGGGATTGGCGATGGTGGTGACGGCGGCTCCTGATGTCGCCGCGCAGGCGCAAGGGCGAGGGGCCGCTCCGGCCGCTCCCGCGGCGCCGACGCCGCGCCGGCCGGACGGTAAACCGATTCTCGGTGCCGTGCCGGGTCAGCCAGTCGGTGGCTGGGGCGCGGACGTCACCACGCTGCCCGCCGGGAAAAAACTGGAAGAGATTCCGTTTCAGCCCTGGGCCCGGCGGTCTACGACATCCGCCAGATCGACGAGTTCGAACCGCATACCCGTTGCAAGGCTTCCGGCGTCTCGCGGCAGTTTTCGACGCCGTACGGCACCGAGTTCGTCGAGGTCGCCGACCTCCAGCGGATCTACATCATGGACAACGGCGGTCCCAATTCGTTCCGGATCATCTATATGGATGGTCGCTCGTTCCCGGAGAACATCGAGGCGACCAACTACGGATATCCATCGGCCGATGGGAAGCGACTCGCTCGTCGTCGAGACCCGCGGACTGAACGAGAAGTTCTGGATGGACACGCGCGGAACGCCGCATACCGTGCAGTTGAAGTTCACCGAGCGGTTCACCCGGACCGACATGAACACTCTGCAAGTATCAGGCGACGATCGACGATCCCGGCGCTTATACGGCACCGTGGACGACGACCGAGTTCAGCTTGCGCTGGAGACCAGGCGACGAGCTGTTCGAATACATCTGCCAGCAGAACAACCAGGGCCCCGAGATGATGCTCGGCAGCCAGG
Source organism: Vicinamibacterales bacterium (assembly GCA_963834365.1). GTDB lineage: Bacteria > Acidobacteriota > Vicinamibacteria > Vicinamibacterales > Vicinamibacteraceae > CAWJAP01. The sequence goes on along the minus strand of CAWIBS010000040.1, from coordinate 3,876 downwards.
AAGACATCGACAATACGCGCTTCTTCGTTCCTTAATCATGCGAGTGACGAGTCCGATGCGAATGATCTGTACGCGCCTTATCCTCTCGCACCGTGATGGCGCTCGGCCTGACCGCGACGGCCCAGGAAGGCTATCCGCTCGAAGGAACCTGGTACGGCGACTATGCGACCGGCGGTCAAAAGCACGACCTGACCATCGTCATGAAGTGGGACGGACAAAAGGTCACCGGGACAATCAATCCCGGCGCGAACGCGACGCCGCTCAAGTCTGCGGTGATGGACATCACTCCCGGCAAGCCGGCGCCCGAGGGCGAGAATTCATCGACGGGCATTCCGCCGATCTTCCACGTGAAGATGGAATTCGAGCGCCGAAAAGCGATGGCGGCGGCGCCATCGCTTTTGAAGGAACGATCAAGAACCCGGTCGCGGGCAACCGGACCATCGTTGGCACCTTTACGCGCGGCAGCGAAAAGGGTCCGCTTCAGCTTCGCCGCCTCTAGCCGGCTCGCCTCCACTACTACCCGACGCACAGCGTTACGGCTGATCGGCCGGGGGCTGCTCGGCCAGGATCGCCTTGAACATCGCCTCCTGGATGTCCGCTTCGAGCTTGCAGTCGGCCGGATCGATGAACGGATTCGGCCCGCCGCTCTGGAGCCTGGCGTACTTCTCGTGCATGTTGTACTGCGCCGGGTGGTCGCCGAGCTGCACGTCGCACGGCAGCGCGCGCACCATTTTGAACGAGCGGTTGAACTCGTCGACGATCGCGGGCGTCAGCGTCGCCGGGCGAGCGCAGGCTGCAGCTGAAGACCACGTTGTAGGTCTTCCGCCCTCCTGCGCCGTCGTCGTCCAGGTCGTGCAGCCGCGCGTGTGGCCGGGCGTCAGGTGCGCGACGAGCGTGGTGCCGCCGAGCGTCACCGTTCCCCGTCGTGCAGGATCCTGTCGATCGGGTGCTCCTTGCCGCCGGGCTTGATCGCCTGGAGCGCCGGCACGTCCTCGGCCATCGCCATCACCTGCGCGCCGGTCATCTGCTTGACCAGGGCGTCGCCTTCCTGATGATCGCCGTGCGCGTGGTTCCCGAGCAGAATCTTGACGTCGGAGAACTTGAACCCGAGATCCGTGACCGACTTCTCAATCGTCGGCACGTTCCGCTCGTAGGTGCTGTCGATGAGGATGTTGCCCTGCGGCGTCACGATGAGAAACGAGCTGAGCGTCCTGGTCCCCACGTAGTAGATGTTGCCGATGATCTTATGAGGCGGGAACTGCGTCGTCTGGTCCTCGGGCGTGCCCATGTTGCGCGCCAGTATCGACCGTGGCGTGTAGGTCTGCCCTTGAACGGTGACCGCCGGATGGTCGGGCGGACCATTTTGTGCGTGGCTGATGTTCGCGCCGGACCGAGCGTCGCGATTCCGACAAGACAGGCAACCGTGATCGTGCGTGGACTGTTCATGATGCGTCGGCGGAGCAATGAGCGTACCGAGAGCGTAGCGGTACGCGTAGCCGCGACTTTTTCAGTCAATTCCTGCGATTGTCTCGACGGCCATTCGGGCGTGGACGGATCGCAGCCGCGCGAGATGAACAATTCAGTTGATTTTTTCTCCTGTCATCCACGACATTGTCGACGATCGCACGTAGTCAACAGTCGCAGGACAGTCAGCGGTTCGAGAGTCGAGGTCGCGACGGAACAGGTATAGAGTGTCACGGTAAAATTTGAGTGTGCGCGTCGAGCGGCATCGACAAGGAGCGAATATGTGCGATCAGGACCATTTTGAGAAAGATCAGGAAGACTCGAAGCCCGCGGCTGGGTGACACGGCGCCAGTTCGGCGTCCTGTTGGGAGCCGGCATGGCGATGCTGCTGCCGCAGGTCGCGAACGCGGTCACCGTCACGGAATCGGACGTCAGCGTGATGACGCCGGACGGCACCGCCGACTGCTACTTCGTGCACCCGGCGAGCGGCACGGCGCGGGTGTTCTCGTGTGGCCGGACATCTTCGGGCTGCGGCCGGCGTTCCGCCAGATGGGCAAACGGCTCGCCGAATCGGGCTATTCGGTCCTCGTGGTGAATCCGTTCTATCGCGTCAAGAAGGCCCCGACCGCGGAAGCCGGCGCCGCAGACGCCAATCCCGCAGCTGCTGCCGCTCGCGCAGGCTCTGAACGAGACGACGCATATGACCGATGCGAAGGCGTTCATCGGGTGGCTGGACCAGCAATCGTCGGTGGCCAAGAACCGGAAGATCGGCACGCAGGGTTACTGCATGGGCGGCCCGATTGCGTTTCGCACCGCCGCGGCCGTGCCCGATCGCGTCGGCGCGGTCGCTTCATTCCATGGCGGCGGGCTGGCGACCGATATGCCGAACAGCCCGCATCTTCAAGCCGCGAAGAGCAAGGCGCAGTTCCTCATCGACGATCGCCGAGAACGACGACATGCGGTCGCCCAATGAGAAGAACGTGTCTGAAGGAGACGTTCGCCAAGGCGAACCTGCCCGCGGAAATCGAAGTCTACGCCGGCGCGGCGCACGGCTGGTGCCCTCCCGATTCGCAGGTCTACAACGAGCCACAGGCCGAGAAGGCATGGAGCCGTTTGATCGCGCTTACGGAAAAGCCCTGGCCTGAACGTCCATGCGCAGCCCCTTTCGGTGTGCGCTCTGCGTCGTCATCGCATGTTTCGGAGCGGGCCCCTCCGTACGCGCGCAATGGTTGAACCAGCCGATGGCCGGGGCTCCGCGAACACCGGACGGCCAGATCAACATGACCGGGCCGGTGCCGATGTTGAACGGAAAGCCGGATCTTTCCGGGATCTGGCAGGTGGAGGGCGACCCACGCGCTCCAGGCACGCTGTTCGGATTGGGCGAGTCGCTCAATTCGAAATATTTCCGGGACGTTCTTTCCGATTTCAAACCTGATGCGCGACCACTGACAGCAGCAGGCGCGGAGCTGCTCCGCGCCCACAGCCAGCCGGGCGTCTTCAACCCCACCTTGAACTGTCTCCCCGATGGGTACCCCACGGCGATCTGTTGCCGGAACCGTTCAAGATCATCCACTCGCCAACCGCCATCCTGATGCTGTACGAAGTGGGGACCACTTTCCGCCAGATCTTCACCGATGGACGCGCTGCCCGCCGACCCGTCACCGACGTGGCAGGGATATTCGGTCGGCCAATGGGACGGGACACGCTGGTGATCGACACCGCCGGCTTCAACGATCTGGGCTGGCTGGACGCGCGCGGCACCGGTCACAGCACGGAGATGCGCGTCGAGGAACGCTTCCGCCGCCGCGACTACGGCCACCTCGAGCTCACCATTACGATCACCGATCCCAAAATCTTCACCCAGCCGATCACATTCAGTGTTGTCGAGGAGCTTCTTCCGGATACCGATTTGTTCGAGCATTACTGCCAGGAAAACGAAAAAGACGACGCACACATGCCGGGCAGGGCGGGGAAATAGCGTCGGGGCGTCAGTTACTGCGCGCAGATCCTTCCATCCAATAGCGCGGACCGGCACCCCGGCGCGCCGCCCGATCCCCGGGTTGGCCAGCGCACAACGGTCCAGTGAGAGGCATCCGCAACCGATGCACTCGCTGAGGCCCGCCTCCAGGCGTTCGAGCTCGGCGATGCGCGCGGGATTCTCTTCTTCCATTCGCCTGACAACTTCGCCCAGTCGGACCGCTCGGGCACGCGGTGCCGCGGCAGCCTGGCCAGCTCAGCGCGTATTTCATCGAGCGACAGCCCGACCTTTTGCGCGAAGACGATGAACGCGACCAGGCGAATGACCGCGCGCGGGTACCGGCGATGGCCGGCATCGTTGCGCTCGGAGTGGATGAGGCCCTCTTCCTCGTAGAACCGCAGCGCGGACGTCACCACGGCACTTCGCTCTGCGAC